>CAKULG010000001.1 GCA_934667105.1 uncultured Clostridia bacterium
GCTGCTGGCGCTGCGGGATCAGCATCTCACCGCCGAGAATCAGCGGCCCGAGGTGCTGGAGGCCATGGCGCGGCTGGAGGCGGCCATGACCGGGCGCTTGACGGCGCTGGAGGCCCGTGTAGCGGCGCTGGAGAGCGGCGGCGCGGGCGAAGCGGGCGGCGATACGCCCGCAGAAACGATTCCGGCCTGGAAGCCCTGGAGCGGCGTGCCCGGCAGCGGCTACCAGCAGGGGGACAAGGTGACCCACAACGGCAAGACCTGGGAAAGCAATTTCGCGGGCGAAAACGTGTGGGAGCCCGGAACGCTGGGGACGGAAAACCTGTGGACGGAAATTGATAATTCATAATTCAGAATTCATAATGCGGAATGCGGAATTAAAAATTCCGAATTACGCATTCCGAATTAAGGAGGTACGCATGGACAAAGCGCAAACGGCCCGGGAATGGGCGCTTTCCCGGGTGGGGTGCCCTTACATCATGGGCGGCACGGGGCAATTTTGCACGGTGGCCTACCGCAAAGCCCGGGCGGCGCAATACCCGGGCAGCGCGGCGAAAATACGGGAGAACTGCCCGCGCATGAAGGGCAGCGCCACCAGCTGCAGGGGCTGCCGCTGGTGGGACGACACGGCGGGCACGGGCAAGCGGGCCTACGACTGCGCCCAGCTTACCCGCTGGTGCATGGACGCGGTGGGAATTAAGCTGGTATCCGGGGCCACCAGCCAATGGACGCGCACGGCCTGGGCGGAAAAGGGCGAAATTGACAGCCTGCCCGGAGAAAAGCTCTGCCTGGTATTCCGCCAGGACGCGCCCGGGAAAATGGGCCATGTGGGGCTGTATCTGGGGGACGGCACGGTGGTGCACGCCAGGGGGCACGCCTGGGGGGTGGTGCGGGAGCGGCTGGCCGGGGCCAGGTTTACCCACTGGGGTATTCCCCAGGGCATGGAGCAAAGCGGCGGCCAGCTTCCCAAGCAAACGTGCCTGCGTCAGGCGTTGGATTCCGCCCGGGCGGCCCTGACGCGGCTGACGCAGGAATTGGACGCAATGGAGGAGGAAAACGAGGTATGGAGAAATTAAGCGGCGTTCCCTGGTGGGATAAGGCCGTGAAGCTGCTGGCGGGGGCCGGCGGGGCCGTGGCGGGAGCGCTGGGCGGCTTCGACACGGTGCTGATTGTGCTGCTGGCGTGCATGACGGTGGATTATATCTGCGGGCTTATCGTGGCCTGGATGGGGTGCAGCCCCAAGACCGCAAACGGCCGCCTGGACAGCAAAACGGGGGCGCGGGGCATTGCGAAAAAGGGCCTGATGCTGGCTGTGGTGCTGGTGGCGGCGCTGCTGGATCGGGCGCTGGGCGCGGAAAACGCCATGTTCCGGGAGGCGGTGATCTGGTATTATGTGGCCAACGAGAGCCTATCCATTCTGGAAAATCTGGCCCTGGCGGGGGTTCCCTTTCCCGCCCGGCTGCGCGCCGCGCTGGAGCAGCTGCGGCAAAAGCAGGATGAAGCGGGAAAAAACGAATAAATGCATGCGGGAGGAATTTCTTTGAACGTATTGCCCCACGCAAAAGCCCGGCGTGCTCAAGAAAGTTCTCTCGCTTTTTTTCGAGATATTCCCATTCGTTTTTATGCAAAAAAGGCGAGCGTGGATTCTTTGGTTTACCAAAGAATCCACGCTCGCCTTATTTGCTTTTATTACATATTCAGGTTGTCGATCACCCGCAGGGTGATGGACAGATCCACATACTCGCCCTCGCCGATCTTGCTCAGGTCGATTCGGTTCTGGCCCGCCTGCTCGGCCAGGCCGTCATCCCGGAACACCTTCACGGTGATGGTATCGCCCTCGTTATAGGTCTTGAGCTTATTTTGCAGGGCGGTCATGGTGGAAACGATTTCGCCGTCCACCTCCACGATGATGTCGCCGGGCTTCACGCCGCCTTCTTCAGCGGGGGAATTGGCTTCCACCTCGCTCACCAGGCAGCCCAGAGGCAGCTTGCTCTGGGCGGCGGAGGTGACGGTGGAGCCCAGCACGCCCAGGCGGGGCTTGCCCTGCAGGGGGCTGCTGACGGAGGCCTGCTGCTGCGAATCCTCGCCGTTGACGGGGGTGGAGGTTTCTTCATCGGCGTTATAGGCGCGGAGCACCTGCTCGATCAGCGGCTTGGCCACGTTGATAGGAATGCACATGCCGATGTTATCGATGGAGGCGCTGGAGAACAGGCCATTGGAAGAATACTTCCGGGCGGGGATGCCCTGCAGCTGGCCCAGCACGTTGAACATGCCGCCGCCGGAGTTGCCGCTGTTGATGGCGGCGTCCACCTGGATCATGCTGTTGGTGATATAGGTGCGGCGGCCGTAGCGGTCGGTGGTGGTATCGGTCACTTCACGATCCAGGGCGGAAACCACGCCCACGGTCACGGTGCGGGCAAAATCCTCGCCCAGGGGGTTGCCGATGACGATGGCCCACTCGCCCACCTGCAATTGATCGCTGTCGCCCAGGGGCACGGCGGCCAGCTTCAGATCCTTCACATGCAGAATGGCGATGTCCAGATCCGCGTCGTAGCCCACCACGGTGGCCTCGTGCTCGCTTTCGTCATTGGCGATGGTGACGGTGACGCGGGAAGCGCCCTCCACCACGTGATAGTTGGTCAGCACATGGCCGTAATTGGAGATCACCACGCCCGAGCCCGTGCCGGAAAGGCTTTCCCTCTCCTCGCTCTGGCGGTTGCCGTAGCCATAGCCGAAGCCGTAGCCGTAATAGGAGGTGGTGGAGGTGTAGTTATTCACGCCCACCACGCTGTCGCGCACCTTGAAAACCACTTCGGTGAAGGGGCTGGAAATCTGGGAGGCGTCGGTGGTGGTGTTCACGATGGAATTCACCTCGTCCTCCGGAATGGTGTTGGAAGCCGCGCCCGCGTTAATCAGCGTTACGGCCAGCATGGCCGCCGCAATGAGTACGGCCAGAAAGCCCAAGTATAAATGAGAATTCTTTTTCATAATTTCTTCCTCCTTTTTCAGAAGCGCCCGGCGCTTCTGGGATGATGCCCTTTCCTTCGGGGTACGCTTGTATTGTAACGCGGCTTTTTTAAGAATGTTTGAACGCCGCATGAACTTCCATGATTTTTTTTGCGCAATTTTAAGATGTCCCGGTGGAGCGGAAATGATGCGGGAGCGGCGGCTGTCAAAGAAGCTGCGTCCCGCTATATCTTTCCTCGTTTCACACCCCTGTCAGGTCGAAGGGCGGGGTATAGGCGGTATCGGCGGAAGCCTTATCCTGGGTGTAGCCCGAAAGGCCCAGGGCCTGATAGTGGGCCAGCACGCGCGCGTATTCCCGGTCGCTCACCCGGCGATCCAGCCCCTTCACCGCGCACCAGGGCACGGGGCTGTATTGCCGCATCAGGGAAACGGGGGTGCCCGCCGGCAGCTTTTCCGCGATAAAATCCAGCGCCCGGCAGGAATCCTGGGTGCAGCCGGGTAAAATCAGATGGCGCACAAGCGTGCCTCGCAGCAGCAGGCCCGCGCCGTCATAAACGGGCGCGCCCGTCTGGCGGCACATTTCCAGCAGCGCCTGGGAAGCGCGGGCAAAATAATCGGGCGCGCCGGCGCACAGGGCGGAAAGCCGGGGGGAGACGTGCTTGAGATCGGGCAGATACACATCCACCACCCCCTCCAGCATCCGCAGCGTTTCCAGCGATTCATAGCCGCCGCTGTTCCACACCACGGGGATGGGCGGTTTATCATAGGAAAACGCCTGCAAAACGGCGGGGACGAACTGGGTGGCCGTAACCAGATTCAGGTTATGGGCCCCCTGCTCATACAGCGCCCGGAAGATTTCCGCCAGACGGCGGGGAGAAATCTCCTTTCCCTGGCCCTGGTGGCTGATGGGTGCGTTCTGGCAATAGACGCAGCGCAGCGTGCAGCCCGAAAAGAACACCGTGCCGCTGCCCCGCTGGCCCGATATGCAGGGCTCTTCCCAGAAATGCAGCGCTGCCCGGGCAACAACGGGGGCCTCGCCCATGCCGCAAAAGCCTTTTTTCTCCCCTCGGTCCACCCCGCAGCCCCGGGGACACAGCGTACAGATCATGGCATTGCTCCTTATCCGCGCAGCAGCGCGCGCAGGCGCTGGGGGAGAAAACCGTTCTTTAAATCCTCCAGCTCGATCACATCAATATTCAGCTCCGCCGCCCGCTGGCGCATGGGGGCGCGCCCCCGCTCCGCCGTCACGATGGCCGCCCGGGCCATCTGGCCCCCAAAGCGGTCGCGCAGGATGGCCAATTCGTTAAGCGCTTCTGTTTTCACCGCACAGGCCTTGCAGCTGATGAACGCCGTTTTCACCCCGCTGGTGGCCATCACATCCAATTCGTTGGTCACCTGGTTCGCCCCCGGCCAATCCACTACCACGCTGCTGCGCACATCGTGAAACGCGCCGGTATCCAGGCAGGCCTGATACACAAACAATTCCAGCGGGCTGCCCACATCCCGCAGCCAGGCGCGCACCTGCCCGTCGGCAAAGGAAAAACGCACCCGCTCCCCGGGCAGAATTTCCAGGCCGCCGATCAGCCCCAGCCGGACCATTTCCCGCAGCGCCGCCTCCGGGGCGCGCAGCCGCCTGCCCTGGCCGCCCTTCACCAGATAGGGCGCTTCCGCCGAAAGGGCGTTCGCGCCCTCCCGCGGGACGGAGGCGCGCTGGATATACCCCGTAATGGCGGGCCATTCCCGGCGAAAGCGCAGAAACAGCGAAAAGAGCGGGCCGAAAAGCCCCCGGTATTCGCCCAGAAGGGCGTTATCCACCCGGCCCTGGCGCGCCGCGCCTCCCGCCATGAGCAGCGCCTCCTCCACCGTCCATTCCAGGGGGCAGCGCACGCCCTGGGCGAAGGGGGCGTTGTGAATATTATAGAAGCTGTTGCTTTTCCGACTGTAGGTGAATACGGGCAGCGCCGTTTGGGCGCATACCAGGCCGCTGGCGAAAAGCGCCGCGTCCGTGCCGCCGGCGATATCCAGGGCACAGTCGGGATATTTTTGCAGAATTTCCTTGATGCGCCGGGCCACGGCGGTGGCGTCCGTCATGCCGCCCTGGAGGAAAATGCATTCGCATTCCACCCCGCGGCGCTTAAAATACGCCCGCAGCTGCGCTTGCAGCGCCTGGTTGGCCGCCGCCTCGGGCGGGCAGATGAACACCGTGCGCCGGGGATGGAACATTTCCGTGCTTAACACGTTTTCCAGCGGGCGTTCGTCGAAAAGCTCTATCAGCGTTTGCATAGGGGGCCGCTCCTTCCGGGGAGAAAAATCAATGCTCGGGCTTGCGCACGGAGGCCCGCCGCCGCCGGGTGGGCTGGTGCTTATCCATGGGCGCGTCCCCCCGCAGGGCGAATAACTGATCGCGCAGCTTGGCCGCCTTTTCAAAATCCAGGGCGGAGGCGGCGGTGAGCATCTGATCCTCCAATTGCTGAATCCATTCGTTCTTTTCTTCCTGAGGCAGCTTATCGGAAATTTCCTCGCTGGTTTTATCCGTGATCTCCAGCAGCGCCCGCACCGCCGTTTTCACCGATTCGGGGGTGATGCCGTGGGCCTGGTTATAGGCCTGCTGCAGCGCCCGGCGGCGGTTGGTTTCGTCGATGGCCCGCATCATGGATTCCGTGGGGCTGTCGGCGTACATAATCACCCGGCCCTCCGCGTTGCGGGCGGCGCGGCCGATGGTTTGAATCAGGCTGGTTTCGGAGCGCAGAAAGCCCTCCTTGTCCGCGTCCAGGATGGCCACCAGCGCCACCTCGGGCAAATCCAGCCCCTCGCGCAGCAGGTTGATGCCCACCAGCACGTCGTATTCGCCCATGCGCAGCTCGCGGATGAGCTTGGTACGCTCCAGCGTCACGATGTCGGAATGCAGATAGCGCACCCGCATGCCCAACTCGTCCAGATAATCGGTAAGCTGCTCCGCCATTTTCTTGGTCAGCGTGGTCACAAGCACCCGCTCGCCCTTTTGCACCACCTGGTTGATTTCGCCCACCAGGTCGTCCACCTGGCCCGTGGCGGGGCGCACAAGGATGCGGGGGTCCAGCAGGCCGGTGGGGCGGATGATCTGCTCCACGATCTGGCTGGCCTGCTCCCGTTCGTAGGGCCCGGGGGTGGCGGAAACGTAGATCACCTGGCGCACCCGCTTTTCAAATTCCTCATAGCGCAGCGGCCGGTTATCAAAGGCGGAGGGCAGCCGGAAGCCGTACTGCACCAGCGCCTCCTTCCGGGCGCGATCCCCCGCGTACATGGCGCGAATCTGGGGCAGCGTCACGTGGCTTTCGTCGATCATGACCAAGAAATCCTTGGGAAAATAATCCAGCAGGCAGAAGGGCGGATCCCCCGGCTGCCGCCCGTCGAAATAGCGGCTGTAATTTTCAATGCCGGTGCAGAAGCCGATTTCCCGCAGCATTTCGATGTCGTAGCGGGTGCGCTGGGCGATGCGCTGGGCTTCCAGCAGCTTGCCCTCCTTTTCAAAGGCGGCCGCCTGCTTTTCCATATCCTCTTGAATATGGGCGATGTTTTCTTCTCGGTGCTCCATATTGGTGGCGTAATGGGTGGCGGGGAAAATGGCGGCGTGCTGCACGGTGTGCAGCATATGGCCGTCCACCACGGAAAATTCGCTGACGCGGTCGATTTCATCGCCGAAAAATTCCACCCGCACGCCGTTTTCCCGCTGGCCGGCGGGAATAATTTCCACTGTGTCCCCCCGAACGCGGAAATTGCCCCGTTCGAATCCGATATCGTTTCTTTCATATTGAATATCCACCAGGCGGCGCATCAGCGCTTCGGGAGAAAGCGCCATGCCCGGGCGCAGGGAAATCATCTGGCCCTCGTATTCGCTGGGATCGCCCATGGAATAAATGCAGCTCACCGAGGCGACAATAATCACGTCTCGCCGCTCCTTCAGCGCCGCGGTGGCGCTATGGCGCAGGCGGTCGATTTCCTCGTTGACGGAGGCGTCCTTTTCAATGTAGGTGTCGGAGGAGGCGATGTAAGCCTCGGGCTGATAATAATCGTAATAGGAAACGAAATATTCCACCGCGCTGTCGGGGAAAAAGGCCTTGAATTCGGCGCAGAGCTGGGCGGCCAGCGTTTTATTATGGGCGATGACCAGCGTGGGCCGCTGCACCTTTTCAATGACAGAGGCCATGGTGAAGGTTTTGCCCGAGCCCGTTACCCCCAGCAGCACCTGGGCGGGCATGCCCGCCTCCACGCCCCGGGCAAGGGCCTCGATGGCCTGGGGCTGATCCCCCCGGGGGGCGTAGGGCGCTTTTAAAACGAAACGATCCATGGAAAGCTCCTTTAATACGTCAAAAAGAATGTTTGTTCGTAAAAATTATAGCATAGCCGCCAGCCTTTGCCAACAAAAAAATTCTGGCTGGGCGCGGCGGGCAATTCGCCGCTTTGGGGCGCGTATGCTGCGAATTTCTGGCGGCATGCCGGGCGGTGGCGCGCTGGAAGCAGAAAGTTTGCTTCGGGCCGGGGCACAATGACCGCGAGGATCAAAAAATCGCGGAGGTGCTTTTTCATGCCCCAGTATCAGATCACGCAAACGCCCCGGCTTTCGGGGGAAACGAACGTGGGCACGGCGAAAAACGCGGTGCTGCCCATTCTGGCGGCCGCCCTGCTCACGGGCGAGGAGGTGATTATTCACCAGGTGCCCCATTTGACGGATACCGCCCACATGCTGGAAATTCTGCAGGCCTGCGGGGCGGAGATCACGCGGGAGGCGGGGGATGTGCGGGTGGCCGCCCGGGCGGTGCACAGCCCGGGGGCGGAGCAATTGATGCGCGCCATGCGCGCCTCGGTGCTGGTGCTGGGGCCGCTTTCGGCCCGGCAGGGCGAATGCCAGATTTCCATGCCCGGGGGCTGCGCCATCGGCCAGCGGCCCATTGATCTGCATTTGAAGGGGCTGCAAAAGCTGGGGGCACGGGTGGAAACGGACGGCGGCTGGGCCCGGGTCAGCGGCGGGTTGCGGGGGGCCAACATCTATCTGGATTTCCCCAGCGTGGGCGCAACGGAAAATCTGGTCATGGCCGCCACGCTGGCCAAAGGCCTCACCCGCATTGAAAACGCGGCCAAGGAGCCGGAAATTGTGGATCTGTGTCAATGCCTGAGCCGTATGGGCGCGCGTATCGCGGGGGCGGGCACGGCCAACCTGGTGATCGAGGGGGTGGAAGCGCTGCACGGGGTGGAATACACGCCCATTCCCGATCGCATCGAGGCGGGCACCCTGGCCTGCGCCGCCGCCATGACGGAGGGCAGCGTGCTGCTGGCGGGGGCGCGAAGCGATCATATGCGGGCGCTGCTTTTTAAGCTGACGGAATCGGGCGTGATCTGCCAGGAGGACGCCCGGGGCCTGCGCCTGCGGGGCAGGGCGCGCCATCCCATGGAGGCGCGCACGCTGTCCTATCCCGGCTTTCCCACGGATATGCAGGCCCCGCTGATGACCGTGGCAACCCAGACCCATGGGCTGTCGGTTTTTCTGGAAACGATTTTTGAAAATCGGTATATGCATGTGGTGGAACTCAAGCGCCTGGGGGCGCAGATTCGGGTGGAGGGGCAATTGGCGCTGATTCAGGGGGGCAAGCCGCTGACGGGGGCCCAGGTGACGGCCACCGATCTGCGGGCTGCGGCGGCGTTGATGCTGGCGGGCCTGGCCGCCCAGGGGCAAACGCTGCTTTCCGATCCCGCGGGGCATCTGCTGCGGGGCTACGAGGGACTGGAAAACAAGCTGCGCGCCCTGGGGGCGGATGTGGTCAAAATTGAGGCGGAGGGTTGACAACCGCGCGCCTGCCCGGCAAAATGGAGGAGAAATCGCAAAAGCGAGAGGGGAGAAAAAGCACATGCAAAAGAAGCAAAAAAAAGGGGCCCGGGAAATTTTGGGGCTGATTCTGTTCGTTTCCCTGGCGCTGTCGGCGGCGTTTTCCCTGGTTCGGTTTCTGGGCGCGCCCGAAAGCCTGGCCCCGGACGCGCCCTATCAGAAGGTGAAAAGCGATTATCTGCTGATGCTGGTGCAATGCCTGCTGGGGCTGGGGGTGATGTCGCTGCCCTCCGTCATCGCCCGGCGCTGGAAGCTGGGCATTCCGCATTTTATTTACATCCTGTATTATGCCTTCCTCTATTGCGCGGTATTCCTGGGCGAGGTGTTTGAATTTTATTATGCGGTGCCTCATTGGGATACCATCCTGCATTTCTTTTCGGGGGCCATGCTGGGAGCGCTGGGCTTTATCCTGGTGGATCTGCTGAACCGGGAGGAGAAGGTGCGGGTGAAGCTCAGCCCGCTGTTTGTGGCGCTGTTCGCCTTTTGCTTCGCGCTGGCGACGGGGGCGGTGTGGGAAATCTATGAATACGCCTGCGACGCGCTGATGGGCCTGAACATGCAGAAATACGCCACCGAGCAGGGGGTGCAGCTGGTGGGCCGCGCCGCCCTGCGGGATACCATGAAGGATATTATTTTCGACGCCCTGGCGGCGCTGCTGGTGGCGGCGGCGGGATATTTCAGCATTCGGAAAAGGGCCCCGTCTGTGGCGGAGAAATGAAGAAAAACGGCCGTTATTGTGGCAGCGCCTTGACAGAAAAATGGAAGAATGCGATAATAAAGGCGCGCCCCAAAAGGGCCGGAAAGCCATCCCGAAAAGGAGGAAATTATTATGCGAGAACAGCCCGATCAAAGAAGATCATTGCTGTATTATACGGGCATCGCTTTGATCGTCATTCTGCTGCTGAACATTTTCGTGTTCCCGTCCATGCTGCAGCAGCAGGTGAAGGAAGTATCCTACGATGAATTCATTTCCATGGTGAAGGCGGGCAAGGTGGCCGAGGTGGCCTACGAGGATAACCAGCTGGTATTTATCGCCTCGGGGGATAATTACCGCGCCTCCTACTACAAAACCGGCGTGTGGCCGGGGGATACAGAGCTGAAGGATCTGCTGCTGCAATACGGCGTGCGCTTCTCGGCGGAAATCCCCACCCAGGCCTCGCCCCTGCTTTCCTTCCTGATTTCCTTTGTGGCGCCGGTGGCCTTCTTCGCCATCGTGGGCCGATTGCTGATGCGCAGCATGCAAAAGCGCGTGGGCGGCGCAAACGCCCTGACGCTGGGCAAGGCCAACGCGAAGATTTATATCGAAGCCCAGACGGGCAAAACCTTTAAGGATGTGGCGGGCCAGGACGAAGCCAAGGAGGCCCTCACCGAAATCGTGGATTTCCTGCACGATCCGGAAAAATACGCCGCCATCGGCGCAAAGCTGCCCAAGGGCGCGCTGCTGGTGGGCCCTCCGGGCACGGGCAAAACGCTGCTGGCCAAGGCCGTGGCCGGGGAGGCGAAGGTTCCCTTCTTCTCCATCAGCGGCTCTGAATTTGTGGAAATGTTCGTGGGTATGGGCGCGGCTAAGGTGCGCGATCTGTTTAAGCAGGCCCAGGAGAAAGCCCCCTGCATCGTGTTTATCGATGAAATCGACACCATCGGCAAAAAGCGCGATAACGGCGGCATCGGCGGCGGTAACGACGAGCGCGAGCAGACGCTGAACCAGCTGCTGGCGGAAATGGACGGCTTTGACGGCCGCAAGGGCGTGGTGATTCTGGCGGCCACCAACCGGCCCGAAATTCTGGATCCCGCGCTGCTGCGTCCCGGCCGGTTCGACCGGCGCATCCCCGTGGAGCTGCCCGATTTGCAGGGCCGCCTGGCGATTCTGAAGGTGCATGCCCGGGATGTGAAAATGGATTCGCCCATTGATCTTTCCGCCGTGGCCAAGGCGACCTCCGGCGCTTCGGGCGCGGAGCTGGCCAATATCATCAACGAGGCCGCGCTGCGGGCCGTGCGCATGGGTCACCCTGCCGTCTCCCAGAGCGATCTGGAGGAAAGCGTGGAAACCGTCATCGCGGGCTATCAGCGCAAGGGCGCCGTGATTTCCGAAAAGGAAAAGCGCGTGATCGCCTATCACGAAATCGGCCACGCCCTGGTGGCGGCCAAGCAGAAGGGCTCCGCCCCCGTGACCAAGATCACCATCATCCCCCGCACCTCCGGCGCGCTGGGCTATACCATGCAGGTGGAGGAAGATGAAAAGGTGCTGCTCACCCGCGAGGAGGCCATGAACCAGCTGGCCACCCTCACCGGCGGCCGCACCGCTGAGGAACTCATCTTCGGCACCGTTACCTCCGGCGCTTCCAACGATATTGAAAAGGCCACCCGCCTGGCCCGGGCCATGGTGACCCGCTACGGCATGAGCGAGCATTTCGATATGGTGGCCCTGGAAACCGTCAGCAATCAGTATCTGGGCGGCGACGCTTCCCTGGCCTGCTCCAATGAAACGGCCACTCGGATCGACGCCGAGGTGAACCAGATTATCAAAACCGCCCATGAAACCGCCCGCAGCATCCTTTCCGAAAACATGGATCAGCTGCACCGCCTGGCCGCTTTCCTGCTGGAAAAGGAAACCATCACCGGCGAGGAATTCATGAAGATTTTGAACGAAGAAAAATAAGGAAAATATGCGGGAGGGCCTTCTTGAGAAACTAAAGAAGGCCCTCCTGCACGTTTCCGGGCAAACTGAATGGCTAAGGCATGGAAGCGTGGAAGCCGCGCCGCCCTCCGCTGGCAAAGGGGAAGGACGGCGCAAAAACGTTTCCCGCCCGCCGGCGCGGGGCGCGTTGCGGCGGGCGCAATTTGAATTGAAGAGGGAGCGCGGGAATTTGGATAAGGCTGAAATGCAGGATATTTTTCATAAGTACTGCCGGAAATTACGAATCGTTCCGGCGTGGGATGTGAAGCTGGAATTTGTGGAGGATCCCGCCTGGCGCAAAACGGGCGATTTCAAAATTGACTGCGACGATAAAAAAGCCGTGCTTATGCTGAACGTAAGCAACCCCAAGCAGGAAAATATGGAAGAGGTCATTGTTCACGAGCTTATGCATCTGAAAATGTATCCGCTGGATCAGGTGACGGAATCGCTCATAATCAATACGTTTGAAGAAGGCAGCGCCGCAAGCAATTTTGCTTACCAGCAATTCTTTACCGCCCTGGAGCAAACCGTGGAGGAACTGACGAAATGCTTCCTGCTGGAATTCGGCGATGAGAAGGAGCTTTCCTTCGGCCGCTGCAAGGGGATGCGATCCTTCAACGATCTGTTCGACGGGCTGAAAAGCATAGACTGACGCGCCCCCATTGGACGCGGAGGCCTTTACGCGAAGCGATGAAATCTATCGGGCGGGGGGCGGACGGCTCGTCAAATTTTTGTTTGCCACGCTATCGCCCAATCGAAATACGCGAGGAAAAGAAGGAATTTATTCGCCGTAGCTCATAAAATGCCAGGGGGACGCCGCGTCTGCGCGGCGTCCCCTTCAGAGTGTCGAAAAAGCCGCAAACAAATTTTCGGGATGTAGAGGCTGTGAAAAAAACACATCACCAGAAGCGAGGAAGCGGGAAGCACGGCGAGAAATATGCTTCTCCTTGCTGGCGAAGATGCAAGCAGACCCCATGGTTTACCCTTCATTTAATTCATCGCCACGTCGTCCAGGGCGCGGGCGAAGGCGGCGGCGCTTTGCTTCACCTGGGCCCATTCCGCCTCCTGGCCGGGGGCGCGAAGCCATTTCAGGCAGGCGGAGGCCTCCTCCAGGGTGCGCGCGTCCGCTCCGGGGGGCATGCCGTGCTGCCGCGTGCCCAGGAAATCGCCGGGGCCGCGCAGCTCCAGATCCTTCTGGGCGATGCGAAAGCCGTCGTTGGTTTCGCACAGGGCGCGCAGGCGCTCGTTGGGCGGGGCCATGAGAAAGCACCAGCTTTCCTGCGCCCCGCGGCCCACCCGGCCCCGCAGCTGATGCAGCTGGGACAGGCCGAAGCGATCGGCGTTTTCAATGACCATCACCGTGGCGTTGGGCACGTTCACCCCCACTTCGATCACCGTGGTGGCCACCAGCACCTGAATTTCCCCCTGGGCGAAGGCCTGGATCACGCTCTCCTTTTCGGCCGCGTCCTGTTCGCCGTAGGTCAGGCCCAGGCGCAGGGCCTTCAGCGGCCCGGTGCAAAGCTCGGCGTAGGTTTCCTGGGCGCTGCGCGCGTCGATCTCCTCGCTTTCCTCCACCAGGGGACAAACGATGTAGGCCTGCCGCCCCGCTTTGGCCTGGGCCAGAATGAAGGAATACAGCCCCTCGCGCTTTTCCTCGGGCACGATGCGGGTTTTCACCGGGGTGCGCCCGGGGGGCAATTCGTCCACAATGGATAAATCCAGATCGCCGTAAAGCGCCAGGGCCAGGGTGCGGGGGATGGGCGTGGCGGAAAGCACCAGCTCGTTGGGCGTTTCCGCCGCCTTTTTTGCCAGCAGCCGCCGCTGGCGCACGCCAAAGCGGTGCTGCTCGTCGGTGACGGCCAGGCCCAGATTGTGATATTCCACGCCCTGGGAAATGAGGGCGTGGGTGCCGATGACGGCCTGCCACGCGCCCGAGCGAATGGCGGCCAGAGCCTCCCGACGCTCCACCGCCCGCATGCCCCCCAGCAGAAGCCCGCAGGCTACGCCCAGGGGCTCCAGCATTTTCCGCGCGCTTTCCAGATGCTGGCGCGCCAGAATTTCGGTGGGGGCCATGAGCACGCTCTGAAAGCCCGCCCCCGCCGCCAGCGCCATGGCCCCGAAGGCCAGGGCGGTTTTGCCGCAGCCCACGTCCCCCTGCACCATGCGCCCCATGGCCTGGGGCCCGCGCAGATCCTGGGCGATTTCCGAAAGCACCCGTCGCTGGGCCCCCGTGGGCGGGAAGGGCAGGGCGGCCCAATACCGGGCGCAGTCCGCCTCCTCTGCGGGAATGCGCACCCCTTGCGTTCGCTCCCCCCGCAGCTGGGCCGCCGCGGCCTGATACAGCAGGCAATCCTCAAAGGCGATGCGCCGCAGGGCGATTTCTAAATTCTCCCGGGAATCGGGAAAATGCGCCTGGCGCAGGGCGAAATTCCGCTCGCACAGGCTGTAGCGGGCGCGCAGAGCGGGGGGCAGCGTTTCGGGGCAGCAATCCTCCAATTGCAGCAGCGCCTGGCGGATGAGCCCCTGCATGGTTCGGGGCGGGATGGCGCCCAGGCGGCGATAGACGGGCAGAATGCCCCGCTCCTGCACCCGGCGGGGGGAAACCATGCGCAGCCGCCCCTGCTTGTCCCGGTCCACCCGGCCATAGAGGGTGAGGGGCGCGTCGGGGGCGATCTGCTCCTTCAGCCAGGGCTGATTATACCAGACAATCGAAAGCCCGCCCGTTTCATCGCACAGGCGCAGGGTCACGCTGGTGCGCCCGTGAAAGCGGGAAAGCCGGGGCGCGGCCTTGGGATAGCCGCTGACGCAGATTTCTCCCCCCGGCACGGCCTGGGCAAGGGGGGTGATCGTGGTGGTATCCTGATAACGGAGGGGCAGGGTGAGCAGCAGATCGGAAAGGGAAAAAATTCCCGCCTGCTCCAGGGCGGCCAGCCGGGCCGCGCCCAGGCCCTTTAATTCCCGCAGCTGCTGCATACGCTCACTCCCGTTGAATTTCGATTTCCTGGCGCTCGTCCGCCGCCGGGCGGCCGAATACGTCCCGTCCGCCCACGATTTCCCGGATGATGCGGATGGTATCGGGGGCGGGGGCCTCCGCCCGCAGCGTTCCCGTTTGCAGGGCGCGGCTTTGCCGCCGCCGCCACAGCAGGGCGCGAATTTCCGCCTCCAGGGCTTCGTCGCCGCCCGTCCAGGGGAAGGTTCCCCGGCAGAAGGGATCGGGGCCTCCCTGCATGCCCCGCTCATCCCCGTAATACACGCAGGGAATGCCGGGCAGGGCGCACAGCAGCCGCATCATCAGCGCGTAGCGCCGCGTGCCCAGGCGGTATTCTTCCGCTGTCAGCCGCATGTCCCGCCGCTTTTCGGGGGGCAGCTCCTCAAAGGTGCGGCCGCACAGGGCGTTGACGGCCCGGGGGCGGTCATGGCTGCCCGCCAGATTCATCAGCGAATAATAGAAGGGCGCGGGGTAATTTTCCTGCTGGCTGCGAATCAGGCGGCACAGGGCGGCGGAATCAATTTTCCCGGTGAAAAAATCCAGCGCGGCGGCCCGGAGGGGGTAATTCATCACGCTATCCAGCGTATCCCCCTGGCAATAGCAGCGCATTTCACCGTAGGCCACCTTGTGGCTAGCGTCCTCCCACACCTCGCCCAGCAGCGCGGCCTGGGGGCTTTCCGCCTTTACGGCCCGGCGCAGATCACGCAGAAAATTCATGGGCAGTTCGTCCGCCACATCCAACCGCCAGCCCGACGCGCCCTTGCCCACCCAATCTCGGGCCACGCCCTCGGGCCCCAGCACAAAGGCGCGGTAGCTTTCCGCGTTCTTGTTCACCTCCGGCAGGGTGTGGAACCCCCACCAGCAGGCGTATTTGTCGGGATAGTGGGTGAAGGTGTACCAGGGATAATAAGGGGAAGCGGGCGATTGGCACGCGCCCACCGAATCAAACCGGCCCAGGCGGTTGAAATACACGCTGTCCTCGCCGGTGTGGCTGAACACGCCGTCCAGCAGGATGCGAATGCCCTGCGCCTGGGCCGCCTGGCAGAGGGCGGCGAAATCCGCGTTATCCCCCAGCAGGGGGTCGATCCGGCGGTAATCCGCCGTGTCGTAGCGATGATTGGAGCGGGCCATGAAGACGGGGTTCAGATACAGCACCGTCACCCCCAGCCCCGCCAGATAGGGCAGCTTTTGCTGAATGCCCTTCAAATCGCCGCCGAAAAAATCCCGGGCGCAGTTATCGTCCTCGCCCTCGGGCATCAGGAGGGGCTCTTCGTTCCAATCTGTATGGAAATAGATTTCCGCCCGGCGGGGGCGCTCCGTCCCGCTGCGGGCGAAGCGATCGGGGAAGATTTGATACATCACGCCCTCCCGCAGGAAGGCGGGGGTGTCGTATGCGCCGTCGTACACCGTGATTTGCCAGGCCCGGGGGCGGTCGGTCAGCTGGCCCGGGCCGCCCATGCCGTCCTCCGGCCCGCCGTAGGCGAACAGGCTGCCGTCCTCGTCCTCCACCCGGAAATCATACCAGCACAGGATGGGAATGGGAGGCATTTCGATCTCCGCGGCGAACAGGCCCCCTGCCTCCCGGGCCATGGGGAACCATTTTTCGCTGCCATCATAAAAGCGCACAAAGGCGCTGCGCACCCCCGCTCCCGCCCGCAGGCGCAGCGTGATTCGCGCCCCGCACGGGGCCGCCCCCTGGGGCTGCCGGTATTCCAGGCTTTGCGAATCGTGCTCGATCTCCATGCCGCATCCTTCCTCGCCGCGTAATTTTTTTTATGATAGCACAAATTCGCCCCGTAGGGAAGGGGAAAATAGCGGGCGGCAGGGGTTGCGGGGCACCGCGTCTTCGGCCCGCCAAGAATGTCCTCCGCATAATTTCCACCGTCTTTATCATATATATGAAAAAAACGGGAGGGGTGGAGCAGATATGGCACAACAAGCGGTTCGGCGAATTCGGCGCGGCACGGGGAAGGAAGGGGCGCTATGGCGCGGGGTGTTGATTTCAGTGGCGGCAACGGTGGCAGCGGTGATCGTGTTCGCGCTGATTATTGGGCTGCTGGACGTAAGCGACGGCGTGATTCGGATTGTGAACCAATGTATTAAGCTGGGGGCGATTTTTCTGGGCGTGCGCGCCGTTGTGCCCCGGGGGGCGGAAAACGGCATTCGCCGGGGCGCGCTGCTGGGGCTGATTTACATGGGCGTGGGCGTGCTGCTTTACGCCCTGCTTTCGGGCCAGAAGCTCACGCTGCTGGGCTATCTTATCGACGTGCTGATGGGCGTGGCTGCGGGCGGCCTTTCCGGCATGCTGATGGGCAGCCTGAAATAGGGAACTTTGCGGGGGAGGCATTTCCGGGCGGCGCTTACCAGAATGCTTCTCCCCGCACCTCTTCGCGGAAGGGTGTAGGGGGTGAAAACGGCCGGATTGCTTTCCCGATAACAAAAGGGAAGAGCAGGCCTATTGCCGGGAGGACGCTGTCGCAGCCCCGGGAAAGCGCTCTTGCGCCGTAATTGCGCAAAGCGGCGAAGTATGATACAATAAGGATTAGGAAAATGCCCTGGCATTTACGGGCCGGCGGGACGCTGCCAGCGTTACGCCGACAAGCAAAAGCGAGACGGCGAGTAATGGCAAATGGAGGAATGCCCATGACGCAATGGCTGATCCGGCGCTTTATCAAGAACCCGGACGCAACGGAAAATCAGCAGGTTCGAGAGGCCTACGGCACGCTGGGCTCGGTGACGGGCATGGCGCTGAACCTGGCGCTTTCCATCATGAAAATGCTGCTGGGCCTGCTGACGGGCTCGGTGGCTGTGACGGCGGACGGCGTGAACAATCTTTCCGACGCGGGGGGCGGCCTGATTGCGCTGATCGCCGTGCGCATGGCGCAAAAGCCCCGGGATGCGGGCCATCCCTTCGGCCATGGGCGCATTGAATATTTAGGCGCGCTGGGCGTGGGCGTGCTGATTGCGGTGTTCGGGCTGGAGCTGCTCAAATCGGGGGTGGAGGGCATTATTTCCCCCGCGCCCGCGGCCTTTTCCGCCCTGACGGTGGGGCTGCTGGCGGCAGGCATTCTGGTGAAGCTGTGGATGTGGCGCTTCTACCGCACCCTGGGAACCCGCACGGATAATCCCACCCTGCTGGCCGCAGCCCAGGACAGCCTGAGCGATGTGCTGGCCAGCAGCGCGGTGGCGCTTTCCGCCCTGGCGGGGCTGATTTTCGGCTGGCCGGTGGACGGTTATGTGGGCGCGCTGGTGGCATTCCTGGTGCTGCGGGCGGCCTGGGGCGTGCTGCGGGATACGGTGTCCCGCCTGCTGGGCGGCCCGCCCAACCGGGAACTGGGGCACAGGATTGTGGAAATGCTGCTGGAAAAGCCGGGCATTCTGGGGGTGCACGATCTGGTGCTGCATGATTACGGGCCGGGACGCTCCATGGCCTCGGTGCATGCGGAGGTGGCCGCCGACAGCGATCTGGTGGCCATTCACGAGGTGATTGACGCCGCCGAGCGGGAGATCACCGATACGCTGGGCATTCCCATCTGTATCCATATGGACCCCATCCTTACCCACGATGAAAAAACCGAGCAGGCCCGGGCGCAGATGGCGGATTACCTCTCTTCCCTCACCCCGCCGCTGCAATTGCACGATTTCAGACGCGTGCCCGGGGATAAGAACATCAATCTGATTTTCGACGTGCTGCTGCCCCCGGAGGAACGGGAACTGGAAGCGCTGCGGGACGGCATCTGCGCCCACGCCCGCACGCTGGATCCCCGCTATCGCTGCGTG
Source organism: uncultured Clostridia bacterium (assembly GCA_934667105.1). Lineage (GTDB taxonomy): Bacteria > Bacillota > Clostridia > Christensenellales > Aristaeellaceae > RUG563. The sequence continues at coordinate 18,271 of CAKULG010000001.1, forward strand.
ATTCATTTCGACCGGGATTATTTCTGCCAGGAGCAGCCCGCCCCGGCGCAAAAAGATTGACAGAACGCCCCTGGACGGGGTAAAATATAAGCAAACTGAATGAACGGAGGAAAAAACATGTATCGTGCTGTGAATGCTGAAGCCAAGGATAAAATGCAAAAAACCAAGGAATTCTATCAGCGGGATATGCTGGCCCTGCGCGCCGGCCGGGCCAACCCGCAGATTCTGGATCGGATCACTGTGGATTATTACGGCACCCCCACCCCCCTGAAGCAGATGGGCAATATCAACAGCCCCGAGCCCCGGCTGCTCACCATTGCGCTGTGGGATGTTAAGGCCATTCCCCTGGTGGAAAAGGCCATTCAGAAAAGCGACCTGGGCATGAATCCCTCCAACGACGGCAAGCTGATCCGCCTGGTGGTGCCCGAGCTGAACGAGGAGCGCCGCAAGGAGCTGACCAAGGTGGTGCGCAAGGGCGCGGAGGAGGCCAAGGTGGCCATTCGCGGCGCGCGGCGGGACGCTATGGAGCAGGTGAAAAAACTGAAGAAGGATAGCAAGATCACCGAGGACGATCAGCGCAAGGCGGAGGACGAGCTGCAAAAGATCACCGACGCGCAGATCAAGGAAATTGATAAAATCGCTGCGGAAAAGGAAAAGGAAATCATGGAGGTCTGATGCGCGAAGCGTTGGGGCGCCCCCTGGCGGAGGCGCTGGAAGGCCTGCCCGATCCCGCGGCAATCCGCGTGGAAGAAACCGCCGCGCCCCTCCGGAATGGACAGGCGCGGCAGGCAGGCACGCCCCGGGTGATCGCCTGCCGGGCGGGGGTTTGGATTACGGCGCGGTTTCTGGACGGCGCGCCGCGAAAAAAAGAGGAAGCATGAGCGAAGCACGCCGGCTGCCCCGGCATGTGGCCATTATTATGGATGGCAACGGCCGCTGGGCAAAGCAGCATAAAATTCGAGTGGCGCTGGGGCACCGCCGAGGGGTGGAGGCTCTGCGCGCCATTATCCGGGAAAGCAGCGATCTGGGCATAGAGGCCTTATCGCTGTACGCCTTTTCCACGGAAAATTGGAGGCGCGATCCCCAGGAGGTGGAGGCCCTGATGGGCCTGCTGCTGGAATTTTTCACCTCCGAGATCGACGAGCTGGACGAGAAAAACGTGCGTATCCGCATCCTGGGCGATCAGGCGGGGCTGCCCGCCCCCCAGCGGGAGGCCGTGGCCCGGGCGGAAAAGCGCACGGAGAATAATGCCGGGCTGAAGCTGAACATCGCCATCAATTACGGCGGCAGGGCCGAGCTGGCCCGGGCCGCGCGCCTGCTGGCGCAAAAAGCAGTTCGGGGTGAAATCGCCCCGGAGGATATCACGGAAGAAACCCTGGCGCAGGCGCTGTATACCCATGATCTGCCCGATGTGGATCTGCTGATCCGCACCAGCGGGGAAATGCGGCTGAGCAATTTTTTGCTGTATCAGTGCGCCTACGCCGAGTTCCTGTTCCCCGAGGTGCTGTGGCCGGATTTTGATCTGGCGGCTTATCATGCGGCGCTGGATGCCTTCGCCCGGCGGGACAGGCGATTTGGAGGACGAAAGCAATGACCACACGGATTATCACCGGCGTGTGCCTGACTGCAGTGCTGGCCTTTGCGCTGGCTATGGGGGGCTGGGTTTTTTCGGTTTTGTATATGGCGTCCATTTGCCTTTCGATGTACGAGGTGTTCCGCGCCTTAAAGCAGGCGGGGCACCGCCCGGTGCAATGGCCCTGCTGGCTGTGCCTGGTGCTTTCCATTCCGCTGTTCACCATCAAGGACAGCGTGTCCCCCCTGCTGCCGCTGGTGGCGGGAGCGTGCATGCTCATTGCGGTGATGGTGATGTTCCGCTCCGAGCCCCGGCTGGATGAACTGCTGCTTTCCGCCATGCCGCTGTTCTGCGTGCTGCTGCCGGGCATGTGCATGCTGGGCCTGGCCCGGGCCATTGACCGGGTGCATCAGCTGCTGCTGATTCTGCTGGCCTTCGGCGTGCCGCTGGTGGGCGATATGCTGGCCTATTTCGTGGGCAGCCGTTTCGGTGCGCGCCGGCTGTGCCCGGCGGTGAGCCCCAATAAATCCGTGGAAGGGGCGGCGGCGGGCCTGGCGGGCAGCGTGCTTTTTGCGCTGCTGATGGACGGGGTGTTTTCCTGCTTCGCGCCCATGCCCCCGGTGTGGCATTTCCTGGTGCTGGGCGTGCTTGGCGGCCTGGCGGGGCAGGTGGGCGATCTGTTCGCCTCGCTGATTAAGCGCCATTGCGGCCTGAAGGATTTTGGCACCATCTTTCCCGGCCACGGAGGCATGATGGACCGGCTGGACAGCGTGTATTGGGCCACGGTGGTGATGTATGTGTATCTGCTGCTGGGCCCCTTCCCGGCCTAAAGGCGGAAAGGAAAGCGAGGAGAGCATGCGCGGAATAGCAATCCTGGGCAGCACTGGCTCCATCGGCCGGCAGGCCATTAACGTGATAACGCTGCATCCCGACCGCTTTTTTGTGACGGCCCTGACCGCCCACAAAAACGCGGCGCTTTTATTTGAGCAGGTGCGCCTGCTGCGGCCCCGCATGGCGGCGCTGACGGGGGAGGAGGCGCAGGTGCCGGAGGATCTGCGCTTTTGCGAATTTTTCTTTGGCTCGGACGCCCTGGAGCGGGTGGCCCGGGAAAGCGAGGGCCAAGATGTGCTGGCCGCTGTGGTGGGCGTGTGCGGGCTGCGGGCGGTCATGGCCGCCCGACAGGTGGGCAAGCGCGTGCTGCTGGCCAATAAAGAAACGCTGGTGGCGGGGGGCGAAATGGTGATGGCCGCCTGCCCGGAGCAGGACGGCATGCCCACCCTGCTGCCCGTGGATAGCGAACACAGCGCCATTTTTCAGTGCCTACAGGGGGCGGGACCCAACGCTTACGCCCGTATCCTGCTCACGGCCTCGGGCGGCCCCTTCCGCACCTGGGAGGCGGCGGCCATCCGGAAGGCCACCGTGGCGCAGGCCCTGGGGCACCCCACCTGGAGCATGGGGGCCAAGATTACGGTAGATTCCGCCTCCATGTTTAATAAGGCGCTGGAAATTATCGAGGCGAAATGGTTGTTCCATGCCCGGCCGGAGCAAATTCAGGTGGTAATTCACCCCCAGAGCATCGTGCATTCGGCGGTGGAATTTCAGGACGGCGCGGTAATCGCCCAACTGGGCGCGCCGGATATGCGCGTACCCATTCTCTACGCCATGAGCTATCCCCAGCGGCTGGAAACAGGGGCGAAGCGGCTTGATCTGTTCGCCCTGGGGCAATTGACCTTCGAGGCTCCGGATCAGGAAAAATTTCCCGCCCTTGGCATGGCCTATGCCGCGCTGGCGGCGGGGGGCGCGGCGGCCTGCGTGCTCAACGCCGCCAACGAGGAGGCCGCCGGGGCGTTTCTGCGGGAGGAGATCGCCTTTGGGGAGATTCCCCATATCGTGGAAAGCGCGCTGGAGCGCTGGGGGCATCTGCCCGCCCGAACGCTTTCCGATGTGGAAACGGCGGACGCCCTGGCTCGGGAAGCGGCCCGGCATTATATGAAAAACCACGGCTGAAATTCTTTTGCATGCGGGAGGCGCTATGTCTGTATTAATGATTCTGGCGGCCATTCTGATGCTGGGCGTGATGGTGATGGTGCATGAATGCGGCCATTTCTTCGCCGCCCGGCTTACGGGCATTCCGGTGAAGGAATTTGCCATCGGCTTTGGCCCCAAGCTGTTTTCCTGGAAAAGCAAAAAGCATGAAACCCGCTTTTTCTGGCGGCTGATTCCCGCCGGGGGCTATTGCATGTTCTACGGCGAGGACGACGCGGAGGGCAAGGAGCAGGAAGACCCCCGAAGCATTAACCGCTACGCCGTCTGGAAGCGGCTGCTCACCATCCTGATGGGCCCGGTGATGAATTTCGTGCTGGCGCTGCTGGCGGCCACGGCGCTGTTTTTCGTCTTGGGCGAGGATGTGAACGGCGTGGTGGGCCGCGCGGTAATCAGCCAGGTGAACGACGGCGGCGCGGCCCAGGCGGCGGGCATGCAGGAGGGGGATATCATTCTTTCCGTCAACGGCCAGGCGGCCAGCGGCGTGACGGAGGAGGGGCTGCTTTCCGCCTCCGCCATGATCGGCGCTTACAAGGAGGGGGACGCGCCCCTGCAAATCGCCGTGCTGCGGGGCGAGGATACCCTCTCCCTTTCCATGACACCCAAATACGACGCGGCGGAAAAGCGCTTCATGATTGGCGTGGGGCTCAGCTATGAATACACCCCCGGCTATGCGCGCGTTTCTCTGGGCCGGGCGGCGGCCCTGGGCGGGGATTACTGCCTGCGGGCGGCGGGGGCCATTCTGAACGGGCTGAAAACCATGGTGACCACCGGTCAGGGCTTCGCCGAATCCTCCGGCCCGGTGGGCATCGTGCATATGATTGCAGAGGAAACAGAGAAATCGGGCTGGACGGCGTATGTGCAGCTACTGGTGCTGATTTCGGTGAACCTGGGGCTGTTCAACCTGATTCCCATTCCCGGGCTGGACGGCGCGCGGGCTATCTTCCTGATTATCGAGGGCGTGCGCCGCAAGCCGGTGAACCGCAAAACCGAGGCGTATGTGCATCTGGCGGGGTATGTGCTTTTGTTCGGCCTGCTGCTGGTGATGACGTGCAAGGATATACTTCAGCTTTTTCAATAAACGGAGGATGCGATGGGCGTTAAGAAGCGGGTGCAGGCGGGCGGCCTGGCCATTGGCGGCGGCAGCCCGGTTTCCATTCAATCCATGACCAATACCGATACCCGGGATACGGCGGCCACCCTGGCCCAAATTCGCCGTCTGGCGGCGGCGGGGTGCGATCTGGTGCGCGTTTCGGTATACGACGCGGCCTGCGCCGCGGCGGTGCGCACGCTGGTGGATGCAAGCCCCGTGCCCCTGGCGGCGGATATTCATTTCGATTATCGCCTGGCTATCGCCGCCATGGAAAACGGCGTTCAGAAGCTGCGCATCAATCCGGGCAATATCGGCGGCGCGGAAAATGTGCGCCGGGTGGCGGATTGCGCCCGGGCCCACGGGACGCCCATCCGCATCGGCGTGAACGCGGGCAGCCTGGAAAAGGATATTCTGGCCCGGGAGGGCGGCGTGACCGCCCGGGGCATGGCGGACAGCGCGCTGCGGCATGTGAAGCTGCTGGAGGACGCGCATTTTACCGATATCGTGCTCTCCCTCAAGGCCAGCAGCGTGCCGCTGACGGTGGAGGCCTACCGGCTGATGGACAGGCTGTGCGATTATCCCCTGCATCTGGGGGTGACGGAGGCGGGCCTGCCCGGAAGGGGCACGGTGAAATCCGCCATTGGCATTGGGGCGCTGCTGCTGGACGGCATCGGCGATACGGTGCGCGTATCCCTCACCGGCGATCCCGAGGAGGAGCCCCGGGCGGCGCTGGAAATTCTGCGGGCCGTGGGTCTGCGGGGAGGCGTGCGCTTTGTTTCCTGCCCCACCTGCGGCCGCACGCAGATCGATGTGGCGGGCATTGCCCGGCGGCTGGAGGCGGAATTCGCAGATGTGGATAAGCCCGTCACCGTGGCGGTGATGGGCTGCGTGGTCAACGGCCCGGGGGAGGCCCGGGGTGCGGACGTGGCCCTTTGCGGCGGCAAAAATTGCGGCGAACTGTTTATCAAGGGCAAGCCGGCGGGCAAGCTGACGGGCGATCTGGCCCAGGCCATGGCCAACGCCGTGCGGGAGTATCTGCATGACTTATGAGGAATTGCTGCGCGCCGTATCCAAGGCCCTGCCCGAAACGGAGGGACAGCTGGCCATCGAGCGGGTGCGCTTTGTGAAAAGCGAAAATAAGGCGTATTTCTCCTTTCTCTCCGACGTGCTTGTGGGCGAGAAGGGCTTTTTTGCCATCAAGCGGGCGATTGCCGGGGCCTTTCCGGGGCTGAGCTTTTCCCTCCGGGTGGCCAGCCCCGCCCTGGCCCGGGAATTTCTGCAAAACCCGGATAAATATTCAGCGCCGCTGAATCATTATCTTATTCGTCACTATCCCGCCGTGGCTTCCTGGGAATTCGATATGCGCTGGGCCCCGGGCAACGGCCGGGTCACGCTGGAAATGCCCGATGAATTTTCCATGGATTATTTGGAAAAGCAGAATATCCGCCCCCAGCTGGCGGCGGTGATTCGGGATGTGTTCCGGCTGGATACCGAGGTGGCGCTGCGGGTGTGCGGCGATGAGGAAAAGCGGCTTCACGCCCTGCAAAAGGAGCGGGAGGAGCAGGATCGGGTGGCCAACGAGCGTGCCGCCCGATACGAGGAAATCGCCAAGGCCCAGGAAAAGAAGGAAGAAAAGCCCAAGGAAGAGGATGTGCGCATCAAGGGCCGCGCCATCGGCGATCCGCCCGTGCCCATCCGCGAGCTGACCGACGACAGCGGCCTGGTGGTGATTCGGGGCAAGGTGCTCTCCTGCGAGGATAAGGAAATCGCAGGGGGCGAAATGGTGCTGCTCTCCTTCCTGGTGACGGATTTCACCTCCACCATCCGCTGCAAGGCCTTCCTGCGCTATCGTCCCCGCCGCCCCAAGGAAGAAGAAAGTCCGCCCCCTATCACCGACGCGGAACGGGAGGCCGTGACCAAGGTGCTCAAGGCCATCAAGCCGGGCATGGGCATTCTGGTGCGGGGGGACACGCAATACGATCAGTATTCCCACGAAACGGTGATTATGGCCCGGGATATGTCCTCCTGCACGCTGCCCCAGCGAGAGGATACCTGCCAGGAAAAGCGCATCGAGCTGCACGCCCACACCCAGATGAGCAATATGGACGCGGTGGTTTCCGCCTCCGATCTCATTGCCCGGGCGGCCAAATGGGGCCACGAGGCCATCGCCATCACCGATCACGGGGTGGACCAGGCCTTCCCCGAGGCCTTCGGCGCGGCCAAGAAAAATAATATCAAGCTGCTCCCCGGCATGGAGGGCTATCTCACCGACGACGACGACGTGGTGATCGGCGCTAAGGACGAGCCCATGGACGGCCCCGTTATCGTGCTGGATTTTGAAACCACGGGGCTGAACACCGCCAAGGATCGCATTATTGAAATCGGCGCGGTGAAGCTGGCCCACGGCCAGGTGGTGGACAGCTACGGCGTGCTGGTGAATCCCGGCGTGCTGCTGCCTGCGAAGATCGTGGAAATCACCCATATCACCGATCAGATGCTCCGGGATGCGCCCACGGCGGCCCAGGCGCTGCCCGAGCTGCTGGCCTTTATGGACGGCTGCCCCATCGCGGCCCATAACGCGAAATTCGATTGCGCGGTGCTGGAAAGCGAATTAAAGCGCCTGGGGCTGGAATATAAGGCCCCGCAGCTGGATACCCTCACCCTGGCCCGGAAGCTGTATCCCGAATTGAAATCTCATCGCCTGGGATCGGTGTGCAAGCGGCTGGGCGTGTCCCTCAAGGACGCGCACCGCGCCGTGAACGACGCCGCCGCCACCGCGCAATGCCTGGCCCGCATGATGGACGACGCCCGGAAAAAAGGCGCGGAAAAGCTGCGCGATTTAAACGACGTGGGCAGCGGCTACACCCTGGGCAATTCCTGGCATATCGTGCTGCTGGCCGCCAGCCAGGACGGCATGACCAATTTGAACCACTTAATTTCCGAATCCCATCTGAAATATTTCCGGCGCAAGCCCCATATTCCCCGGGCCGTGCTGCAAAAATACCGCCAGGGGCTGATTGTGGGCTCCGCCTGCGAATCGGGGGAACTGTATACCGCCATGGTGGACGGCGCGACGGATGAAAAGCTCAGCCGCATCGCCCGCTTCTATGATTATCTGGAAATTCAGCCCATCGGCAACAACCAATTCCTGATCCGGGAGGGGCGCGTGCCCGATGAGGAAACGCTGCGGGAATACAACCGCCGTATCGTGCGCCTGGGGGAGAAGCTGGGGCTGCCCGTGGTGGCCACCGGCGACGTGCATTTCCTGGATCCCGAGGACGCGGTGTTCCGCGCCATTTTGCAGGCGGGCCAGGGCTTCAGCGACGCCGATCATCAGGCTCCCCTGTATTTCAAATCCACCGATGAAATGCTGCGGGAGTTCGCCTATCTGGGCAAAAGCAAGGCTCACGAGGTGGTGATCGAGAACCCCAAGAAGATCGCCGATCGAATTGGAAAAGTTTCGCTGTTTCCCCCCCATCCCGAGGGGAAAACCACCTTCTCCCCCTTCTGGCCCTCGGCGGAGGAGGATATCAAAAGCCTCACCTACGGCACCGCCCACCGCTATTACGGCGACGAGTTGCCCGACATCGTGCAAAAGCGCATCGATAAGGAACTCAATGCTATTGTGGGCTACGGCTATTGCACGCTGTATTCCATCGCGCAGAAGCTGGTGAAAAAATCCCTCAGCGACGGCTATGTGGTGGGCAGCCGCGGCAGCGTGGGCTCCTCCTTCGTGGCGTTCCTGACGGGCATCACGGAAATTAACTCCCTGCCGCCCCATTACCGCTGCCTGCATTGCCGCAAGGCGGATTTCAACATCCCCCCGCAATACACCATCGGCGTGGATTTGCCCGCCAAAAACTGCCCCGATTGCGGCCAGCCCCTGGTGCGGGACGGCTTTGATATCCCCTTCGAGGCTTTTCTGGGCTTCAAGGGCGATAAAGTGCCCGATATTGATCTGAACTTCTCCGGCGAATATCAGCCCGTGGCCCATAACTATGTGAAGGAGCTGTTCGGCCCTGAGTATGTGTTCCGGGCGGGCACCATCGGCACCATGGCGGATAAAACCGCCTACGGTTATGTGCTGAAATATCTGGAGGAGCGCAATCTCACCGTTTCCGACGCGGAAAAGGAGCGCCTGGCCGCGGGCTGCGTGGGCGTGAAGCGCACCACGGGCCAGCACCCGGCGGGCATGGTGGTGCTGCCCCAGGAATACGATATCTGCCAGTTCACAGCCGTGCAGCACCCGGCGGACGATTTGGAATCCCCCACCGTCACCACCCACTACGATTTCAACTCCATGCATGATATTCTGGTGAAGCTGGATATTCTGGGCCACGACGATCCCACCATGCTGCATATGCTGGAGGAAATCACGGGGGTGAACTTCCGGGAAATCCCCCTGGGGGATCCGGGGGTGATGTCGCTGTTTTCCTCCCCCGCCGCCCTGGGCGTGACCAAGGAGGAAATTAACTGCAACACCGGCACCTTCGGCGTGCCCGAATTCGGCACAGCCTTTGTGCGCCAGATGCTGGAGGATACCCATCCCTCCACCATGCAGGAACTGATTCGTATTTCCGGCCTTTCCCACGGCACCGACGTGTGGCTGGGCAACGCCAAGGATTTGATCGATCAGGGAATCGTGCCCCTGGCCCAGTGCCTTTGCACCCGCGAGGATATTATGAACCAGCTCATGCAGATGGGCGTGCCCGCCAAGATGGCCTTTGACACCATGGAATTTGTTCGCAAGGGCAAGGGCCTGAAGCCCGAAATGGTGGAGGCTATGCACGAGCATAACGTGCCTGCCTGGTTTGAAGAAAGCTGCCGGAAGATTAAATACATGTTCCCCAAGGGCCACGCCGCCGCGTATGTCACCATGGCCCTGCGCGTGGCTTGGTATAAGGTGTATCGCCCTCAGGCATACTATGCGGCGTACTTCACCATCCGCGGGGACGGCTTCGACGCCTGCACCATGATTCTGCCCATCGATCAATTGCGGGAAAAGCTGAAGGAAATGTACGACCTGGATGCGCAGAAAAAAACCTCCCAGAAGGATAAGGACGCCATCACCGCCATGGAGCTGGTGCTGGAAATGATGGCCCGGGGCTTTTATTTCCTGCCTGCCGATCTGTATAAGAGCGATGTGAAGCGCTTTATCCCCGAGGGCGAAAAGGGCCTGCGGGTGCCCTTCACCGCCCTGGGCGGCCTGGGCGAGGCCGCCGCTATCGGTATCGTGGAGGCCCGCGCCACCCCCTTCATCTCGGTGGAGGATTTGAAAAACCGGGCCAAGGTGTCCAGCGCCGTGTGCGATCTGCTGCGGGAGCATGGCTGCTTGAAGGATTTGGCGGAGACCAACCAGGTCACGCTGTTCCAGCTTTAAGCTGTGCAAATGGAAGCCTGCTAAAAAGCCGCGCACAGCGGCGTGAAAATCAAAAGGAGGAAACAAAAATGAAGAAAATCGTTCATGTGGAAGGCATGCGCTGCATGCATTGCGCCGGCAAGGTGGAGGGCGCGCTGCACGATCTGGGCCTGGAGGCCTGCGTGGAGTTGGATAAGAAAATCTGCGTGGTGGAGGGCCAGGCCGACGACGCGGCCATCCGCCAGGCCGTGGAAGCCAAGGGCTTCACCGTAACCGGCATTGAGAACGCCTGAGGAAATACGGAGAAACGAGGAATAATGCGGGGGGAACCGCTCCTTGGCCTCCAAGGAATGCCTCCCCCGCATATTATAATTCTCCATAAAGAGAGAGCCGCCGTTTGCACGGCGGCTCTCCTGAATTTTGCGTGGATTACTTGCCGAAGTAATAGGCTTCGTGCAGCTCCAGCAGGCGGGACAGGCCCAGATTTTCCATTTCGGTCTTGTAGGCTTCCCAAGCGGCGTCGTCATTGATATCGCGCTTGCCGATGATGAATTCGGTCACGGCGGCGATCATGGCGTCGCCCACAGCGGTGTTCAGCTCAGCGCGCTCGTCGATGAGATCCTGATCGGTGCACCAGCTGATCTGGGGGAACTTGGTAACGGTGGCAAAGGGCGCGTACACGCGATGCGCGTTGATGGCCAGCAGCTGGCTATCGGTGGCGGCGTCGGAAGCGGCCTTGCTGTTATAGTCTTCCAGGGTACGATAGGTGTTGGGGCCCCAGCCCTGGGGCAGGTATTCGTTGTGGGTGGAGCCATACTGCCAGATCATCTTGACGGACTTGTCGCCGCCGCCGAAGGAGGGCTCGTCGCTCCAGACCCAGTGCTTGCCTTCCTGGCCGTAGAAGTTGCTCCAGGAGCGGCCTTCTTCGCTGTAGAAGTAATCCAGCCAGCGAATGGCGACGATGGGATCCTTGCAGGAGGAGGTGATGAAGGTGCGCAGGCTGATGACGTTATCCTGAGAAGCATAGCAGCCCTTGACGCCCTTGGGGCCGGTGAGGGGCTCGATGCACTCATAATCGGTGAAGGTAACGTAGGAAGGATCGGCGTTGTAGGTCAGCAGGCGATAGGGATAAGGAGCGGCGGCCGCGCCAACGGTGACGTTGGTCTTGGGCACGCTGGTCAGCTGACGGAACTGGAACAGATCCTGCACGTAGGTTTCTTCAACCAGCAGCTTTTCCTTATACAGATCGTTGATGTACTGGAGGCCTTCGCGGAAATCGTCGGACAGGGCCACGCAGGTCACGTTGCCGTCGTCGTCCGCCAGCATGTAGGGCAGGGGATTGCCCGCGGGGCACAGGGTGAAGGCGTTCATGAGGAAGGTATGGGGATCGGCGCCCTCTCTCCAGTACTGATAGTTACCGGTCAGGGGGATTTCGTCGGTGTTGTCGCCGTTGCCGTTCATATCGTTGTCACGGAAATAGATCAGCATATCCTTGAATTCTTCGGTGGTGGCGGGAGTGCCCTTGCCGGTGGCGGTCTTATAGGCTTCCAGCCATTCCTTGTACACCCACATCTTCGGGATGGATTCCTGCACGTTGTAGATCAGCTGGGGCAGCTCATAGATATGGCCGTCGGGAGCGGTGATCTGCTCGCGCACGCCGGGGTTGTCTTCCAGCGCCTTGACGATGTTGGGGGCGTACTGGTCGATCAGGTCTTCCAGGGGAATGATCACTTTGTCTTCCGCGTACAGCAGCGCGTCGTCGGTGCTCAGCCACTGCAAGTAGATGTCGCAGCGATTGTTATCCGCCATGGAGGTGTTGAACTTCTCGGAGGCTTCGGAGGAGTTCGCGGTGGTCCAATTGATATGGACGTTGGTCTTCTCTTCCACGGTGACGACTTCGTAGTTGGTGGGGTAGTCTTCAACGGTGGCCAGCTGGGGGCACCAAACGCTCAGTTCCACTTTTTCGGTGGAGATGGGGTATTCGCCGGGCTGGGTCAGTTCCGCGATACCGCAGGAGCAAACCATGCACAGCAGCAATACCAGGGCAACCAGTTTCTTCATAGGATGTTCCTCCTTCAAGAATATATCTCTATGCGAAAAGGCTTTCGCATAAAAGATTCGGGAATTGGGGGCTGATCAGCCCTTCACGGCGCCGATCATCACGCCCTTGACGAAATACTTCTGCACGAAGGGATACAGGCACATCACCGGCAGCGAGGAAACGATAATCAGGGAATAGCGCATCACCTCCGCGCGCTTTTCCATGAGGGCCTGGGTGGTGGAATCCAGGGTCACGTTGCTTTCCATGGAAAGGCTCTGGCTTTGCACCAGCAGCTCGCGCAGCACGTTGGCCAGGGGCAGCTTGCTCTTATCGGAGATATAGAGCAGCGCGCCGTAATAGGAATTCCACAGATCCACGGCGTAATACAGGCCGATGACCGCCAGGATGGGGCCGGAGAGGGGCAGCACGATTTGCAGCAGGAAGCGCCATTCGCCGCAGCCGTCGATCTGGGCCGCCTCGCGCATTTCATCGGGAATGCTGGTGTTGAAGTAGGTGCGCATCACGATCATGTTGTACACCGACAGGGAGCCGGGCAGAATCAGGGCCCAGATGGTGTTGAGCATGTTGTAATTGCGGATGGTGAGGTAGGTGGGGATCATGCCGCCGGAGAAGTACATGGTGAAGATGCACAGCGCCATGACCACCTTGCCGTTTTTAAAGGTTCTGCGGGAGAGGGGATAGGCGCACAGGATGGTGACCACCAGGGCCACCGCCGTGCCCGTGACCATATAGAGCAGGGAGTTGGCATAACCGCTCCAGACGGTTTTTTGCTCGAATACGGCGTTGTAGCCTTCCATGGTGACGCGGGCGGGAATGAGGGAAAGGCCGCCGCCCGTCATCACGCCGCCGGAGAAGGAGGCGGAGAAAACGTAGAGCAGGGGATAGAGAACGATGATGAAGAACGCGAACAGCGCCAGGGTGACGAAGGTGAGAAACACATAGTCGGATTTCATCAGCTTGATCGCCGAGTTCTTTTTCTTTTTGCCGGTTTTACGATCGATGGTGCTCATGCTTGCGTTTCCTCCCTTCCTCAGAACAGCGAGCTGCCGCTCAGCTTGCCCGTAACTTTGTTGACCAGCACCAGCATCACCATGTTAAACAGCGATTGGAACAGGCCGATGGCCGCGGAATAGGAATACCGGGGACGGCCGGAGGCGATGCCCACTTTGTAAACGTAGGTGGCGATCACTTCGGAAACGCCGCTGTTTAAGTTGTTTTGCAGCAGCAGCACTTTTTCGAAGCCGATGTTCAGCAGGCTGCCGCAGCGCATAATCAGCAGGATGCAGAAGGTGGGCAGCACGCCGGGGATATCCACATGCCAGATGCGCTTGACGATGCTGGCGCCGTCCACGATGGCGGCCTCGTGCAGCTCGGGGGAGACGGAGGCCAGGGAGGCGATGTAGATGATGGCGCCGTAGCCCAACTCCTGCCACACGCCGGACCAGACGTAGATGCTGTAGAAATACTCGGACTGGGCCATGTAGTTGGTGGGGGGCACGCCCAGATAGCCCAGCGCCACGTTGATGATGCCGCCGCGGGCGTTGAGGAACTGGAGAATCAGCGTGCACATAACGACGGTGGAAATGAAGTGGGGCGCGTAGCTGACCATCTGCACCGTTTTGCGGAAGCGCTTAAAGGGAACGTAATTCAGCAGCAGCGCGAAAATCAGCGAAAGCGGGAACGTGGCCAGAGAATAGAGATTGATGAGCAGCGTGTTGCGCAGAATCTGCCAGAACTGAGGCGCGTCGAAAAACTGCTTCACATACTTGAAGCCCACCCAGTCGCAATCCTCGATGGCGCGGGTGATGCGGAAATTGCGGAACGCGATCTGCACGCCGTACATGGGCACGTACCGGAAGGCGATCAGCACCGCTACGGGCAGCAGCAGCATGATATATAGCGCGCCGTGCCGGGCGATTTCGTTTTTAAAGGCGGTGGAGAATTTTTTCCGCGGGGCGTGGGAAATTGCTTTGGTTGACACCTGGCTCTCATCCTCTCTGACGAAAATCGATTCATCACTTTCAACAATCATTGAATCTTAACGCGACTTATTATAGCACGCATAATTGCATAAAGCAAATACTTTTATCTACAAAAATATTAAAATTTTTATTCGTTTTCCACTTTTTGAAAATGTAAATGTATTTTCCAGAGCCGAAAAATACATGCGGGGGGGGGGGGTGTCCGATGGGAGAATTGTGTTGGATTTTTGCAAAATAAATCGAAAAATGCTGAAAAAGAAAACGTTTGGAAAAATCGATCAAATTCCCCGTAAGCAGTTTTTCCCCTTCCCCAAACGGCTTTCTCGGAAGGTATGGGAGGAAATTTTTGCTTTTATATGTTCGCGGGGAGGCTGGCTGAGTTCTTATTACCTGAATTTACCCAATCGGCTTTCTCGGAAGGGCGCGGGGGAACCGCTCTTTGGCCTCCAAAGAGCGGTTCCCCCGCATATTTATATTTATTCTCGGCACATCCATAGCCCCAGGGCGGGGTTGGGAATGAAATAGAAGGGTTCGCCGTCCGGGGCCTGGTGGAAGCCGGGCTGCCTGTCGGCGGGCAGATAGCGGCGGCAGGCCTCCTGGTAGGGCATGCAATCATAGCCCACGCCGCGGATTTCCGCGTCGGTCAAATGCGGCGCGGCGTAGATAATGCGGAAGCGCCCGTCGGCAGAGCCGTGAATCAAATGCGCGGCGGCGGAACGATTTTCCCGCAGGGCCGCCTCGGTTTGCAGCAGGGCCAGCACGCGCTCCCGCCCGCAATAGCCGTAGCGGCGAATCAGCGCGTCCACCGCCGCATCCTCGCCAAAGCGCCGCACGCCGGGGGCCAGAATTACCAGCTCCCCGCCCGGGGCCAGGGCCATCCGGGTTCGGTAAACGGCCTTGTTGCCCAGCCAGGTGGATTTGAACTCCTCCGGCTCCAGATAGACCACCGCCCGGGGAAGGGGCTGATCCAGCCAGGTGATGTTCGCCTGCTGGCTCAGGGCCACCGCCCGCTCGAAAAGCGCCCGCTCCCGGCCGATGAACAGGCCGTGCAGCCGCCCGCCGCCCGCCCCCTGGGTGGCTACGGTGAGCAGATAGCAAAGGGGCAGATGGGCGAGAAAGCGCTCCTCCGCATAATCGAATACCCGGCGCACGGGAGAAAAATCCCGGCCCATCACCCGCTCCGCGCCGTAGGCCGCCCCCAGCATGTGGGAGGCGTTAATCATCTCGCTGCCGCCCAGGCCCACGAATAGATTCTTGTTCCGGTTGGCCATGCCCGCCACCTCGTGGGGCACCACCTGGCCGATGGAGAGAATCAAATCGTAATCGGGGCACAGCAGCCGCTTGTTCACAGATACGGGGATGCACTCGGAAAATACCCCCTGGGATACCTCCCGGCAGAAACCGGCGGGCACCTCCCCCAGGCGCACCACATCCTCCCGCCAGCGATGGATGAGAAACCGCTGGGCGGGGACGCCGGGATACATCCGGACGATTTCCTCCGCCGTCATGGGCGCATGGGTGCCCAGGGCGGGCATCACATCCGTCTCCGCCCCCATTTCCCGCAGCCGGGCGTATAAATGCACGGTGATGGGCCCGGCACAGGAATAAAAGCGCGTGAAATCCGGCGGCAGCAGCAGCACCCGGCGCAGGGGCGCCTGGCTTTCCAAAAACGCATCCAGGGCGCGGCAGACTGCGTCCTCCGCCAGAACGGCGGGATAGGCGGACAGGGCGGCGGCGTAAGGCTTCATTTCTGTTCCTCCCTTGGGGCGGTTTCTTCCCGCGCCAGTATTTCTTCCGCCCGGGCCCGGGCGGCGCGCATGGCCGTTGGCAGGGGCAGCGCGGCGATCTCCTGGCGATTGGCCCACACCCCCTCCCGGGCACGGGGCTCCGCCGCGGTGAAATGATACAGCTTCATGTTCCACACCCGGTGGGTGAATACATGGCGGGCTTCTCCCAGGGCCTGGTGAAAGACGGCCTTGACCCCCAGGCCCCGCAGCGCCTTTTCCAGGGCGGCGCGGCCGCCCGCCCCCTCCGTCAGAGGAAACACCCATAGCCCCCGCAGCAGCGCCTCCTCCCGCATGCGCAGCAGCGCCTTTCCCCCGCAGGTGACGATGGCCACCGCCACGGGCACTTCCTTGGGCGGCGGCGCGGCGGCCTTGATGGGCAACATGTCCGCATCTCCGGCGGCGTAGGCGTCGCAGAGCGAACGCAGAGGGCATTTTTCGCAGTCGGGCGTGCCGGGGGTGCAGATGGTGGCCCCTAAATCCATCAGCGCCTGATTGAAATCGCCGCAGCGGGTATCGGGCATATCCTCCCGGGCCAGGGCGGCCAGGCGGCGGGCCACGGAGGGAACGCCCACATCCTCCCGCACCCCGTGCACCCGGGAAAGCACCCGGGTCAGATTGCCGTCCATGGCGGGGCAGGGCAGATCAAAGGCGATGGAGGCCACCGCCGCCGCCGTATACGCCCCCACCCCGGGTAGCGCCCGCAGCGCCGCTTCCTCCCGGGGAAAAACGCCCTGATACTGCGCCACGATCACCTGGGCCGCCTTGTGCAGATTCCGGGCCCGGGAATAATAGCCCAGCCCCTCCCACAGCTTCAGCACCTCCTGCTCCGGGGCCGCCGCCAGGGAAAACACATCGGGAAACCGGGCCAGAAAGCGCGTCCAGTACGCGCCCACCGTTTCGGTGCGCGTCTGCTGAAGCATGATTTCACTGAGCCAGATTTGGTAGGGATCCTTCGTACCCCGGAAGGGCAGAACCCGGCGGCAGCGATCGTACCAGGCGAGCAAAAGCTGAGCAAGCATAGGGGCTCCTTTCAAACGGCGATATATTATAGGAAGAAAATGCGGCGGACGGCTGACGCGCCTTCGCCCGCCAGCCTGAACGCCGTCCGCGCCCCAGAGAAGCACGGGGGCGGTTTTCCGAATCGATTATAGCATAGACTTTGCCCGGAATAAACACGAAAAAATAAAAATAAAAGAAAACGCGAGCAATTTAAAGAAAACATATGAAAAACAGCCAATAACAAGAAATAATTCGATAAAACAGGGAAAAACAGAAAAATTCTGGAAGAATTCTGCTTGCGTCCGCGCGCCGAATGCGATACACTATGCAAGGATGAATTAGCACTCAATATCAATGAGTGCTAACAAGGAAAATCCCCGGCAAAGCCCGTAAAGATCAAGGAGGAGCATTATGAACGTCAAGCCTTTGGGTGACCGTGTTGTCATCAAGAATGTTGAAATGGAAGAAACCACCAAGTCCGGCATCGTGCTGCCCGGTTCCGCCAAGGAAAAGCCCCAGATGGCCGAAGTGCTGGCCGTGGGCCCCGGCGGCGTTGTGGATGGCAAGGAAGTAAAAATGCAGGTGGCCGTGGGCCAGAAGGTTATTTATTCCAAGTACGCCGGCACCGAAGTGAAACTGGACGGCAAGGAAATGATTATCGTTCGTCAGAGCGATATTCTGGCCATCGTGGAATAAAACCATTTCCAATAAAACGTATCGCCGCCCCCCGGGCGGCCAATAGAGGAGGAAATTATTATGGCGAAGCAGATTAAATACGGCGAGGACGCCCGCCGCGCCCTGGAAAACGGCCTGAACGCGCTGGCCAATACCGTGAAAATCACCATGGGCCCCAAGGGCCGCAACGTGGTGCTGGATAAGAAATACGGCGCGCCCCTCATCACCAACGACGGCGTGACCATCGCCAAGGAAATCGAGTTGGAAGATCCCTTCGAAAATATGGGCGCGCAGCTGATTAAGGAAGTGGCCACCAAGACCAACGACGTGGCCGGCGACGGCACCACCACCGCCACCCTGCTGGCCCAGGCCATCGTGCGCGAGGGCCTCAAAAATCTGGCCGCCGGCGCGAACCCCATGGTGCTCAAGCGCGGCATCGAGGACGCCACCGCCGCCGCCGTGGAAGGCCTGAAGGAAATCTCCCGCCCCATCAGCGGCAAGCAGGCCATCGCCCAGGTCGCTTCCATTTCCGCCGGCGATGAAACCATCGGCACCCTGATCTCCGACGCGATGGAGAAGGTGGGCAAGGACGGCGTTATCACCGTGGAAGAATCCAAGACCATGAAGACCGAGCTGACCACCGTGGAAGGCATGCAGTTCGACCGCGGCTATGCATCCGCCTATATGGTCACCGATACCGATAAGATGATCGCCGAGTTGGATAACCCCATGATCCTTATCACCGATAAGAAGATCAGCAACATCCAGGAGATCCTGCCCGTGCTGGAGCAGGTGGTGCAGGCGGGCAAGAAGCTGCTCATCATCGCCGAGGATGTGGAAGGCGAAGCCCTGGCCACCCTGGTTGTGAACAAGTTGCGCGGCACCTTCACCTGCGTCGCCGTCAAGGCCCCTGGCTTTGGCGATCGCCGCAAGGAAATGCTCCGCGATATCGCCATCCTCACCGGCGGCCAGGTCATCAGCGAGGAGCTGGGCCTGGATCTGAAGGAAACCACCATGGATATGCTGGGCCAGGCCCATCAGGTGAAGGTGGATAAGGAAAACACCACCATCATCGACGGCGCGGGCGATAAGGAAGAAATCGCCGCCCGGGTGCAGCAGATCAAGGCCCAGATCGCCGAAACCACCAGCGATTACGACCGCGAAAAGCTGCAGGAGCGGCTGGCCAAGCTGGCTGGCGGCGTGGCTGTGATTCAGGTTGGCGCGGCCACCGAAGTGGAAATGAAGGAACGCAAGATGCGCATCGAGGACGCCCTGGCCGCCACCCGCGCGGCTGTGGAGGAGGGCATCGTTCCCGGCGGCGGCGTGGCCCTGCTCAACGCCATGAGCAAGGTGCAGCAGCTGGTGAGCAAGAACGCTGGCGACGCTAAGACCGGCGTGCAGATCATCCTCCGCGCCATGGAAGAGCCCATGCGCCAGATCGCCCTGAACGCCGGTATCGACGGCGCGGTTATTATCGAGAATATCCGCCGCAGCCGCAAGACCGGTTATGGCTATGACGCGCTGAAGGGCGAATATGTGGATATGATCGAGCGCGGCATCATCGACCCCACCAAGGTCACTCGTTCCGCCCTGCAGAACGCCGCCTCCGTGGCCGCCATGGTGCTCACCACCGAATCCCTGGTCACCGATATTCCCGCGCCCGAACCGGCCGCTCCCGCGCCCAACCCGGGTATGGGCGGCATGTACTAAGACGCGTCGCTTACGCTCAAAATTTAGGCGCATTATAGGGTAAAAAAGCTCCGCCGTCTGCGTTGCGCAGAAGGCGGAGTTTTCTTTTTTCTGTAGGCGCTTGGCGATATTCCTATAGCGCAGCGCGTTAAAACACGATATAATTATGCTGAAGCCGACAAAAAATGCAAGAAGGAGGAGAACGGTGTATTTTACATACGGAGAAACCGAGCTTTCCTATCTGCGAAAGAAGGACAAGCGGCTATGCAGCGTCATTGACCGTATCGGGCATATCGACCGCGCGGTGGATACAGATTTATTTTCGGCCGTCGTTCACCATATCATCGGGCAGCAGATTTCCACCAAGGCGCAGGCGACGATCTGGCAGCGGATGCAGGATGCGCTGAGCGCGGTCAACGCTGAAACTATTCTGGAGGCAGGCGTTCCCAAGCTGCAAGGGCTGGGCATGACGTTCCGCAAGGCGGAATACATCACGGATTTTTCCGAAAAAGTCCATACCGGCGCGTTTAATCTGGATGCCGTGGAGCGCATGCGCGATGAAGACGCGATTCGGGCCCTGAGCAGTCTGAAAGGGATCGGCGTCTGGACGGCGGAGATGATCCTGCTGTTCTGCCTGCAGCGGCCCGATGTTTTCAGCTACGACGATCTTGCCATCCAGCGAGGCTTGCGCATGATCTACCACCATCGAGAAATTGACCGCAAACTGTTTGAAAAATACCACCGCCGTTTTCACCCCTATTGCAGCGTGGCCAGCCTGTATCTCTGGGCTGTGGCGGGCGGGGCCATCCCGGAGATGCGGGACTATAAGTCGAACAAATAGAGGAGGATACGCCATGCCGTTTATTCAACATTACGATTCGCCAATGGGCGGGATTCTGCTGGCGGCGGACGAGATCGGGCTGGTCGGGCTGTGGTTCGATGGGCAAAAATACTTTGCTCGCGATTTGCCTGAGGAGCGTATCGAGCGGGATACACCCGCGCTTACAGAAGCCAAGCGCTGGCTGGACATTTATTTTACCGGTAAAGAACCTGACTTTCTGCCGCCGCTGCACCCCATCGGCTCCGCATTCCGGCAAGACGTGTGGGGAATTCTTTTACAGATTCCCTACGGAAAGACTACAACCTATGGCGAGATCGCACGGCGGCTTGATGAAAAGCGCGGTCTTTCCCGAATGTCCGCCCAGGCGGTGGGCGGCGCGGTGGGGCACAATGAAATCTCCATTATCATTCCATGCCACCGGGTGGTGGGCACAAACGGCAGCCTGACCGGGTACGCCGGGGGAATCGAGAAAAAAATAAAGCTGCTGGAATTGGAGCAAACCGATATGACTCACTTTTTCATGCCGAAAAAGGGCACGGCGCTTTAATGGAGGGAAAACGATGATTGTTGCAGCCACGACACAAAAGATGATCGCGTTTTACAGGGGTAACATCCACGATATTGACCATTTTCTCAAGGTCTGGGCCATGGCAAAGACGATTGGCGAGTTGGAGGCGCTGGACAAGCACGCACAGGAGGTTTTGGAGCTTGCCGCTGTGGTGCATGATATTGCCTGCCCGCTGTGTCGGGAAAAATACGGCGATACCAACGGAAAGCATCAGGAACTGGAAAGCCCGCCGTTGGTAGAGGCGTTTTTTAAGGGGCTTCCCGTTGAACGCCCTGACGTGGAACGTGTTTCGTGGCTGGTCGCGCATCATCATACCTACGCGAACATCGACGGCCCGGATCATCAAATTTTGCTGGAAGCGGATTTTCTGGTCAACGCGGGCGAGAGCGGCTATACGCCGTCGGCGATCCGCAATTTCCGTGAGCGCGTGTTCCGTACGGCCGCAGGCAAAGAACTTCTGGACAGTATGTATCTGAAAGGCGCTGAAAACTCATGAAATCTTCCAATCGACTTCAAATTCAACAGGCGTTTGCCCAGCAGGCCGCGGGATTCGAAAGCGACCGCATGAGCTTTTCCCAGAAAGACTATTTGGCTCATGTAGTGCGGGAAATTGCCCCAACAAAAACAAGTGCTGTTCTGGAAGCGGCGGCCGGGCGATTGCGCCTCATGCCAGAAGCGTGGTTTGCCTGGATATGACGTCCGTCCTGCCTCTCCTAGAAGGCTGATACGGCGCTCTTTATTTGCATTTTCCTTTCCCTTGCGGCTATGCACGAGGAGCATTATTGAACAAGCGTAAGGTTCAAAAAAACGTTTGAAATTTTCGCTCGTCCCTGGTATAATAAATAGGTAGCGTGTGGCGTTTCTGCGTAAATCCAGTTGCAGAAAAGCCGCGCGTTTTTTTCGAAACGGAGGGGAGAGACGGCTGAAAATTTCATAGGCGAATCGTGCGGCAGAAATGCGTAAGGCCAGATTTGTGGAGGGCCTGCGCATTTATTTTTTTATGAAAGAAAGGGTGGTTTTCAATGGATACCGGAAATCAGTTTTTGGGAACGGAGCGCATCGGCAAGCTCATGCGGCAGTATGCCGTCCCCTGCGTCATTTCGCTGCTGGTGGGCGCGCTGTACAACATCGTCGATCAAATTTTCATCGCCAACGCCAGCTATCTTGGCTCCTACGGCAATGCCGCCAACACAGTCGTTTTCCCGCTGACCGTCGTGGCCTTGGCCGTCGCCGTCATGGTAGGCGACGGCTGCTGCGCCTTTGTCAGCATGGCGTTGGGCAAAGGGGAGAAGAACAAGGCAAAGCGCTGCGTTGGAAATGCCGTTGTGCTGATCGTTGGCGGCAGCCTTGTCCTGACTGCGGCGTATCTCGTTTTCGCAGACAGCATAATCGCTCTGTTCGGCGGTACGGTTAATGCGGAAACGTATCGCTGCTCGCAGGAATACTTTTTCTATATCGCGCTGGGTCTTCCGTTCTACATGTTCGGTCAGGCTATGAACCCCATTATCCGGGCGGATGGAAGCCCCCGATTCGCCATGATTTCCACGCTGGCGGGCGCTGTTGTCAATATCATTCTGGATCCCATTTTCATCTTTATCTTCAAATGGGGCATGATGGGTGCGGCCGTCGCCACGGTTATGGGGCAGGCGGTAACGGCGCTGCTGGCTGTGTGGTATCTGCTGCATATGAAGATGATTAAGCCCGCGGGCGGCGATTATGCCCTGCGGGGGAATATCTGCGGCCGGATGCTGACGCTGGGTATCACCAGCTTTCTTTCGCAGATCAGCCTGGTGGCGGCAATGGCGGCCATTAACAATATGCTTCGCAAATATGGCGCGCGGGACGCCGTGTTCGGGCAGGCGCAGTACGCGCAGATTCCCATGGCCGTGGTGGGCATCGTGATGAAGTTTTTCCAGATCGTCATTTCCATCGTTGTCGGCATGGCGGCGGGCTGCATTCCCATTGTGGGCTATAACATGGGCGCGGAGAAGAAGCTGCGCGTTCGGGAACTGTTCACCAAGCTGCTGATTGCCGAGGCGCTGGTGGGCGCTGTAGCGCTGGCGCTGGCGGAGGGCTTCCCGCGGCAGCTGATTTCCATTTTCGGCGCGGCCAATGAAAGCGGCTATTATACGGATTTTGCTGTCAAGGCGTTCCGCATTTATCTGTGCATGATGGCGCTGGCCTGCGTCAACAAGGCGTGCTTTATCTTTTTGCAGGCAGTGGGCAAGGCGCTTTCGTCCACGCTGCTGTCCATGTTCCGCGAAGTGGTGTTCGGCGTTGGCTTTGCGCTGCTGCTGCCTATGTTCTTTGGCCTGGACGGCGTGCTGTATTCCATGCCGGTCTCGGATATTTTGACTTTTGTCATCGCGCTGTTTATCATCGCGAAAACATATCGCGAGCTGTCCAATCCCCGTGCGGGCGCATTAATAGAAGAAGCCTAAAAAGCGGCGCGCTCGCCGCTGCAATCTGGAAATTATGCAATAAGAATCCCCCTGGCGGCTGCTTTGGGCAGTTGCCGGGGGGATTCAGCGGATGGGGGAATGCGCCAAAGAGCGATTCCCCCGCATATATTTTCTCTCTTACCCGCGCAGCAGGCTGCACCCGCCGTCGATGAGATAGCAATCGCCGGTGATGAAGGCCGCATCGTCGGAGCAGAGATAGAGCACCAGCTTCACCACCTCGATGGGCTCGGCGGCCCGGCCCAGGGCGGTTTTCATATTGGCCATGGCGGCGCGGGTAAGCACGGGGCCGGGGGCCACGGCGCAGCAGCGCACGCCGTAGGGCGCGCCCAGCAGGGCGATGGAGCGGGTGAGCCCGTTCATAACGCCGCTTTTTTCCGTGCTGTAATCCGGATTGCCGGGGTCCGCAATCGCGCCGCAGACGGAGCCCACGTTGATAATCACGCCCCGCTTGCGCGCCATCATGCCGGGCAGCGCCGCCCGGGCCATATACATGGGCGCGCGGAAATTCACCTCCACGCCCCAATCCAGCACCTCGATGGGCATTTCCACAAAGGGCGTGCCTCCGATGCCGTTCATTCGGGCGGGCGCGCCGCCGGCATAGCTGACGGTGACGTCTACGCCGCCGAATTTTTCCTCCGCCAGCTTCACGGCCTTGTCGATATCCGCATAATTGCGCACATCCACGGTCAGCCCCAGGGCGGAGCCGCCCTGGGCGCGAATTTCCGCCGCGGCCTGCTCCACCCGGTCGGTGGAAATATCGCACAGGAGCACGTTGGCCCCCTCCTCGGCCAGCTTCTGGCTGGTGAGCAGACCCATGCCCGAGGCAGCGCCGGTGATGACGGCGGTTCTGTTTTCAAAGCGTTTCATGGAAAATGGCCTCCTTTTTCTCCGGCCTCAGCCCCGGTGCCACAGCAGCTCGTGCAGGGTGCGGCTGGCGGCCTCGGTAAGGGGCTGATTGCCCAGGTGATTTTCATCATAAACGGGGACGGTGAAGGTGAGCATACTGCCCAACACGGGGCCCACATAGCGCTGCAAGCGGGCGAAACGGCCGTTGCATAGCTGCACAAAGGGTACTTTCAGCGTGCGCTTGGCCAGCACGGTGGCCCGCAGCGCCTCCAGGAATTGCTCCTCGGTGTCCGCCAGGGTGACGATCTTGGCGATGTCCGCCCCGCGATCCTCCATCCGGTGCAGATGCTCCACGATTTCCTCGGCGGAAAGCGCTTCATTCATGTGGGAGGAAAGCAGCACCTCGCTGCCCCGCTGGTGCAGCTCGTCGATCAGGCGCATTTGCCGCCGGATGGCCTCGGGCTTCAGCGTCAGTTCCCGGGGGGAGGGATCGAACAGATCGCCCATCAGGTCGCTTCCCGCCGCGCCCTCCTCTGCCGCCTGCAATTGCAGCTCCGCCCGCTTTTCATCGGGCGCGCCGCTCAAATGATGTCCGCGATAGGTGTAGGGCATGCAGGGCCGGGGCGTGAAGGAGAAAATGCGGCGCATGGCCTCCCGGCTCCAGCCGTCGGGCCCCAGGGCGGCGAAATTGATGGCAAAGGCCTTGGCTCCGGCATGCTCCGCCATGCGCATGGCTCCCAGCAGCGCTTCCATCGTGGGCTGCTCCATCATGCCTGCGGGAAAGGGCGTTTCCAGGCGTAAAAATGAAGGCTTCATTGCGAACGCTTCCTCCCTTTTACTTGTTTCTTTCTATTCGCCATTCTACAAAAAAACGCCGCGTTTGCCCATGCAAAAAATAGAAATTTCCATGAAAAAAAGAGAGGGATGGGGAACGAAAGCTAGAAAAAAGCGGGGGATTATTCTTTGGGCGGCGCTCCAAAGAATACCTCCGCTTAGCTATTATATTATTTTCCCCGGGGCTTGAGCTTGGCTTCGCTGCCCTGATCGCTGGGAAAATAATAGCGCGCGTTCAGATGATCGTCGGGCAGATACTGCTGCGCCACCCAGTGGCCGGGATAATCGTGAGGATATTTATAATCCGTTCCGGTTTTCACGCCCAGGCGCTCGCTGCCCTTATAATTGGAATCCCGCAGGTGGGGCGGGACGGGGCCGAAGCCGCCCTTTTCCGCGTCCGCCATGGCCGCGTCGATGGCCATGACCACGGAATTGGATTTGGGGCTGTTGCAGATGGCCAGAATGGCCTGGGTGAGGGGCAGCTTGGCCTCGGGCATGCCGATCATTTCCAGGGCCTGCCCGGCGGCTACAGCCTGCAGCATGGCGGCGGGGTTGGCCAGGCCCACATCCTCGCTGGCATGGGCGATAATGCGCCGGGCCAGCATGCGGGGATCCGCACCGGCGTAAAGCAGCCGGGAAAACCAGAGCAGCGCCGCGTCGCTGTCGCTGCCGCGAAGCGATTTGCAGAAGGCGGAAAGCATGTCGTAAAACAGCGTGTCGTCGCAGCGAATGACGGGCTTTTGAATGCTCTCCTCCGCGATTTCAAGCGTAATGTGGATTTTTCCGCCCACGGTGGGGGTGGTCAGGGCGGCCAACTCCAGGGCGTTGAGGGCGGTGCGCACATCGCCCCCCGCTACCCGGGCGATATGATGCAGCGCTGCTTCCTCCAATTCCACATGCATGCCGCCCAAGCCCCGCTCCGTATCCGCCGCCGCCCGCAGCAGCGCCCGCTCCACATCCTGCTGGGTGAGGGGCTCAAAGGCGAAAATGCGGCAGCGGCTCACGATGGCGGGGGTCATGGAAATCATGGGGTTTTCAGTGGTGGAGCCGATAAAGCGAATCAGCCCGCTTTCCATGGCGGGCAGAATGGAATCGGATTGCGCCTTGCTCCAGCGGTGGCATTCATCCAGCAGCAGATAGGTGGGCTGGCCGTAGAGGGCCCGGCGATCCGCCGCCTGCTTTAATTCCTCCCGCACATCCGCTACGCCGGAGGTGACGGCGTTCATTTTCACAAAGGCGGCGTTGGTCTGCTTGGCGATAATGCTGGCCAGGGTGGTTTTGCCGCAGCCGGGGGGGCCGTAGAAAATGGAGGAGGTAAGCCGGTCGGCCTCGATGGCCCGGCGCAGCAGCCGCCCCCTGCCCACGATATGCTCCTGGCCGTAAAATTCATCCAGCGTGCGCGGCCGCATGCGATCCGCCAGCGGCGCGCCCGATTGCTCGTTTTGAGAAAACAGCGTCATATCCGATCCTCCGCCACCAGCGTGGCGATTTCTTTTCCTTCGCCCCAGCGAATCACATGCTCCTTTTCGCCCACGCCCAGGGACATATGCAGCAGCGCGACGCCCATATCCAAATCGCCCCCAAACCGGGCGCGGGAAAGCGCCAGCGTGCGCCCGGCGAAGGAGAGCCGCCAGGGCTGCAAATTCATGGCCGAGGGGGCGAAGCGCACGCATTCCGCCGCGCGATAGGCCCACAGGGGCCAGGCGGCGGGATCGCCCTGGCAGATTTCGGTGAGCTTTTTGCGCTTATGGCCCTCCGGCTCTTCCGCCGGAACGCCCAGCGCCAGAATGGCCGCCGTCCGTTCGTCCTCCCCCAGGGCCAGAGGAAGCCCGGCGGGCTTGAACGTGGCCAGCCAGCAGCAGCCCAGCCCCAGCGAAACCGCCTCCAGGGCCAGGGCCTCGCCGCTGACGCCCGCGTGAAGATAGGCCCGGGGCGCGCTTTGATCCACAATCAGCGCGGCGCAGCAGCCCGTGCCCGTCACGCCCCCCACCACCGGCAGGCGGCGGAAGATGCGCTCCGGTTCGCCCTCGCACAGCTCCAGCCGCACCCCGGGCAGGCAAATGCGGCCTGTGGCGTATTGCAGGGCGCTTTTCTGCGCAATATCGGGCGACCCGGAATATTTGCGCACGCTGGCGCGCCGGGAAACCGCCGTCAGAAAGCGCGCCCGCTGGGCGGGCGAATAAAAGCCGTTTAAGGCGCAGGGCTCCATGGACGTCACGCTCCCTCCGCGTTCTCACAGGGGGTTCAGGCCGGCGGGCCCGAGCGCCCCGGGAATGCTTTCAAAACACCTTTTAGTGTATCACGAGCGGGCGCGCGCGTCAATTGATAGAAACAATTGTTCGCAAATTTGTTAGGATTCGGCCGGTTGAAATTATCTAAAACGAATCTAACGAGAATAAAAATCTATATTAAATCCGATTTGTGCAATGCATCGTCCGATTTGTGCAGGAAATTCCCGCGCAGGGGCGCTATAATAAAAGAAAAAAGCGAAAGGATGGAGGAAACAGATGGAACGATATGACGTGCTGGTGGCGGGCGGCGGCTTTGCGGGCGCGGCGGCGGCGATTGCGGCGGCCCGGCAGGGGGCGCGGGTGCTGCTGGTGGAGCGCTATAATTGCCTGGGGGGCGCGGCCTGCAACGCGCTGGTGAATCCTTTCATGCCCTACGGAACGCATATGCCCGAGACGGGGAAATGGAAATCCCTGTGCAACGGCATTTTTGCGGAGGTTCTCTCCGGCCTGAAGGAAATGAACGCCCTGGGCGAAAACGGCATGACCTTCGACGAGGAGGCGCTGAAGCTGCTGCTAAACCGCATGGCGCTGGGGGCGGGGGTGCGGCTGCTGTTCCACGCCCAGATTGCCCAGGCGCAGATGGAAAACGGGGAAATTAAATCCGTTCTTTGCGCCACCCCCGGCGGGCCCCTGACCCTGAAAGCGGATACCTATATCGACGCCACCGGCGACGGCACGCTTTCCATGCTGGCGGGCTGCGCCTTCCAGCTGGGCAGGGAACAGGATCAATTGTGCCAGCCCATGACCCTCTGCTTCCGGATGGACCAGGTGGACAAGGAAAAATACCGCCAGCACCGGGCGGAAATCAATCCCCTGTATCAGCGGCTTCAGCGGGAGGGCAAGATCAAGAACATCCGGGAGGACGTGTTGATTTTCGACACGCTGCATCAGGGCGTGCTGCATTTTAATTCCACCCGCATCGTGCGCCGGAATCCCACCGACGCTTTTGATCTGACCCAGGCGGAAATCGAGGCCCGGGAGCAGGTGGACGAATTGTGGCATTTCATGCGGGAGAACATTCCTGGCTTTGAAAACAGCCGAGTGCTTTCCACCGCGCTGCAAATCGGCGCCCGGGAAAGCCGCATGATCGCCGGGGAATACCGCCTGACCCAGGAGGATTTGAAAGCCTGCACCAAGTTTCCCGACGGCATTGCCGCGGGCAATTATGATATTGACATTCACAATCCCGAGGGCAGCGGCACCAGCCATTATTTCTTCGCCCCCGGCGCTTATTACACCATTCCCTATCGCTGCCTGCTGCCCAAGGGGACGACCAATCTGCTGGTGGCGGGCCGCTGCATTTCCTCCACCCACGAGGCCCAGGCCTCTTATCGCGTCATGCCCATCGTCTGCTGCATTGGCGAGGCTGCGGGCGTGGCCGCCGGAGTGGCCCATCAGGCCCGCGTTTCCCTGCGGGCGGTGGACATTCAGCGCGTCCGCGTCCTGCTGCAGGCGGGCGGCGCGCCGATTTAAGGAAACGGAACGAGAAAAAATATTGCTGGGGAGAGTTTCCTTAGAGGCGTTTCGCTTTGCGTCCACGCGAAGGCGGGACGCGGATTTCGGGCGGCAAACGAAGGGTTTGCCCGCCCTTTTAAAATGGCTCGCTTTCAGCCTTCCATGGCGCGCATTTCAGAATAGTTTTGGCGTGCTTCGTAAGCCTTTTCGTCTCCCTCAACCCGATGGTTTTTGGGCGAAAAAACGCTCAAAATTTTGTCCCCGCTTGTCCCCATTTTTTGTCCCCAGTGGGGACGAGCGAAAAGGTTTGTCCCCATTTTGTCCCCAATCGCCCGATATTTTTTTGTCCCCAGTGATTTTTGCCCCCAAAAAGGCGAAAAAAGAATCGGCACTCGTTGAAAAGTGCCGATTCTTGCGTGTTTTGGTGGGATATTAGCCCTTTTGCGCCTCTTCCACGGCCACAGCCACAGCCACGGTGGCGCCGACCATGGGGTTGTTGCCCATGCCGA
Organism: uncultured Clostridia bacterium; assembly: GCA_934667105.1. Taxonomy (GTDB): domain Bacteria; phylum Bacillota; class Clostridia; order Christensenellales; family Aristaeellaceae; genus RUG563. The sequence goes on from CAKULG010000001.1 coordinate 47,339, forward strand.
TGAGGCCCATCATTTCCACGTGAGCGGGCACGGAGGAAGAACCGGCGAACTGCGCGTCGGAGTGCATACGGCCCATGGTGTCGGTCATGCCGTAGGAGGCGGGGCCGGCGGCCATGTTATCGGGATGCAGCGTGCGGCCGGTGCCGCCGCCGGAAGCCACGGAGAAGTACTGCTTGCCCGCTTCCCAGCATTCCTTCTTATAGGTGCCGGCCACGGGGTGCTGGAAGCGGGTGGGATTGGTGGAGTTGCCGGTGATGGAAACGTCCACGCCCTCGTGCCACATGATGGCCACGCCCTCGCGCACGTCGTCCGCGCCGTAGCAGCGAACCTTGGAGCGCTCGCCGTTGGAATAGGCGGTTTCGTTCACGATGGTCAGGGCATGATCCTGCTTCACGTCGGCGGAGAGGTAATCATACTTGGTCTGCACATAGGTGAAGCCGTTGATGCGGGAGATAATCATGGCCGCGTCCTTGCCCAGGCCGTTGAGGATGACGCGCAGGGGGTTCTTGCGCACCTTGTTGGCGTTGCGGGCGATGCCGATGGCGCCCTCGGCGGCGGCGAAGGATTCGTGACCGGCCAGGAAGGCGAAGCACTCGGTCTTTTCATCCAGCAGCATAGCGCCCAGATTGCCGTGGCCCAGGCCCACCTGGCGCTGATCGGCCACGGAGCCGGGGATGCAGAAGGCCTGCAGGCCCTCGCCGATGCACTTGGCGGCCTCGGCGGCGGTTTTCACATTCTTTTTCAGCGCGATGGCGGCGCCCAGCTCATAGGCCCACTTCGCATTTTCGAAAGCGATGGGCTGAATGCCCTCCACGATCTTATAAGCGTCCACGCCCTTGGCGTTGTTGAACGCCTTGAGCTCGTCAAAATCCTTGAAGCCGTATTTCTCCAGCACGGGCTGAAGCTGGGGCATACGCCGTTCATAACCTTCAAACAGAGCCATTTTCAGCGCACCTCCTTCTTATTGTTTCCGCGGGTCGATCCAGGCGACCGCGCCGTCCTCGGCCTTAAAGCGGCCGTAGGTGCCGATGTTCTTTTCATACGCTTCGTTGGGGCTCATGCCCTTCTTGATCGCGTCCATCATCTTGCCCAGGGACAGGAACTGATAGCCGCAAACCTGGCTGTCCTTATCCAGGGCCAGCTTCATCACATAGCCCTCGGCCATTTCCAGATAGCGGGTGCCCTTGGCCTTGGTGCCGTACATGGTGCCCACCTGGCTGCGCAGGCCCTTGCCCAGATCCTCCAGCCCGGCGCCGATCACCAGGCCGTCGTCGGAGAAGGCGGACTGGGTGCGGCCGTACACGATCTGCAGGAACAGCTCGCGCATGGCGGTGTTGATCGCGTCGCACACCAGGTCGGTGTTCAGCGCTTCCAGGATGGTCTTGCCGGGGAGAATTTCGCTGGCCATGGCGGCGGAATGGGTCATGCCGGAGCAGCCGATGGTTTCCACCAGCGCTTCTTCGATGATGCCGTTCTTCACATTCAGGGTCAGCTTGCAGGCGCCCTGCTGGGGCGCGCACCAGCCGATGCCATGAGTAAGGCCGGAAATATCCTTAATTTCCTTGGCCTGGATCCATTTGCCTTCTTCAGGAATGGGCGCGGGGCCGTGGTTGGGGCCCTTCATCACGCATACCATTTCTTCCACTTCGCGGGAATATTGCATGGATTCTAATCCTCCTTACAATTAATTGTGGGACAAACACCATATTATTATAGCATATCGCCCCGCCCGAAAAAAGGGGGTTTTTTGTTTTTTTGGCCGCGTTTGCGGGGCAAATTCCGCCCGCACGGCTGCTCGCCGCCCATAGGCGCGCCCTTTTTCGTTTTTTTCCGCATTTCGTTTCGACGCGGCGGCCCCGCGCGGGCTTTTATACTGATATTGGAGGATGAAAGCATGCGCGTATACGGCGAGGCCTATTTCTGCCTCAATATGGGCATGGATTTTCTTTGCCTGCTGCTGGCCGCCCGGCTGGGACGGCTGCGGTTTCGCCCAGGGCGGGCGCTACTGGCGGCGGGGCTGGGGGGCGGCTATGCGCTGTTGGCGCTTATGGGCCCGCCCTGGCTGGGGGGCGCTTGGGGGCTGATGCTGTCGGCGCTTTGCATGTGCCTGCTGGCCTTTGGCCGCCGGGGGCTGCGGGGCTTTCCGCTGCTGCTGGCGGCGGGGCTGTTCTTCTGGGGCGTGGCGGAATATTTTAGGGGCAGACGGGCTCCTGCCGGGCTGATCCTGGCCGGGTGCGCGTTTTCGGGGCTGGGGCTTGCGGCGCTGCTGCTGCGCCGGGGGCCAGACGGTGAAGGCCGCTTTGAAGTGGAGCTTCGCCTGGGCGGGCGGCGGGCGGTGCTGCCCGCGCTGCGGGACAGCGGCAATCTGCTTGCCGACCCCGTGAGCGGCCTGCCCGTCATTGTGATTCCCGCGCCGCTGGCCCGTTCGCTTCTGCCCCCGGGCACGCGGCCCGAACGGCTGGATACGCTGCCCCCCGGAGGGCGGCTGATTCGAATGCGGACGGCGGGAGGCGTGGGAACCGCCATGCTCTTTTGCCCGGATGAAATCATTTTGCGCCAGGGCGGGGCGGCCCGCCGGGTGGACGCGATGGCGGCGGCGGCCCCCTTTCGGGATTGCTGGGCGCTGCTGCCCGAAGCGCTTTTTTCAAACGACGCGGGCTCCCTCCCCTCGGAGGGGCCCCAGGAAAGGAAGGATCTGCATGCAGGCTTTTGACATGCGCAAATGGATGCTGCTGTTTTTTTCACATCTGCGCTCCGGCCGGATGTATTACATCGGCGGCGCGGATCCCCTGCCCCAGCCCCTCACCGGCGAGGAGGAGCGCCAGCTTACCCAACGGCTGCATAAGGACGACGGCACCGTGCGCTCCATCCTCATCGAGCGCAACCTGCGGCTGGTGGTGTTTATCGCCCGGAAATTTGAAAATACCGGCGTGGGCATGGAGGATCTGATCTCCATCGGCACCATCGGACTGATTAAGGCGGTGAACACCTTCGACCCCGAAAAGAAGATTAAGCTGGCCACCTACGCCTCCCGGTGCATTGAAAACGAGGTGCTGATGTTTCTGCGCCATAACAGCCGCCTGCGCTGCGAGGTTTCCCTGGATGAGCCCCTGCGCACCGATTGGGACGGCAACGAGCTATTGCTTTCCGACGTGCTGGGCACGGAGGGCGATCTGGTTTCCCGAGGGCTGGAGGAGGACACGGAAAAGCAGCTGCTTTCCGGCGCGCTTTCGCATCTTTCCCCCCGGGAGCAGCGCATCATGCGCCTGCGCTTCGGCCTGGGGGGCCGCCGGGAAATGACGCAGAAGGAAGTAGCCGATGTGCTGGGCATTTCCCAATCCTATATTTCCCGGTTGGAAAAGCGCATTCTTTCCCGCCTGCAAAGCGAGATGATTCGGGTATCCTCATAAATAAAAAGCGCCCGCAAAAAAACGTTCGCGGCGCTTCCGGCTTTTTCGGCCGTATACGCTCTGCATACAGGCATAAGCGGCGGAAATTCCGGCGAAAAAGGGCGATTGAGCCCGGATTCGCGCCCCTTTCTTCTCCCCGCGTCTTTGTATAAACCGCCTCTTGAGGCGCCATACTGAAAAAAGACGGAGGTGGCAGTATGGCGACAAGCAAAGTGGAAATCTGCGGCGTGGATACCGCGTCGCTGCCCGTGCTTACCAATGAACGCATGCGCGAATTATTTCCCCTGGTGCATGGCGGCGACCGCGCGGCGCGGGAGGAATTTATTCGCGGCAATCTGCGCCTGGTGCTCAGCGTGGTGCAGCGGTTTAATAACCGGGGCGAAAATGTGGACGATCTGTTTCAGGTGGGCTGCATCGGCCTGATTAAGGCGCTGGATAATTTTGACGTGAGCCAGAACGTGCGCTTTTCCACCTATGCCGTGCCCATGATTATCGGGGAAATTCGGCGCTATCTGCGGGATAACAATCCCATCCGGGTCAGCCGTTCCCTGCGGGATACGGCCTATAAGGCGCTTCAGGCCCGGGACAGGCTGGTGATTTCCCTCAACCGGGAGCCCACCCTGGCGGAAATGGCCCAGGCCCTGCAATTGCCCCAGGAGGACGTGGTGTTCGCCCTGGAGGCAATTCAGGATCCCGTTTCGCTCTTTGAGCCGGTGTATAACGACGGCGGCGACGCGATCTATATCATGGATCAGGTGAAGGATGAAAAGCACCAGGATGAAAGCTGGCTGGAGAAAATCGCCATCAAGGAGGCCATGCGCCGCCTGAACGACCGGGAAAAGAAAATTCTGCGCCTGCGTTTTTTCGAGGGGCGCACCCAGATGGAGGTGGCCGGGGAAATCGGCATCTCCCAGGCCCAGGTTTCCCGTCTGGAGAAAAACGCGCTGCTGCACATGCGCAAATACGTCAGCAGCAATTCGTGAGGGAATGGGGGAGAAGATAATAAATGCGGGGGAACCGCTCTTTGGAGGCCAAAGAGCGGTTCCCCCGCACCCCTTCTGAGAAAGCCGATTGGGTAGGAGAGGGCGGCAGGAAAACGGCTGATTTCTCCGCTGGCAGAGCGTGCGGAGGGTTGCGGAGCGGTTTCCCCGCACCCCTTCCGAGAAAGCCGATTGGGTAGGAGAGGGCGGCAGGAAAACGGCTGATTTCTCCGCTGGCAGAGCGTGCGGAGGGTTGCGGAGCGGTTTCTCCGCGCAAGCGCTTCATATCGTTTATGGGCAGCCCCTTCGCCAACCGGAGGCGGCTGCTCGGAACGTCCCCGCAAAGGGGGCGATTTTCTTATTTTCCTACGAAAAACGGCTGTTATTTTCTTGTCTTTTTCGTTTTCGCTTGTTATTTTTCCCGGGCCATGCTATGATAATTCCAGCCATACGAATTTGAAAAATAGAAAGAGAGGGGTTGTCCGTTGTTCTCCTGTCGTTTTATCAGCGCCACCCGGGAATATTCCACCCTGGAAAAGCAAGTGCCCGCCCCCTATCTGCGCCGGAGCTTTGAAATCAAGGCCCCCGTGCAGCGCGCCGCCCTCACCATCTGCGGCCTGGGCTTTTACGAGGCGTATCTCAACGGCCAGCGCATCACCAAGGGCCTGCTGGCCCCCTACGTTTCCAACCCCGACGACATTCTATACTATGATCGCTACGACCTGACCGACCGGCTGCGCCCGGGCAAAAACGTGCTGGCGCTGCTGCTGGGCAACGGCATGCTCAATTGCCCCGGCGGCCAGGTGTGGAATTTTGAAAATGTGCGCTATCGCAGCGCGCCCAAGGCGGCCCTGGCGCTGGAGGCGGAAACGACGGCGGGGGAGACGCTGCTGCTGGAGGCGGACGAGCAATTCCGCTGCGCCCCCTCGCCCATTCAATACGACGATCTGCGCGCGGGGGAATGGTATGACGCGCGCAAGGAAATTCTCGGCTGGAATCTGCCCGAATTCGATGATTCCGCCTGGGCCCCCGCCCTGCCCGCCGAAACGCCCCGGGGCGAATGCCGCCTGTGCCAGGCCGAGCCCATCGTGACCACGGCGGAGTTGGCGCCCCGTTCCGTGCGCCCCGCCCGCATCGGCCTGCTGCCCAAGGTGCATCAAAAGCTGCCCCAGCTGCCCCTTACCGGGCCGGACGCCTGCCTGGAGGGCTGGCTGTATGATTTCGGGGTGAACGCCGCGGGCCTGTGCCGGCTGAAAATCAAGGGCCGTCCCGGTCAGCGGATCATCCTGCAATTTGGGGAAAAGCTGGATGAAGAAGGCAACCTGGATCTGCGGGGCATGGCCTTCCTGCCCTTGCCGTTAAATCACCGGGATGTGTATATCTGCCGGGGCGGCGAGGAGGAAAGCTACACCCCCGCCTTCACCTATCACGGCTTCCAATACTGCCTGGCCATCGGCCTGGACAAGGAGCAGGCGCTGCCTGAAACGCTGACCTGCCTGGTCATGAATTCCGATCTGAAAACCCGGGGGGATTTCTCTTCTTCGGATGACCGGCTTAACCGCCTGCAGCAGGCCGTCCGCGTTTCCGATCTGGCGAATTTTTATTATTTTCCCACCGATTGCCCCCATCGGGAGAAGAACGGCTGGACGGCGGACGCGGCCCTTTCCTGCGAGCAGACGCTGCTGAATTTCACCCCGGAAAATTCCTACCGCGAATGGCTGCACAACATCCGCAAGGCCCAGCGGGAGGACGGCGCGCTGCCCGGCGTGGTGCCCACCGGCGGCTGGGGCTTTGATTGGGGCAACGGCCCGGCCTGGGATTGCGTGCTGGTGTATCTGCCTTATTTCATCTGGCGCTATCGGGGCGATGTGCAGGTGATTCGGGAAAACGCCGGGGCCGTTATGCGCTATCTGCATTACATCACCACCCGGCGGGATGCGCGCGGCCTGATCCATATCGGCCTGGGCGATTGGTGTCAAAGCGCCCATTCCAACCGCGCAAAAGCGCCCCTGGAATTCACCGACACCGTGCTGTGCATCGATATCTGCCGCAAGGCGGCGGTGATCTTCGGCGCGGCGGGCATGACGGCCCAGCGCGCTTTTGCCCTGGCCGTGGGCGAGGAATTCCGCCGGGCCGCCCGCGCCTATCTGCTGGATCTGGGCAGCATGACCGCCCTGGGCGGCTGCCAGACCTGCCAGGCCATGGCGATTTTCTATGATGTGTTTGAGCCCGCCGAAAAGCCCGCCGCCTTCCAGGTGCTTTTGAAAATGATCGCGGAAAACGACGGGCTGATGGATGTGGGCGTGCTGGGGGCCCGGGTGCTGTTCCGGGTGCTGTCCCAGTTCGGGCGCACCGATCTGGCCTATGATATGATTACCACCCGCCGTTATCCCTCCTATGGCAACTGGCTCGATCAGGGGGCCACCTCCCTTTGGGAATCCGTCCGGCCCCGGGATTGCTCCCCCGATTCCCATAATCACCATTTCTGGGGCGATGTGAGCGGCTGGATGTTCGAGGCCCTGGCGGGCATTCAGGTGAACCCCCGCGAACGGGAGCCCGGCGAGGTGCTGCTGCTGCCCCGGATTATCGACGCGCTGGAGCACGCCTCCGCCTTCCACACGCTGCCCCAGGGGCGGCTTTCCTCCGCCTGGAAGCGCGTGGGCGATCAGGTGGAATGGACGGTGGAAATTCCCGAGGGCTGTTACGGCATGCTGCAATTGGAGGCCGCCTGGCAATTTGACGACGGCACGCGCTTCAAGCCCGCCGCCAGCGGCGTTTACCGCCTGCTGCCCGCCGGCGCGAAGGACCGCTATTATCAGCCGGAGAAGGATATTTAAGTGAAAATTTAATGCGGGGGAACCATTCCTTGAAGGTCAAAGAACGGTTCCCCCGCAATACTTTGTTTTCGTTTTTTTACAGCCCCTTGTTTAGAGGGGTAAAAAGCGTTTTTGCAGCCTGGATACGCTAGAACGGGGCGGCTTCTCTTGTTTGCTATTCTTCCAATTTTCTATGCATGTGGAGAAGCAAGCTGATTTCTTAAAACGCTCCTTCTTCCCCGATCGGCTTTCTTGGGAGAGTGCGGGGGGGAAAAAAATCGTTCAGGTGAGCGCCGTTCCCTTATGTTAGCGGAGAAGCAAGCCGAACTCTTAAAACACTCCTTTTTCCCAATCGGTTTTCTTGGGAGGGCGCGGGAGGAGGTTCTTTGGCCTCCAAAGAACCCCCTCCCGCAATTATTATTTATTATTTTATTCGTTCCTTTTTCACCGGCCCTGCTCTAATTGCTCCAGGGCCTGATAGAGCGTTTCCAACTCGTCCTCGTTGTAATACTGAAGAATAATTTTGCCATGCTTCCGGTTGCCCCGAATTACGGCCCGAAGGCCCAAATTCTCCCGCAGCTTATTTTCCATATCCTGCAATTCCAGCGGCAGGGGCCGGGGGGCGGGCTTGGCGGGGGCGGGGGCCTCGGGCTTGGCCGCCAGCTTTTCCAGGGCGCGGACGCTGAGCCCCTCCTGGATCACCTTCTGGGCCAGGGCGATTTGCAGCCCCTCATCCTCCAGCCCGGCCAGCACCCGGGCATGCCCTGCGGAAAGGCGGCCCGCAGTCACCTCCTGGCGCACCTCCTGGGGCAGCGTTAAAAGCCGCAGCAGGTTCGCCACCGCGGGGCGGGATTTGCCCAGCCGGGCGGCGGCCTTTTCTTGGGTGTAGCCGCAGGCGTCCATCAACTGGCGCACGGCGGCGGCCTCTTCAATGGGGTTCAGGTCCTCCCGCTGAATGTTTTCAATCAGCGCGGCCTCCATCTGCTCCTGGGGCGAAAAATCCCGCACGATGCAGGGCACCGCGTCCAGCCCGGCGATGCGGGCGGCCCGGAAACGGCGTTCCCCCGCCACGATGCGATAGCGCCCGCCTTCCTCCACCACCAGCAGCGGCTGAAGCACCCCCGCCTCCCGGATGGAATCCGCCAGCGCTTGCAGGGCCGATTCGTCAAATTCTCGCCGGGGCTGATCGGGATTGCGGTCCAGCTCGGTCACGGCGATCATGTGCACGGCGTTTTGATCCTCGGTTTCGGGCAGCAGCGCGTCCAGCCCGCGGCCCAGGCCCATTTTCTTCATTGATTTTCCACCTCTGCCCCTCTAAAAAAACGTTTTCCTATCGCGCCGTGTTCCGGGCGATAACCTCCTTGGCCAGGGCGCGATACGCCTCCGCCCCCGTGCTGCGGGGGTCGTAGCGGTGAATAGGCAGCCCGTGGCTGGGGGCTTCGCCCAGGCGCACATTGCGGGGCACCGTGGTGGCGAACACCTTGCCCCGGAAATGTTTCTTCACCTGGGCCACCACCTGCAGCCCCAGGTTGGTGCGGCCGTCCAGCATGGTCAGCAGCACGCCCTCAATTTCCAGGGCGGGGTTCAGCCCCTTTTTCACCCGCTGCACCGTGTTCATCAGCGCGCTCACGCCCTCCAGCGCGTAATATTCGCATTGGATGGGAATGAGAATGCTTTGGGCGGCGGTAAGGGCGTTGATGGTCAGCAGCCCCAGCGAGGGCGGGCAATCCACGATGATAAAATCATATTGCTGCCGCGCCGCTTCCAGCGCCGCCCGCAGCCGGTATTCCCGGCGGGGGAGGGCGGCCAGCTCCAGCTCCGCCCCGGCTAGGCGAATATCCGCAGGCGCGACGAACAGCCCCTCCTGGGGCGTTTTTTCAATCACGCTTTCCAGGGGGCATTCCCCCAGCAGCGCTTCATAAACCGTTTTCTTGCCCGCCTGAACGCCCAGGCCGCTGCTGGCGTTGCCCTGCGGATCCATATCCGCCAGCAGGGTGCGCTTTCCCGCCTCCGCCAGGCAGGCGGCCAGGTTCACGGCGGTGGTGGTTTTGCCCACGCCGCCCTTCTGATTGGCAATGCAAATAATTTTTCCCAATATAAGCCCCTTCTTTATGCTTTTGCGTTCATTCCATCAGCCAGCCCCGCAGTCGGAAGCGCGGATGGCAGGCCCGGGCCACTCCGGCGATGGCCGCCAGCTCCTCCCGGCTTTGCAGGGGCGCAAAGCGCGTATATAGCGTGCGAAGCGCCGCCAGGCTGCTGCACCGCATGGAATATTCCCGCAGCAGCAGCAAATGCTCCCCGTCCACTGGGAAGCCCTGAAAAACCAGCAGCAGCAGATCATCCGCCATCACGGAAAAATCCTCCACCCGGACGCGCACCCAGCTTCCATCCTCCAGCTGCGCCAGCATGGAGCCCCGGGTTTCTTCCCGCACCGCCCAGAAAAGCAGGCTGTCCAGCCGTGCGGCCAGCGCGTCCGGCGGGCGGCGGGAGGAATAGCCGTTCAGCAGGCAGGCGATTTCCTCCATCATAGGGAAAAGCCGCCCTGAAAGGCGCGCGCCAAGCCAGGGCTGCAAAGCGATTTCCACCTGCGCCGTGGCGATCATGCGCCTCCCCTCCCTCTCCTTCCAAAGATACCACACAATGGCTGAATTGTCCAGCGTTCCGGGGCAGAAAAACGGGGGAAATCCCGCCTGTTTTTCCCTGCGCGGGGGCACGCGGCCGGACGGGTAAAAGAAATTTTTTGTTATTTTTTGTAAGCTGCGTTTATAAATATTCACATTTACTCGTAATGTGAATAATTATGCATTGCATTTTCCGCCCGCCGTCCATCCCTTGTGGTGTCCTTCCGGTGGGGGCACAATTCCTGGCCCTGGAAAAGTTATCAACAGCACATAGCCATGCACGCGGGGAAAATGCGAAATTCTCCCAGAAAACCCTTGAAATAATCGAAAAAATCTGGTATGATAAGGCCGTGGTTCGGATAAACGCAGTTATCCACAAAAAGTTATCCACAGCCCGCGCAAGGAAAGCCCTGGCCGGGTATTATTTTTTCACTGTTCTCCCTTCCACAGAAAGCAAATAAACATGCAAACGAATGCATAGAAAGCGGAGCGAGGTACATTGGATAAGCAAGCGCTATGGGAGCAAGCCTGCGCAATCATGCGCGCGGAAATGACGCAAGTAACCTTCGATACCTGGATCAAGGCGGCCCTTCGGCCCCTGGGCTTTTCCGGCGATCAGTTTTTTATCGAGGCGGTGACGGATTTCTATCATCAATTCGTGGTTCCGCGCTATGCCGTGCTCATCAGCAATTCGCTTTCCCAGGCGGCGGGCAAGCCCATCAAGGCGCAGCTGCTCACCCCCGCCCAGGCGGATGAATATCGGGAGGGCGTAACGCCGGAGGATAAGCCTGCCCCCGCTTCTTCGCTGAATCCCAAATACACCTTCGACACCTTCGTGGTGGGCAATAACAATCGCTTCGCCCACGCGGCGGCGCTGGCGGTGGCGGAATCCCCCGCCGACGCATATAACCCCCTGTTCATTTACGGCGGCGTGGGCCTGGGCAAAACGCATCTGATGCACGCCATCGGCCATTACATGCTTTCCCAGAAGCCCACCATGCGGGTGAAATACGTCACCTGCGAGCTGTTCATGAATGAAATGGTGAACTCCCTCAATAAAAAAACGCAGACAGAATTCCGCGAAAAATACCGGAACATCGACGTGCTGATGGTGGACGATATTCAGTTCCTCACCGGCAAGGTGGGCACCCAGGAGGAATTTTTTCACACCTTTAACGCCCTGCACACCGCGGGCAAGCAGATCATTCTTTCCTCGGATAAGCCGCCCAAGGAAATCGCCAAGCTGGAGGAGCGGCTGCGCAGCCGCTTCGAATGGGGCCTGATCGCCGATATCGCCAAGCCCGATTTGGAAACCCGGGTGGCCATCCTGCAAAAGAAGGCGGAGGACGAGCTGCTGCATGTGGACGGCGAGGTGCTGGAAATGATCGCCGAGCGGGTGGCCAGCAATATCCGCGAATTGGAGGGCTGCCTGACCCGCCTGGTGGCCTATTCCTCCCTCACCGGACGGCCCATCGACCGGGCGCTGGCCGAGGAGGCGCTCAAGGAGGTTTTCGCCCGCAGCGAGCCGCGCCATGTCACCTGCGACGATGTGATGGAGGCGGTGGCAACCTATTATAACGTTACCGTGGACGATCTCAAGGGCCCCCGCCGCAGCCGCGATGTGGCCGTTCCCCGGCAAATCGCCATGTACATCGCCCGGGAGGTGGTGGGCGCGCCGCTGACCATGATCGGCGATTGCTTCGGCGGCCGCGATCATTCCACCGTGAATCATGCTTGCCAGAAAGTGACCCAGGAGGTGAAAACCTCGCCCACGCTTAACAACCTGGTCAGCGATCTGTGCCAGCAATTGCAGGAAAGGTAAAAGAACGTTTTCTCCTGCTCCCCTCTAAGAGAGCCGGTTAGGCGAATCGGGACGGCGGGAAAGCGGCTTGCTTCTCCGCCAAGGCAGGGATACGCAAGCGTAATTTTGAATAGGTCTTTTCGTTTGCCTTGCGGAGAAGCAAGATTCCTTTATGACGCTGCATTTATCCATACCGCTTTCTTGAGGAAGCGCGAGGGAGCCTTCTTTGGCCGCCAAAGGAGGCTCCCTCGCTTATTATTTTCTCGTTTTTTCGCCCTCGCCTCATAGCTTTTTGTTGGAGGCGCGTAGCATAATTTGCCGGGAGAGAGGCGAAAAACAAGGAAAATCAAGGGGTTCAAATATTACTACACCTTGAAACAGAAAGGGAAACTTGTCATGGAAGAAACGGCTATGCTATGCTGATCTCGTTCCAGGAGGAAGCGAAACGGCCCGCCGGGCAAGGCAAGGCGAAGGGCGTTTTCCCACTTCTCCCGTTTCCCGCCGCGCAAGCGGCAAACACGCCGAAGGAGGTTTTTCCATGAAAAAGCTCGTTTCCCTGTTTCTGGCGGCTGTGCTGGCGCTGAGCCTGGCCGCGATTCCCAACGTGCTGGCGGAGGATTACGATTTCCAGATCGCCGTGAAGCGCCACGCCATGGATAAGAGCGACGGCTACGGCACGAAGCCCGGCGCCATTCTGGCGGAGCAGAACACCGGCCTCAAAATTGATTATTACGAGATGGACGCCAGCGTGGCCACGGACCGGGTGAATATCATGCTGAACAGCGGCACGCTGCCCGACGCCTTCATCAACACCATCAGCCAGGAGCAGCTCACCCGCAACCTGCCCCTCTTCACCCCCTTGGATGAATACCTCACCGAGGAAAACTGCCCCCATCTGATGGACGTTTTCGAGCAGTATCCCGAGGTGAAGGCCAGCATCACCCAGACCGACGGCCGCATTTATTCCCTGCCCACCTGGAAATATGTGAGCAATGAAAACGACGGCGGCGCGATTCAGTTCATCAATAAGGCGTGGCTGGACAAGCTGAGCCTGGAAATGCCCACCACCACCGAGGAATTTTACAACGTTTGCAAGGCTGTCAAGGATGGCGACCCCAACGGCAACGGCCTGAAGGATGAGATTCCCGTGCTGTTTACCCAGAATAACTGGGCGGCGCATTTCATGTTCCTCATGAGTCCCTGGGGCATCACCGAATGGGTGAACGGCGGCGACGGCTATCTGAAGATCGACGAGGGGAAAGTGCTCTTCACCCCCACCCTGCCCGAATTCCGCGCGGCGCTGGAATACTGGCATCGCTTCGCGGAGGAAGACCTGCTGGACGTGGAGGGCTTCACCATGCTCAACCAGCAGTTCTACGCCCGGCTGAAGAGCTACGTGGGCCTGACCTATTCCGGCTGGACCCCCGCCAATAACTTCGACACCGAAACGGCCCGGGAGTATGTGGCCCTGCCGCCGCTCACCGCCTCCGATTATCCCGAAATCACCCCCGTGCAGAACGGCCATTGGAACACCTACCGGGGCAACAGCTACGGCTTCGTTATCACCGCCGCCTGCAAGGATCCCGCCAAGCTGGTGCAGTGGTACGACGCGCAGAACGCCGATACCAAAACCAAGATGACCTGGCGCGCGGGCGAGGAGGGCCTTCTGTGGGAGATTCAGGACGGCGTGCTCTATGAGCTCTATCCCGAATCCGTCACCGTGGATTTCACCCGCTCCAACATGATCTACACCTACGGCTGCTCCGAAAACGCGCCCACCTTCCTGCTGCCCACAGAGGTTTCCCAGTATCATGACGACGCGCCCGCCGACGCCACCATGCGCCTGAAGATGGTGGAGGTGGTGAAGCCCTATCTGCAAAAGGAAATCTTCCCCTCCCGCCCTGTGGAAAGCGCCAAGCTGGAGGAGCGCAACATGATCTATACCGATTTGAAGGCGTATCTGGATTCCTTCGTGGCGGACTGCGTGGTTTACGGCATTGACGACGCCAAGTGGGAAAAGCATCTCAAGGATTGCCAGGGCTACCATGCGGACGAATGGACCCAGTGGTATCAGGATTTCCTGGACGGCAAATTCTAAGCGCGATGCATTAAGGAAATAATGCGGGAGGAGGTTCTTTGTTGGCCAAAGAACCTCCTCCCGCACCCTCCCAAGAAAGCCGCTTGGGGAGGAGAGGGGGAGGGAAAAATCCGCTTGCTTCTCCCCGGGCAGGTATGGGAGCACTTGTTGGAGCCGCGCGCTCAAGAAAGCCGATTGGAGAAGAGAAGAAAGTAAGAAGAAAATCATTTGCTTCTCCCCGGGCAGGCAGGGGGAGCGCTTGTCGGAACGATCCTCCGGCGAAGACTGAACGGGTATATAAAAGCAGAATAAAGGAATCGGCGTATTTCATCGTCGAAACAAGCGAAATCCTTTTATTGGATGCAGGGGCGCGCGGGCAAACCGCGTTTTTATATAGGAAGAAAGCGCGGGGGAGCGCGCGCCCGTCGCAGGGAAGGGGAAGGGCCTTTTCCTGTGAAACATCCGTGAAACAGGCCAAATACGGCCTGAATGTAGCATTTTTTCAAAGGAAATGTAGCATATTTTGCTTTTGAACGGGAAATTTCCGCCCTGCGCGGCCACAAATCATGCTACCCCTTTCGCCGGATAAAGAAACTTGCCATTTCCCTGCCGATATGGTATGCTTTAAACACAAAAGGGAAGGAATGAAAGCAAACGGCGCTTTTCTTCTGTGCAGCTTCACCGAAGGAACGCGGCTTCCTTTTCTTTTTTCCATTTTCCCGCCGGAGCGCGTCCGGGGCCTCGCCCGCCGCGCGTTCGCACCGATTGATAATTACACAACGAAGGGAAGGAATTCTATGCAAAACGCCCCGGCCCGGACGCTGCCGCGCAATGATCGCCAGCGCCGCCGTCATCTGATCCTCAAGCAGATGAAGGCCAATTACTTCCTCTATATTTTCCTGCTTCCCGCCACGGTGTATCTGGCCCTGTTCGCCTATTGGCCGCTGTACGGCATTCAGATCGCCTTCAAGGATTTCTTCGCCTTCAAGGGCATCGAGGGCAGCCCCTGGGTGGGCCTGAAGCATTTCCGGAATTTCTTCAATTCCCCCCGCTTTTCCATGCTGCTGAGCAACACGCTGACCATCAGCTTCTACAGCCTGCTGGCGGGCTTCCCCATGCCCATCATCCTGGCGCTGCTGCTGAATTACACCCCCAAGCAGGGCCTCAAGCGCTTCGCGCAGACGGCCTCCTACGCCCCGCATTTCATCTCCATCGTGGTGCTGGCGGGCATGCTGAACGTGTTCCTTTCTCCCCGCAGCGGCTTTATCAACACGCTGCTGGGCTATCTGGGCCGGGATCCGTTCTTCTTTATGGGCTCGCCCTCCGCGTTTAAGCATGTGTACGTCTGGTCCGGCGTGTGGCAGAGCACGGGCTGGTCCTCCATCATTTATCTGGCCGCCCTCTCCGGCGTGAGCCCCGAGCTGCACGAGGCCGCCATCATCGACGGCGCGAACAAATTGCAGCGCATCTGGAATATCGATATTCCCACCATCATGCCCACCATGGTGATCCTGCTGGTGATGAACTTCGGCTCCATTATGAACGTGGGCTATGAAAAGGCCTTCCTGCTGCAAAACAGCCTGAACATGACCGCCTCCGAAATCATTTCCACCTATACCTACAAGGTGGGCCTGCAGGACTCGCAGTACAGCTATTCCACCGCCATCGGCCTGTTCAACAATGTGATTAACTTTGTGATGCTGGTGTTGGTGAACAAGGCCGCCAAGGTGCTCTCGGGCAGCAGCCTGTGGTGAGGAAGGAGAAGGACGAACATGAGCATTTCGGGCGTTAAGCACAGCAAAAAAATCCATGAAACCCGGGTGGACCGGGTGTTCAACGGGGTCGTATACTTCCTGATTATCCTGCTGCTGATTATCTTCATTTATCCGCTGTGGTTCGTGCTGATGGCCTCGGTGAGCGATCCCGCCTACGTCAATTCCGGCACGCCGCTGCTCTGGCCGATGGGCTTTACCACCATGGGCTATAACCGGGTGTTCGCGGATAACCGCATCTGGATCGGCTATGCCAACACCATCCTCTACGCGGGCCTGGGCATGGTGGTGTCCACCATGGTGCAGGTGATGGCGGGCTATTCCCTCTCCCGCCGCGATCTGCCCGGCCGGAGCATCTTCATGGGCCTGTTCGTGTTCACCATGTATTTCGGCGGCGGCCTGATCCCCTTCTATCTGGTGGTGAAGCAGCTGAACCTGGTGAACAGCAGGATTCTGATGATTATCCTGGGTTGCTCCTCGGTGTATAACATCATTATCGCCCGCTCCTTCTTCACAAGTTCCCTGCCGGTGGAATTGTACGAGGCGGCCTCCATCGACGGCTGCACCAATCAGCGCTATTTCTTCTCCATCGTGCTGCCCCTGTCCAAGGCCATCATCGCGGTGATCGCGCTGTACGCCCTGGTGGCGCAATGGAACTCCTATTTCAACGCCATGATCTTCCTCACCGACCGGAACAAGTATCCCCTGCAATTGTATCTGCGGGAGATTCTGCTGGCCGCCAAGACCTACGAGGACGTCTCCATGGTGGGCGGCGATGTGGAGGCGGCCGCCCAGATGGAGAAGATGGGCGAGGTCATCAAATACGGCGTCATCGTGGTTTCCACGCTGCCGGTGATCGTGGTGTATCCCTTCCTGCAAAAGTATTTCGTTCAGGGCGTGATGATCGGCTCCCTCAAGGGCTGACGCGCCCCCAGGCGTCGATATTCGCCGCGGACGCGGTGAAAATAAAAAAGGAGGAAACCCCGAATGAAGAAGCTTATTTCCCTGTTCCTGGTTGCGGTGTTGGCGCTGAGCCTGGCCGCGATCCCCAACGTGCTGGCCGAGGATTACGAATTCACCATCGTCGTGCAGCGCCATGCCCTGGATAAGAGCGACGGCTACGCCACCAAGCCCGGCGCCATCCTGGCGGAAAAGAACACCGGCATCAAGATTTACTACGACGAGTTGGAAGCCAGCACCGTGAACGATAAGGTGGGTATCTATCTGGCCACCGGCGCGCTGCCCGACGCCTTCATCAACACCGTCAGCCAGAATCAGCTCACCCGCAACCTGCCCCTCTTCGTCGCCCTGGACGAATACCTCACCGAGGAAAATTGCCCCCATGTGATGGATATCTTCGAGCAGTATCCCAACGTGAAGGAAAACCTCACCCAGACCGACGGCCACATCTACTCCCTGCCCACTTCCATGTATGTGAGCCCCGAGGATGACGGCAACTCCATCCAGTTCATCAACAAGGCCTGGCTGGATAAGCTGAACCTGGAAATGCCCAAGACCACCGAGGAATTCTACAACGTCTGCAAGGCCGTCAAGGAAGGCGATCCCAACGGCAACGGCCAGGCGGATGAAATCCCCGTGCTGTTCACCCAGAATAACTGGGCGGCCCACTTCATGTTCTTCATGCATCCCTGGGGCATCACCGAGCTGGTGAACGGCGGCGACGGCTATCTGGCCATCAAGGACAACCAGGTCGTCTTCACCCCCACCCTGCCCGAATTCCGCGCCGGCCTGGAATATTGGCATCGCTTCGCGGTGGAAGGCCTGCTGGATGTGGAGGGCTTCACCATGACCAACCAGCAGTTCTACGCCCGCCTGAAGGAATATGTGGGCCTGACCTACCGCGGCTGGACCCCCGCTTCCAACTTCGATTCTGAAAAGGCCAAGGAATTCGTGGCGCTGGAGCCCCTCCAGGCCTCCGATTATCCCGAAATCAAGCCCGTGCAGCCCGGCTATGACGGCTACTATCGCGCCAACAGCTACGGCTTCGCCATCACCGCCGCCTGCAAGGATCCCGCCAAGCTGGTGCAGTGGTACGATGCGCAGAACGCCGATACCAGGACCAAGATGACCTGGCGCCTGGGCGAGGAAGGCATCCTGTGGGAGCTGCAGGACGGCGTGGTTTACGAGCTGTGGCCGGAATCCGTCACCGTGGACTTCACTCGTGAAAACATGAAGTACACCTACGGCTCCTACGGCAACGCCCCCGCCTTCACCCTGCCCACCGAAGTGGCCCAGTATCATGACGACGCGCCCGCCGACGCCACCGTGCGCCGCAAGCTGGTAGAGGTTGTGAAGCCCTATATCCAGAACGTCATGTTCCCCCAGCGCCCTGTGGACAGCGCCAAGCTGGAAGAGCGCAACATGATCTATACCGACCTGAAGGCCTATCTGGATTCCTTCGTGGCGGATTGCGTGGTCAACGGCATCGACGACGCCAAGTGGGAAAAGCACCTGAAGGATTGCCAGGGCTACCGGGCCGAGGAATGGACCCAGTGGTATCAGGATTACCTGGACGGCAAATTCTAAGGAATACGAAAAGCGCCTTTTGTGAAAAAAAGCGAAATTCCGTTTGCTCTTGACAACAAAGGGTGCAATCGGGTATCATGAAGGCCAGGCGGGGAGAATTTCTTCCCGCCTGGCTGCGGCGTTTTCTGAATGACGCGGGGGCTGCGGCGCTATTCTCAAATTAGCATATACAAATTCGCGGCGCGGATTGGATATTTTAATTTGAGCATAGGCTGCGCGCGCGGCGTTTTAATATCGAGGGGGCATATCATGCGGGAAAAAGCGGCGAAAAAGGAAAAATGGTATCCTTCTCTCTGGCTGAAATACGCCGCGACGTATCTGCTGGTGCTGGCCGTGCCCTTTCTGGCCTTCACCCTGTTTTTCAATTCCTTCCTCGCCCAGGAAACGGAGAAAAACGCCCGGGAGACGCTGGAGAGCGCGCTGGATAAAATCGTGACGGATTTTGACCAGCGGGTGGAGCAGATGGCCGCCATCGGCGCGCAATTGGATAACATGCGGGATTTCGGCCTGGTTTCCCTTCAGAATTTCGATTATTCCGCCCGTTATGGCGTGCAGCGGTCGCTGCTGGCCTTTAAAAATACCAATACGTTTTTCCGCGATATTCTGTATTACCACCGGGCGCAGCCCCAGGTGGTTTTCTCCGGCGTGGGCACTTACCTCACCTCCTATTACCGCCTGGTGTACGATTCCGTTTCCGGGCGCTTTCGCCCGCTCAACGGCCTGAGCGCCGTGCTGGTGAAGGGCTGGGTGCCCTGTCAGCGGGTCACTGCCGGGCAGCTGAATCTGCCCGCCGCGCTATTGTATATTCAGCCGCTTACCACGGTGTCGGGCGGATACCTGATTTTCGAAATTCAGGAAAGCAGCGTGCGGGCCATGACCCGGGTTGCCCCGCCCCAAAGCGAATTATACATCCTGGCGGGGAACACGCTGCTCTATCCCTTCCAGGGGGAGGCCCCCGCCATGCCCCTTAACGAGCCGGGCAAGCGGCCCGACGGGCGCTATCAATACGCCCGGTACAGCCCCTCCACGGGCCTGACCTATCTCTACATTGCGGAAATCAGCAATATCGGGGCCATGGCGCGCACGATGCTCACCAGCTTTATGGCCCTTTCCGCGGCGGTGAGCGCTCTTTGCTTTGGGGCCATCGTGATTTTCTCCCGCCGCCACGCCAAGCCCATCGAGCAGCTTGTCACCCTGGCGGACGATATCGCCCCGGGGGGCGGCCCCGGCGTGGTGCGCCTGCAAAACGCCATGCACCAGCTGCAATCCCGCAGCCAGGAGCTGGATGAGATGCGCCAGAACACCATGCGGGGCCACGCCCTCATTCGCCTGATCCGGGGCAAATACCGCGGCGAGGAGGAGGCGGAGGATAACCTGCGCCGCCTGGATATCGCCTTCCGCCAGCCCTACCGCGTGATTCTGCTGATGGAAGCGGCGGGGGAGGACCGGGAGGAGCTGACGGGCCGCGCTCTGGAATATCTGGCCCAGCAGCACGATGTGTACGGCTTCGCCTATGCCGAGCGCAGCGCGTATGTGATGATGGTGGGCATGGATTCGGAAAGCCGCGCGCCCCTGGAAAGGGAGCTGCGGGCCTTCATTGGCCAGCTGGGCCCGGCGGAGAGCAGGCCGCGCTTTTCCCTGGGCGGCGAATTCACCCATTTCACCCGCGCCCAGGAATCCTACATGCAGGCGCTGTCCGCCGCCCGGCGCGATCCGGCCAAGGCGGTGGCGCTGTATCAGGCCGCGGATGAAAACGAGCTGTTCTATCCCCGGGAGGAGCTGCGCGCCCTGGGCGCGGCCCTGGAAAACCAGGATCGCAACCGCACCGCCTTCCTTTACGATGTGCTGATGAAGCTGGTGCGCCAGCACACGCCGGAATATTTCTACACCGTCAGCCTGGTTTCCGAAATGATCAATCTGTATCTTCAGGCCCCCTCCCGCCAGAACCCGGAGGGCGGCGAGGAGAATTACGCCGCCAGCCTGCAGGGCATGTATATGAACGATCCCGAGGATATGATCGCCTGCCTGCAGCGGCTGCACACCCAGGCGCTGCAATGGATGACGGAAAACGATCTTTCCAGCAGCACCACCGAAATGACGGGCGTGGCCAATTACATTTCCGCCTGCGAGGAGCTGGATACCCTTACCGTGGGCACCGTGGCCGAGCGCTTCGGCCTGAACATTTCCTCCCTCTCCCATAAATTTAAGGAGCAGATGGGCTGCAACATTTCCGATTACATCCTCACCTGCAAAATGAACCGCGCCTGCACCCTCCTGCGCTCCACCGAGGAAACCGTGGCGGATATTGCGGAAAAGGTGGGCTACAGCCAATACACCTCCTTCGTGCGCCAATTCAAGCGCCAGAAGGGCGTTACCCCCACCGCCTACCGGGAGGCCTGGCAGCGCGGCGAAGGGAAAGAGTAAAATTAATAAATAATGCGGGGGAACCGCTCTTTGTTGGACAAAGAACGGTTCCCCCGCAAATATTTTGTTTTTGTTTTTTATTTAATGGCGTTGACCAGCTCCATGCAGGCGGCGTGAACCTTCGCGGCCAGGGCGCTGCTGGCGGCGGTGGCGGCTTCAGGGGTGAGGGCGTCGGCGTCCAGCTGGGCGAAGGCGTCGTAGCATTCCGTCTGGAGGGCGGCCAGCTTATCGGCGACGGCGGTTTTTTGCTCGTCTGTCAGGTTTCCGGCCTCATACAGGTTAGAAAGCGCGTCCATCGTCCAATAGACGGAATTGGCCCAATTGGCGGGCAGCGCGCAATAGCCTTCCACGGGCACGCGCTCGCCGTTTTCATCCCGTTGATATTTGGTGGTGGCGTAGGCCACGGCGTTTTCGGGCTTTTCGGCGGCGAATTCAGCGGGCAGCGTGCTCAGTTTATAGCCAGCGTAGGTATCCGTGGTCAGCATGGGGTAATAGGGCACGAACACGCTCAGCGCCGCGTCGTCCATGGCCACCCACTCCACGGTGCCGGTGGGGCCGTCCTTCCCGGAGAGAACGAAAATGTGGGTTTCCAGGTTACGGGTGGAGCCGATACCGGCGATGTGATAATATTTCACCACGTCGTCCACCGTGTAGGCGTGATCCAGGGTGATAGCGGTGTACAGCGGCACGATATCGCCCTGGGCGTTCACGTTGGAAATCGTATAATCGGATACGGCGGGCTCTTCCTTGGCAGTTTCGGCGTTAAAGAATTTGAGCGCGTTCACCATGCGGCTTCCGGCGGTCTGATCGGCGTTATAGGAGGCCACATAGTCGATGGTGTTGGCTTCCTTATCGCCCACATACGCGCCGGCCTGCTCGGCCACGGCGATAAGATTTTTGGAAGCGATAACGTTTTTCGTATCGTCCAGATCAATCAGGCCGATAATGGACATATTCGGCTGGGCGAAGGCCATAGAGGAGGAAAGCTTCAGCGCCACATACTGGGTGCCGGAGGCGTTTTCGATATACCAGGTTTCCTGGCTGTCGGCGATGAATACGCCCGAGCCGCCCGCGCAGCCCGCCGTGTCGTAGATGTTCAGCAGCAGCGTAACGGCCTCCTTCGCCGTTGCGGCCTCGCTGAGCAGCACGGTGGGAATTTCGGCTTCCTCGATGCCGGTATCCACATAGGGATCCACGGCGTAAATCGCGTCGGAGCAGCCGATGGTTTCGGTGGCGCTGACGGTCACGCCCATTTCGTTGGTGCCGCCCGCCTCATAGGGGGTGTGGGGGTGCGTGCCGCCGCAATCCGGGCATTCGTTGCCCACCGCCGCGCCGTTATCGTCGCTGAAGGCGGTGTAGCTGTAGCTGGGTTTGGTGAAGGTGTAGGTGAAGCCGTAGCAGCCGGCGTATTCTTCACCGGCGGCGTGGTTCCCGGCGGGGCTTACATAAAACAGCTTGTTATAGCTGTTGGAAATATCCTCGGAACGGGCGAACATCGTAGTTCCGTCCGCAGTCAGGTCGGAGCCGACGTAAATCGCCGTGCACGCCATGGCGCTGACGGAGGACAGACACAGAATCAGAGCGGCCATCAGGGATACCAGCATTTTTAATTTCTTCGAGTTCAGCATGTTTGCGTCCTCCTTTTGTTTGATGAATGCATTATAATGCATCTTTATACACTTGTCAAGCTGTTTTTGAATATTTATTCTATTGTTTTTGACTTTAATGTATAATTACAACACACGCAGCCGTCTTTGCCTGCATAAAAAAAACGCCCCGGCCTGTGGATGGGATACAGGCCGGGGCGTATGCAGGATGAAGTTCTTTTCGTTATTGCAGCGCTTCCTGGAACGCCTCGAAGAATTCGGGGCAGGCCCAGGTGCCGCAGGCCAGCAGGCGTTCGCCGTTCACGGCCATTTGCAGCGTCAGGCCGTTTTGCAATTGAATCAGCAAAGATTGCGCGGTTTCGCCGCTGCCCGCCCGCTGATAGCTGGCGTTGGCGGTTAAAACGCCGATAAGCCGCTGGGCGGTTTCCGCGTCGTTAATGGTGCCCACGCCGGAAAGCTCCAGCGCCACGGCCTTGCCCGCCCGGAGGGTATCAGCCAGCGTTTCGCCGCCCACCAGCGCGTTATCGCCGAAGGATACCCGCTGGAACGCCCGCAGCTGACCATCCACCCGGGCGGCCACCGCCGCGCCGCTCATGCCGCGCACGGCGTACACTGTTTCCCCGGCGTTCACCGCGTTGGAGCAAATTCCGCTGCGTCCGGCCAGGGCGGGCTCGCTGGTATAGGTATCCACCGTGCCCAGGGAATCGCCCAGCATGGAATCCGTCAGGGCGGTGGGATTGGTGAGCAGCCGGTAATAGCGGCCGTTCACGCCGATAAGCGGGAAATTTCCCCCCGAAGCGGGGGCCCACAGGCTGCGATAGGAGGGATTGGAGGACGCGCGGATGGAGATGCTGCCAACCGGCACATCCAGCGCCAGCTTGGCCCCCGGGGCCTGGGAAGCGCCGGCAGGCTGAGAACTGAGCAGCACGGGCTCCTGGGGCGCGCTTCCGCCCCGGGGGGAGGCCGCGTATACGCCGCCGCCCACCAGCAGCGCCAGCGCGCAGCACAGGGCGGGAATCAGCCGCCGCGCCCGCGCCCGGCCCTGCGTTTTTCCCCGGGCCGCCTGCATAATCCTTCGTTTCAGCGCCTCATCCGCTTGAAGACCGGCGGACGAGGCCATTTCGGGCAATTGCCGCAGCCTTTCCTCCACGTTCTTCATTGCGCTCCACTCTCCTTTAATATTTCTTCCAGCTTTTTTCTGCCCCGGGAAAGGCGACTGGAAATCGTCCCCTCGGGCACATGCAGCATATTGGCGATTTCGGCGATGCCGTAGCCCTGATAATAATGCAGCAAAATCGCATCCCGGAAATCGGGGGGCAGCCGCCGGATAGCGGCCAGCAGCTCCTGCCGCTCCAGGCGATCCTCCAGATTACCGGGGGCGGGGGTTAATTCCATGGCGGGGCTGCCCAGCACCACCCGCTTTACCCAGGCGGCGCGCCACAGATCGCGGCAGCGGTTCAGCGCCACTTTCAGCAGCCAGGCCTTTTCCTTGCCGGGCACCAGCTCGGGGGTATGCGTCAGCAGGCGCACGAAAACGTCCTGGGTCACATCCTCCGCCTTTTGCCGGTCGCCCAGATAAAAATAGCTCATCCGGAGCACATCCCCCGCGTATTGCGCATAAAGCGCTTCGAACTGCGCTTCGTCCATACGCGCGGGCGCGCCTCTTTCTCCTGCCCGGTCGTTCATACAACGGCGCACCTTTCCCATTTCTTGCAAGGTTCAGCAAAAATTACGAAATTCTTTTCCCGCCTTTTCCGGCGCGCCCCGTTTTTGCAGCGTGGCCACCTGGGAAAAGCGGCGGGCGGTTATCCCCGTGGGTTTATTATAGCCCCTGGGCCCCGGCTCGGTCAAGCGGGCGCGCGAAAAGGAAAGAATTCCCGCCGCGCCGTCAGATTTTTTGGGCGGTCAGGTCGTAGGTATCGGCGGAAAGAATGCGGCCGTGCACAAATTCCCCCTCCTGGAGGGGTGCGTCGCTGTGCAGAAGGATTTCGCCGTCCGCGTCCGGGGCCTCCCAGGCGGAGCGCGCCGTGTAGGCGTTTTCCCGGCGACCCGTCACCAGCAGCTTTTCCTCCCGGCCCACGCGGGCCTGGTTCCGGGCCAGGCTGATTTTCGCCTGAAGCCGCATCAGCCGGTCCAGCCGCGCCTGCTTAATTTCCTCGGGAATCTGGTTCGGCATCGACGCGGCGGGGGTATCCTCCTCGGGGGAGAAGGCGAAGGCGCCCATCCGGTCGAAGGCGATTTCCTCAGTGAAGCGCATCAGCACCTCAAAATCCGCCTCCGTTTCCCCGGGGAAGCCCACGATAAAGGTGGTGCGCAGGCAGAAGCCCCGGGCCCGGGCGGCGGCCAGCATGGCGCGCACATGCTCCATCGTACCCCGTCGGTTCATAGCCCGCAGCAGGCCGGGGGCGGCGTGCTGCAGGGGCAGATCCAGATAGCGGCAGATATTTTCATGGGCAGCCATCACATCCAGCGTTTCCTCCGTCAGTTCGTCGGGATACAGATACAGCGTCCGCAGCCAATCCACCCCCGGGATTTTCGCCGCCTCCGTCATCAGGGCGGCCAGGGAATCCCCTGTGTCGCGGCCATAGCGGGTGGTATCCTGGGCGATGAGAATTTGCTCCCGCGCGCCCTGGGCGGCCAGCTGGCGCATTTCCTGCAAAATGGCCTCCCGGTGGCGGGAGCGATACCCCCCGCGAATCAGCGGAATGGCGCAGTAAGCGCAGCGATTGTCGCAGCCGTCGCCGATTTTGATATAGGCGGAATAGCTGGGCGTGGTGAGCACCCGGCCGCACTCCAAAAAATCCTTTTTCCGGGCGGTGGCCACGGGGCGCTTGCCCTCCAGCGCCTTTTCCAGATAGCCCGCCAGCTCCCCGTATTGGGAAACTCCCAGCAGGCAATCAATTTCGGGAATTTCGGAAAGCAAATCCTTTTCATAGCGCTGGGCCAGGCACCCGGTGACGCACAGCACCCGGCAGCGCCCTTTTTCTTTATATTGCGCCATTTCAAAAATCGCGTCGATGGATTCCTCCTTGGCCGGCGCGATAAAGCCGCAGGTGTTCACGATCAGAATATCCGCCTGCTCCGGCTTTTGCACGATTTCGCAGCCCGCCGCTTTCAGCGTGCCCAGCATCTGCTCGGAATCCACCCGATTTTTCACGCAGCCCAGCGAGATCATGCCGATTTTCATGCCCTGTAAATTACTCAAGGAAGTTTTTCCTCCGTGCTTCATCAAAGTATTCTTCGCGGCGTTTTCACCCCTGGTATTTTAGCACAATTCTCCCTGCGCCACAAGGGGGGAAGGTTGCTTTGCGGGCCGTTCCCTGCTATAATGAGGGGGAAGAAACGGGGGGCGAGAGGCGTGCAAAGGCTGCTGGGGGAGCTGCGCCGGGCGGATGAGCGCTATCATCTCATCGCGGCGGGAGATAAAATCGCCGTGGGCGTATCGGGCGGCAAGGATTCCATGGCGCTGCTGGCGCTTCTGCGGGCCTATCGCGGCTTTTCGCCCCGGCCCTTTTCCCTCTGCGCGCTGACCATTAAACTGGGCGAGCCCTTTGATACATCCCCCATCGCCGCTCTGTGCCGGGCCTGGGATATTCCCTTCATACTGCGGGAAACCGATCTTCTGCCCACCCTGGCAAAGGAAAAGAACCCCTGCGCCCTGTGCGCCCGGCTGCGGCGGGGCACGCTGCTGCGCATGGCGGCGGAGCAGGGTTGCCAAAGCCTGGCCCTGGCCCATCACCGGGAGGACGCGCTGGAAACGTATTTGATGAGCGCCCTGTCCGAGGGGCGCTTTTACCGCCTGGCCCCTTCGGCGAATATGGAGAGGGCGGGGGTGCGGGTGATCCGCCCCCTCATCGACAGTCCCGAGAGCGCCTTGGCCGCCCTTTGCAGGCGGCAGGGGCTGCCCGTGCTGAAAAATCCCTGCCCTGTGGATGGGCACACCCGCCGGGCGGAAATGCGCACGCTGCTTTCCGCCCTGGAAGCGCGCTGCCCCGGGGCTAACGCGCATTTGCTTACCGCCCTGCAAAAGGAACGGGAACAGGAGCTACGCAACGAATAGGAGCAGCTATGGCCGAGCAATTGGAAGCCATTATTGAAGAAACGATTTTTCGCAACGAAGAAAACGGATATTCCGTGGTGCAGGCAAAGGCGGGCCGGGAAAGCGTGACCGTGGTGGGCGCGCTGCCCGCCCTGGCCCCGGGGGAGCAGGTATCCCTTTCGGGGGGGTGGGTGGAGCATCCCCAATACGGCAAGCAATGGAAAGCCACCGCCTGCGAGATTCGCCAGCCCACCACGCTGCTGGGCATCGAGCGTTATTTGGGCTCGGGGCTGATTAAGGGGGTGGGCCCCTCCACGGCGCGGCTGCTGGTGCAGGAATTCGGCAAGCGCACCCTGGATGTGCTTTCCGAGCAGCCCGAGCGGCTGACCGAGGTGCCCGGCATCGGTAAAAAGCGCGCGGCGCAATTGGCCGAATCCTTTCGGGAGCAATACGCCGCCCGGGAGGCCATGGTTTTTTTGCAATCCTACGGCGTATCCCCCGCCCTGGCGGTGAAGATCAGCAAGGCCTACGGCGCGGACGCGCAGCGCAAGATCCGGGAAAATCCCTACCGGCTGATCGACGATATCGAGGGCGTGGGCTTTCTCACGGCGGATCGCATCGCCCTTTCCCTGGGCATTCCCCAGGACAGCGAATTCCGCCTGCGTTCGGGCCTGAAATATGTGCTGCAGGAATCGGCCAACGGCGAGGGCCACACCTATCTGCCCCGGGAGCTGCTGCTGGAGCGGGCGGCCCGGGCCCTGCGTGTGGACGCGGAGCAGCTGCTGCACCCCCTGGACGCGCTGCTTTTCGCCCGGGAGCTGGTGGCCGTGGACGCGGAGGGCCGGGACGCGGTGATGCTCTCCGCCTATTTCTATGCCGAAAAGGAAACGGCGCGCTATCTGCGTCTGCTGCTGCGGGACGCGCCCGAAAAGCCCCGGCCCTCCCTTTCCCGGGAAATCGGGGAATTTGAAAAGCGCAACGGTATCCAGTTCAGCGAAAATCAGCGCCGGGCGGTTTCCGAGGCGGTGCGGCAAGGGCTGATGGTGATTACCGGCGGCCCGGGCACGGGGAAAACCACCATCATCAATTGCATTCTTTCCCTGGTGGGCAAGGACGCGCTGCTGGCGGCCCCTACGGGCCGCGCCGCCAAGCGCATGAGCGAGGCCACCGGCCACGAGGCCAAAACGCTGCACCGGCTGCTGGAATTCGCCGGGGAGGAGGGCAAATTTCAGCGGGACGAGCAGAACCCCCTGGATTGCGCCTGCGTGATTGTGGATGAAATGTCCATGGTGGACGTATTCCTGATGCGTAGCCTGCTGCGCGCGCTGAAGCCCGGCTGCAAGCTGATTCTGGTGGGGGACGCGGATCAATTGCCCTCCGTGGGCGCGGGCAACGTGCTGGGGGATATTCTCAAAAGCGGCTGCGTGCCCTCCGTGCGGCTGACGGATATTTTTCGCCAGGCCGAGGAAAGCCTGATCGTGGTGAACGCTCACCGTATCAATCACGGGGAGCCCCCCCTGCTGAACCGGCGGGACAGCGATTTCTTTTTTGAGCGCAAGCCCCTGCCCGAGGCTGCGGCGGAGGCCATCGTGGGCCTGTGCGCCCGGCGACTGCCCGCCTTTTTGCACAGCGATTCCCCCGCACGGGATATTCAGGTGCTGGCCCCGGCCAAAAAGGCCGAGGCGGGGGTGTTTTCCCTGAACGCCCGGCTTCAGGCCGCCCTGAACCCTCCCGCCC
Organism: uncultured Clostridia bacterium; assembly: GCA_934667105.1. Classification (GTDB taxonomy): domain Bacteria; phylum Bacillota; class Clostridia; order Christensenellales; family Aristaeellaceae; genus RUG563. The sequence goes on from CAKULG010000001.1 coordinate 75,170, forward strand.
CCTGGAAAAAGGAAATCGTTTTCGGCGAAACCGTTTTCCGCACGGGGGACAAGGTGATGCACACCCACAACAATTATCAATTGGCCTGGAAAACGGATGGGGGCGAGGAAGGCGAGGGCGTTTTTAACGGCGACGTGGGCTTTATTTCCCAGGTGGACGTCCAGGATCGGGTGGTCGCCGTTCGCTATGACGACGAGCGCACGGTGGAATACGATTATCCTCAGCTGGAGGAACTGGAACTGGCCTATTGCCTTTCGGTGCATAAAAGCCAGGGCAGCGAATTCCCTTGCGTGGTGATGCCCGTGGTGGGCGGGCCGCCCCGACTGCTGACCCGCAATCTGTTCTATACCGCCCTTACCCGCGCCCGGAAGCTGGTGGTGCTGGTGGGGCGGGAGGATTGCATCGAGGCCATGGTGCGCAATAATCACATCGCCACCCGCTTTACCACCCTGCGTCAGCAGCTGGCGGAGGCGGAATAGGAACGGGATAGCATTATACGGGTGAGGGATTCTTTGGGGGCATTTCGCCCCGCGCTTCCGCTTTGATGAGTAGCGCGGGGCGTAAAAAATGAAGGACTGGCCGCCCTTCATTGCATCCAGCAAGTTTGCTCGATACTTTTTTGACAGTCTGAGCCGCCCTAAAAAGCGGCGCTCATCAGAATACCTCTCCCGCACCTTCTTTAAGAAAGCCGATCAGGAACGGGCAGGTATCGGGAAATTGGCCTGCTTCTCTGCTGACGGAAGGGAGCAGAGGCGTTTCGCGCACTAAAATTTTCATAGCCCTTTTGCGGAACGAAAAAACCGCCCCAAGGCAAAAATTACCCCTTCCAAAATGCGAACAAATGTGCTATTATAGGGTTCCGGCCGGGGGGGGGCGACTGCATCCCGGCCTGGGGAAATATGCGTTTGTTTGCGCCAGAAAGCAAGGAGAAGCCAGGCATGGAAGATAAAATCATTATCCGGGGCGCCCGGGAGCATAATTTGAAAAACGTGGATATTACCCTGCCCCGCAATAAGCTGGTGGTGTTCACCGGACTGAGCGGCTCGGGCAAATCCTCTCTGGCGTTTGATACCATTTACGCCGAGGGCCAGCGGCGCTATGTGGAAAGCATGTCCTCCTACGCCCGGCAGTTTCTGGGCCAGATGGATAAACCCGATGTGGATTCCATCGAGGGCCTGTCCCCCGCCATCTCCATCGATCAGAAAACCACCGCCCGCAACCCCCGCTCCACGGTGGGCACAGTGACGGAGATTTACGACTATCTGCGCCTTTTATACGCCCGGGTGGGCGTGCCCCATTGCCCCCAGTGCGGCAAGGAAATTAAGCAGCAGACGGTGGATCAGATGGTGGACGCGCTGACCGCCCTGCCCGAGGGCACGCGGCTGCAATTGCTGGCCCCCGTGGTGCGCGCTCGGAAGGGGGAGCATGTCAAGCTGCTGGAGGACGCGCGCAAAAGCGGCTTTGTACGGGCGCGCATTGACGGCGAAATGTACGAGCTGGACGACGTGCCCGCCTTGGATAAACAGAAAAAGCACGCCATCGATATCGTGGTGGACCGGCTGGTGATTCGTCCCGGCGTGCAGCAGCGCCTCACCGATAGCCTGGAAACCGCCCTGCGCCAGGCGGGGGGGCTGGCGGCGGCCCAAATCGTGCCCGACGGGGAGGAAATGCTCTTTTCCCAGAATTACGCCTGCCCCGACTGCGGCGTGAATATTGAGGAGCTGGCCCCCCGGATGTTTTCCTTCAATAATCCCTATGGCGCGTGCCCGGTGTGCAGCGGCCTGGGCTCGCTGATGAAGGTGAGCGAGGAGCTGATTATTCCCAACCCCGCCCTTTCCCTGAACGAGGGGGCGGTTTCCTGCATGGGCTGGAACAGCGGCGAGGCGGGCAGCACCGCCCATCAGATGTTCCAGGCGCTGGCGGATTTTTACGGCTTCTCCATGGATACCCCCTATCGGGAGCTGCCCAAGGACATAAAAAAGAAGCTTCTTTACGGCACGGGCGCGCAGAAAATACGGCTGCAATTTGAAACCGGCTCCTATCAGACCACCTTCGAAGGCGTGATTCCCTCCCTGGAGCGGCGCTATCGGGAAACTCAGAGCGATACCATGAAGGCGGCCTATGAGGAATATATGGCCCATGAAACCTGCCCCGCCTGCGAGGGCCGGCGGCTGAAGCCCGAGGCCCTGGCGGTGACGGTGGGCGGGAAAAATATCGCGGAAATCTGCGATTGGAACGTCCGCCGGGCCAAGGAATTTTTAAACGGCCTTTCCTTTTCGGAAAAGGACGGCATGATCGCCGCCCCCATCCTGCGGGAAACCAATTCCCGCCTGGGCTTTCTTTGCGACGTGGGCCTGGAATACCTCACCCTTTCCCGGGGGGCGGCCACGCTTTCGGGCGGCGAGGCCCAGCGCATCCGCCTGGCCACCCAGATCGGCAGCGGGCTGACGGGGGTGCTGTATATTCTGGACGAGCCCTCCATCGGCCTGCATCAGCGGGATAACGCCCGGCTGCTGGCCACCATGCGCCATTTGCAGCAATTGGGAAACACGCTTATCGTGGTGGAGCACGATGAGGAAACGCTGCGCAGCGCGGATTATTTGGTGGATATCGGCCCTGGCGCGGGAGAACACGGGGGGCATATCGTGGCCCAGGGCACGGTGCAGGATGTGATGAACTCCCCCGGTTCCATCACGGGGCAGTATCTTTCTGGCAAGAAATGCATTCCCATTCCCGCCGCCCGGCGCGCGCCCCAGGGCTGGCTGACGGTGCGGGGGGCCCGGGAGCACAATTTGAAGAATATTAACGTGGATTTTCCCCTGGGCGTGTTCTGCTGCGTCACGGGGGTATCGGGCAGTGGGAAAAGCAGCTTGGTCAATTCCATTCTTTACGGGGCGCTGGCCCACGATCTGAACCGCGCCCGGGTGCGCCGGGCGGATTACGACGGCATTTCGGGGGAGGAACAGCTGGATAAGATTATCAACATCGATCAATCCCCCATCGGCCGCAGCCCCCGCTCGAACCCCGCCACCTATACCGGCCTGTTCGATCTGATTCGCAAGGTGTTCGCCCAGCAGACGGAGGCCAAGGTGCGTGGCTATAAGGAAAACCGATTTTCCTTTAATGTGAAGGGCGGGCGGTGCGAGGCCTGCGCCGGGGATGGGCTGCTGAAAATTGAAATGCATTTCATGGCGGACATTTATGTGCCCTGCGAGGTGTGCCACGGCAAGCGCTACAACCGGGAAACGCTGGAGGTTAAATTTAAGGGCTATTCCATCGCCGACGTGCTGGATATGACGGTGGAGGAGGCCATGGACGTTTTCGAGGCGCACCCCGCCATCATGGCCAAGCTGCGCACGCTTTACGACGTGGGCCTGGGCTATATGCGCCTGGGCCAGCCCAGCACCACCCTTTCCGGCGGCGAGGCCCAGCGGGTGAAGCTGGCCACCGAACTGAGCCGCCGGGCCACGGGCCGCACCATTATCCTGCTGGACGAGCCCACCACCGGCCTGCATATGGATGATGTGAACCGGCTGGTGCAGGTGCTTCAGCGGCTCACCGACGCGGGCAACACCGTGTTGGTAATCGAGCACAACCTGGATATTATCAAAACCGCCGATTATCTGATCGATATGGGCCCCGAGGGGGGCGACGGCGGCGGCACGGTGGTGGCCCGGGGCACGCCCGAGGCGGTGGCCCAGGCCGCGGGCAGCTACACCGGGCAATTCCTGCGGGGAATATTGAAATAAGGAATGGGGAGGAGCCGGCAGAGGGAAAGAAACCTTTTTGCGGCAATCCGCCCCGCGCTGTTCCGCCAAATAAATCGGAATTTGCAGGTGTGATTGATGAGAATTGTAGAAGTTACAGAGAACAAAAAACAATATCTTGATTTGCTCCTGTTGGCGGATGAGCAGGAAGATATGGTTGACCGTTATCTCTATAATGGTAAAATGTATGTTCTTGATGATGACGGAGTGAAATGCGAGTGTGTCGTAACGGACGAAGGGAATGGAATACTTGAAATTAAGAATATCGCTACAGTTCCCCCATTTCAGCGAAAAGGCTATGCCAAAGCACTGATTGAATTTCTTGTTGAAAAATACCGCAGACAATTTTCGATACTGCAAGTGGGAACCGGCGACAGCCCGTTGACGATACCCTTTTATGAAAAATGTGGCTTTGTACGCTCGCATACCGTGCCAAATTTCTTTACGGATCATTATGATCACCCGATATATGAGTGTGGTGTACACCTTGTAGATATGGTGTATTTGCAAAGACCTCTATAAAACAAATTCCAGTTTGTCAAGCGATCGCCAGACCGCAATTTACAGGGAGAGGAAACGCCGCGCTTACGATAAAGAAATTCGAGAAAGAGGACATTGAAAAGGTTCTGGCGTTTGAACGGGCCTTAAGGGCGGAATGCAAGGCCCAGGGGGTATTGATCGCGCTGACGGCCAATAACGATGGGGCGCAGCGCTTTTATATGAATGTAAAGGATGCGTCTATCCATGACGCCGGAATCTGGATGGATATTAAATAAGCGAAGCGGACGAATAATGCCTCGCGGCGAAAAGCATGGCGGCATGCAGAAAACAGCCCGGGCGCGCAAATGCCCGGGCTGCTTCAAGCCGCTCAACGCTTTTTTAGGATGCGCGAAGGAGCGGCGAAAAAAACAAAAATAAAGAAATTGCAGGGAAACCCTTCTTTCGTAGTTCAAAGAACGGCTCCCCTGCAATTCTTAAGGGCTCGTCATGCTCGCTTAGTGAATCACGTTGATGACGTGCAGCGGATCCACATACACAATGCGACCGTCGATAAAATGCTCTTCATATACGCATTCCACCGTGGCGCCGATCTGGCGGGCGTAAATGAGCACGGGCTTATTCACCGCCCAGGCGGAGGCCAGCAACCAGGCGACGTCGTCGTAGGGCGTGGCCTTGGCCACACGAATCATCCAGGCGACCTTGGCGTTGGCGGAATCTACCATTTTATAGAGAAGCCGGTTTTTCTGCTCCTGGGAAATTTCACAGGCGGAAACAGAGAAGCAGGTGAGCGCGAGGATGAGCAGCAGCGCGGCCAGGAAACGAAGCGTTTTTTTCATGATGTCCTCCCCTTTTGTGCGAACACGTTTCGTCGTTCAATTTTGCGGCATCTATTTTTTAATTGGAAAAATTCCGCATTTTTTCCATCAGCATCATACACGTTTTTTTCCGGATTGTCAATGCTAATTTTAAAGAAAAATACATATTTAAAAATATTTTTTCTTACTTTTGTAACTGTAATATAACATTTTTGACGCCTCGTTTTTTCTCGCCAGCGGAGAAGCAAGCCGCATTTTTTGCCCGTCCCTTCCTAATCGATCTTCTTAGGCGGGCGGGAACCGCACTTTCCTTTTTTCTTTTTCGGCAGAGAAGGAGCCGGTTTTTTTAACCGTCCCTTCCCAATCGGCTTTCTTAGAGAGGGTGCGGGGGAGGTATTCTGTTGGGGCGAAATGCCCCACAGAATACCTCCCCCCGCATTGTTTTAATTTTATTCTCTTCGTTCAAGCCAGGATTTTGCGAATGGCATCCTCCAGCCAATCGCCTTCGAACAACTCGATAAGCCCCGCGTCGCAGGCGGCGGCCAGCTTCAGATTGATGGGCAGCCGGGCCAGCACCTGGGTATTAAACCGCTGGGCGGTTTCCTGGGCGTGGCTTTCGCCGAACACCTCCACATGCTTTCCGCAATCGGGACAGACGGCGTAGCTCATATTTTCCACCAGCCCCAGCACAGGAATATGCATCATATCCGCCATGTTCAAGGCCTTTTCCACAATCATGCCCACCAGCGCCTGGGGAGTGGTTACCACAACAGCCCCGTCCACGGGCACGCTCTGGAATACGGTGAGGGGCACGTCGCCCGTTCCCGGGGGCATGTCGATGAACATCACATCCAGATCGCCCCAGAGCACATCCGTCCAGAATTGCTTCACCGTGCCCGCAATTACAGGCCCGCGCCAGACCACGGGGGTGTTTTCCGCATCCAGCAGCAGATTGACGGACATCATTTCAATGCCCGTCCGGCTTTTCACCGGCAGGATGGCCTCGCCGTCGCCCATGGCCTTTTCCTTGACGCCAAAGGCCTTGGGGATGGAGGGGCCCGTCACGTCCGCATCCAGAATGGCGGTTTTATAGCCCGCCCGCTGGGCCATCACGGCCAGCAGCGCCGTCACCATGGATTTGCCCACGCCGCCCTTGCCGCTCATGACCGCGATCACTTTTTTTACGCTGGAGCCCTTGTGCAGGCTTTCCAGCATGCTCTGCTTCTCCCGGCTGGCGCAGCTGGCGCCGCAGGAGGAGCAATCGTGGGTACACTCGCTCAAATCGTCCGCTTCCTTTCTTCCTTCCCTTGCTTTTCCAAATCCGGCCTGCGCCGGAAAAAGCCTATGAAAAAGCCGCGGGGCCCGCAGGCCTTCCGCGGCTTTAATGCATTCGCCGCCGGGACGGGAAAACCCTGCCCCGGCGCAAAATTTTCGCCGCCTTGGCTCATTCCGTGCGCAGGGCCTCCACGGGATCCTTTTTCGCGGCCATGCGGGAGGGAATCAGCCCGGCGATAAAGGTGAGCGCCATGGAAATCGCCACCAGAATCAGCGCCCCCGCCGCAGGCAGAACGGCGGCGTTGTGGATGCCCGTCAGGCGGTGAATCACGATGTTGATTACGATGTTCAGCAGCAGCGTGGCCCCAATGCCGATGGCCCCCGCCCCAAAGCCGATAATCAGCGTTTCGGCGTTGAACACCCGGGAAATATCCCGCTTGGATGCGCCGATGGCCCGCAGAATGCCGATTTCCTTGGTGCGTTCCAGCACGGAGATATAGGTGATAATCCCGATCATGATGGAGGACACCACCAAGGAAATGGCCACAAAGGCGATGAGCACATAGCTGATGGCGTTAATAATGGTGGTGACGGAGGACATCATCAGCCCCACATAATCGGTATAGCGAATCTGATCCTCCTCGGGGACGGAGGCGTTGTACGCCTCGATGATCTCCACCAGCTTTTCCTTGGCCTCAAAATCCTTGGGATACAGATAGATAGAGGCGGGATCCTCCGCGTCGCTCAGGCCCAGGCGGGTCAGGTTGTCCGCCAGGGTGGATTCCGATGCGGCGGGCTTGAAGCGTTCAATCAGGGCGTTCAATTGCTCCTGGCTCATTTTAGCGATCATTTTCTGCTGCGCTTCGGGCAGGGCGGCGATATACGCCTGAATTTCTTCCTGGGAATATTCCTGCTGGGCGGCAAAGGGCAAGCCGGTGAAAATATCTGTTTCCGGACTGGCAAGCTGGGCCTGCACGGGGGCGCTTTGCTTCACTTCCTCCAGCAGATGCTCCATCAGCGCGCTCAGATACCCCACCCCGCCGCTGACCGAGGCCGTCACTGTATCCTCCCCGGGGCGCAGAACGCCCACCACCTTGATTTCCGGGGCCTTTTCCAGCAGCGTTTGCAGATAGAGCGGGTCGCCGCTGCGATCCTGCCAGGTATCCCCCGTCTGCTCAAAGAAATCGCTGTTCACCAGCAGCTTAAAGCGCAGGGAAAGCAGCTCGTCATAGGTGAAGCTGATCTGTTGGCTGTCGATGGCCTGGCCCGCCATCAACTGCTCCATCATGCCCTTTAATTCGCCCTGATCCTTCAGCCCCAGGGCGTAGAGCATAAAATCGCTGATTTCGTTGCGGCTGTTGGCGATGATGACCACCTCGTCCCAGGCCTGGGGCATGCGCCCCGCCAGCACCTCATACTGGGCGGAGAGCAATTCCTCGTTATCCAGCAGCTGCTGAAAGGCGTTCATCCGCTTTTCGGAGGAATTCATTATTCCGGCGGAGAGCTGGCTGCTGGCGCTCATCATTTCGCCCAGCCCCGCCGCCTCCATCACGGTGGAGGGGTTCACCTGCAGGGCTGAGCCGTCCTCCAGCACGCGGTAAATGGTAAGGGGGGTGTCGTAATCGTATTGCACGCCGCTTACCAGCCCCTCCACGCCGGAGGCGGGATCCTCGATATAGGCCTTAAAGGCGGCCAGGTTGTTCTGGGAGATCTCGCTCATCATGGAGGACATCATTTTTGTCATCACGTTGCCCGAATAAATTTTATCCAGATCGTGATCATCGCTTTCTCCCGCCGCGCCCATCAGCGCGTCCATCATGCCGGACATATCCATGCTTTTCTTTTCCAGCATCAGCGGATAGGAGGACAGCGCATCCTGCTCCACCCGGGCGATATACGCGTTGATGCCCGAGGAAAGGGAAAGAATCAGCGCGATGCCGATAATGCCGATGGAGCCCGCGAAGGCGGTCAGGAAGGTGCGGCCTTTTTTGGTCATCAGGTTATTCAGCGAAAGGGAAAGGGCGGTGAGGAAGCTCATGGAGGGCTTGCGCCGCGCCTTTTCCCGGGGGACGGGGGGCGCTTCCTTTTCCAGGGCGCAGGGGTTCGAATCCCCCGCCACCCGGCCGTCCAGCAGGCGGATAATGCGCGTGGCGTAGCGCTCCGCCAGGTCGGGATTGTGCGTCACCATAATCACCAGTTTTTCCCGGGCGATTTCCTTTAATATATCCATCACCTGCAGGCTGGTTTCGCTGTCCAGCGCGCCGGTGGGCTCGTCGGCCAGAAGAATATCCGGATCGTTCACCAGCGCCCGGGCGATGGCCACCCGCTGCATCTGCCCGCCGGACATCTGGTTGGGCTTCTTTTTAATCTGATCCTTCAGCCCCACCCGCTCCAGCGCCGCCAGGGCGCGTCTGCGCCGTTCGCCTTTGCCCACGCCCGAAAGCGTCAGCGCCAGCTCCACATTGGCCAGCACCGTCTGATGGGGAATCAAATTGTAGCTTTGAAACACGAAGCCGATGGAATGATTGCGGTATGCGTCCCAATCCCCGTCCTTAAATTGGCGGGTGGATTTTCCGTTAATCTGCAAATCCCCGCTGGAATATTGATCCAGGCCGCCGATGATATTCAGCAGCGTGGTTTTCCCGCAGCCCGAGGGCCCCAAAATGGCGGCGAATTCGTTCTCCCGGAAGCACAGGCTTACGCCCCGCAGCGCCTCCACCCGGGTATCCCCCGCCTGATAATTCTTCACAATATCCTTTAATACCAGCATGCGGCGCTCCTTTCACCTTCCAGTTTGGGGGAAGGCAAGGCAAAGTATAACAAAAAGATGTAAACAAATTGTGAACAAAAAAGCGCCGAAGCGGGGCAGGGCGGCATGCCGTATTTTTCTGCATTTTTGTCGGAAACCTGCCCTTTTTCTGACGCAATTGTGCATTATGATAATCCTGCGCCCGGGAAAGACAGGGCGCGCACCATGCGCATCGGCGTTCGCGGCCCCGGCGCTCCCCTCTGCCAGGCGCCGCGCGCTGGATGTTATTTGATGTTAGCGCTTCCCCGCTCCCCTCGCGGGGCGGCGCTTCCCCCTTTTGGCAAAGCCCGCCGCTCCCCTCGCGGCGGGCTTTTTGTGGAATCGTCCTATCGCCGCCTTCCCGCAATACCTTGAAAACGACAATTGAAGCGGAAAACGGCGGTTTCGGGCGCAAAGGGCTTGTAAGCCCTTCCAGGGTTTGCTATACTGAGGGCGTATCAAACGAGGGGAGGCATTCGTCGCAATGATTGATTTTCAACAGGTAAGCAAGCGCTATACCAAGCTGGGCGCGAAGGCGCTGGATAATTTAACGCTGCATGTGCAGGGCGGGGAGCTTTTCGGCTTCATCGGGCCCAACGGGGCGGGCAAATCCACGGCCATCAAGCTGATGACGGGGGTGCTGCGGCCCGACGAGGGCGTTATCACTGTGGCGGGCCACGATTTGAGCAAGGATCGCCTGGCCGCCCAGCGGGCCATCGGCTATGTGCCCGACAGCAACGACCTCTACGACCGGCTGACCGGCCTGGAATATCTGAATTTTATGGCGGATATTTATCAGGTGGACGCGGCCCGGCGCAGGGAACACATCGAGAAATATCTTTCTATTTTCTCCCTGGAGGACGCGGCGAGCAGCCAGATTCGCTCCTATTCCAAGGGCATGAAGCAAAAGCTGATGGTGATCGGCGCGCTGATTCATCAGCCTCCGGTGTGGGTGCTGGACGAACCCCTCAGCGGTCTGGATCCCCGGGCGGCGCATCTGCTGAAGGAGGAAATGAAGCGCCACTGTGCGGCGGGAAACACGGTGTTCTTTTCCACCCATGTGCTGGAGGTGGCTGAGAAGCTGTGTACCCGCATCGGCGTGATCGCCCACGGCCAGCTTCGCGCCCAGGGCACCATGGAGGAGTTGCGCTCGGGCGAGGTGGGCGCGTCGCTGGAGGAATTGTTCCTGGAACTGACGGATGATGGAGGGGAGCAGGAATGACGGGGTTTTTTGCGCTGCTGCGGCTGCAGCTGCTTTCCCGCTTCGCGGATTTAAAGCCCGCGAATCTGCGGGCGCAGATGAGCGGGCAAAAGAAAAAGGCCGTTATCCAGATCGCGGCCTATGCGTTTTTGATCGTCTGGTTCGCCGCCTTTATTATTCCCTTGGAGGATACGGTGCTCACCGCCCTGCAAGCCCTGGGCGCGCCTCAGTTGCTGCCCGCCCTGGCGATCACGGCCAGCATGCTCTGCACCCTGATTATGAGCTTTTTCTTCATCATGAGCTCGCTTTATTTTAACCGGGATTCCGCCTTCCTGGCGGCGCTGCCCATCCGGCCCCGCACCGTGCTTTGCGCCAAGCTGACCCAGATCTGGATCAGTGAAACGCTTATCAGCATGATTTTCGTGCTGCCTGCCTCTGTGCTTTATGGCCTGCGGCTGGGGCTAGGGGCTGGCTTTTACGGGCGGATGCTGCTTATCGCGCTGACGGTGGCGGTGCTGCCCATCGCGGTGGTAACGCTGCTTTCCACGCTGCTGATTCGCCTTTCCGCCCTTTGGAAAAAGCGGGAGCTTATGTCCGTCGTTTTCGGCTGCGCGTTCCTTGTTATCTACATGGTGGCGTGCGCCAACATCGGTTCGTTCATGGGCGAGGGCGCGGAGCAGGCGGACGCCGTGCAGCAGTTTCTTGCCGATAATCAGGCCCGCATCGCCGATATCACCCGGGCCTTCCCTCCCGCCGCCTGGGCCGCCCAGGGCATGCTGGGGGATGCGGGGGCGCTGCTGCGCTTTCTGCTGACCAGTCTGGCCGCCGCCGGAATCACCGTTTACGGGGTGGGGCGGGTGTATCGCCGGCTGTCGCTGCTGCCCACCGCTGCGGGCGCAGCCGGGAAAAAGGCGAAGGGCGGCCGCGCCTATCAGGCCCTCACCCCCTTCCAGGCCTGCTGCAAGCGGGAAATGCGCCAGCTGCTGCGGGTTTCGCCCTATGCGATGAACAGTCTGCCCACGGCGCTGATGCCCGCGGTGATGGTCGTGGTGTTCGCTATGGCCTTTAACCGCGCCGTGAACGCCGAAGGCGGCGCGCAGCGCATGGATCTGGTACTGTCCGAGCTCACCCCCGCCGTGGCGGTGGCCCTGCTGGCGGCGCTGATGTGCTTCATGGCGGGCATCAATCCCGCCGTTGCCACCGCCGTCAGCCGGGAGGGCAAGGGCCACGACATGCTGACCGCCCTGCCCGTTTCCGCCCGCACGCTGGTGCAGGCCAAGCTGATGGTCGGCCTGCGGCTGGCGCTGGTGGGCCTGCTGCCCGCCGCCGCGCTGCTGATCGTGTTCGCCCCCGGCTTCGCGCTGGAAATCGTGCTGGCCCTGGCGCTGAGCGGGCTGTACTGCTTCATCTGCGCCGCGATTTCTCTGGCCCGGGATGTGCGCAGCCCCAAGCTGAACTGGGTGACGGAAACGGAGGCCATTAAGCAAAATACCGGCTCGATGGTGAGCATATTCGCCGCGTGGGGCATTTTGCTGGCCCTGGGAGCGCTTTCCGTGCTGCTGCTGAAAATCGGCGCGGGCCTGGCCCTTTACTGCCTGGCACTGGGCGCTCTGCTGGGCGCGGGCGCATGGCTCTCCTGGCGGTATCTGATGCGCTGCGCCGATCGCTGCTATTGCCAGGGGTGAAAAGAAAATAAATCACGAAGCTGTGAAAAAACGAAAATAAAATATTTGCGGGGGAACCCGTCCTTGGAGGCCAAAGACGGGTTCCCCCGCCCCCTTCCCAGAAAGACGATTGGGCAGAAGATGTGCTTTTTCACAGCTCCATTACTTCAATTCAATTGATCCGCAGCCATAAAGCCGCGGTATAGCTTATCCTGACACCGCGCCTCCACGTAGCAAATGTTCCATGCGTCCCAGGTTTCGGAAAGCACCGTCACCTGCGCGCCCTTGGGCAGGGTACACAGGGTACCCGATTGGTTCAGAGGGTCGTCCCAAAGCGCGGCTTTGGCCGTCGTGACGCATTCCTTTCGATACACGTCGAAATTGGCGGGCATGGCGGCCTGAAGCGCCAGCGCCAATTGCGCGTTGCCCTGGGGGTTCGTCCACCCCGTGCGGAATTGATTGGGCGAGGTTTCGTAAATCACCATCAGCCAATCCCCCTCCCGACAAAGAACGCCCACAGCCCCCGCCAGGGAAACCGCCGCCTTGCCCTTGGCCGCCCGGGGGGCGCTTTCGCTGGGATAGGCGTAGACCGGGCGCTTCTCCGCCTGGCCCAGGGCGATATACAGCGCCTCCGCCCCGGCGATGCAATCGAAATCGTCCAGCAGGGGCACGCCGTTCTCAAAGCGCCCGCCCGCCTGGTAGCCGCTCTCCTCCAGCAGCGTGTCCAGCTTGTTTCGCCAGGTGAGGACGTCCGCTTTATCAAAGGAAGCCGCCGCCCGGTTCACCGCAAGGGGCAGCAGCCCCGCCTTGTCCAGGGCGGTGAATTCCGCCTGGTTGACGATCACATATTCGTCGGCCAGGTAGACGTATTCGCCCATATCGCTGCATTGATAGGCCTGCACCAGCCATTCGCCCCCTGCCGGGCGGAAAAGCTGGACGACGATATCCGGGCATTCGTCGCCCCCGTAAATGCAGAGCAGCTCACCCGTCTCCCGGCTGGGCGTGCGGGTGTTTCCGCCCTCCGTTTCCGCCGTATAGGAAAGAATCAGCCCTTCGTTTGTGGCGGGCAGGAGGTGGGGGTTGCTCCAAATCGTCGTCCATTCCGTTCCCGCCCGGCGCTGATAGGCCAGGGTCTGGCGGCTGCCATCCTGAAAAATGGCGAAGCGTTCGGTCTCCGAAATCGCCGCCTCCGCCGTCAGCGCGGGAACGGTTTGGCTTTCGCCGGATAATTCGTCGATTTCCCGGTCCAGCGAAACGGTGCTCATCCGGCACGCCCCTTCGCTGAAAACCTGGGGCTTGCTATAGCGCCCCAGCCCCTGGCTGGTATCATAGGGAAATTCATAGCGCAGGCTGCCGTAAGCGTCGGAAAGCGTCAGCGTCAGGCCCTCATTCTTCACCACGCCGACAACGCTTTCCAGCAGCGCGTTGTCCGCCTTGCGCCTTTTTTCATAGCGCACGACGCCGGTTGCGCCCCGCTCGATATACCGCACGCCGTCGATTTCCCGAATCGTTTCCGCCTGCGCTCCGGCATCGGGCGTCCAAAGTCGGGTGTATACCACCCGCTCTCCCTCCTCGATAAATTCATATGCGTCCTGGCCAAGGGGCCATTTGGAATCCAGGAAGTAAAAAATCAGGGTGGAGGCGGCCGTCAGCATGCCGGGCTCCGCGTCGGTGATGGCGGAATAATCCGTCACGGCCGCGTCGCTGCCGATGCTGTCCAGATAGGCCTGGGCCTGCTGCCGTATCTGCCGGACGATGCCGTCGCCGTCGTATTTTCCGGCCAGGCATTTTTCTGCGTATTTCTTTGGCATAATCTGGTATATTTCGCTGGTATCCTCGATTTCTTTGAGCTCCTTAATCTTCCATTCGCCCTTGATTTTTTTCAGAACCAGGGTGCAGGGCGCGCCCCAGCCGCTCTGGGTGTTAAAATTGCCGTTGACGAAGCGGCAATAGGCCACGCTGGCGGCCAGATAAATTTCCATTTCGTCGCCGTTTGTTTTCGTGCCCAGCACGGCGTGGCCCTCCGCCACAAATTCGCCCCAGCCGTTTCCCTCCGCCGTCAGCGCCTCGTGAATCAGAGCTTCGGGAACGGCCTCCCCCAGGGCGGGAAACGCGGCCAGCAGGCAGGCCAGGGCCGTGAGCAGCAGCAGCGCTTTTTTCATGCGAATTCCTCCTTTGCGCTTGGGAAGAGGCGGCGCGCCCCTTCCCTATGTAATAACCGCCCGCCGAGGAAAAATGTTACATTCCGGCGGGATTTTTTCGTCCTTGCAGGGGCGCAAAAAACTTGCTATACTGATTTTTGCGCATTTTATTTAGAAAAATCCGTTTTTCCTCTTGACTGTCAAGCCGCTGGACGGCTTATACTGCCCTCATGAGAAGGGAGGATATACCCCATGAACATCAAGGAAGTAGAGCGCCTTTCGGGCATGAGCCGGGCAAACATCCGTTTTTACGAGGAAAAGGGCCTGCTGGCCCCCGCCCGGCGGGAAAACGGCTATCGGGATTATTCGCCGCAGGATGTGGAAACCCTGCTGCGCATCCGGCTGCTGCGTTCGCTGCAAATGCCGCTGGAAGAAATTCACGCCCTGCAAACGGGGGAAAAGACCCTGGACGCAGCCCTGGCGGCGCAGGCCGGGCAATGGGAGCGGCAATGCCAGGAGGCCCGGCGGGCCCAGGAAATCTGCCGCGCCATGCGGGCGGACGGGGCGGTATACGCCACCCTGGACGCAAAAAAATATCTGAACGCCGCGCCCGCCCAGCAGCCGCCCGCCCCGCTTCCGGCCACCGACCGCGCGGTATATCCCCTGTGCCCCGGGCGGCGCTATTTCGCCCGGACGCTGGACGCGGCCCTGTGCGGCCTGATCTGGAACGCGGTGCTGACGCTGGGCTTTCATTGCAATCTGGCGCTGCGAAGCTCGGCGCTGCTGTTGGCGCTGGATACGGCGGCGGCGCTGCTGATCATGCTGGCGCTGGAGCCGCTTTTCCTGCATTTCCTTGGAACCACGCCGGGAAAATTCCTCATGGGCCTGCGCCTGGAGGGGGCGGAGGGCGCGCGCCTTTCCCTGGCCGCCGCCCGGGGGCGCACCTGGGCCGTGCTCTGGCAGGGATGCGGCCTGAATGCGCCTATTTTTCGCCAGTATCGGCTGTGGAAAAGCTATCGCCGCTGCCGGGATGGAGAAATCTCCGATTGGGACGCAGAATATGAAACTGCCTATATCGATTGCGGCATGAAAAAGGGCGGCGCGCTGCTGCTGGCCGCGGCGATGGGGGGCGCGGCGGCGCTGACCATGCTTTGTATGAATCTCTCCGCCCTGCCTCCCTGCCGGAGCCCGTTGACCGTGGCGGATTTCGCCCGAAATTATAATTTCTTTGTGGATTATTACGGTCAGGAGGGGCAGCTGCGCCTGGACGATCAGGGCGGCTGGGCAGAGAAGGCGGAGGAGGGCGCTTTTGTGATTCACCTGGACGGGGGCGGGGCCGCTCCTGACTGGCGCTTCGCCCTGGACGATGCGGGCTATATCCGGGCAGCCTCCTTCCTGCTGGCCCGGGAAAATGGCAAGGGTTTCATCGGCGGCACGAAAAATACGGCGACGCTGGGTGCGCTGGCGTTTCTCTCCGCCCAGCCCCAGGCCGGCGCCTTCAGCTTCGCCTCCTGGAAAATCGCCGCCCCCATGGAGCAGAGCCTGCTTTTCCGGGGCGTGGATTATTCGCTTTACGGCGTGCATGTGGCCTATCAGGCGGAACAGCAGGGCTACGCCGACGCGGGCAGCGTCGCATTCCCGCTGGACGAAGAAAATAACCGGCTTCGCATCGCTTTCTCCATGACGCTGGAATAAATTAAAGAATACGATTGTAGGGAACCCGGCTGGTAAGCGAGGCCGTAAAAAAACGAAAACAAAGTATTTGCGGGGAAACCGTTCTTGGTAAGCCAAAGAACGGTTCCACCGCATAATTTTATTCCCGTCTTGGAAAAATGTAGGCGAAGGGAGGGAGCGCGTGTGGCGTGGGCATGTATTATGGCGTATCTGCTGTGCGTCACGCCCCTGCGCTTTGGGGCGGCGGCCCAGTGGCAGGCGGGGGAGTTGCCCCAGGCGGCCCTGGGACTGACGATCTGGGGCGTGCGGCTGGGGCGGCGCTTCGCCCTGCGCCGGGACGAGGCGGGGCGGCTGTATCTGGAAGGCGACGGGGTCCGGGCGTTGGCCGCGCCCTCGGGGCCCGCGCTGAAAAAACCGCTGCGCGCGCTGCGGGCGCTGGGACGGGCGAATCACGCCCGGGCGCTGCTGCGCCGCGGCGTGCAAAAGGAAGCGCTGCTGCTGGAAACGGCGGTGCGCTGCCCGGATGCGGGGCAGACCGCCCTGCTCACCGGCCTGCTGCGGGCGCTGGGGGCGGCGCAGCCCCTGCTGGATATCCGGGCGCTGCCCGCCTTTCGGGGCGGGGGCGGGCTGCGCTTTCGCTGCATAGCCCGGGCACGGCTGGGCACGCTATTGCTTGCATGCGCCCTGGGCGCGGTCAGCTACCTGCGGGCGGGGAAAAAGGAGGAAAAGCCATGGATCATCCCATCCGGAACCTGATGGAAACAACCCTGGAAAATTTGAAGGAAATGGTGGATGTGAACACCGTGGTGGGCGCGCCCATCGCGGCGGGCGCGGATACGATCATTCCCATTTCCAAGGTGAGCTTCGGCTTTGTGGCGGGGGGCGGAGAATACGATACCGCTCGGGAGCATCCCGGCGAGGGCATGCCCTTTGCGGGCGGCTCGGGGGCGGGCATTTCGGTGCAGCCCGTGGGCTTTCTGGTGGTGGGCGGCAGCGGGGTGAAATTGCTGCCCGCGCAGAACCAAACCGCCTGGGAGCGGGCGGTGGGCTGTGTGCCCCAGCTGGCGGAGGATCTGCGGGCGCTTTTCGCCCCGGCGGAAAAACAGCCCCAGGAGGGGCAAACGAAATGAAAAGAATGCTCTTGGGGCTTTTCTTTGGGCTGATTCTCCTGTATAATGGAAGCGCGGCGGCGGAGGGCGCGCGCTCCGCCCTGCTGATGGAGGCGGAAACGGGCCGCGTGCTGTATGCGCAAAACGCCCACGAAGCGCTGCCCATGGCCTCCACCACCAAGATCATGACGGCGCTGGTGGCCCTGGAAAACGGCCGCCTGGAGGATACCGTTACCGCCGGGCGCAACGCCTTCGGCGTGCCGGGCACAAGCATTTATCTCAGCGAGGGCGAACAGCTGACTCTGGAGGAAATGCTCTACGGCCTGATGCTGGCCAGCGGCAACGACGCGGCGGTGGCCATTGCGGAGCATATCGGCGGCTCGGTGGAGCAATTCTGCCAGATGATGACCCGTCGGGCGGAGGAACTGGGCTGCGAAAACACGGTGTTTTCCACCCCCCACGGCCTGCCCGGCGGCAATCACCACACCACCGCCTGGGATTTGGCGCTGATTACCCGGGAGGCCCTGAAAAACGCGGATTTCCGCCAGATCGTATCCACCCAACGGGCCTCCATTCCCTGGGCGGGGCATGAATACAACCGGGTGCTGAACAATAAAAACAAGCTGCTTTCCTCTTATCCCGGAACTCTGGGCGTGAAAACGGGCTATACCAAGGCAGCGGGCCGGTGCCTGGTTTTCGCGGCGGAGCGGGAGGGGCTGCGCCTCATCGGCGTGGTGCTCAATTGCCCCAATTGGTTTGAGGAAGCGGCGGCGATGCTGGATCAGGGCTTTGAGAATTGGCAAATGGTCACGCTGCTGGACGCGGGGGAAACCGTGCGCCAGGTGCCGGTGGAAAACGGCGAAAAGGCGGAAATCGCCGTGCGCACAGCGGCGGCTGTGGCCGCCCCGGTGCGGGTGAATTCCTGGCCCGATCTGAAAATCGATCTGCCCGACAGCCTGCCCCCCGGGGTGGAGGCGGGGCAGGTCGTGGGCGCGGTATCGCTGGTGGACGGCGGCGAAACGCTGATCACCGTGCCGCTGTGCGCGGCAGAAGCCTCGCCTCCCCGCTCCTTTCCCTTCCACCTCCGGCGCATCCTCCGCTTCTGGCCCGGGGCGTAAGGGCTGGCGGCGGCCGCTGCTGCTGGCGAGCCTGATGGGCCTGAGCCTGGGACTGTGGGCCTGGCGGCTGAAAAAAAGCTGACGCCATTCAAAAGCAGGATGAATTTCCGCCGCCCTTGGGCGACGATACAAAAGGAGAAATTATGCGGTTACAGAAATATATGGCGGAATGCGGCGTGGCCAGCCGCCGCCGGGCGGAGGAAATGATCCTGGAAGGAAAAGTGACCGTCAACGGCGTATTGATCGATCAGATGGGCGTGCAGGTGCAGGAAGGCGACGAGGTGCGCGTGGAGGGCAGGCTGATTCGCCCCGAGGGGGAAAAGCGCTATGTGATGTATCACAAGCCCGCCGGCGAAGTGACCACCGTGTCCGATCCTGAGGGCCGGGCCGCGGTGCTGGATCATTTCCGGGATTACCCCGTGCGGCTTTACCCTGTGGGGCGGCTGGATTACGACAGCGAGGGCCTGCTGCTGCTCACCAACGACGGCGCGCTCACCGAGCGCATGCTGCATCCCAGCCATCTGGTGGAAAAAACCTATCTCGCCCGGGTGACGGGTCAGGTATCCCCCGAGGCGCTGTGCCGCCTGCGCGGAGGCGTGATGCTGGACGACCATAAAACCGCCCCGGCCAAGGCGCGCATCGTGAAGGAGGAAACCTTCGCCACCGTGGTGCTGGTGACGATTCACGAGGGACGCAACCGCCAGGTGCGCCGTATGTTTGAGGAACTGGGCCACAAGGTGCTGCAATTGCGGCGGGTGCGCTTCGGCCCGCTGGAGCTGGGCGATTTGCCCCGGGGAAAATGGCGGGAACTGACGGCGGAGGAAGTGCGCCGGCTTCAGGCGTATCTTTGACGCTGCGCCGCATCAATTACGAAAGCGAAGGCTAAGGAAAATGAGCTATCTGCTGCGCTCCGCCCGGTTTCTGGCGGCGGAGGTTTTGCAAAGCGCCGTATCCCCGGGGGATACCGTGGTGGACGCCACCATGGGCAATGGCCACGACACCCTGACCCTTTGCCATCTGGTGGGGCCGGAGGGCACGGTGATCGCTTTCGACGTGCAGGAATCGGCGGTGGAAAACACCCGGGCGCGCCTGGCGGAGGCGGGCGTGCTGGACCGGGCGCGCCTTTACTGTCTGGGGCATGAGCGCATGCTGGAAAAGGTAGCGGGCCCGGTGGCCGCAGTGGCGTTTAACCTGGGCTGGCTCCCGGGCGGGAATAAGGCCGTCACCACCCATTGGGAAACCACCAAAATCGCCGTGGAAAGCGCCCTTTCCCTGCTGCGCCCTCTGGGCGTGGCGGTGATCTGCGCCTATCCCGGCCATGCCGAGGGCGATCGGGAGCGGGAAGCGCTGGTTTCTCTGCTTGCGAATTTGCCGCCGCAGCAGTATAATGTGTTGCGGCAGAAATTCCTTAACGCGGGGCCCGGGGCCCCGGAATGCTTTGTTATCCAAAGGCAATAAACATACAAAAGGAGGGCGTTCATTATGAAACTTTCTGTTCTGGCCGTGGCGCTGGCCGACCGGCCGCTGCCCCAGGCGCTGCAATTCCTCAAGGAACGGGGCGTGCAGCAGGTGGAGGTGGGCTGCGGCGGCTATCCCGGCAAGGCCCATTGCGATCCCGCCGTGCTGCTGCACGATGAAAAAAAGCTCCAGGAATTCAAGGATACCTTCAAGCGCTATGATCTGAGCATCTCCGCCCTGTCCAGCCATGGCAACGCGGTGCATCCCAAAAAGGAAATCGCGAAAATGTATCACGATGATTTCGTGAACGCCGTGCTGCTGGCCGAAAAGCTGGGGGTGGACCGGGTTATTACCTTCTCCGGCTGCCCCGGCGGCTCTCCCGCCGATCAGCAGCCCAACTGGGTCACCTGCGCTTGGCCCCCGGAATATCAGGAAATCAAAAAGTATCAGTGGGAAGACGTGCTGCTGCCCTATTGGGAAAAGACCGCCGCCTTCGCCCGGGAGCACGGCGTGAATAAGATCGCCTTTGAAATGCACCCCGGCTTCTGCGTCTACAACCCCGAAACCATGCTGCGGATTCGCGCCGCGATCGGCGATACCCTGGGCGCGAATTTCGATCCCAGCCACCTGTTCTGGCAGGGCATCGATCCCGTCCGCGCCATCCGCGCCCTGGGCGACGCCATCTATTTCTTCCATGCCAAGGATACCGCCCTGGACGAGGCCAATGTGGCGGTGAACGGCGTGCTGGATACCAAGCATTTCTCCGATGTGAAGAATCGCTCCTGGGTGTTCCGCACCATCGGCTACGGCCACGACGCGAAGGTTTGGAAGGATATGATGAGCGCCCTGCGCATCGTGGGCTACGACGGCCCCATCTCCATCGAGCACGAGGACGGCCTCATGAGCGGCGAGGAAGGCCTGAGCAAGGCCATCAAGTTCCTTCAGGACGTGCTGATGTATGAGGATCCCGGCGTGATGTACTGGGCCTGATTGGATTGATATTCGTGGGGGGGAACCGCTCTTGCGAACGCCGTGCTTCCGCTTTCGTGGAGTAGCGCGTGGCGGCAGCTTAAAGCGCGGTTTCCCCGCGCCTTTTTTAATAAAAGAATGGAAGCCCACTGAAGTAATCTCTCACAATATTTTAAATGTCCATGGAGAATGAAAAAGGGGCTGTGAAAGAACGAAAACTAAGCATTTGTGGTGGAACCCGTCTTTGGAGGCCAAAGATGGGTTCCACCGCCCCCTTCCCAGAAAGCCGATTGGGCAGGAGAGGGGGATTAAAAAAACGGCCTGCTTCTCCGCTGACAAAAGAGGCGGTACTCCAATCACCCCGCCTCCTCGCGAAAGCGGGCCCCGGTTTTCGGGCGGCAGTTTAAGAATTGCACGTCCTCATGGACCGTGAAAAAAAGAAAATAAAATATTTGCGGGTGGAACCATTCTTTGACCTCCAAAGAATGGTTCCACCCGTATGATTCCCTCCGTATTATTCACGCTATCTCCGGCTTCTCCGGAACGATGGCCAGGGAAATCTCCTTCGCCCCCTGACAGGCGGCCAGCAGCTTTTCATTGAGCGTCTGGGTGGCCATTTCGCCGGGGGTGAGAATCATTTTTTTCGCGGCGGTAAGGGGCTTGCCGTCGGCATACACCGCCAGATAATGATTTTTATACACGCGGTCGGGCCGGAACATGAGCTCGATGGGCGTGGCGGTATCATTCAACAGGATGCGCTGGGGCACGACGCCCCGCACGCCCGCGCCGTCGCGCACGGCGATTTCCTGCCCCGCGCGGCGCTGGCCCTGGGCGTAGCGCGCGGCCATTTCCCCGGCGCGGAAGCTTTCCTTGCTCACGAAATCCACCAGGTCGTGCACATGCAGCACGTTGCCGCAGGCGAAAATGCCAGGCACGCTGGTTTCCAGTGCGTCGGAAACCACCGCGCCGCTGGTGACGGGGGAGAGCGTCACCCCCGCGCCCTGGGACAGCTCGTTTTCCGGAATCAGGCCCACGGACAAAAGCAGCGTGTCGCAATCGAATTCAATTTCCGTGCCGGGAATGGGCTGGCGCTTTTCATCCACCTTCGCCACCGTAACGCCGGTAAGACGCTCCCTCCCGTGGATATCCACCACGGTGTGGGAAAGATAGAGGGGAATGTTATAATCCTGAAGGCACTGCACGATATTACGGTTCAGGCCGCTGGAATAGGGCATCAGCTCCACGCAGGCCAGCACCTTCGCCCCCTGCAGCGTCATGCGGCGGGCCATAATCAGGCCGATATCGCCGCTGCCCAGAATCACCACCCGGCGGCCGGGCATGTAGCCTTCCAGATTTACGAATTTCTGCGCGGTGCCCGCGCTGTAGATTCCGGCGCAGCGCGCCCCCGGCGTGGCCAGCGCGCCCCGGGGCCGCTCCCGGCAGCCCATGGCCAGCACAACGGCCTTGGCCGCGTAATGGCGCAGGCCATCCTCCCGGCTCACGGCGGAAACGATTTTTTCCGGCGAAACGGAAAGCACGGTGGTTCCCGTTTTGATTTCAATGCCCAACGCCCGGGCGGCGTCAATATCCCGCTGGGCGTATTCCGGGCCGGTCAGTTCCTCCGAAAAGCGGTGCAGGCCGAAGCCGTTATGAATGCACTGGCGAAGAATGCCGCCGGGCTGATCCTCCCGCTCCAGCACCAGCAAATTATCCACCCCCGCCTTTTTCGCGGCGATGGCGGCGGCCAGGCCCGCAGGGCCCGCGCCGATAATCAGCACGTCCTTTTGGATGCAATCAATGTTCACGGCCCTGCGCCTCCTTTGCGATTTGGGCAAGGGTGCCCGCCAGCAGGCGGCTGTCCCCGCCGCACTTGGTGATTTCCAGGGGAGAGCAATGCAACTCCTCGCACAGCAGCTCCAGCACCCGGGGCGAACAGAAGCCCCCCTGGCAGCGGCCCATGCCCGCCCGCGTTCTGCGCTTCACCGCGTCGATGGAGCGCGCGCCCACGGGGCGATGAATCGCGTCCTTAATTTCCGCCTCGGTCACTACCTCGCAGCGGCACACGATGCGGCCGTAATCCGGGTTTTCCCGGCAGGCCTGGGCGCGTTCCGCGTCCGTCATGGCGGAGAAGGGCTTCAGCAGCGGCACAGGGGCCTTGAACAGCCGTCGCTCGGGCAGCTTCAGTTCCTCCGCCACCTGCTCGCCCAGCTCCTCGCCGATGGCGGGGCCCGCCGTCAGGCCGGGGCTTTCAATACCGATGGCCTCATAGGCCCCCGCCGGCGCGCCGGAAACGGGGCCGATGATGAAATCATCCCCCGTGGGATGAGCGCGCAGCCCGGCGAAGGTGGTGATTGTGGCGCGGGTGGAAAGGGCGGGCCAGGTGCGCCGGGCCTTATCCAGCACGAAATCCAGCCCGGAGCGGGTGGTATCGGTGTTGATTTCCATGCCCGCCACATCCGTGGCGGAGGGGCCCAGCAGGCAGTTGCCGTGGGCGGTAGGGGAAATCAGCACGCCCTTGCCCATGGCGGAGGGGGCCTGGAACATGGTGTGATCGAAGGGGAGCGCCGCCGTGTGATCCAGCAGATAATATTCGCCCTTCCGGGGAACGATCTCCACCGGCGTATCGGAAATCATGTTATGCAGCGCCGCCGCGCCCAGGCCTGCGCAATTTACTACCGCCCGGGCCTGCAAAACGCCTGCGGAGGTGCCCACCCACCAGCTTTCCCCATCGTGATGCAGGGCGGAAACGTGGGTATTCAGCTTGAATTCCACCCCGTTCTGGGCGGCGTGATAGGCCAGGGCGATGGTCATTTCATAGGGACTCACCACTGCGCTGGTGGGCGCGTACAGGGCGCATTCCACCTGGGGATTGGTCTGGGGCTCCAGGGCGAGGATTTCTTCTCGTTCCAGGATACGCAGCGTCTCCACCCCGTTTTGCTGTCCCTGGCGATACAGGGCCTGTACCTTTTCCTGCTCCTCCGGCGAGAAGGCCAGCACCAGCGCGCCGTTGCGCCGGTAGGGCACGTTCAGCGCGGGGGCCAGCTGGGCGTACAGCCGCGCGCCCCGTACGTTGTAATACGCTTTTTTCGTGCCGGGCTTCGCGTCAAAGCCCGCGTGGACGATGCCGCTGTTTGCCTTGCTGGCGCCGTCCGCCACATCCTCCGCCATTTCCAGCACGGCGATTTTTCCCGCGTAATGGGATAGCTTCCGGGCCAGGGCGCAGCCAACGACGCCCGCGCCGATAATCAATACGTCATACATGGTTTATTCCTCCTTCCTGCAAAGCGGCAGCTCGGTGAGCAGCCGCTCCTCCGGCGGCTGGCCGGGATCGTCGGGCAGATACACGGTTTTCATTTCAAAGGGGGAAAAGCGCAGGGCGAGCGTGCGGTTCAGCAGCGGAAGCTCCGCCCGGGCGCAGCTTTGGCGGCCAAATTGCTCCGCAAAGCGGGCCACAAAGCCCTTGCCGTCCTCCGCGCGCTTCAGCGCCGTTAGCCCCACGGCGGGGGTATCGATAGAAACGCCCTCGTACACGGCGGGCAGCGGCCCGGCGTGATAGGTTTCCTCTACGGCGGGCAGCGGCCTGTTCAGCAGCGCGGCCCGTTCGTGCAGCGCGGCCCCCTGCCAGGGCCCGGCGTAGGGAACCAGGGCGTAACGGAAGCGCTGCTCCCCCTGATCCATAAAGCGGCAGGTATCGTCCCGGCGGGCCTGGCCGTAATGATCGGCGAACAGGGAGGAATTGGCGATAGTGAGGCGCAGCTCTCCATTCTGGGCGCTGTAGCTGTATTTGCCGTCGTTGACGGCCGCCAGGCCGCCCTCCGCCTCCTGCATGGCCACAAAGCGCTGGCAGGGCTGTTCCAGGCCGTCCGCCTCCCGGGGCAGCACCCCGGCGGGGATTTCCGCAAAATCCCGGGCCGCCCCCGTGGGGAAGCACAGCTTCACCATGCGGAATTTTTCCCGCAGATCCAGCCGCGCCTCCACCTCCAATTGATCGGCCCCGGCGTAGAGCACGTAGATCTGCTCCAATTCCGACGCGCCGAAGCCCGTCGTTACCCGCAGCGCCGCCCGCACCGGCCCGCATTCCAGGGCCTGGAACCGCGCGCCGGAGAATTCCCCCGCCGCCTGGTCGAAGCGGAACACCCCGTGGGCCCAGGTATCGCAGGCCTCGATATTCATCAGCCGCGCCCGGGCGGGGCCCGTCAGGGCGTTCCGGCCCGTGCGCTTATCCGTTAAGCGCGTCAGCGCCCCGGTTTTCGGATCAAATTCCGCCCGCAGAAGCTCGTTTTCCAGCCCCGTTTCCCATACGCGCAGCGCGCTTTCGGGGGCGGCGTCTTCCGCATCCGGGGCAAGATGCACCCAGTACAGCCGATAGCCCAGGGCGGGCACTCGGGCGCGGAAAATGCCGTCCTGGCAATCGTCGCCATTGGTGCGCCCAGCGCGGACGCGCTGGCAGGGGCAGGGGCGGCCCGCCTCGTCCCGCACAGCCGTCAGGGGCCTGCGAATGCGCACCGTGCCCTCCGCTGGGAAGCCGTGGGGGTTGAATACCGCCACGGGCGTGCCCTGACCCGGCGCGCCCCACAGCTTCCAATCCCCTTCCTTGCTGCGGGTGGGGTCGGCCAGGCCCCGGGCGGTATCGATCTGCCAGGAAATTCGCTGAATCGCGGCGTTTTCCTCCCGGTCGGCAATGGATAGGGCCTCCTGAAGCTGCGTTTCGCAATCCAACAGCGCCGCTTCCTCGCAGCAGCCGCCCATCAGATCATGGAATTCATTAAACAGCAGGTTTTCCCAGGCCTGGCGCACAAAGGGGGCCTTCAGGCGATGCCCTGTCAGCCCTTGGGCCAGCGTCCCCAGGGCCTCCATGCGCAGCAACGCGTTTTCCGCCCGGCGGTGCAGGCGCTTGGTGCGGGCGTGGGTGGAATAGCAGCCGCTGGCGTGATGCTGTAATTCTCCCGCCCAGCGGGGCAGCCGCCCTTCCAGGGGCGCAAGCAGCCGGAAATAATCCTCCGGCGAGCCAAAACGCGCCCAGAGCCCTTTTTCGTTCTCTTTTTGATAGGCCGCGATTTGGCGCAGATTGGCTCGCGTGGGGCCGCCGCCGTGATTGCCCACCCCGTAAAAGCACAGGACGGGCAGGCCCAGCCGCTGGGAGAAAGCGAACAGCTCGTCCATTTTCCGGGGCAGCGCCTGGGCCCGGGTGGTATATTCCCGGGCGATGCGATAGGCCGTCACCTCGCTGCCATCCGGGCTGGCCCAGCGCATGGGGCCTTCGGGAATGGCGGGATTTTCCTGCATGGAGGGGCGCATCCACACATAGCGCGTCATTCCCGCCCGGGCAAGCAGCTGGGGCGTCATGGCGTTATGGCCGAAGCTGTCCACCAGATAGCCCACCGTGGCTGTGCGGCCGAATTTTTCCAGGAAATAGCGCTGGCTCAGCAGCGTTTGCCGTGCCAGGGATTCCCCCGAGGGGATGTTCATATCAGGCTGAATCCACATGCCCCCCACGATCACCCAGCGCCCCTCCCGCACCCGCGCCTGAATTTCCCGGAACATGGCGGGGTCGTTTTCCTCCACCCACTGATAATAGCAGGCGCAGGCACAGGTGAACACAAAGCCCGACGTTTCCTCCATCCGGTCCAGGGCGGAGCGGAAGGTGGCCTTCACCTCGTGAAAGCCTTCCCGCCATTGCCACAGCCACACGGGGTCGATATGCGCGTTTCCGATCAGATATAAGGGATATGCAGGCTCCAAGGCGGTTCCTCCTCATGGGCTGAATAAGTCGTTTAAGGTTAAGGGGCGCCCCTCAAAAAACGGGCCCCGCGACAAATCCATGTCGGCGGGGCTGGGCAGATCGCCGTGCTCGCGTTCTTTGCCGCGCCGCCCGGCGCGGTCGGATTATTCCACAGAGATCAGATAATAATACAGCGGCTGGCCGCCGGAATGCACTTCCACATCGCAATCGGGGAAGAGGGCTTCCATTTCTTTGCCCAGGGCCTGGGCCTCCTCCTCCTGGGTGTCCGCGCCGTAGTAGATGGTAATCAGCTCGTCGTCGTCGGTGACGATAGCGCGCATCAGATCCAGCGCCACCTCGCGCCTGCTCTGGCCCTTGAATTCCACCTTGCCGTTGTGCAGGCCGATCACATCGCCCTCGTTGATGTGCATATCCTCAAAATCGCTGTTGCGAACGGCGTAGGTGACGGTGCCGGTGCGCACGCGCTGGGCCGCCTCCTCCATACGCTGGGCGTTTTCATCGGCGGAAAGATCGGGCTGGAAGGCCACCGCCGCCGCAATGCCCATGGCCACGTTTTTGGTGGGCACCACCCGCACGTTTTTATTGGAGATTTCCGCCGCCTGCTGGGCCGCCAGGATGATATTGCCGTTATTGGGGAAGACGAACACCGTTTCCGCGTTGACGGAATCGATGGCTTTTTGCAGGTCCTCGATGGAGGGGTTCATGGTCTGGCCGCCCTCCACAACGCAATCCACCTGTAAATCCCGCAGAATTTTGGAGAAGCCCTCGCCCAGGGAAACGCTGACCATGCCGAAGGGCTTGGGAGGCTCTTTCTTCGCCTTTTCTTCCTTCTGGCGCAGGTTTTCCCGGCGCTGCTCCACCATGTTTTCAATTTTCAGGTTCACCAGTTCGCCAAGCTCCAGGCCGTATTGCAGGGCCTTGCCGGGGTCGTTGGTGTGCACATGTACCTTCACCAGGGAAAGATCGCCCACCACCAGCACGCAGTCGCCGATGCGGTTGAGCTGACGGCGGAAGGTGTCGATATCGCTCTCCTGGGCAGTTTCCTTGAGGCGCTGAATCAAAAATTCTGTGCAGTAGGCGAATTTGATATCCTCCAGGGAATCGTGATCGTCCTCAAATTCGTTTTCCGCAGGGACGCCGCCCGCCTCCACCTGCACGTTTTCCACCTTTTCGCCCCGCAGCGCGGCGGCATAGCCGGTGTAGATCAGCAGCAGCCCGCGGCCGCCCGCGTCCACCACCCCCGCCTGCTTGAGCACGGGCAGCATTTCGGGCGTGCGCTTAAGAATGCTTTCGCCGCTGGTGAGAATCACGTCGAAAAGCGCGTCGAAATCCTCGGGGGCGGCCTGGGCCTGGCGCATAGCGTCCTCCGCGATAACGCGGGCCACGGTGAGGATGGTGCCCTCCTTGGGCTTCATCACGGCCTTATAGGCGGTATCCGCGCCCGCCTTGAGGGCGCGGGCGAAATCCACCGGCGTGATTTTTTCCAGCCCTGCCAGCGCCCGGGAAAAGCCCCGGTACAGCTGGCTGGTAATCACGCCCGAATTGCCCCGCGCGCCCCGCAGCGCGCCCTTGGCCAGGGCCTCCGCCGCTTCGTCCGCCCGGGCGAATTCTTTTTGGTTAATTTCCCGGGTGGCGCTGGCCATCGTCAGGGACATATTTGTGCCCGTATCGCCGTCCGGCACGGGGAACACGTTCAGCGCGTCCACCGCCTCCCGGTTTTTTTCCAACAGCGCCGCGCCGGATAACACCATTTCGCGCAGCAAAAGCCCGTCGATTGCCTGTACGTTGCTCAAAGGTTTTCCCTCCGTTCAATGTGGAATTATACGCGAATGCCTTCCACCGAAATATTGACGGAGCGCACCTTGACCCCCGTCATGCTCTCCAGCTTGTAGCGAACCACCTCGACGATGGCCTTGCAAGCCTCGGCCACAGAAATGCCGTATTCCACCACAATGAACAGATCGACGTCCAATTGATCGTCCACCAGGCGCACCTGCACGCCCTTGCTCAGGTTTTCCCGGCCCAGCCATTCCACCAGCCCGTCCTTGGCGCGCTTGGAGGACATTGCCACAATCCCATAGCATTCCAGCGCGGCGTAGCCGACCACTTTCAGCATCACATCTTCGGAAATATAGATCGTGCCGATGTCGTTTTTGATTTTACATTCCATTTTTTCTTCGAACCTCCTTAGCCGGTTCTGACCCGAAGGTCACTTTATAGTATAAGGTATTTTGGCCCAAGATGCAAGCATTGAATTCATCCGGGCCCCAAAACAGCCTGATTTTTGTGCGAAAGGGCGTCTGCGCCGGGCGGCGCGCCCTTTATTTTTTCATATGTCTTGACGCGGGGCGAAAATTGCGGTATTTTTGGGAAAAAAGGGCCGGAGAGGTGCGCAAGCTATGCTGTTTATTGGAATCTGCGGGGCCAGCGGTTCGGGCAAAAGCACGCTGGCAAAGGAACTGGTGCGGGATATTGGGGCGCGGGCCGTGGTGCTCAATCAGGATGCGTATTATCGGGATCATCCCGATCTTTCTTTTGAGGAGCGCACGGGCCTGAATTATGACGAACCCTGCATTTTCGATCACGATCTGCTCTATCAGGATGTAACCGACCTGCTGGCGGGAAAAAGCGTCACCCGCAAGGCCTATGATTTTTCCCTGCACCGGCGCAACGACACCCAGGAAATCATTCAGCCCGCGGACGTGCTCATCGTGGAGGGCATTCACGCCTTTTACGATCAGCGCCTGCTGGAAAAAATGTTTATCAAGCTGTATATCAACGTGGAGCCGGATATCTGCCTGCTGCGCCGCATTAAGCGGGATATTAAGGATCGCGGCCGCCAGATCGATCAGATTTCCGCCCAGTATCTGGCCACGGTGAAGCCCATGTACGATCAGTACATCCGCAATTATATCCACGAGGCGGACGTGGTGGTGATGCGGGGCGGCAAGAACGCCCGCATTGTTTCCATTCTGGCGGGCTATCTGCAAAGCCAATTGCGCCGGGATGCGCAAAAGGAGAGGGAGGATGCGCAATGAAATGGCTGATCGCTTCGGATATTCACGGCTCCGCGCTTTACGCGGAGCGGCTGATGGCCGCCTTTGAGCGGGAAAACGCCCAGCGGATGCTGCTGCTGGGCGATCTGCTGTATCACGGGCCCCGCAACGCGCTGCCCGAGGGCTATGACCCGCCCCGGGTGATCGCGCTGCTCAACGAGCGGAAGGATCGCCTGCTCTGCGTGCGGGGCAATTGCGAGGCCGAGGTGGATCAGATGGTGCTGCGCTTTCCCGTGCTGGCGGATTACGCGCTGCTGCCCCTGGAAAACCGCCTGATTTTCATCACCCACGGCCATCTTTATAACGAGGAGCATTTGCCGCCCCTGCAAAAGGGCGATATTCTGCTCCACGGCCACACCCATGTGCCCGCCTGCCGCGAGCATGAAGATTTCGTCTATCTCAACCCCGGCTCCGTTTCTATCCCCAAGGAAAACAGCCCTCATAGCTACATGACCCTGGAAAACGGCCTGTTCACCTGGAAAACTCTGGAGGGCGAAGCCTACCGGGAATATAGAGTAGAATAAAAATGCGGGAGGGCGTTCTTGGGCCGCCAAAGAACACCCTCCCAAGAAAGCCGGTTGAGGAAGAGAGGACATCAGGGAAGCCGCTTGCTTCTCCGTTGACAATATAAGCCGGCAATAAGTAAGAAAATGCTGGCGGAGATGCTAGTAAACCGTCGGCTTTTGCCCAACCCACACAGCTTTCTGAGGGGAGCGAAACGGCTGGCCTGCCAGCGGCAGGAGCGGCCTTTAGGCCGCAGGAAATTGAGCGAGTCAACCAAAACAAGCGGCGGAGAACCGCCGCGCCGGTTGAGGCCGCGGAAGGGGCTGTGAAAAAACACGTCTCCAGCAGCGAGGAAGCTGAAATCACGGTAAGAAGTATGGTTTTCTTTGCTAGTCTTAGCTAGCGGAGATGCCAGTAGACCGCCTGCTTTTGTCCAATCCATACAGCTTTCTTGGAGGGGGCGCGGGGGAACCGTTCTTTGGCTTACAAAGAACGGTTCCCCCGCAAATATTTAGTTTTCGTTTTTTCACAGTCCCGTAAATATTTTCGGCTTTTTAAAGAAAAAATCTCCGCAGGCGAACGAAACGGGGCTTTGCATCGTCTAAATGGGTGAAAGGGAGGGAAGAGGGCATGCACCAGGAGAAATTCCTTGCCTGCGCCATGGAGCAGGAGCGCACGCTGTACCGCGTGGCGAAAACGCTGCTGCGTTCGGATGCGGACTGCGCCGACGCGGTGCAGGAGGCGCTGCTCAAGGGCCTGCGCGGGGCCCCGCTGCTGCGCAGCGAGCAATATGCCAAAACCTGGCTGACCCGCATCCTGATTAACACCTGTAAGGATATGCTGCGCCGCTCCGCCCGCACGGGCACGGTGGAACTGAGCGAATTCTACCCCGCCCCCGACCGCACCGAGCAGCGGGAACTGTACGACGCCCTTCACGCCCTGCCCGAGGAACTGCGGCTGCCCCTGGTGCTGCACTATTTGGAGGGCTTTCCCCTGCGGGAAATATCGCGCATGCTGCGGGTGCCCGAGGGCACGCTGAAGCGGCGCATGTGGCAGGGGCGGAAGGAACTGCGGGAAATGCTCAGCGAGGAGGCGATCTGAATGCGGGACGAGCGGTTGAAAAAGCAATTGGAGCGGACGTTTCCCCAAACCCCTGCCGTTTTCCATGCGCGGATGGCGCAAATCGCGGCGGATACCCGGGCGCAAAAGCGCATAAGCCGCCGGCGCGCGCTGCGCCTGGCGATGATCTGCCTGACGCTGATGGCGCTGGGGGGCGCGGCTGTGGCCGCCATGAATCATTACGGCGTGCTGAATTTTAATTCCGGCTGGGACGATTCGTATTATTTTTCCCTGCCCGAGGCGCAGAATATGATTCAGTACAATCTGGCCTGCGAAACCACGGGCGCGCTGGAATGGCGCGTGAAGGAGGCCATTTACGACGGTCGGGTGCTGCGGGTGCTGTATGCCGTTCGGGATACAGCCGCCCGGGAGCCCTTCTCCAGCACGGACCCGGAGGACGAGCAGAGCAGCGCCTGGAGCGCCTACTGGGCTATGTGCCAGCGAGAGGGCGTGTTTCTCAAATCGGACGGCAACGGCGAAATTTTCGTCAACGGCCAGGGTGTGAACCTGGAAAGCGTGGATATGCGCCTGGGCGGCCTTCCCGGCGAGGTGGAGGGCTGGATGGATTGCCGCATGAGCTATTATAATCCGGACACGGAGAAATACGAGGAGATCCGGCCCGAGGGCATGCTGGAAATTTCCCTGCCCTTTGCCTTTGAGAAAGAGGGAATCGAGGAACAATCCAGCGCCGCCGCCCTTTCCTTCCGCCTTTCCGCGGGGGACGCGGCCAGCCGCTACGCCCTGGCCCTGCCCCCGGCGCAGAAGCTGCCCACTGGGGCGGAGTTGACCTTTACCGATCTGCATTTCTCCCCCGCCACGGTGTTTATCACCTTTGAAATCAATATTCCCGCCGATCGCCTGCCAGAGGAACGCCCCGATCTTCAGGATTTCACCGTTTTTGACTCCCTGCTGGATAATCTGCCCGAATACACCCACGCCGCCAAGGTGTGGCTGGAAAACAGCCGGGGGGAAAAGCTGGGCGTGAGCAAGGATGAATGGATGGCCTTCGCCTATAACGAGGAGGGCGGCTTAACCCTGACGCACCACTGCGAATTCACCCCCAGCGAACGCTATACCAATCCCCTGACCCTGTGCCTGAAAAACTGGCGGGTTTCGCTGCCCCTGGAATATCAGAACCCATAAATCTTTTCCACGTCATCAAGCGCGCCCGGACGGCGCGAAAAACGCCGCCCTTGGCTTGCGTTTGCCAAAAGGAGGAAAAAAACAATGAAAAAAGCCCTGGCTTTGCTGCTGTGCCTGCTGCTTCTGCCCCTGACCGCCCCGGCGGAGGAGGGGATGACGCTGCGGGTGAACGATTGGATCGACGAGGACGTTCTGGCCGCCTTCACGGCGGAAACGGGCGTGCGGGTGGAACTGGCGGAGAACCTGGCGGGCACGCTGCAGGATTCCATCGTGTCCGGCGAAAACATCGATATTTACACCGTATATTCCTCCGGCGCGTACCGGGATATTCTGGAAAAGGGCTATGCCAGCCCCATTGAAAGCGACGCACTGCTGGAAAAGAGCCGGGCGCTTTTGCCCGCCCTGCGGGAAATCCTTTTCCAGGGGGAGGCGCTGATGGCGTATCCCAGCCAATTGGAGCTGAAGGCCTGGACGCTGGATGAAACGGGCTGGCAGGCCGCGGACTTCACCCTGGAGCAGATTCCCGAAACGCTGGCTGATTTCCTCGCCTGCTTTGCCCGCTGGCAGGAGGAGGGCAGCGCGGAATGCCCCGACCGGTATTTCTTTGAGGGCGGTTCCCTGGAATACCTGGTCGAGGTGATCGTGCGGCAGTATATCGTGGAAAACGAAAGTCCGGCGGCGGCTGTGGATTTTGACGATCCCGCCTTCCGCGCGGCGTTGGAGCAGCTATCCGCCGCCCGCCCCCTCTTTGCGCAGGATGCGGAGCGCATGGAGGCGGTGCAGAACGGCGAGCTGGAAGCCTTTCCCCTGATTTACAATTACACCATGAGCTATGGCTACACCTCTCTGGACAGCAACCGGGCGCGGCCCATGCCCATTCCCGCCCTCACGGCGGGGGAAGCGCCCTTTGTGGAGGCGGAGGCCCGGCTGTATTTCATCAGCGCCCGCTGCCAGCATCCCAAGGAGGCCGCCGCGTTCATCGCCTTCCTGGCGGAGCATCCCGGCTCCATCCAGACGGAGTATGAGCTGTATTCCGCCGACAGCGTATCCCCCCTGGAAAACGCCAGCTTCCCCGCCCTGCTGAAAAAAAACACCCGGGAGCTGGCGCGGCTTAAGCAGGAGCTTCCCACCTGCAAGCCCGAGGAAAAGCAGCAGAAGGAGGAGCGCATTGCCTGGCTGGAGGGCTGGATGGGGCGGCAGGATGAAATCCGCTGGATCATCAGCCCCGAGGACATCGCCCTGCGCCGGGCGCTGACGCGGCGGGTGGCCGTGCCGGGAAAATCGCTGTATCTGGCGGGAGGCGCCAATTGCGCCGAAACCCTGAGCATGCTCATCTCCCGCTTCGCCGCCGGCGAACTCTCCCCCGATCAACTGATTTCCGAAATGAACCGCACCTGCGCCTTGGCATTTAAAGAGCAATAAGAGAAGGGGAAAGGGTATTGCGGGGGGAACCGTTCTTTGGCTTACAAAGAACGGTTCCCCCGCAAATACTTAGTTTTCGTTTTTTCACAGCCCCTGTACTCTGTGCCTCATTGGGCCTTCATTTCCCTTCATTCGCCACTGGCGGCGGGAGATTTCGGCCCCCCTCCGAGAAAGCCGGTTGGGAAGAAAAGGAAATCAGAAAATCAGCTTGTCTCTCCACAGGCAGAAAGAATGGGCCTCCCTTGCAGGAAAACGCCCCCTTCGCCGCGAATATTCAAGGAAAACGTTTAAATAGGCGAGGGGGATTTTTCTATGCCAAGCATGCTGAGGGAGCACGGGCTGGCAATCGCAATTTGCTTTGGGGGAGAGCTTCTGTTCTATCTGCTGTATCAGCACATCAAGCACACCACCGGCACGGAGCGCGCCTGCGCCCTTTGCTGCAAGGCGGCGGCTACGCTTTTCGCGGCGGCGCTGGCCTGGTATGGCGCGGCGCTGCGCCCGGGCGCGCCGGAATTGCTGCTGGCCCTGGGGCTGACGGTGTGCGCTGCGGCGGATGTGCTGCTGCGGCTGAATTTCCTGTGGGGAATGGCCTGCTTTGGGGCGGGGCATTTATTGTATTCCGCGGCCTATGTGCTGGCCGCGCCGCCGGGCTGGACGAGCCTGGGGGCCTTCGCCGTGCTGGCGGTTTTCTGCCTGCTGCGGTATCCCGGGCTGAAAAAATACGCCGGGAAAAAGAATCCCCTGCCTTATCTGGGCTACGCCCTGCTGCTGTGCGTGATGCTTTCCCTGGCCCTGCCGCAAAAGCCCGTGCTGCTGGCGGGCGCGGCGCTCTTCGTGGTTTCGGATTCACTGCTGGCCCGGCGCATTATGCTGAAAATTCAATCCAACCGTTATGACGATCTATGCCTGGGGGTATACTATCTGGCGCAGTTCCTCATCGCCCTATCGCTGCTGACGTAAGCGCCAGGGACGGGCGTTTGCGGGATGCAATGAAGGGCGGCCAGCCCTTCATTTTTTTACGCCCCGCGCCCTCGCTGAGGCGGGTCGCGGGTTTCGGGCGGCAATTTAAGAATTGCTCGCTCTCAGCCGCCCCTAAAGGGACGGCGCTCCAATCGCCCCGCGCTACTCCGCAAAACGGAAGCGCGGGCTCCGGAACGTTGAAAATACTTTTTCGCCGCCCTGTGTTCTTTGTAAGCCAAAGAACGGTTCCTCCGCAAATATTTTCGGTTTCACAGCCCCCTCGCATTTATATTCCCTTGCATAAATCCGGGCGCGCCGGGAAAACTGACAGGGAAGAAAAAAGGGGGTATGCGGCGTGTCAATCGGGCTGATTTTGCTGGCGGCGGTTTCGGTGCTGGTGCTGTTCGGGGTGGCGCAGCGGGTGCTGGATAAAATGCAGCTCACCGACCGGGCGGCGCTGATCATTGCGGCGGTGATTTTTTTCGGGGGCCTGGTGCCGGATATTCGCATCGGCCGGGTGGCGATCAACCTGGGGGGCGCGGTCGCGCCGCTGGGGGTGTGCGTGTGGTTACTGATCCGGACGGACACGGCCAAAGAATTCTGGCGCGCCGTGATCGGCAGCGTGATTACGGGGGCGCTGGTTTTTCTGCTGGGGCGCATTCTGCCCAATGAGCCCGAGAACATCGTGATCGATCCCAATTATGTTTACGGCCTGGTGGGCGGCGTGGTGGCCTATGTGCTGGGACGTTCCCGCCGGGCGGCGTTCATCTGCGGCGTGCTGGGCGTGCTGCTGGCGGATACGGCGGTGGCGGTGGTGAATTGGGCCAACGGCCTCTCCCAGACCCTCACGCTGGGCGGCGCGGGGGCGATGGACGTGGTGGTGATTTCCGGGCTGCTGGCCGTACTGCTGGCGGAATTGATGGGGGAGATCATCGAGCGCCTGGCCCGGCCCCATCGCCGGGAAAACCAGGACGCGGTGGATACGCCGGTGCGGAAGGGGGAACGGAAATGAAAAAATATGCGGTCTTTCTTTTGCTGCTGTTGCTGCTTTCGCCCCTGCGCGCCCGGGCGGAGGAGCCGGAGGAAAACGAGGTTTACCAGATCGTGGACGCCTCGGGGGCCCAGGTTTGCCTGCTGGCGGGGGTGCCCGATATCGGCGATGAATATATCGCCGGGGATAACGGTTATTTCCGGGTGACGGCGGTGGATCACACCCGCAAGCAGGCCCGGGCGGAGGCCCAGGGCGCGTATCCCATGCCCGATGTGGAATGGCTTTCAGAAAGCGCCCAGCCCGTGGCGGCCCAGCGCAAGGCCGTGGCCCTGTATTGCACCCATAGCGATGAAAGCTATAAGCCCACCGACGGCGTGAGCAGCGATGAAAAGCGCGGCGGCATTTACGACGTGGCGGAGCAATTCAAGGCCGCGCTGGAAAAGCAGGGCGTCACCGTGTATTACAGCGATGAAACGCATTTCCCCCACGACGCGGGGGCTTATCGCCGCAGCCGTGCCACCGCCGCCGCCCTGGTGGAGGAGGGGGTGGACGCGGTGATGGATATTCACCGGGACGGCATCCCCGATCCCGATGAATACGAAAGCCAGGTGGACGGCGAAAGCATGACCAAGGTGCGCCTGCTGGTGGGCCGCTCCAATCAGAACGCGGACGCGAATAAGGCCTTTGCCGCCCAGATCAAGGCTGTGGCGGATAAGGAATATCCCGGCCTGATTAAGGATATTTATATCGGCAAGGGCACCTATAACCAGGATCTGATGAGCCAGGCCGTGCTGCTGGAATTCGGCACCTACACCAATAATAAAGAAGAGGTGCTCAATTCCACCAGCCGCATGGCCCAGGTGATGACCAAGACGCTCTACGGCGGCGTATCCGGGGCGGCGGGCAATGAAAAGGCGGGCGCGGCCCAGGCGGAAAAGAACGCCGGCGGTTGGCGCGGGGCCATGTGGCTGGTGATTGCGCTGTTGCTGGGAGCGCTGGTATACGCCTTCGTGGCCTCGGGCCGGGGCGGCACGGCGCTGCAAAAATGGAAGCG
Organism: uncultured Clostridia bacterium; assembly: GCA_934667105.1. GTDB lineage: Bacteria > Bacillota > Clostridia > Christensenellales > Aristaeellaceae > RUG563. The sequence continues at coordinate 111,642 of CAKULG010000001.1, forward strand.
CACATTCCAGGAGATGGCCGGGGGCCTGCTGGGCGGCAAAAAGAAGGAATAAGAAAGATATATAATAAATATATGCGGGGGAACCTTCTTTGGAGGCCAAAGAAGGCTCCCCCGCGCCCCCTCAAGAAAGCCGATTGGAAAGGGGAGGGGATCAAGAAATAAGCTTTCTTCTCCGCAGACAGAAAGAGCTGGCATGGAAGATTCCCCCGCACCCCTCAAGAAAGCCGATTGGGACGGGGCAGGAATCAGGAAATAGGCTTTCTTCTCCGCAGACAGAAAGGACTGGCATGGAAGATTCCCCCGCGCCCCCTCAAGAAAGCCGATTGGGACGGGGCAGGAATCAGGAAATAGGCTTTCTTCTCCGCAGACAGAAAGAGCTGGCACGGAAGCTTTTCCCCTTCCACTTTTTTTATTATTTTATCAAAAAACACATTTTTTTGTGTTTGTTTCCCGTGACAAATTCAAGGAAAAACGATATAATAATTACGATAGTTCCGATACATTGAAAGCGTCGGGAAAGAACGGGCATGTTTATCCGGTTCCGATAGAATAGCTGGAAATGCCAGAAAAGGCATGCCGGAAGATGAAAAAGGCTTCCCTCGTTTTTTCGATTTACCATGCGCTTACAATTCGAACCATTAAAAGGAATAACTGGAAGTGATGACAAGAATGGCCAGAAGAGCGGACGCACTGGAATGCAGCGAAAAGGATCGGAAGGCTTTGCAATATTTATCCCAGCGGACGGTGGAGAACGACCGGGTGGCGGCGCGCGCGCGGCTGATTCTGTATTTGCTGGAGGGGAAGAGCATCCGTTCTGCTATGGAGAAATTCTCCATTGATCGCAGCATGGCCTTTCGCTGGCGCACCCGCTTTCAGCAGGAGGGGGTGCAGGGCCTGTGGGATCGGCCCCGGACGGGCAAGCCCGCGGTGTACGACGCGGCGTTTGAAGCGCGGGTGCTCAACGCCCTGGAAACGCCCCCGGAGGGGGAGGGCGGCTGGGATGGGAACAGCCTGGCCCGGCATCTGGGCGCTTCGGCGGATGCGGTATGGCGCGTGCTGCGCAAGCACGGCGTGCCCCTGGCCCGGCAGCGGGTGTGGAATATTCCGGTGGATTTTCATCAGCCGGAGTGGCATTTGGAATTCGCGGGGCTATTTATCGCGCCGCCGGTTTGGATGATCGCGCTTTCCCAGGCGGGGAGCAATCAAGGCGTTTCCCGGCTGACCACCCGTGATCGCAAGGCGGCGGAGGCGCTTTTCCAGGCCTATGATGAGGAAGGCGGCCTGAGCCTGACCCGGGCGCTGGCGCTGATGGCGGGCGTTTCGGGGGAGATGGGGGCGGATTATAAGCGCCGGGAGGATATTATTGCCTTCCTGGACGACACCCTGGCCGCCCAACGGCCCGGCAGCACGCTGGAGGTGATGACGCTGGGAGGCGTGGCCTACGCCGATGTGAGACTTTGGCAGATGGAGCATCCCCAGGTGCGCTTCCATATTTACGGCGCCATGGAGGAGGGCGCGCAGGCTATGGCGGCTTTTTTGCCCAGCCCGCTGAAGCAGCACTATGCGGATTTAATCGCCCAGGTGCGGAATTATCCCGAAAATGCACAGTCGTTCGTTTGGAAAAAAATGCGGGGGGGGGGGGTGTTCAAAAATCTGGGACAGATAGCGAAAACCGTTGATATATAAGGATTCTTTAAAACTGTGCAAAGAATAAATATTCATATCATGCATTAAAATGCATATATTTTGCCTTGACGGGCATATGAAAACAGGGCCATGAAAAAACGCGAATCCTTTTTCCGGGCGTTTTCCCATGGCCCTGTTTTTGCGTGCGTTCGTGCAGAATCCCCTTGCGCTAAACCTGGTAAATACGCGCCGGGAGGCGAATTTTTTCGGGCTTTCCATTTTCGTCAATTAGCTTGTAAAGCAGATGAGCCGCCGTTTGGCCGATCTGGCGCGGCTGCTGATCAATAATAAAGGGATGATACCCCAAAAATTCCTTGGCGATGGAAAATTCGTTATCGTACAGCATCAGTTCCACTTTCTGATCTATATGCATTTCTTTCAGCATGCGCATGGTTTCGGGGCCGTGGAGATGGCTTGAGGAGATGATGGCGGTGGGGCGCATCCGCTGCATATAGCGGAGGAAAAATTGGTCAAAGTCTTCCATGCCGTCGTCCACGTTCAGGCGGAAATCGTTGGGATAGGCGGAATCCTGCTCCCGGGTGGCTTTGTCAAAACCACCGCAGCGCTCGACGATGGAGCTGGCGTGCCCCAGTAAATGGCCCACAAAACCAATGCGCGTGTGGCCTCGGCGCTGCAGAAATTGCACGGCCTGATACGTGGCGTCGAAGTGATCGCAGGCCACATAGCTTAGGTCCAAGCCGGGCAGATAGCGATCGATCTGTACAAGCGGGTAATGATTGATCACCATCTTAAGCAGTTCTTCATGATATGTGGCGAACGCGCCGGGAAACAGCAGCGCGCCCTGAAAGTATTCCTGAGCGGCGCACAGATATTCCACTTCTTTTTCCTGATTATTATCCGTGATAAAAACGACGGATTCCAGGCCGCGGGCGGCCAGTTCCTCCCGAATGCCCTGGATCATATCGCTCATAAAAAGCGTGCTGATAAAGGAGGTTATCAGAGCGATGCCGCCTGGAAAAAAGCCCTTCGCGGCGGCGACGGCTGGCGCGGTACTCGACCGGATGAAGGAGCCGCGCCCCTGCTGGCGATAGATAAGGCCCTCCTGCTCCAGGGCGTCCAGGGCGTGCTTGGCGGAAATGCGGCTGGCCCCGAATTTGATGGCAAGCTGATTTTCGCTGGGCAGGCGGAAATTGGGGGTTTGACGGTTTTGCTGAATCATCTCCAGCAGATAATCGCGAATCTGGGCGTACAAAGGGGATGCTTTTTGCAAACAAATCACCTCTTTGCAATTATAACAAGTATAACAACAAATTGCAATAGGAATGGAATAAATGTGGAAATTTTTATTGACAATGCCGATATATGCAGATAGAATGAAGAAGAACGCAGAAAAACATAAACTTGTTGACATTATTGATATATAACAACAATAGACGAAAGGACGAAGAAATATGATTAACTTGGATATGAAGCTGGAAGCGCTTCAGCCTTACTGTCTGGGAGAAGCGGGCAGACGGATGCAGAACGAACTGGAATACGCCCGGAGAATCGATGCGATCCACAAGGGAGAATATAGCGCGCTGCTAGAGGAAACGGTGGATTTCCTGCTGGAGGAAGCGCCCCGCGCCATGGCCGTGACCCGCGCGCTGGTGGAGGAAATGGAAAGGCGGCTTTCGCCTATGCAGGCGGCGTGCAAGGCCTATTCCTGGCTGCTGGCCGGGCATGCGCATATTGATATGAATTGGCTTTGGCCCATGGAAACTACGGTTTCTATCGTGCTGAACACCTTCCGCACCATGCTGAACCTGATGCGGGAATACCCGCAATTCCGTTTCAGCCAATCCCAGGCCTCCACTTACGCCATTGTGGAAGAGCACGATCCGGAAATGCTGGAGGAAATTAAAGCCAGAATTCATGAGGGCCGCTGGGAAGTGACGGCCAGCAGCTGGGTGGAGCCCGACCACAATATGCCCTCCCTGGAATCGGAAATTCGCCATCCGCTGTATACCCGGCGGTATCTGGCGCGGCTGCTGGATATTCCGGAGGAGGGGCTGGATATTGATTTTGAGCCCGACACCTTCGGCCATAACGCCAAGCTGCCCGATGTGCTCAGCGCCGCGGGGGTGCGGTATCTGTATCATTGCCGCGGGGAGCGAGAGGAATCGCTCTATCGCTGGCGCGGACGCACGGGGCGGGAGGTGCTCGTTTTTCGAGATCCCGATTGGTACGGCTGCACGGGCATTGGCTATGAAACGGCGCAGCGGGCGCCCTTTTTCTGCCAAAAGTATGATATTCCCTGCTATCTGACGGTGTACGGCGTGGGCGACCACGGCGGCGGGCCCACCCGGCAGGACCTGAACATGATTTTGGAATGCCAGCAATGGCCTATTTTTCCCACGGTGAAATTTGCCACGCTGCACGATTTCTTTACGGAAATTGAAAAACGCAAGGAAGGCTTTCCTCTCCTGAGCGGCGAGCGCAACAGCGTGTATTCCGGCTGCTACACCACGCAGACGCGCATCAAACGGGGCAACGCGCAGGCCGAGCGCATTCTTTACGCCAGCGAGGCTTTTTCAGCCTTCGCCTGTCGCTTCGCTGGGGGCGCTTATCGCAGGGACGCTTATGAAAGCGCCTGGCGCAAGGTGCTGTTTAACCACTTCCATGACATTCTGCCCGGCTCCGGCATTCCGGAAACCCGGGATTACGCCCTGGGCCAATACCAGCAGGTGTATGCAACCGCGCATTCCAACCGCTTTAAGGCCCTGGCGCAGATTTGCGGAAAAATCGACACCCGCTCCCTGCGGGCGCTGGATCCCTGCGCGCGGGTGGAAAACAGCGCGGTGGGCTACAGCATCGACGCTTTCCAAAGCGGCGTGATCGATCGACCGGACGGGCTGCGAATTTTCCATCTATTTAACCCCCTGCCCTGGGAGCGGGAGCAGATGGCGGAGATCGTCGTATGGGATTTTCCCCACGGCGAACGCATTGAATGCGTGAGCGCTCAGGGCGAAATAATCCCGCACCAGGTGTTGCAGGAAAAGGAAACTTGCTTTGGCGGGCGAAACACGGGCCTGCGGCTGCTGCTGCGGGTGAAGCTGCCCGCCTGCGGCTATACAACGCTAATTATGCGCAAGCGCCCGCCCTTTCCGCCCCAGCCCCATGGAACGAGCTATTCCCCGGAATGGCGGCGCGAAGAGGCGCTGGATACGACGCTGGAAAACGATCTGGTTCGGGTACGGCTGGATGAAACGACGGGCCGCGTCGTTGAATTCCTGGATAAGAGAACGGGCGAATTCAAATGCGTGGACGGAGGCTTCGATTTTGTGGAGGAAAACCCGGACGGCATGTCCGCCTGGACCATCGGCCCGTATATGAAGCGGGAGCGGGCCGCCCGGCGCGCGTATATACGCCGGGGAACATGGGGGCCGCTGCGCCAGAGCTTCGATATCACCGAGGAGCTTACCGACCGCTCCACCCTGCGTTATCGCGTTTCACTGGATCAGGGCAGCCCGCTGCTCACCTATGATGTTACCGCGAACTGGCGGGAATTCGGCAGCGAAAAGATCGTGCCCATGCTGCTGTACGGCGCGAAGCTGACGACGGAGCCCCGGGAATTTTCTTATCGCATTGCGGGCGGCACCATCGCGCGGCCAGGGGCGGCGCTGGATCGATCTTCGCACCAGGGGATGCTGGCGGGCGATATGGCGCTGCTCAGCGATTGCAAATACGGCTTCCGGGGCCGGGATAACGCCGTGAGCGTAACCTTGATTCGCAGCAGCTATCTGCCCGACCCCATTCCGGAAATGGGCGAAATTTATTTCCGCATAGGCCTTGGCCCGACGACGGCGCTGGAAAGAGATACGCTGGCGTTTCTCCATCACGCCGAAGTGGTGGACGCGGTAAGCGGTTCCGTTCATGGGGGCGAAATGCCGTTGGAATATTCCTTCCTTCGGCTGGAAGGCGAGGGGGTGACGCTGGCGGGAATTAAGCTGGCGGAGGATAACGGCGACCTGGTGCTGCATTTGGCCAGCGACGCTTCGGCCCGAAGAACGGTTCGCCTTTCCTTCCCGCGCCCGGTGGAGAGCGCGCGACAAATCGATTTGAACGAGCGCGCCGTTTTGCAGACATATAAAACGCAGGAAAATCAGGCCGTGCTGGAAATCGATCCCCATGATGTGATCGCGGTGCGCGTCGCGCTGCGGGAAAACTGAGGAAAAGAATGGAAACACAGAATGACAGCCTGAGGAAAAGCGGCCCGGCGCCAGGGGGACGGGCAGTGAAGCGGGCGGGAATTGCAATTGCGGGAAATATCCTGGTGGACATTGTGAAGCAGGCGAACACCTATCCAACCAGCGGCCTGCTGGCGGATATTACGAGCGTGCAGCGCGCCGTGGGCGGGTGCGTTCCTAATACGGCGCTGGATCTGGCGCGCATGGGCAGGGATATTCCCGTTTACGCGCTGGGGCGCGTGGGGCAGGACGAGGCGGCGGCCTATCTTTTGCGCCAGCTGAAAAGGGCGGGCGTGGATACGGCGGGGGTCAGCCAATCGCTGCGGTGCAGCACCTCCTTTTCCGATGTGATTTGCGCCCGGGATACGGGCGAGAGAACCTTTTTCCATTATCGGGGAGCGAACGCGGAATTTCGTCCGGAGGATATTGCGCTGGACGCGCTGCCCTGCAAGCTGCTGCACATTGGCTATGTTCTGCTGCTTGACGCCTTCGACGCGGCCGACGAAGCCTATGGAACGGTGATGGCGCGGTTTTTGCACGACGCGCAAAGCCGTGGAATGCGAACCTCTATCGACGCGGTCAGCAGCAAGCAGGGCGGCTTTCGGGAAAAAATCATTCCCGCCCTGAAATATTGCGATTACGCGATTATGAACGAAATCGAGGCCTGCGCCGCCTTGGGGTTGCCCGCCCGGGACGGGGCGGGGCGGCTGCTGACGGAAAATGTGAAAAGGGCGCTGGAAGCGTTTCTGGAGGCAGGCGTGCGGAGACGTGCGGTGATCCATTGCCCGGAGGCGGGCTTTTGCCTGGACGCAAAGACGGGGTACGCGGCGGTTCCATCCTTTCGGCTGCCGCCGGGGTATATCCGGGGCAGCGTCGGCGCGGGGGACGCCTTCTGCGCCGGATGCCTGCGGGCGGCGCATCAGGAAAAATCCCCGGAGGAGATGCTCGCCTTGGGCGCGGCCGCAGCCGCCGCCTGCCTGGCGGAGGCGGACGCCGTCAGCGGAATGAAAACGGAAAAAGAATTGTATCAAATCATACGCGATTGGGAGAAGAGAGACTTATGAAACGTTCGGAAATGCGGCGCGCGGCCGACCGTGCATTGGAATTTTATGAAAAAGCGGGAATCGCTCTTACAGAGGCGGAAAAGGCCAGCCTGGAGGTGGCGGATTTCGGGCTGAACCGTCTGGAGCAAATGGGCCTGGAACTGATTACCTATGTGAACACCCAGCGGGTGTGCGCCAAGGAAATGGTGCTTTTCCCTGGACAAACCTGCCCGGAACATCGTCATGTGGGCCAGAGCGGTTTGCCCGGCAAGGAGGAAACCTTCCGCTGCCGCTTCGGAACGGTGTATTTGTATGTGGAAGGCGAGGGCGAACGGGATAAAATCGCCGCGGCGCTGCCGGAAACGGATGTCACGGTATTCCATGAGATCATTTTAACGCCGGGCCGGCAATATACCATCTTTCCCGGTACCCGCCATTGGTTTCAAGGCGGCGGCCAGGGCGCGGTGGTTTCTGAATTTTCCACTCGCAGCAGCGATGAAACGGATGTGTTTACCGACGCGCGTATCCAGCGCATGCCGCAAATCGACGAGGACGCATAAGCGCGCGGTTTTTCTGCGCGCCTGAAATCGAAAAACGAGCACTGAAGGAGAAGAAAATGCGATGAAGCGCAGAAAATGGGAAATTTGCGGGCTGCTTTTGGCCCTCCTGGCGCTGGGCGGCCTGAAATGCCCGGCGCGAGGGGAAGCGTTGGCCGCATCCGCGCCCTCCTATTCCGTTTACGCGGCGCAAATGCCCGCGGTATACGCAGGGGAAGAAAGACGCCTGTATACCTCCGCCGGCCAGAAAATTGCTGTTGGGGAGAGCTTTTCCTTTTCCGTTGCGGTGGAGGAGGATATTTTTGCCTACCCGGTGCTGGCATACCGCATGGCGGGAAGCGGGATATTAGAAAATCAATTTTCCCTGCGCGTAGACGGGGCGCTTCCTTATGCGGAATGCGGCGCACTGCGGCTTCAGACGCTTTGGCTGGGCCAGCGGGAATTCGCGCTGGATCGTTATGGCAACGAGGTGGCGGGCGTGCCGGAGAAATTCACCCAGGACGCCGCCTGCCGCCTGTATGGAAAAGCGGGACTGTATAGCCGCGGCATGGGCCTGCTTTTAACGGCGGGGGAGCACCGGATTACGCTAACCTGCGCGGAGGGGCCCTTTGAACTGCTCGGCTTTTCCCTGCAAGGAGAAATTCCTGTGGGCGAAGCGCAAAAACGTCCGACCGTCCAGGGGGAGGCGCAGACTATCCTGCTGGAGGCGGAACGCGCGGATGTGCGGACAAACGCCAATATCCGCGCCGCCTCTTCCTCTGACGTGCGGCTGACGCCCTACGGCGAGGAGCGAAAGCTGCTCAATTATATTGAGGACGCTTCCAACGCCGCGCCCGGGAACGAGCTGCGTTATCGTTTTTCCGTGGAGGAAGAGGGGCTGTATTCCCTGACGCTGCATTACCGCCAGGCGGGCCTGGAGGATTTTCCGGTTTTCCGCACAGTTTATCTGGACGGCGCGATTCCCTCCCCGGCTTTCGATACGGCGGCGCTGGATTATCGGCCGGATTTTTCCTATTTCACCTTCACGGATGCGGCGGACGGCGGCCCTGCGCTGCTGTATCTGGCGGCGGGGGAGCATACCCTGACGCTGCAAACTACGCTGGATCCCCTGCGCGAAACGCTGGAAAAGCTACAGGAAATTACGGATGAAATGGCGGGGCTGTCCCTGAACATTACGAAAATTACCGGAGGCAATACCCATCGTTTCCGGGATTTTGATTTGGAAAAATACGGCTTCCAGGCGCGGGAAATGCTGCAGGGCTGGGCGGGCGAACTGGAAGCGGTGCGGAACGCGCTGCTTTCGCTGTCCGGGAAAAGCGCCTGCACGGGGGCTATCGGCAATTTGCAGCTTTGCATTGATAAGCTCTGGCAGCTCTCGGAGCGCCCAAACGATCTGCCCAAAAAGCTGAGCCAGTTTTCCCAAGGCTCCTCCTCCGTGCGGCTGATGCTGATTTCCATGGCTCAAGCGCTTTCCCAAAGCCCCATGGGCCTGGATAGCCTGTGCCTGGCTACGGATGCGGCGCTGGCGGCTCCAAAGGCCAGCCTGGGAGCGCGGACGGCGGCCTGGTGGCGGCGGTTTACCGGCTCTTTCGCCGCCCAGGATTATGAGGCGGGAAGCGGGGCCTCTCAGGGAAGCCTGCAAGTGTGGGTGAATCGCTCGCGGCAGTATTTGGAAATTATGCAGCAAATGGCCGATACGGGGTTCACGGCGGAAACGGGAATCCGCGTGGATTTTTCCATCATGCCCGATGAAAGCAAGCTCACCCTTGCCAGCGTCTCCGCCAGCGCGCCGGACGTGGCCTTGGGCGTGAACAGCGGCCGGACGTATGACCTGGCGGTGCGCGGCGCGCTAAAGGATCTGCGGGGGTTCGAGGACTTTCAGGAAACGGGGCGCGCCTTCCCAGCAGGGCTGCTGATGCCGGGCGTTTGCGGGGAAGGCATGTATGCGCTGCCTGAAACGGCCAATTTCTATGTGCTGTATTATCGCACGGATATTCTTTCTTCCTTGGGGCTGGAGCCGCCGGATTGCTATGAGGATGTGCTGAGGCTGTTGCCAATTTTACAGCGCTACGGCCTGAACTACAACAATTTTATCTCCAACGCGATCGGTACGAAGAGCTTTTCCTTCACAACGCCCTTCCTTTATCAATGCGGCGGCGGCCTGTATGAAACAGGGCGGATACGCACCGCCCTGGGCGACGAGCGGAATATTCAGGCGCTGAAGCTGCTGACGGACAGCTTTGTCGTTTACGATATGGATTACGAGGTGGCCAGCTTTTATCAGGGCTTTCGGGATGGAACGCTGCCGGTTGGCACGTCGGATTATCTCATGTATCTGCAATTAACAAACGCGGCGCCCGAGCTGGCGGGCCGGTGGGAAATTGCGCTCTATCCGGGCGTTACCGATGAAAACGGCGTTGTGCAACGCTGGACGAGCGGCGCGGCGCAAAGCTGTCTGATTTTTGATTCGACAGAAATGGCGGAGGAGGCGTGGCGGTTTTTGCAATGGTGGATGAGCGAGAAAACCCAGACGGAGTTCGCCTTCCGTTTGCAAGCCACCATGGGCACGGAATATCTTTGGTGCAGCGCCAATACGGCGGCCTTTATGAACGCCCCTTGGCCGGAACAGCACAAGCGAATCATCGCGGAGCAGATGAATTGGATATACGAAACGCCGCGGGTTCCCGGGGATTATATGGCGGAGCGAGAGCTTTCCAACGTGATTAACGCCGTGGCGCTAAACGGAGAAAATTTGCGCGCCCAGGTGAACGAGGCGACGAAGCGGATCGATCGAGAGGTAGAGCGCAAGCTGGAAGAATTCGGCTGGCTGGAAAATGGCAGGCTGACGCGCCCCTTTGTCATTCCGGATCTGGAAACCATTCGGGGGTGGCTGCAATGAAAAAGAAGTGGGAAGTGAGGCGGCCGGGGAGACGGCTTGGAAACGTGGGAAGCGCCTATCTGTATGTGACGCCCTACGCGCTTTTGTTCCTGCTGTTTATCGTGATTCCGGTAGGGGTTGCCGTCGCCTTATCCTTTACAAATTTTAACGCCGTTCAAATGCCGGGCTTCGTGGGCCTGCGAAACTATGTGAGCCTGCTTACCCAGGACGCAGTTTTCATGCAGTATGTACTGCCAAACACCGTTCTCTTCGCCGTGATTGTGGGGCCGGGCGGTTATTTGCTGAGCTTTCTTCTCGCCTGGTGCCTGAGCCAGATTTCACGCCTGCCGCGCACCATCCTGGCGCTGCTGATTTATTCCCCTTCCATGACGAGCGGCGTGGCTATGTCCGTTGTGTGGCGGGTGATTTTCAGCGGCGACGAGCGGGGATATCTCAATGCGCTGCTGCTTAATCTGGGCTGGATTGACGAGCCTGTGGCTTTCCTGCAATCCACCTCCTTTCTAATGCCGGTGATGATCGTTGTGGCGCTTTGGTCCAGTATGGGCGTAGGCTTCCTGGCGATGCTGGCCGGCATGCTGAACGAGGATGAGGAAGTGTACGAGGCTGCGTCCATCGATGGAATTCGCAACAGGCTTCAGGAGGTGTTCTACATCACGATTCCCCTGATGAAGCCTCAGATGCTTTTCGGCATGGTGATGGCCGTGGTGAACACATTCCAGGTGGGACATATCGGCGTATCCCTTTCCGGCTCTAATCCGACGCCCCAATACGCGGGCCAACTGATTGTGAACCTGATTGAGGATTACGGCTTTATTCGCTATGAGATGGGCTATGCTTCCGCCGCTTCGGTGGCGCTGCTGCTGTTGATCTATTTTGTCACAAAGCAGGCGGGGAAGCTGTTCAAGGAAGATTGAGGGGGTGGACCTGTGAAGAAAAGGCGTTTGCTGGTGCTGCTCCTGGCGCTGCTGTGTCCGGCGTTTTCCGCATGGGCGGCGGAAGCGCCCTATTTCACCATGACGGAGGATCACAACGGACGAATGGTCTATTCCCAGGCGGGATACCTGCCGGATCGGGCGTTTTTGGAATTCGACGGGGTCAACCTGAAGAAACCGGCCGATTTGTTTGTGGACGCCCAGGATCGCCTGTTCATATCGGACGCGGGAAATAAGCGCGTGATTGCCTGCGATGCGGAGGGCGGCCTGCTGTTGCTCTATGGAAAGGGCGAGCTGGAAGCGCCCGGGGGAATATTTGTCCGGGAGCAAAGGCTGTATGTTGCGGACAGCAAGCTAGAAAAAGTGCTGGTTTACAATACGGAAACGGGGGAAAAGGTTTTTGAACTGTGCCGCCCCGATTCCCCGCTTTATGGAATCGACGCCGCCTTCCGGCCTTTGAATGTGGCGGTGGATCATGCGGGATGCATTTATGTGATCGGAAAGGGCAATGTGGACGGGATTGCGCAGTTTAGCGCGACGGGCGATTTTCTGGGTTATTTCGGCGCGAACGAAACGCGCCTGTCGCTGCTGGGAACATTGCAGCGTAGCATTTTGACGGACGAGCAGATCAACCAGTTGCCCAAGAGCATTCCTCCTGCGCCCACCAATTTGGATATTGACGATTACGGCATGGTGTATACCGTGACGAGCGGAATACGTGGCGTGCGGCGGCTGAGCATCGGGGGAAACGATACATTTCCCAGCGTTCATCTGGGCTTTCTGGTTGCCAAGGATGTGGCGGCTGGACGGGATGAAACGGTGTTCGTGTTAGATCAGAACGGCTATATTATGGAATATACCCGGGATGGACGGATGCTGTTCTATTTTGGCGGGCTGGACGCAGCGCGCTCCAGGGCGGGCCTGTTCGTGGCGACGGTGGCCTTGGATGTGGACGGCCAGGGCCGGTTGTATGTACTGGATCGGGATAAAGGACTGGTGCAGCGCTTTGAAATGACGGAATACGCGCAGACGGTGCATTTGGCGCTGCGGCTTTATCAAAACGGCTTGTATGAAGAAAGCAAGGAGCCTTGGGAACAGGTGCTTTCCAGCAACAGCCTATTCGATTATGCCTATGCGGGATTAGGACAAAGCTATTTCCGCCTGGAAGATTATTCTCGAGCGCTGAGCGCCTCCCGGCTGGGCGGCGACCGCGCAGGCTACAGCGACGCATTTTGGGAAATCCGCAATAACTGGCTTCAGCACAACGCGCTTTACGCTGTGGCGGAGCTGGCTATCCTTGCGCTGGCGCGCCATGGCTGGAAGCGGCTGCGGAAAAAGGGCGCTTTTCCTTGGGCGGCGGCCTGGCGCGATCGCCTGGCGCGGCTTCGCTTGCCGCAGCAATTGGCCTATGGCCGGGTGTTTTTGCGCAATCCTTACGACGGGTGCTACGGCATCAAAAAGGAAGGGCGTGTTTCCGGGCTTTCCGCTACGATTATTTATTTGCTGGTGTTCGCCTTTTATATGATTGATAAGTACACCTGCGGGTATTTATTCAAGCGGGCGCCTGACGGCCAATACGAAGCGCTGATGGATCTGGGGCTGGTGCTGGGTGGAATCGGGCTGTTTCTGATTTCCTGTCACCTCATCTGCTCTATCCGCGAGGGCGAAGGAACGCTTAAGCAGCTGTATTGCGGCCTGGCCTGCGCCCTCACGCCCTATCTGATGCTGCTGCCCGTTCGCTACGTCCTGTCCTTTGTGCTGACGAATAACGAGGCCTTCCTGATTACGCTGTGCGATACGGCGGCCGTCGTCGGCGTTCTGGCGTTGGTTGTGGTGATGGTGCGGTATATACAGGATTACACCTTTACTAAGACCATTACGACGCTGCTGCTGACGCTGCTGACCATGCTGATGCTGATGATTGGGATGGTTATTGCCACGGCTATGGTGGCGCAGCTGTATGATTTTATCGCGGCCGTGTGGAAGGAGGCAAGATTCTACCATGCGCAATAGATTACTGCCGCTTTGTCTGCTGCTCCTGCTGCTTGTACCTTGCGCGGCGCTGGCGGATGTATGCGTTTTTGAAAATGAACGGCTGACGCTTTCGGTGGATACGGAGAGCCTGGCGCTGTGCGTGACGGATCGCGCCACAGGAGGCGTGCTTCGGGGCGGGGCGGAGATTCCCGCCGATCAGAAGCTGACCGCCTGGACGGGATTCCTTCAATCCACGCTGTCCATCGAGGTGAGCAAGGGAAACAGCACCTCCGCCAGCCGGGTGGACATGCTGACGGGCGAAGCCCGCGTGCAGATTCTGGAACGCTGGGCGGACGGTCTCGCCTGTATGGTGGATTTTCCGCAGCAGGGGCAGCGCATTCGCCTGGAACTTCTGCTTTCGGAGGATAGCTTTTCCTTAACCGTTCCGCAGGACGGCATAGAGGAATATGGCGATACCCGGCTGTGTGGCGTATATCTTTTACCCTGCTTCGGCGCTTCCCGGCTCAAGGACGCTCGGGGATACACGCTGGTTCCGGAGGCCGCGGGCGCGCTGATCGCTTGGACGGACGGCCAGGGAATTCCTAATACGCCGTATGTGAAGCGAATTTATGGCGAAAACGCAGGGGTGGAGGTTTCCGTGCCGATGGAATTGAACCGTCCTGCGGAAAAAATAACGATGCCGCTTTACGGTATGGTGAATCAGGACGCGGGCCTGGGTTATCTGGCGGTGGTGGAAAGCGGGGAGGAAGCTGCGGAAATTCAGGCGTATCCCGGCGGCGTGATTACAGATTATAACTGGGCGGGAGCGCGCTTTATTCTGCGAGAGCAGTACGTGCAGCAAACCTCTCGCACAGCAGGCCTGCTGCGGGTGGAAAGCAAGGCCGACGTCCGGGAGTTGGCCATTCGGTTTTACATCCTCTCCGGCGATCAGGCGGATTACAGCGGCATGGCCCAGCGCTACCGCCGCGCCCTGCTGGAAGCGGAAAAGCTAAAACAGAGGGATACCCGGTATCGCCCCCGGCTGGATTTTCTGGGCGCGGAATCCAAAAAGCTGCTGCTTTGGAACGCGCTGGTTCCCATGACTACGGCGGAGCAAATGCGCCAAATTTTGGCGGATTATCGTGATGCGGGGCTTTCCGCGCCGTTGGTGATTTATCGAGGCTGGCATCCCGGCGGGCTGAGCCTGAGTTATGGCGCTGGCAGCCTGGCAATGGAACGTGGGCTGGGCACGCTGGAGGAGTTGGATGCCCTGCGCGACCAGGTGGAGGCGGAAAACGGACTGTTTTTGCTGGAGGAAGAAACCGTGCTGGCCAATACCAACCGCCTGTATAATACCCGCCTGGATGTGGCCCGCACCGTGGGCCAAAGCGTGATGGAAAAGGCGACGGGCAAGGAACTGTATCCCACCTTTTATTACTTGACGCCGCACAAATCCGTATCGATGCTGGCGGCGTATCAGACGGCGTATGGGCAGCGCTTTCCGGGCCTGGCGCTGAGCACACTGCCAAACACCCTGTTTTCCTATTATTCAGGGGAGAGCGTCGTTTCGCGGCAGGAGAGCATGCGGCGCTGCCGGGAGGGGCTGGAAAGCCTGACAGGAATCACCCGCGCGCTGCAAAACCCTTTCGCAGGCTATTGGGACCAGACGGATATTTTTCTTGATATGCCCCTTGACACCACCAGCTATTCCTTCCTTTCAGCGGAAGTTCCATTCCTGCCGCTGGTGCTCAACGGATCCATACCCTATTACAGCGCCTATTGCAACGACGACGCCAACGCGGCCCGACAGCTGCTTAAGCTGGTGGAATACGGCGCGTATCCCTCCTATCTGATTACGTACGAGAATGTGAAGCAATTGGAGGATACCAATTCCTGCGATATTTTCTGCGCCCAGTGGGATGTGATAAAGGACGGCCTGCTGGCCCGGGATGCGCGCCTGCGCGCCCTGTATGCGGAAACCGCAGGGACGCGAATGATTCGTCATGATATTCTGACGGCGGAGGTGGTGCGGCTGGAATATGAAGATGGGAAAAGCGTTTTGATCAATTACGGAAACGAAGCGTATTCCTGGCGAGGGAAAACGGTGCCCGCCATGGATTATCTGCTGGTGAAAGGAGGCGGGGAGCAATGAAAAGACGGCGAATAGGCCTGGTGGCGCGTCGGGAAATGAAGGGCTATATTTTCCTGCTTCCCTGGCTGATCGGATTGATTCTATTTTTCCTGTATCCCCTGGCGCAGTCCCTCCGGTATAGCCTGAGCTATGTGACGGTGAAGGCGACGGGCGTGGAAATGCAGTATATAGGCCTGGATAATTACCGCTGGTTTTTCTTTGAAAACCTGGAGTTTATCAGCCTGATGGCGGATTTTTTCGGGGAGGCAACGCTGCGGCTGCTGGTGATCCTGATTTTCGGGCTGATTATCGCATTGATGCTCAATCAAAATATCGCCGCCAAGGGCTTCTTCCGAACGCTGTTTTTCCTGCCGATCATCTGCGTGACCGGCCCGGTGCTTTCCCGGCTGGTCAGCTCGGGGGCCACCAGCGTGCCCATGATCGAGCGCTACGGCGTGGCCGCTATTATTAATGCGGTGCTGCCGGAAACGGCGGCCGCCCCCTTGAACAAATTGTTCGGGGAGCTGATTTTGGTGCTGTGGTATTCGGGCGTTCCGATTCTGATTTATATGACCGGGCTGCAAAAAATCGACGCCTCCATTTACGAGGCCGCGCTTATCGACGGGGCGGGGGGATGGGTGAGCTTCTGGAAGATCACGCTGCCCGCGCTGCGGAATTTCATTCTGATTAACGGCATCTATACCCTGGTGTATCTTTCCTCTAACGGCGAAAACACCCTGTATAGCACCATTAAGGATCGCATGTTCACCTCCCCCAATCAATCCTACGGCGGATACGGCAAGGCCACCGCCAGCGCCTGGGTCTACGCGATATGCCTGGGGTTATACATTCTGCTGATCGTGTTCCTTTGCCGGGAAAGGAAAGCGAGCCGGGTGGAGGTCGTGGTGACGCGGGAGCAGATGCGCGTGAACCGGATTCACCGGGAGCGCGCAAAAAGAGGGAGGGCGTGAACCGTGAAAAAGAGGAAAAACGGGAAAAGCCTCCTGCGGAAATGGCTGCTGGGCACCCAGGAACGCATGGGCGCGCTTCCCAAAACGCTGCTGTATGTTCTGCTGATTGCCATTGGCTTCGTCTACATCTATCCCTTGCTGAACATGCTGATTACCAGCCTGGAATCGCTGGACGATTTGCTGGATCCCGCCGTTCAGTGGCTGCCCCACAAGCTGCGGCTGGACAACTATGGAAAGGCGTTCCAAACGATGGGGGTTGCCGAGCATCTGGTGGATACGCTGGAATTAACGCTGCTGCCTGCGCTGATGCAGACGATATCCTGCGCGCTGGCGGGCTATGCCTTCGCCCGGTTTAATTTTAAGGGCAAGAGGCTGTTGCTGCTGTTTGTGCTGCTCACGTTCATCGTGCCCTTCCCGGTGCTGATGATGCCCACCTATTCCCTCTATTCCAAATATAATATTCTGGGCAGCATCTGGACGATTGTGTTTCCGGCTATGACGGGGCAGGGCCTGCGGGCGGCGATATTTATCCTGATTTACCGGGCGTTTTACGCCCAGACGCCCCGGGCCCTGGATGAAGCCGCCCGGGTGGACGGGGCCAGCGAAAAAAGGGTGTTCTTCACCATCGGCCTGCCGCTGGGGCTTCCCGCCATGCTGACCTCCTTCCTGTTTTCCTTCGTCTGGTATTGGAACGATACCTACATGAACAATCTTTATGTGGCGGGGGTAAAGCGCGTGGGGGACGCCCGGCAGATTTCCACCCTGATGATGGAATTGGTGCGCTTCGAGGACAGCTATTCCGCTTATTTAAAAAAGCAGTACGGAAGCGCGGCGGCTGCCGCCGCCACGGGCGCGGCCAACGTGCAGAACGAGGCCGTCACCATGGCCGGCACCATGCTGGCGATCGCCGTTCCGCTGCTGCTGTATTTCCTGCTGCAAAAGTATTTTGTGAACGCCATCGACCGCAGCGGAATTACCGGCGAATAATGTGCGCACGACATTTCCTTCGGTGCATCGGAGGAAATGCCCGAAAATAAAAATGAAAAGGAGAAAAGAACCATGATGAAAAGGTTGCTGTGCGTTTTCCTGACGGCGGCTATGCTGCTGAACCTGGCTCCCGTTCTGGCGGAAACGGCGGAAGGCCTGCCCCCCATGACGACGGAGGAAATCACCCTCACCTTCACCACCCGGGAAATCCCCAATGAACTGCTGGAATACCAGGCGAAGAAATTCATGGAAGCCTACCCCAATATCCATGTGGAGGTGCTGGGGCTGGATTACTCTACCTTTGACGCCACTATGGCCAACATGGCCTCCGAGGGCAAGCTGCCCGACGTGCTGGGCCTGAATTGGGCTACCGATGCAGTGGCCAACGGCTGGCTGATGTGCCTGGACGAGTTCTATGAAAAGGATCCCGACATTGCCGATATGAGCGAGCAGATGAAAAAATATCATGAGATCGACGGGAATATGTGGTGCGTTCCTTTTGAATGCCGTCCCTCCGTCTGCGTTCTCAACAGGACGTTGTTTGAGAAATACAACGTGGAGGTGCCCGATTACGATTGGACCTTCGACGATTTCGTTGATCTGGTAGCTGAGCTGAACCATCCCGAGGATTACAACTACGGCTTTGCCGCAGGCTATCAGTTGACGAACAATTTTGTTTACAATTACGGCTGGGACGGCGAAAAGTACACCTTCGGCGACGATTGGGTAAGCATGATGGAGCGGCAGATTGAGTGGGTTTCCAGCGGCGTTACAGCCGACAGCATGACCGGCGAGGAAAAGACGGCCGTCCTGGGGGATGAAAACGCCGATCCTATGGCCATGGGCCACGCCGCCATGGCTATTGTCGCCCAATATTCCGGCTACGACTACATCAACGGCGTGAACGCGGAGAAGAGCGGCTGTGAATTCCTGTTCTACCCGCTGCCCAACTATGACGATAAGGCTGCCTGCGAAACCGTTCCCGGCGGCATTTCCGCCACCTGCCAGTATCCCCGGGAAGCCTGGGAGCTGGCCAAGTGGATGGGCTGGGGCCCGCAGGCCACCATCTCCCGCTCGGAATACTTCAAGGAAAAGGGCGAATTGGATTTAAACGCCCCCTGCGTGCTGAATGAGAAGGCGATGAGCGTGCTCATCGAGAACGCGCCCGAGGCGCTGAAGGGCTTCTATCAGCACATGCGTCAGCCCATCACCATGGCCGCCTCCACCCTGCCCGGAAGCCTGAACCTGGTGCTGCTGCTGTGGTTAGGCGGCTGGGGCGAAAAAATGGATAAGGGCGAAGTGACCGTCGCCGAGGCCGCCGTGCTCCTCCGGGAGGAGGGAATTAAGGGCGTACAGGAATCCTTGAACGCCATTCGGAAATTTACCGGAAAATAAAACGCTTTATGCTTCCCTGGGGGCGCGATGCACCGCTCCCCCAGGGAAAATCCCCCATCGCAGATTCATCGCCCCATCCGGCGCGAAAGGCGGCTGTGCCCAAATGCAGAAAACACGCTTTAATCCTAAAGGCTTTCATGCGAACCAAATCCCCATCTATTTGTTTTTGCTGCCCATGGCGGCCTTCATGGCGCTGCCCATCGTGTTCATCATCAATCATGCCTTTAAACCCATGGAGGAGCTTTTCGCCTATCCTCCCCGTTTCTTTGTGCAGCGGCCCACGCTGAATAATTTCTCTCAGCTTATTCGTCAGGCGGCGGCCGGCTCCGTGCCTATCAGCCGTTATCTTTTTAACAGCCTGCTCGTCACGCTGACCACGGTTTTCGCCAACGTGACGATTAGCGCAATGGCCGCATTCGCCCTGAGCAAGCTGCGCTTTCGGGGCAAACGCGCGCTGATGGAAATCAACAGCCTGGCCATGATGTTCGTTTCCGTGGCCGTGACCATCCCCCGGTATTTGCTGGTGGAGCGGCTGGGCCTGATGAACACATATTGGGCCCACATTTTGCCGGTGATCGCGCTGCCGGTGGGGCTGTTTTTGGTAAAGCAATTTACCGATCAGGTGCCCGATTCGCTGGTGGAGGCAGCGGTAATCGACGGGGCGGGCTATTTCACGGTGTTCCGCAAGGTGATTCTTCCGCTGATCCGTCCCGCCATCGCTACGGTGATTGTGATGTCCTTCCAATCTGTTTGGAACAATACGGAAACCTCTGCAATGTATACCACCCGGGAGAGTATGCGCACCCTGACGTTTTTCCTGAATACTTTGGCCGGCTTGAATAATACCGTGGCGGGCCAGGGAATGGCGGCGGCGTCCTCCTTCATTATGTTCCTTCCCAACCTGATCTTGTTTTTGATTATGCAAAGCCGCGTGATGAACACCATGGCGTATTCCGGCATTAAATAATTCCCCGCCCGGCGGAGCAGGGAGAGAAGAGGGTTGTTATGAAGAAAAAGCTGTATATTCTGGTAAATCATCATTTTGATCTCACCTGGCGGCGGCGCTTTCGGAAGCCGTTTATTTCCCAAGGGGAAAAATACGCTTCCTATACGGATATTGAAGGATGGTATATTCTGGATAATCTGACCTGGGCGGAAAAATATCCGGAATACAAATTCAATGTGGAAAGCGTGGCCGTGCTGCGGGAATTTTTCCGTCTGCACCCTGAAAAGAAGGAGCAGGTGAAAGATCTGTATCGCCAGGGGCGGCTGGGCATTCCGGGCAGCGGCGATAATATTGTGGATGTCAACCTGGTCAGCGGCGAGAGCGTGGCGCGAAATTTTATCGCGGGTCAGCATTGGATGCGCCGTGAATTTGGCCGCGCTCCCAGCTATTGTACCCGGCAGGACGGCTTCGGCAACAGCGCGCAGCTTCCTCAGATTCTTCGGGGCTGCGGCATGAAGAGCGTGGGCGGCATAAGCTATTATCCCTGCAAAGGGAAGATCTGGCAGGGGCTGGATGGATCCCGGGTGCGCACGGAGGCCATTCCCTGCGTGGGCGGCGTGTGCAGCTGGCTGAAGGCCGCGCCCTGCGCTGCGTGCCATGGCTTTGGAAAAGTGGGAGAGGAAGTCTGCCCCGTTTGCGGCGGCAAGGGGATAAAGCCCTTTCTGCCCGTCGAAACGCCTCGGGTGGAGGAAATTTCCGAGGAAGCGTTCGGCGAATTGGGCGCGTATATATCCGTCGGTTCGGAGGAAGCGGCGGATGCGGAAAACGTGCCGCAATGGCTGGCGAAGGCGCGGACGCGCTTTGACGCTTCCTTCCTGACCTTCCAGGAAATCGAGCGGATGATGCGGCCCCTGGAAGAGGAAATGGACGGCGCGCCGCCGCAGGATATAAACGAGACGGCGGATCTGAACCCGGCCAATACGGGCTGCTATGTTTCGCGAATTAAAAATAAGCAGCAGGCGCGAAAGCTGGAATATGCGCTGCGCCAGGCGGAGACAATGTGCGCTTTGACCCTGTCGGCGGCGGATTACCCCAAGGCGGAGCTGGACGCGCTGTGGGAAAAGTTGTTTTTCCTCATGTTCCATGATAATATCACGGGCACGGTGGTGGATCCCGCCGAATTGGACGCGACGGAAACCTGGGAGGAAATGGAGGAGGGCCTGGCGCGTATTCGGCGGCTGCTGGAGGAAAAGGCTGCTAAAAGCGCGCCGGGGGTATGGAGCTTTGTCAACGCCGGTAGCGATGCGGTTCATGGCCGCGTCGTCTGCCGGGCGAAGGGCCCCGCCCGTTATCGTCTGGAGGGCAAGGCGCTGACTCCGCTGGAACAGTGGGAACAGAACGGCCAATGGCACACGCTGCTTGACCTGGGCGAATTTTCCCCATTCAGCGTGAAGCACGTGACCGAGGAGCCGGCGGAAAGCGCGCCCGCCCCCGCCGCTCTTGAGAAGCCGGAGGGTGAATGCGCCATTGAAAATCAACGCTATCGTATCCGGGCGGATGCGGAAGGACTGTTGGAAATTTATGATAAGCGCTATGCCCGCGTCGTCAGTTGCAAGGGGGAATATCGCCCGGGCGAATGGATTCTGGAGCACGACGAGGGAAATCCTTACGCTACGCTGAGTCCGGAGGTAAGCCGCGTTCCCCAGGCCGGGCGGACGCGCCTGGTGGGCGTGGAAAAAACGCCAGGCTATCAGCGGCTGATTTATCGATTCGCCGGCGAGCTTACCTCCTACATCCTGGAATCCTATGATATTACCTATCGCGTTACGCTGTATCAGGGCGGGGAGGAAGTGGATTTCTCCGCGGACGTGCAGTGGGACGACTTCAATCATCGTTTTCGCGTCGCCTTCCCCACGCCGCTGACGGGACGGCACATGTATGAAATTCCCTACGGCGTGATCGAGCGAAAGCCCTATGCGCCCAGCTATGGCTGGCTTTGCGCCAGCGGCGATTATCCGGCGCTGAATTGGGCGGGGGTGGAAACGCCGGATTACAGCGTCGCGCTGATGAATTTCGGCACCCCCAGCTATCAGGTGGAACCCAAGAAGCAGGGAGACGTTTTGCTGCTGTCTTTGCTGCGCAGCCCCTCTGTTCCCACCGTGATTCACGAGCCGCGCGCATACTCCATGCGGGAATGGGACGGCATGCGGGATGCAGGCGAGCACCATTTCCACTATGCGTTGCGGGGATACCCCGCGCCCTTCGCCGATACTGGCGTAATTGCCGACGCGCATCGCTTTGTCTGCGCGCCTTATGCCCTTCAGGGCCGGATGGAGCCGCTTTCGCCCCCTCCGCTGACGCTGGATAATCTGCGCGTTACAGCCGTCAAACGCGGTGAAACGGAACCGGGGCTGGTGGTTCGCATGGCGGAATTCCGCGGAAAGGGCGGGAAATTCGTTGTGTGGGGGGAGAACGCCGCGCTAGAAACCAACCTGCTGGAGGACGAAATTTCTGCTGTCGAGGGGCGGGCGGTTCGCCCTTTCGAAATCGTCACGCTGCGCTTCCCTGGGCGATGAATTCCCTGGACGGTAAAATAAAATGGGACTGTGAAAAAACGCAGCTTCAGCAACGAGGAAGCTGGAATCACGACGAGAAGCATGCTTCTCTTTGCTGGCGGAAATGCAAGAAAGGATGCCTTTTTCCCAACCCATACAGCCTTCTTGGAAGAGGCGCGGGGGAACCGTTCTGTGGCTAACAAAGAACGGTTCCCCCGCAAATATTTTATTTTCGCTTTTTTTCACAGCCCCACAATGAAAATAAAGGAGCTGTGGGAAAACGCAGGAAAAATCCGCGCGTTTTTTGCCCACGCTCCTTTGCTAAATGAGAAATCAGGAAGGATATTTTATCTCACGCTTAAAGCTCCACCCAACGGTGCTCCTTGGAGGAAAGCTCCAGCGCGTCCAGCACCCGCTGGCAGGCCACGCCGTCCTTCACGGAGGGGAAGTAAGGCTCTTTCTTGCCCTGGGCGAAATGCACAAAGGTTTCTTCCTGAGAGGCCTTGAAGCCTTCGGGCACGGGCACCTCGTGCAGCTGGGGCTGATCGGGGAAAAGCTCCTTGCAGCCCACGCCCAGCACCTCGGGGTTATCCAGGTTGAAGGAGATGGTGCCCTTATCGCCGTAGACGACGAATTTGATGGTGTTGTGGTGGCCGTAGGCGCAGCGGGTGATATTGAAGGTGGCGTTCACGTCGCCCTCCATCACGGCCAGGAAGCTGCAAAAATCATCGGTTTCCACCTTGCCCATGCCGCTGCCATCCAGCTTTTCGCGCTCGGGCACGATCACGCCCAGGCGGCCGCACACGGCCTTAAAATCGCCGATGAGGAAGCGGGCCAGGTCGATCAGATGCACGCCCAGATCGCCCAGCACGCCCGTGCCGGCGTATTCCTTCACAAAGCGCCATTCCAGCTTGCGGCCGGGCCAGAGGCCGCTGTCCTTAAGATATTCCACGCTCACGCCCAGCACCTTGCCCAGCGCGCCGTCCTCCATCAGCTTTTTGGCGTAGCGCACGGCGGGCTTGAAGCGATAGGAGAAGCACATCATGGCCTCTTCCTGCTTGGCTTCCAGCGCCTTTTCCAGGCTTTCGGCCTCCGCGCCGCTCAGGGCCAGGGGCTTTTCGCAATTCAGCTTTTTGCCCGCCTTCACCACTTCCAGGGCGATGGGCACATGCAGATAATTGGGGGTGCAGACCTCCACCGCGTCCACATCGGCGCAGGCGATGAGATCGTGATAATCGTGGAAGCGATGGGCGGCGTCCAGGCCCAGCTTGTCGCCCGCCTTATCCAGGCGCTCCTGGTCAATATCGCACACTGCGGTGATCTGGCAATCCGCGCAGGCCTGCAGAGGCGGAATGTGCGCGCCGTTGGCGATGCCGCCCACGCCCACGATACCGATACGAATTTTTTCCATGATGGTTAGCTCCTTTCATGCTTAGGCCGTTGAAATTATTTTTTACGGCCGCTTTTATTAAGGGGGAAGAAACGCGCCCCCGCCCGGGCCGGATTTATTCCGGCTTTTTCTCCATGGGCTCGAATTTGCCGTACACCGGCGGCTTGCCCGTGGGGGCGGCCCAGGCGGCGGCGTTGCGCAGCACCTTGCGGATGTTTTCGTCGTAATAGGTGGGATAGGCCTCGTGGCCGGGCTGGAAATAGAAGATCTTGCCCGCGCCGTAATGATAGCAGCAGCCGCTGCGCAGCACGCCGCCGCCGGAGAACCAGCTGATGAACACCAGCTCGTCGGGGGTGGGAATGTTGAAATGCTCGCAGTAGGTTTCCTCGATGGGCAGCTCGAAGAATTCGGGCAGGCCCTGGGCGATGGGATGGCCGGGCATCACGGTGAAGATGCGCTCGTGATCTTCCTTTTCCCACCATTTGGAGCGGCACTCCGTGCCCATCAGGCGGCGGAACACCTTGGAATAATGCCCGGAATGCAGCACCACGATGCCCATGCCGTCCCGCACGCGCTGGGCGATGCGCTCCACCAGTTCATCCTTCACATCATTGTGGGCCATATGGCCCCACCAGAACAGCACGTCGGTGCTGTTCAGCACCTCCTCGGGCAGGCCCTGCTCGGGATCATCCAGCGCCGCCAGGCGCACGCTGAAGCGGGCGTCCTCGCCCAGGGCGTCGCCGATCACCTTGTGCAGGCCTTCGGGGTAAACCGCGCGCACCTTTTCATCGTTGCGCTCGTGCCGGAATTCGTTCCAAACCGTAACCTGAATGCTCATGGGGATCACGCCTCCTTTTTTCTAAAGCTATTGTAACTTCTTTTCATTTGCGGTACAATGTATTTTGCTGACATTCATTTTGTATTTTCCTGCCAAGGAGGGGAAAGCGCGGTATGGAAATTGCCTTTGACCGGCTTCCCGGCGCGGATCTGGCGCTGATGAAAATTCTGGCCCGGCCGCTGCGTCTGCCGCCCCACAGCGTGACGGATTATACCGAGCGGGGGCGGGAGGATCACGATTTGTTTTATCATCAGTCGGGGCAGGGCGTTTATTATCAGGGCGGAAAGCAAATCTACGAATTGCAAAAAAATGATATTCTGCTGCTGCCGATGAACGAGCGCTACCGCACCGTCGCTACGGGAAGCGAGCCGGTGACGGGGCTGTTCGTGCGGTTTATTCTGCTGGATGAAGGGGGAAACTGCGTGCGCTTTTCCGATGCGCTGCAGTGCCTGCTTCAGGATCCGGAGGAGGCGCTGCTGCCCTATTTTCAGCGGCTGGTGACGCTGTCGCTGCGCACGGTGGGCCAATTGAAGGCCAAGGCCTGCCTTTCCGAGCTGCTGAGCGAAATCATCCGCCTGCGCCTTACCGGGCAGGAGGGCAACTGGCTCACCGCCTCCATCAGCTATATGGGCGCGCATTTGCAGGGCCCCCTGCGGCTGGAGGAGTTGGCCGCCCGCGCCTTTATGAGCGAGCGCACCTTTTGCCGCAAATTTAAGGAGGCCACCGGCCTGCCGCCCATTGCCTATCAGCGCCGCCTGCGCGTGCAGAAGGCTCAGGAGCTGCTCTCCAGCGGATATTACACCCTGGAGGACGCAGCGGCCGCCCTGGGCTTTACCGACGCGGCGCATTTGAGCCGCTGCTTTTATCAGGAAACGGGCGTGCGCGCAGGCAGCCTGCGCCGGGGCGCGCGCTGAAAAAATCGCGGAGGGCGAAAATTGAAAAAAATTTGGGCCGAGAATTGAACTTGCCCCTTCCATTGGGAGGCTCTATAATGGAAATGTGAAAAAAACTTCCTCGCTTTTGCATGAAGCGCGGAAAGAAACAAAGGAGTGGCAGCTTTGAAAATTACCGATGTGAAGGCCTACACCATGGACGCTTTCCGCACCAACTGGACCTTTATCAAGGTGGAAACGGACGAGGGGCTCTACGGCTGGGGCGAGGCCTCCCTGGGCACCCGGGAAAATGCCCTGGAGGGCTGCGTGCAGGATATGAAGCGGATGATTGTGGGCCGCGATCCCGCCGATATAGAGAAAATGTGGTTCGAGGTGTATCGGGATTCCTATTGGAAGGGCGGCCCGGTGATGATGAGCGCCCTGTCCGGCATCGAAATCGCCATGTGGGATATTCAGGGCAAGCGGCTGAACGTGCCGGTGAGCACGCTGCTGGGGGGCCGGGTACGCGATAAGGTGAAGATGTACGCCAACGCCTGGTTCACCGGTGCGCGGGAGCCCGAGGATTTCGCCGCCGCCGCGAAAAAAACGGTGGCCATGGGCGTGAAGGCCCTCAAATGGGATCCCTTCGGCAAGGCGCATATGACGCTCACCTTGGAGGAAATGGATAAGGCCGTGCGCATCGTGGGCGCGGTGCGGGACGCGGTGGGCCCCTTTGTGGAGTTGCTGATCGAATGCCACGGCCGCTTCAACCATTTCACCGCCGTGGAAATGAGCCGCCAGCTGGCCCCCTTCCATCCCATGCTCATCGAGGAGCCCACCGTGCCCGATAACATCGATTCTCTCAAATGGGTGCGCGATCACGCCATGATTCCCGTGGCCGCAGGCGAGCGCTTCTACGGCAAATATCATTTCTGGGATGTGCTGCATAAGGAGGCCGTGGATATCGCCCAGCCCGATATTTTCCACACCGGCGGCCTGCTGGAATCCAAGAAAATCGCCGCCATGTGCGAGGCGGGGCATGTGCCGGTTTCCTTCCATAATCCCTCCGGCCCCATTTCCAACGCCGCCATTTTGCAGCTGGCCGCCGCCACGCCCAATTTCCTCATTCATGAAATCATGCTCACCGACGGCTCCTTCCGCCAGGCCATCACCAACGAAGAGGTGGTCTTTGAGGATGGATATATCCGCATTCCGCAAAAGCCCGGCCTGGGCATTGATGTGAATGTGGAGGAAGTGGTGAAGCGGCCCTACACCCCCCGCAATCTGCGCCATTACACCGGCACGCTGACGGATATTCGCCCCAAGGACGACACCGTTTATTATTTTAAGGGGTTGGAGTACGCCAATGAAAAGCATTGATTGGAAGCCCTGCGGGGAATATGGCTATACATGCGCCGTGGACGGGGAATGGCGGGAGCAGGATTGGCTGCTGGTGGAGCTGCGGGTCACGCAGCGCTCCATTGTGCGGGCAGGCTTCCGGTTTTACCGCCCGGGGGAGACGGAGCCCGCTTTCCGCATTTCTCAGAAGCTGCAGCCCGGCGTTCGCCTGCGGGCGGGCTTTCCCCTCTCCTGCCTTTCCAGCAAAAGCCCCTTTATGATGCCCCGGCCCGGCCAGCTGAAATCCACCATGGGGGGCGAGCCCTGCCGCATCGGAGAAATGGCGCGGGTGGAAATGGATTTTGAAAAGGAGGATGGGCTGGAAAAAATCGAGCTGTTCCAGAGCTTCCTTACCGACGCGCCTGAATTCCCCGTGGAAAGCAAGGCGCTGGTGGATGAAATGGGCCAGATCGCCGGAAAGGATTGGCCCGGGAAATTCCACAGCACGGAGGAGTTGACCGCTTATCTGCGCAAGCGCCGGGCGGAGGCGAAAAGCGAATACCCCGCCGGTTATTCCCAGTGGGGCGGCTGGCTGGAAAAGCGCTTTGACAAAACCGGCTATTTCCATACGCATTTTGACGGCCGCCGCTGGTGGCTGGTGGATCCGGACGGCTATGCCTTCCTTTCCAACGGCGCCTGCTACGGCAACCGCATGGGAATCTACAGCCTGATTTCAGGCGTGGAGCAGCTGGCCGCCGCGCTGCCGGATAAAAACGATCCCCTGTATGGCGGCGCGTATCTGGAAGCCCGCCGCGATCCCGAATTCGCCAAGCGCAATGGGGAAAAGGCGGGGGAGAACGTGTGGATGTTCAATTTCACCCGGGCCAACATGATGCGCGCCTTCGGCGCGGATTGGTGGAACGCCTGGGCGGATATCAACGGCGCGCTGCTGAAAAGCTGGGGGTATAACACCCTGGGGGTGGGCGTGGGCAATTATCCGGATGAAAACACCTACGCCTATATCAAGCGGGTGCGCATTCCCTTCGTGCTGTCCCTGGTGAATTTTCCCAAGCCGGAAAAATGCCTGTTCCGGGATTTTCCCGATGTGTTCGATCCCGTTTATGAGGAATTGAGCCGGGAATACGCCAAGCAGCTGCTGCCCTACCGGGAGGAACCCCTGCTCATCGGCTATTTCCTCACCAACGAGCCCGAATGGCTGTTCCAGGATGTATCCCTGGCCCGGCTGATGCTGCGGGAGCACACCGCGCCCTTTGCCCGCCGGGCGTTCATTCAGGCCATGCGGGAAAAATACGGCCGGGTGGAGGATATGAACTGGGCCTGGCAGGCGGAATTTGCCAGTTTTGAGGCGCTGGATCAGCCCGTGCCCGATGCGTTTATGCGTTCGCCCCAGGCGATTGCCGATCTTACGGCCTTCGACGCGCGGATGATTCGCCTCTATGCCGAAATTCCCTCCCGGGCGCTGCGGGTGGCTGCGCCGCATCATCTGAACCTTGGCATGCGCTATTCCGCCTTCAAGGCCCGGGCCGCCGCGGGCTATGAGCATTACGACGTTTTCTCCTACAATTGCTATCAGCCCACCCCCGTTCCCCGGGCGAACGCTGCGGCGGAGGCCAGCCATCTGCCCCTGATGGTGGGGGAATGGCATTTCTGCGGCTATGACCGGGGGCTGCTGGCCTCCGGCCTGGTGCAGGCCCATAATCAGCAGGAGCGGGCCAAGGCCATTCGCTATTACACCGAGCAGGCCTTCGCGCATCCCTCCATGGTGGGCATTCACTATTTCGAATTGTTCGATCAGCCCGCCCTGGGCCGCTTCGACGGCGCAACGGGGCAAAGCGGCCTTATCGACGTGTGCAATCAGCCCTATCCCGAGGTGGACGCGGCGCTGAAGGAAGCGGCGCTGCGGATTTACCCCATCGCGGACGGGCGGCTTTCGCCCACGGAGGAAACGGGCCTGCTGGATCCGCATCGAATCTATTAAAGGAGGAAGCTATTTATGGATTTCTTCATCGGTTCCTATACCCGCATGGGCGGCCCGGGGGTGGGCAAATGCCGGCTGGAGGACAATCGGCTTTCCCTGCTGGAAAGCGACCCCCTGCCCAATTCCACCTATGTGATCTATAACCGGGCCCAGGATAAGCTGTTCGCTATTTGCAGCGATCCGGTGGCGGCGGCAGAGGGCGGCTCGGTGGCCTCCTATGATATCAGCGGCGGCCAGCTTCGCCGCATTTCCCGCCAGGATACCCTGGGCGGCGGCCCCTGCCACCTGGCGCTGGATGAAACGGAACGTTTCCTCTATACCGCCAATTATTTCACCGGCTCGGTGAGCGTTTTCGCCGTCGGCGAAGGGGGAGAACTGAGTCCCTGCGTGCAGCATGTGCGCCATACGGGCCACAGCGTGCATCCCGAGCGGCAGACCGGCCCTCACGCCCATCAGGTTTCCTTCATTCCCGGAACCCGCCTGCTGTGCGTGGTGGATTTGGGACTGGATGCGCTGATGGTGTATCAGCCCGATGAAAAAACGGGGGAACTGACCCTCTATTCCCGCAGCCAGGTACCCGGCGGCCTGGGCCCCCGGCATCTGATTTACGCCAAGAACGGCCTGACCTATCTGGCCTGCGAGGTGGCCAGCCAGGCGGCGGTTCTCCGCTGGAACGGCAAGGAATTCCAGGTGCTGCAGGTGCTGCCCACCCTGCCCGAGGATTTCACCGGGAAAAACACCGCCTCCGCCATCCGCCTGACCAGCGATGAAACGCAGCTGCTCATTTCCAACCGCGGCCATGATTCCATCGCCGTGTATCGCATCGGCGGCGAAGGGCTGCTCACCCTGGAAAGCATTCTGAAAACGGGCGATGATTTCCCCCGGGATTTTGCCCTGGTGGATGATGACACGCTGCTGATCGGCCATCAAAACGGGCAATTAACCCTGGCCCGCCGCACGGAAACGGCCCTGGAAACCATCGGCGCGCTGGATGTGAAGGGCTGCGTCTGCGTGGCGCTGCCCCGGCGATAAAGGAGGCTGCGATCAAGATGAAATATGTGTTTATCACCGGGGCCACCCGGAACACCGGCTGGGCCATCGCCCAGCGCTTCGCCCGGGAGGGCTACGGCGTGGCTGTCACCAGCCGTCACCAGCAGGACGCCCTGGACGCGGCCGCCCGGCTGCGCCAGGAATTTCCCGCCGTTCAAACGCTGGGCCTGGGCATGCACACCGATTCCGTTTCCTCCATCCGCGCCGCGTTCGCCCAGGTGAAGGCGACCTGGGGGCGGCTGGATGTTTTCGTTTCCAACGCCGCGCATCTGGCCGTGGATATGAGCATCTTCAATTCCTCCGAGGAGGATTGGGACGCGGTGATCAACGCCAACGCCAAGGGGACCTTCTTTGGCTGTCAGGAGGCGGTGAAGCTGATGGATCAGGGGGGCGCGATCTGCATGATCAGTTCCGTCCACGCCCACGCCTGCATTCCCGGCCGCGTGCTCTACACCACCTCCAAGGGCGCGATCAACGCCATGATGCGCTCCCTGGCCATCGAGCTGGGCCATCTGAATATCCGCGTGAACACACTGACCGCCGGGGCCATTCATTCCGAGCGCTGGGATAATCAGCCCCCCGAAGTAACCGTCGCCCGCCGGGCGCAGTATCCCGCCGGCCGGGAATCCTTCCCGGAGGAAATCGCCAACGGCGTGTATTACCTCTGCTCCGATCAGGCCCCCACCGTAACGGGCACGGAGCTGACCATTGATTCGGGCATTCTGGATTGCTTGCTGCCCTATAAGAAAGGATGGAATCAAAAATGACGACCTTTGAATTGCTGCGCCAGAAAAAGCTGGTTATCATCTCCCGAGGCGTGGCGGTGGAAACGCTGCTCAAGGCGGCGGAGGCCATGGCCAATGCGGGCGTTTGCTTCCTGGAGAGCACCTTCGATCACCGCCTGCCCAACGCCATTGAGGATAACTGCAACAAGATCAAGGCCCTCAAGGACGCGCTGGGCGATCGGATGCACATCGGCGCGGGCACCGTGCTTTATCCCGAGGAGGTGCGGGCCGCCAAGGACGCGGGCTGTGAATACATCATCGCCCCCAACACCAAGGAATCCGTCATTGCGGAAACCAAGCGCCTGGGCATGCTTTCCTTCCCCGGCGCGATGACCCCCACCGAAATCTGCCAGGCCTGGGATTTGGGGGCGGATATGGTGAAGCTGTTCCCCGCCGACGACGTGGGCATGCACTATATCACCAATTTGCAGGGCCCCCTGCCGCATATCCCCCTCATGGCTACCGGCGGCGTGAACCCCGAAACCATTCCCGAACTGATTCGCCGGGGCATTACCGCCGTGGGTACGGGAATCACCGTACTGCGCCGAGATCTGGTGGAAGCCCAGGATTACGCGGGCATCGCCGCCCTGGCCCGCCAGCATGTGGAGGCCGTGAACCGCGCGCTGGAGGAAGCGCAGAAATAAGAGCCGCAAAGAGAGGGCATTCGAGGGCTTGACCGTCTTCGGCCGCCCCTCAAGGGGCGGCGCTCGTCAGATTTGCATAAAAAAAGCAGCCGCCAGATTTTTCCGGCGGCTGCTTGAATTTATTCTTTTCGAATTTATCCTTTTCTTCTATGCGCGGCTTTTGTTACGCGCTGCTTCTGTACAGATTTACAGCATATCCAGCTTTCGGAAGCGCTAATGTTTTTCTCATTCGTAACGATATACGATGTCAAGGTACCATTCCTTATTGCCCTACTTCCCCGATACACCAGCCTGTGCAACCATACGAACGGAATCAGGTATGCGCTTTTTTCTACGTGTGGATACTGCTTTTCCAGCGTTTCCCGGGATGGAAACAGTGACTTGATATGCATTTTCATCTTCCACAAAAGCATATAGCGCCAATAATGAGTCTTTCCTCCACACGTTATCAACACTTGGCGGTTATATTCATACCAGCCTTCTTCACGAACGTTCTTATCTATCTTTCCCAACCAGCCGCCATTCTCCAGATCATCCAGGATCATCTCCTCCTGTTCCGGGCAGGTCCTGCATATTCCATGGATCGTCGCTACATTGATCTCACAATATCGAACCGTCGCCCACAGAATGCTCCGGGCAATCGTGCTGTATTTTAAGCTTTCCATGGTCTTCCAGAAGCGCGCACTGTCGATCCTCTCCGCATGATGCGAAAAGAACAGCGCCACGTCCAGCATTGTTCTACAAAGTCTTTCAGAGACGACACCGTCACTGTCTGACCATAGGTCTCGTTACCAATCAAAGCAGTCTGACATCCAGCATTTTGCCCTGCTTTAACATCGTTCTCGCCATCGCCAATCATCCATGATTGTGCCAAATCAATGTTGAAGTCTTGAACTGCCTTCAACAACATTCCGGGTTTCGGTTTACGGCAATCACAATCAAACTTCAGCTCTGGACGCTCTCCCTCATATCCCTTATGCGGATGATGTGGGCAGAAGTAGATGGCATCCAAATATGCACCTTCTCTACCCAGAAGAGTTTCCATCTTGTTATGGATCAATTCCAGTTCTTCAAAAGACACTTCTCCACGAGCAATCACAGGCTGATTCGTTACGACAATTGCCAGATACCCAGATCGTACTCTGCTTCCGTCATCTCAATCATGCTACTACGTTCTTCCCTGTCCGTGTCGTGATACACTCGCTCTGCCTCTCCTTCTGCTGTGGAATAACAAGAAACTGTACAGCGATTATATCATATCAGAACATATGTTCGCAATATGCTTGTAAGGAAAACGGCAACTTTTACTGTGTGTTCGTTTAACCGCGACCGTGGCACATCTCGAAAAACCACAGCGGTCTGACGCAGACGGCATGAAGAATCCGTGCCGTTTTCTCATCCTACTGCCTACACCCAATCATTATCTGCACATCTTTTTCGCAAACATATGCAGATAATCTGCATTACGCCTTGCCTTTCTGCACATAATATGGTATAATCATGTGCAGAAAGGTTGGTGCCGTATGAGAAACTTCGATTATTCCTTTTTGAATAACGGCTTGCTGCCGGCAAGTCTTGTGAACCTTACCTCCAATATTGCTGCACTGAAAACAATGGCAGGGGTGCGCAAGGACGAATATACGCAGATTTTTACGGAGCTGGAGGCGATCGCAAGGGTACAGTCCATTAAAAGCTCCAATGCCATGGAGGGCATCGTAACCAGTGATGAGCGTATTGCCGCCATTGTCAATCAGAACAGCGCTCCGCTGAACCACAACGAGGCGGAGATCGCCGGGTACAGAGATGCGCTGAATGAGATCCATCTGGGTTATGGGCATATCGATTTTCGGCAGCATGATATTCTGCGGCTGCACGAAATGATGATGAGCTTTGCGGGCTATGAGTACGGCGGGCAGTATAAGACGGATGATAATGTGATTTTGGAGATCGACGCCGACGGAAACCGACGTGTGCGTTTTCGCCCTACAACCGCAAGCGAGACCCCGAAAGCCATGGAACAGTTAGAGCTTGCTTATATGGACGCCCGAAGCGATGCAAACATCAATCAGCTTCTTCTGATTCCCTGCGTGATTCTGGATTTTCTCTGCATTCATCCGTTCCGGGACGGCAACGGCAGAATGTCCCGTCTGCTTTCATTGCTGCTGCTGTACAAAAGCGGTTTTGACGCCGGCAAATATGTGTCCTTTGAGGAGCAGATCAACAACTACAAGACGTATTATTACGAGGCGCTGCGGCAATCCTCGGCTGGGTGGGATACGAACGAGAATTCCTATTTCCCCTTTATTGAAAATTTCCTGTCCACCCTTTACATGTGCTATAAGGAATTGGACAAGCGGTTTGCAGTGGTACACGGCAAGAGAATCACAAAAAAAGCCCGCGTGGAAGCGACCGTTCTGAACAGCCTGACGCCGCTGTCCAAGGCGGATATCTGCAAAATTCTTCCCGATGTCAGCCCCACGACCGTTGAAGCCGTCCTCGGCGCGATGATCCGGACCGGCTCGGTAAAACGAATCGGTGCGGGACGGGCAACGCGGTATATTAAAGCATAGTTTACGACCGTCCTTAGCGAAAGCCTGCGCCAAAAGCAAAAAACGCCCTCCGCAGCAAGCCAATCAAGCCTGCCACGGTGAGCAGTGAAGGTTCGCAATGCAACGACGCGACTCCTCCGACCGGGCAAAAAGAATCTCTCTGCCAAATTCCCTCAATACAGCGTCTCGAAAGAAACCTTACAGCGCTTTTTGCAGAAAGCAATGCCGAACGCTGTGATATGCTCCCGACCTTCGTTGCGCAGTCGCTCGTCGTAGCGCTTTTCTTTGATCTGATTCATTGCCGCTTCGCACACGCTTTCCATCCCTGCCAGCGTCGGTGAGTATTTTACCTCAATCACGATACCCGCATCCGGATCCTCCGGCTCGATAAGGATATCGCTAAATCCATCGCCTGATTCCGCATAGGACAAAATCAGCCAGTTTGGTTCGCTCCGCAGGAGCCCCAGCAGCAGTCCGTGATAGAAGTTTTCCTTCTGGTCGTCCTTCGCTTTTGTGTCCAGTATGCTGATCATTTTTCCAAGAATCACTGTCAAACGTTTCTGAATTTCCTCCGCGTTTCCATCCAGAAACGCCTGACAGAACGCCTGCATGGGCTTTTCGTCATGGACAACCGTTTCCTTAAACCATTCCTGAATCTGGAGGATGAATACTTCCCGCACCTCGCGGTTGGGGATGATCAGTTTATATACGCTGCGCTCGACTTTTCCCGCCTGCGTCAGATAACCCGTGGTAAACAAAACGCTCCAGAGGTTATCGATGCTGTTGTCGATTTCGTTGTAGGTCAGCTCCAGCCGAACCGCCTTCTCGATGGCTTCTCCCGCAATGAGCCGCTCGATCTCGCCCTGCGTGGTCTTATCGGCTTTATCCACGAAACGCCTGACCAGATCGTTTCCGCTGGTGTTGATCCAGTAGGCCTGGGGTTCTGCGTTCGGTTCGCCGCAAAGGCGGTCTACGTGATTGATCACGTCCCATGGGCAATACACGTCCACGCTGCCAAAGCGATAACCGTCATACCATTCTCTTGTTTCGCCGTAATGCGCTGTCAGGTTATAATCGTCCAGGAGCGCCTTCACTTCAGCATCTGTGAAGCCAAAGTGCTCGTCGAAGCGGCTGTCCGTGATGGACAGCACCTTGAAGTTGTTTAGCCCGGTAAAGATGCTTTCCTTCGACACGCGCAGGCAGCCCGTCAGCACTGCGAATTGCAGGTAATCGTTCGTTTTCAGCGCCTGACCGAACAGGCTGCGAATCAGCGCGACCATCTCTTTATAGTAGCCGTGCTGGAACGCTTTATCCAAAGGCACGTCGTATTCGTCGATCAGGAGGATGGTCTTTTGGCCGTAGTGCTGATAGAGCAAGGAGGAGAGCATCTTGAGACTTTCCTGCACATCATCCATCGTATCTTGTTCATTCAGAAAGCGCTCGAAAGCAGCTTTCTCCTTATCCAGTACCTTTTTACTCTCTGCCAGGAAACTGAGTCGAAATACTTCAGACCGCAGAATGCGCCGCAGCATCCCATAGGCCTCCTCAAAAGTCAGCCCATCCACGCCTTTAAGCGACACGAACACCACCGGGAATTTGCCCATATACGCTTCGCACAGTGTCGTTTCCCTGGAGATCGCCAAACCGTCAAACAGCGTTCTGTCCGCACCGATCTCAAAAAAGGACTTCAGCATGCTCATATTCAGCGTCTTGCCGAAACGCCGCGGACGGGTAAAAAGGTTGACTTCTCCCCAATTGTTGAGCAGGTCAATAATCAATCCCGTCTTATCAACATAATAGAAGGCTTCCCTTCGGAGCTTCTCAAAACTGTCAATGCCCACCGGCAACTTTTTCCGTTCCATGCGCCTGCCTCCCCTCACAAAACCGTCCATACGCTGAGCATTCTTACATTCTATCAGTTTCATTTTACCGCAGAAAGCCTGTTTTATCAAGCGTTGCCGCCAGATATAACTTTTTATCGCGGAGTGAGGTTCGGCGGTTCGCAAGCACCTGTGCAAAAAGAAGAAACGCCCTCCGCAGCAAACCGTGATTGCCTGCCGCCGAGCGCGTTTCAATTGGTGCATTCCTTCTTATTTCTTCAATTCTTCTGACAGATTCCTACCTGGATAGTGTGTTCTTATTACATGTGTCTTCTCATAAACCATGTCTTTGTCACAGAAAGCGTCCTATGGGATATCATGAGAATACGGCTACCTGTACCTCTCCCAGCAATCCCGTGCAATGGCGTTCATGGCGTCCATCTTTTTGCGCATATCCTTCGCCAGCGCGATCTGGCAGCGGGTGCGGACGAGATTGTGCTCAGGAGACTTGATCTTGAAGTATTTATCACCCAGAATATAATCATCCAGAAAGCGCGTGGCCAGCTCGCACGCCAGCGCGAAGCAGCTGATTCCCAACGTATTTACCTCCGCCTCCGTCAGCGTGGCGGCGGTTTCCTTTATAAAACCCTCGGCAAATGCCCAGTAAATGTTTAGATTTACGCCTGCCTTGTCCGCTTCCGGGCAATCTTCTTCCACGAAATTGGCGGCAAACCGGATCGCGTCGCCGAAGTCGTGCCCCACCAGACCGGGCATCACGGTGTCCAGATCAATCACTACCAGCGCGTCCCGGCTCTGCTCATCGAACAGGACATTGTTGATCTTGGTGTCGTTGTGCGTCACACGCAGAGGCAGTTTCCCTGCATTGAACAGATCAGTGAGTCTGCACGCTTCGTCCTCCATGGACAGCAGCCAGTCCAGTTCATTACGCACCTCACTTACGCGACCGCAGGGATCGGATACCATGTCCGCCTTCAGCTTTTCATAGCGCTTACGGGTGTTGTGGAAATCGGGGATGGTATAGAAAAGCTGTTCCGCGTCGAAGTCTGACAGCAGCATCTGGAAATCGCCGAACGCCTGACCCGCGCTGCGCACAACGCTCAGGTCATCGCAGGTATCGAAAGTGACGGAGGGCACATAGTTGCTCAGCCGCCAGAAGCCGTCCTCGTCCATCAGATAGTTGTTGCCGTCGGCAGTATGGTGGAAGTGCAGGCTCCTGGTCTCCGGGTGCTTGGTGCGGATGTGCTCCGTCACGCAGTCGATATTCCGCATCAGCTCCACGGGGTGCTGGAAGGCGTAGGTGTTCACTCGCTGGACGAGATAGGATTTGATTCTCGCCATGCCCGTACCGTCATCGCGGATGTAGTAGGAGCTTGCGGGCGACGTCGGGATTCATGGAATGCTGGTCGTTCATAAAGTGTTCCTCTCAATCTTTCAGTAGAAGTGTTATTCCAGAGGGTTACGGTGCATCCCTTGAAAGGCAGTGGAAGGGTGTTCACGTTGAAGTGCGCTTTACAGCGCGCCGGTACAGGCATATGCCGAGATACGTCCCCAGGACGTTGTGCAGAATATCATCCACCTCAAACCAGCCGAGGCGGAAAAGCAGCTGGCACAGCTCGATGGCCAGCGATAAAAGGAAGCCGAACAGCAGAATGCGCGCCGTGCGCGGCTGATCGGTTACGGCGTACAGCAGAAAGCCGAAAGGCATGAACAGAATGAGGTTCTGCACAATGCCAATCAGCGGCTCAAATGCGAAAGCAATCGGCTCTTCCCACGCGCCATGCAGCAGTTGTCCTACAGCGGAGAACGATTGAATATCCCAGCCGAGAACGGCAAAGTAAGATCGCAGCGGCACGAGCGTGACAAGACGATCCTTACTCGGTTCGCGCATCAGGATCGTAAAGTACAGATTGAGCAGCAGATACGCGGGCAGTAAAAGCCGTATAACGCTCCGGAACCGCTCCGGCGGCAGGCTGTTCGTCAGTTGCCGCGTGATGAATACCATAAGGATGGTGAGGACGATGCCTACGAGTAATAAGATCATATGTTTTTCTCATTATTGATCATAAGTTTCACTTATGCCATGATCTGAATCACCTGTATAGTTCCAATTCCCGAAGCAACTTTTCCCGCTCCCGTGCCATACCGACAGCATGCACCAGGTTGATCTGCTTCCGCTTGCCCAATAGCACCCGCACGCCCCACCGCACAGGCAGGAAAACGCCGAAAACAGGGAGCCACAGTCTGCTCTTTGCCCATGGCTCGTTTTGCCGAAGGTACTTTTTGAGATACCGAATGTAATTGCGAAACAGGCTGGTTTTTCCCTTTCCCGCAACGTCATAGGCGTCCGTCAGCACATCGGCAAAGGGACGCTTTACATGCTGCGCTTGAAAATTGCCACCCTCCAGCACATCGGAAAGCATCGCAGCCACCAGCGCATCGGATGCATCTGCCGTCCATGGACAAGGCGGCAAGCCCAGATACCTTTCGCACAGCCGCGTCATAATCCTGGCAAACCGCAAAAGCCCGCAGCGCTCCAGCAGGGCAAGTGTCTCGCCGTCAAAGCAATTGCGCAGCGCATGCGCCGTGACCGCCCAATCGCAGACCTGCCGCAGCCCAATACCGGAAGTGGCCAAATGCTGCTCCATGTGCGCCAGCAGCCCAATGATCTGATATGCACCGCTCAGCATCGGGAAACGAACGCTGTCGATTTCTGCCGTCTGGATATGGTGCAGCGCATCCGCCATGGTTTGCTTTGTAAAGCGTCCCTTCTCGCTTTCCGGAAACACAGAGACCATCCGGTGCATTTCCACCCACACGGCTCCCTTTTGAAGGCACAGATGCTTCTCCGCCGTATATGAGGGAGCAAAGCCATCCGCCTGCAAAGCTTTGCAGGCTTCATCCAGATTTTCCTCTTCTACAAGGATATCGATGTCCCCGATCGTCCGAAGCTCGGGATGCGGATAGAGATACGCAACGCTGGTGCCCTTGAGAACAGCGCAGGGAATCTGCCGTGCCTCCAGCAAATCGAGAATCCTGCGCTGCTCCTTCAGCATCGCTTCCGAAGCCGTGGCAACAGTGATTGCCGTACCGCACACCTTGTTGAAAACCGCCTCGGGCACGCTGTCCATCGACCGAATCGCCGGATACATCAGCGCCGTCACCTTGTGGCGCTGAGCCTCCGCAAGAACTGCTGACCAGTCCACCGTGGAGGCGTCGATGTCCATCGCCTGATCAAATATTTCATGCGCCAATAGCGCAAGCAAGGCGTTTGTTTCTTTCTTTTCCGACAAGGACATTTTCCTCTCTCCATTTTTCTGTGAAGGTTTTCTCGAATCCGTCAATAAACACTTGTAGCAAGATGGGAAGTAGTAATAACCTTCAGAGAACCGAAGTTCCCATTCATACTAACTTAAATTTGTGGCTACGGTTTGGAACAACGCTTCGATTCTTTATGCTTCTTGTAGCGCCTGACTACTGCTTCCCACTTACTTCAAAAATGTCCTATCATCGTCCACTTCATACAACCGAAGCGCTTTAAATAATTTTTGCCGCTGATCTGCTTCTCTGTATACCGCTAAGATTCTTTTTTTCGGGCGTATACCTACCAACGACCGCACTAAGTATCTCATCGGAATATAAATCCAGAATACAGGCAAGAGTATTTTATACCTTTGCGTATATGGAAAATGTTGATACGCCAGTCTTGTCAGTCTCCCTAACAAGCCCTTCAGCTTAGTCTGTCGGCCATCTCCCATGTGTGCTCGATCTGTAAACAAGCTGCCCATGCCTTCTGTATCCGCAACGCCCATGCTTCCGCCACGAAATACATCCTCCATCATCGCCCGCGCCAGTTCGTCGTCAGTATCGAGGCACCATTCAACTTTAGTCGCATCCAATCCGAGAAAAAGCACGCAGACTTTAGTGAGCACTTTGGCATAAACCAGCAAGCCGCAGCGGTTTAGTAATTCTAATATGTCTTTCTTCCAAGTAACACCTGCAGTGCCATTCACAAACACTGCCCAATCACAAAGCTGGCGCAAGCCGATCCCGGAGTCGATCATATGGCGTTCCATATGCAAAAGCAGCATCAACGCCTGATGCGTATCTGAAAGCACCGGGAAAGTCATTTTCCCAATGCACGCCATTTGCGTATCGTCCAGGAAGTGTGCCATTTCTTCAGCGACAGCCCTTCCACCGGCACTGTTCGGAATACTCGTTCCCGCATAATGAACCTCCACGGTCGCTTCCGTTCCATAATAGCCTACGTGAAATCCATGTTCATGCTGTGATTTTGTATAGTCTCGGCTTTCGAGATACTCACCAACAGCGTTTACACACTCTCTGTCTACCAGCACATCGATGTCACCAAGCGGGCGCGCTTCAGGGAAGGGATAATACCTTGAGCAACTGGTCCCCTTCAATATCGCCGCCCGTACTTTTTTTTCAGCCATCCACTGAATAAGGTGCATCTGTACTCCGTTGATCAGGTCATTATAAAATGCACCAGTGCATAATGCCGAACGCCAGTTCTTCAGCCGCTCCTTTGGAATCATCTGCAATGAACAGTTTGATTGCTTGAGTGCTTTCGCCCCTAAGTATGCAATCCAAAGAACGCCCTGATCTTGTGCGTATTTTTCAACTACATCCCAGTCGGCATCGGGCAGATCTTCTTCGCCTCCCCATATCGCCGTTCGAATCAGCACAAGAAGCGCCATTTGATTCTTTTCAAGTGGTTTCATCGTTACTCTATGCATATATCATTCCATGGCTCAGGATTTTCTCCACACCATCTTATTGACCACGCCGGTGTAGCTCTGGATGATCTTGACCACCTTATCAGAAACATTCTCATCCACATAATCCGGCATGGGGATGCCGTAATCGCCGTTCTGATTCATTTCCACAGCGGTATCGACAGCCTGCAGTAGGCTCTTTTCATCGATGCCTGCCAGAACAACGCAGCCCTTGTCCAGCGTTTCCGGCCGCTCGGTGCTGGTGCGGATGCACACCGCCGGGAAGGGGTGCCCCACAGAAGTGAAAAAGCTACTCTCCTCGGGCAACGTACTGCTGTCGGATACTACCGCAAAGGCGTTCATCTGCAGGCAATTGTAGTCATGGAAGCCCAGCGGCTCATGCCGGATGACGCGCTTATCCAGCCGGAAGCCGCTCTGCTACAAGCGCTTGTGGCTACGCAGGCAGCAGGAATACAGAATCAACATATGGTATCTGTTATGCCCATCACAATTTCTTATCATTTTCCATGCATCTCTTTCCTATTAGTGCCTTGACGTATGTAAACAATTCTATAAGTTTGCGAGGTGCGTACGCATATATTTTTGACCTCAACATATTGTGCTGTGCGAAATATGTTTCTATCGTCGCTGAATGCCCCGCCATTTCGAAACTTTCCCTGATTTTCCGTCTGATCTGCTCATCTTCTTTAGTCGGTTCTCTAAAAGAACCGTTATTATCAAAAGCCGCCTGCAAAGGCAATTGCTCGCATTTCAATTTCCCGCGTATAGACTCAAACAATTTTTTCCCACGATTCGTACTTGTTACAATCAGCGAACAACCTTTTTGTGCCGAAAAGCGCTTGCTGTACTTTTCTATTTTCCAAAAATCCCCTATCGTAAGGTCTCCGACTCTTTTTACTGTAGCATACGGGCATCGATAGCACCCATCTCTGAATATGGAGTACTTCAAGTAGGCATTATAATACGGATACTCAAACGCAAAACCAGACTTTACTTTCTTCTTTCCGGTTTTATTATCCGTGTATTCATAAGAATAGCTATGCTCTGCTTTTCGCACTTTAGCTCTAAATGTGAATTCCGTAATTCTACCGTTGATTTTCTCTTCTTCGTGTTTTCGACATATATCAAATAATATCTGTGGTGGTGTACCATGGCACAAAAAATCTATAAGTACCAGTTGCTCTCGAAACTTACCCACATATGCATTTTTGACAGCACTCACTTGACAGGGACATCCAACAAACAAGACTT
This sequence comes from uncultured Clostridia bacterium, assembly GCA_934667105.1. Taxonomy (GTDB): domain Bacteria; phylum Bacillota; class Clostridia; order Christensenellales; family Aristaeellaceae; genus RUG563. Next base: position 153,219 of record CAKULG010000001.1, read on the forward strand.
TTTTCCCTTTAGCAAGTAGTGAACCTATTTCAGCATATACCCCCGAACAATCCGACTGAACATATTTGCTTTTATATAGTGATTTCAGACTGTCCATATCAACAGCTTTTACATGTCGAAGCTTTAGATCTGCATCAAACGCCGCACCCCAAACAATCCCGCCATCATTGATCCAACTCTCTGCGATTTCGTGAAATACCGAGCCTGACGAGCCTTTGTGCTTATTCCTCACCGAGATAGCAGCATACAACGAATCAACAGTGTCCTCATAATCCACTCTTATCGCAGGACATTTACTTCTGCACATACCGCAGTTTTTACACTTTAGTGTATCGACAGTAGGCACCGTTTTTCCTTCCGAATCAATAGGCAATGAAATTGCTTCCGTTGGACAAATATCTGCACATAGTTGACAGCCCAAGCATCGATCAAAGCGCTGCACACTCAATTCCACCGAATTCTCCCTTCTCGCCATCAGTTCACTCACGCTTACAAGCACTTGCTCTTCATTAACCTCTTCAAAAATGGCAGTATTTCATTTCTATAAGGCAGCAGAAAATACATAACGGCAATAGAGAACACGAATAACTTTATTAGTATATTAATTACATCTAATTCTACAATATTGCGCCAATCGCCGTACAATAACCCACTTACAATAAACATCAAACAAATGGCAGTTTGTTTCACCATGGTTTTCAGTCCAAAGTCAACATACCTCACCCGGCGACTGAAAATCACAGTAATGACGGACAAATAGAGTTTTGAGACCAAATATGCACCAGCCGCTCCATATGACCCGTGAAGCGGAATCAGTATTGCAGAAACACATATATTAATTATGCAACTCGATACAGAACAAATAAAAACATATTTACTTGCTTTTATGTCGTACATAATCGGCAATACGTGTGTGTAGTAAACAAACGTCACGTTTAAGCCGATAGCCAATATCGGCACCACCTTCCATGCCTCATGATAAGGCGTGTCAGTCATCACATAAATCAATTCCTGACTGAATAGCGCAATTCCGACACACGCTATACTAAAAAAAGTATACGCTAGCAATGCGAACTCCTTGATGCTTTTCCGACCCTCAACGCCATTTTCAATTTGTTCATTAAACCAAGGCCTGAAAGCCAAATGTACAGCTGATTGCACCATATCCAAAATCGTATTGACCTGCGTTGCAATCGTATATAGTCCCGTGGCTGCATAGCTTACGGAAATATTCAGAATATATTTCGCAGCATAGTTCGACAAAGGGGTCGCAAGATTGTGGGGAATCAGCGGCAAGGAATATGCCAACGCTTTTCTGGCCATGTTTCCACTAAATCGAAAACTGGCGTATCTGCGTCTAAGGATATCAATAATCCCCCATACGGAAAATACAACATTCGCTGTCAACAAGCCCAGTATCATGCCCGTTGCGCCCAATTTCAAGCCTACAATATAGAACAGATTGAAAGCAACATGCAATAACATATACAATATATTGACAAGTGTATATCTTTTACCATCTTGCCTGCTCTGTAGAATACTCTGGTACAATAAATATACCGCATCAAATGCAAGTGCCAAAACACCAAGAAAAATATATGGAAAAAATGTTATCCCCGGAAAAAACCAGCTACTGATTGTTTTACGTAACAAAAGCATCCCACCGCATAAGAGAACGCTGTTAGCCACCACCACAATGATTACTGTGCCTACAAACTCCCTTCGCGCCTTTTCATCATATTCTTTGTAAAAACGTAGAAGCGCCGCACGAAGGGAGAGAATTACAACGATACTGAACGTAGAACAGAAACTTGTTATTGTAGAAGCAATTCCATACTCTGTTTCTGAAAGAAACCGAGTATAAACTGGCAACAAAATCATATTTATTGCCTTTCCAGCAAATATTCCTATCGAAAAGAACAGCGAATTGTTTAGTACTTTTTTTATTGTCTTTTCCCGCATAACTCTTCCTACTCATCAAATAATTGATTCATCCAATACTATATTCGTTTTGCGATATCAGTTGAAGATATACCATCTGTATGTGGAATAAATACTACATCTACTCCCAGTTTCTTAAATTGCATCTCAATGTCATTGTACATTGATGATCCTTTCCAATCATCCCCATGAAAAATAGCATCAAATCTATATTGATTCCACGCCTGAAGTTTATCCATGCTGGTCTGTGGTATAACTTCATCTACATATTTAAGCGCTCCGACAATGCTAATTCTCTGTTCAAAAGGAATAACAGGTTTCTTTTTCTTATACATCATTACAAGTTCATCAGTACTGACGCCAACAATTAGATGCTCGCACTGCTCCTTTGCCTTTTTGATGATATTCAAATGTCCAACATGAAACAAATCAAATACACCTGTCGTATATCCAGTTTTATATTTCTTCACAGTTATTCTCCCCTGTACAATATTGAGATACTCCCCGTAATCCCAATCATTAACAACCGTCTTTGTTTCATTTCCCAACGATCGAGCTGCATCTGACGGAAGTTCCATATAATTCATGTAAAACTGTTTCAGATACAAATCATAAGCCTTTGGAATAGGCAGTTCTATATCGTCATATGGAGCATAAAATGTATCAAAGAACACTTGTTTTTCAAAAATATTTTTGGTTCCTTTTTGTCCGCAAGAATTCATGACATATCGAGCGCTGTCAATGGGAAAACGAGAGCAATGCTTGTTGAAAACTTTTACGAAGAAAGATCGCGGAAATAATCTAACAAAAGCTTTAACCAGCAACGCAACCATTCGCTTCAGCTTATTGTTTTTCATCGCTCCAATATCTTTATAGTAAAACCGATGCAGATAGTTAATCCCGTCCGACACCTTTGAAAACCAAATTTGCTGTTTTCGATCATCTGGCAATCCTACTAGAGGGAAAACATCAACATGTACAATATCCGAGCTACTGTTTCTCAGACATACTCTCGGAAACATGGGATCATATTTCTTGTTTATATCATGGAAGTCGACACCAAAGCAGTCCGACATTTCGCTTCGAAGAATGCTGACAATGCGGGGAATATCCTCCCATTTTGCGATGATATCGACATCATCATCCCAAGGAATAGGGCCCTTATGTCTTATCGCTCCCAATACAGAGCCCGCATGAATCATATAATATATGCCATGCCTCGTTAGTATGCGATCAATTTCTTTCAGCATCTGCTTCTCGATGCTTTGTATCTGTGTAATATTGATTTCCATTATTCATCCTCGTTTCTTAATTCATCAATGTAATTCCCCAGCTGATCTGATGACATAAATTCTACATCAGGCCATTTCCTTACAACCCTGCTTAACAGTTCTCTTAGCATTAAAAGGTTTTTTTTTCGATTATTCTCGTAAATCGCGCCAATGAAGTTTAGCCGATGCGATGAAATAATTGCAGGCCTACCCATCATAAATGCAATCTCTATTCCGTTGAGTGCTCGATCTACCCAATCGTAGGTATCAGACCAAGACGGTTCAAAGTCAACATTTCGTATCAAATATACCTGTCCAGACCTATTTGTTTCTCCAATGTAATGCTTGATTCGCTCAAGTTCTGATGTTCCTTCCTTTCCAACAATTGGTTTCATTTGATACATCTTGCCTTGCAAATATTTAATGTCGTTTTGCTTCATGATTTCTTCAAGATGATCACCCCAAATATGACATGATGCAATAAACGATTGCGAACGATAACCGAACACACTCTCAAACATTCTCGCACCTTTCTCGAAAATGTGTTCAAGTCCTTCGCATTCCTCTTCGTTATCGAAATTGAATGAATCCATATAAACATTCTGATTTTGAGGAGTCTGCATTCCCGGCAAGCTAATCATTTTTCTATCAAAAGCTTCTCGCATTAACGAATTTGTTCTTTTGAGTTCTCTCACCGTTTTCATCCATCGCTGGACATTCAAATGTTCACGACAGTGATATTGAGGACGAATCAGTTTTAGTCGCATTCCATCCTTCCAATATGCAAAAATATCTTCATTGGGCGAATAGCTTTTTAATGTATCCAAAAAACACTCATAGTAGTATTTTTCGTACCCAGAAGATTCGATTTTTCCATGATCAGGATTTGCCATTGCTGTATTAAAGGTTATAATGGGAAATTGTCCGTTTGCATTCTTTATACTCATTAGTGTCTCAAATAAAGCTGAAAGATCATCCCCCCGTGCGATAGAATCATAGCGAAAGAAAGGATGCTGTAATACTCCCGAATCAATCTCCAAAAGACTGTCTTGAGTTGCTCGCGACGGCATACGAATACTGCCCCAATCATCAGATTCAATTACAATAACTCGCTTTGTTGTTTTAACTCCTTTTGCATTTACTTGCACACATTTCGCGACATTTTTCACGTTCGAAATCAATGAGTGAATTTCTTTTTTCATAGTACATCTTTATCCTTTTCCATCATCAAACTGAATTCATCGCCCATATTCTAATGGTTATATTGTAGCATACTCCATTGGTTCCTGCTGCAGTAGGTAGGCAATAACAACATAATAAAACAGATTATCATATACTGCTATATTAGCAGTAAGACATCTCACAAGAAGTACAATTATAAAAATTGAACTATATGCCTTACTACCATTCCTTTTGCGAAAATGAATAATTGACAAAAAGAACGATATATATATAATGCTCCCTACAATGCCAAAGCAATAAAGCATTTGGATAAAAGCATTATGTGAATCATAAGCCCGCATATCCGAAATATATACTGCGCCATACCCTTTGCCAAATAGCAGAATAGATGCATCTTTATCCATATCTGATAAATAATATTTCCATAAGCTAACCCTATCTGTCGAAAATTCATTAACATTTCCACCCTCTGCCAAGACTTCAACCTTATCGGCGAATCTTGTCAAATAAGGTAGTATTGTCTTATGTAAAATCGGTGCACACAAGATGAATATAATAGCAAGAAAAATTGCCACTTTTCCCAACTCATACGGCTTATTCCGAAGCATCGAGAACACCACCCATATTTCGAACACCATCAGAGTAATCGTAAAAGTAGTACTTTGCGTCATTATTCCCAACGCGAGTAGAATGATCTCAAAAGAGTAAAAAATTCTTGCACTAACGTCTCTACGCATATATGCGCAGTACATTCCAGCCATAGCAATGGTAATATCAATGGAAAAATAGTTCGGATTCTCATATAAGCCTGATAAGCGATCCAATGCAGTCTGATCCTCCAGACGATATAACGTATCCGTAATATACTTACCAAGCGGAGCGATATACTCTTTTAGGAAATTATACATAGCAGCCATTATTATAGCTAGTGAAAATGCAATAATGATCTTTCCGATTCTTATGTGATCACTAAGACCTTTCATCGTAGAAGATAATAGAAATAGTACGTTGATAGAAAACAAAAGAATAGTTACTATTTGTGTTGGGGTGCGCACAATACAATACAAAGCGAATACGATACCCAAGGCAAAACTGCACTTTGACAGAGTTATACTTCTTGAGAGAAAAAACAATCGAAATAGCAGAACAAGCTGAAGTGCCGTTACCAATGAAGGGGTACCATAAGCCAACTTAAATACATTAGCAAATGGGACGAGAAAGAAAAGCACCTCATATGCATTCTGTATCTCACAAGTCGATACTAAATAGAGAGCTATTACCACAAAAACAAACAACGATACAGCCCCATTGTACAGCCCGGCTATTATCCCACCAGACGCAAACACCATTAAGGCCATTCTTTTCACAAAGGCATTGTTATCTGTTTTATGAATATTTCTATCAATCACCTTTGAAAAGTTCCCTCCAATCTTGAATTTTCTTTTCAATCGAAAAATCATCAATGCGTTTTCTTCCGTCAATAATATACCGTTCTACTACTGCTGTTTCTTTCAAAGCAGATAATAGTGCTTCCGCATAAAATTGATGCTTCTCTACCATTGTTTGAGGATCCCATTCGGAGTCATCATTATCAAACACATCAGTAAGTATTCCATATTCACTTGCCTCTTGCGCTGTTGTTTTATTCAATTCCCTTGTGGGTGCCAATATTTCTCGTGGTCCTGACGTACAATCTGTAGAAACAACGACCAAACCGCACGCCATTGCTTCAGGTATTACATTTGGAAAGCCTTCACTATAAGAAGAAAGTGCAAACACGTTGCACCTAGACATGTACTTATAAGGATTCCTCTGATAGCCAAGCAGCAATACCGCATCCTTCAGATCTAAATCGGATATCAGTCTCTCTATCTTCTCTTTTAATACTCCGTCTCCAATTAAGACTAATACAACATCTCTATAGTTTCGCCTCAGCAAGAAAAATGACTTAATCAAATTACCAAGTGCTTTCTCCTTGCAGAACCTTCCAACCGAAACAATGACTTTCTTCCCTTCGATAAACTGTTCGAACTGTTTATTATCAAGTTCTTCTTGTATCGATGTCGTAATGTTATCAAAATCCAATATATTGTGGATTGTTTTTCCTTTATTGTTTAATTGTGGATAGCAATTATCAAAATACTCCCTCATATAGTGAGAATTGAATACAATTGCTTCAGCGCCTTCCGTCATCTTTGCATATCGATCTGTGTTCCGCAACAAATCACCGCATGCCCGACAAGAAATATACTTTTTGCATGGGTACCTCAGGTAGTTAAGAATATTTGTTATTGGAAGAATCAATAGCACAGCATCTATTCTATTGGCAAATATATAGCCATATAACTTAACAGTACGGACTACAGAGTTAATCGCCTTCCCAAAAAATCCATTCTTTGGCGGAGTATTCATACAATACACAGGCACGCCTGCGCTGCCAACCATACCTGTATCTTCCTGAATGATGATTCGAACATCACTAAATTGTTTCAAACATCTAGCAATGTTCAACGCACTTCTCTCGTTTCCTCCAATACCTATGGAATTAACCACAATGGCGATTCTCTTCATTACAATTTTCCCCGTAACTAGATATTTTGGACATACCACGCAATAGCTTCATTCAGGCCACGTTCAAAGTCATAATCCGGATCATATCCGAGCAACTTCTTTGCCTTGCCGATATCCGCATTGCTGTGTTTGATATCACCCGCCCGATCCGGACCAAATTTCGGCATGATATCCACCCCCAACGCCTTCGTCAGGGCAAAATAAATGTCTATCAGGTATTCGCGTCCGCCATACGCAATGTTGTAAACCTGACCAGCTGCTTCATGAGGAGCTAGACATGCTTTCAGATTCGCTTCTATCACGTTCTCAACATACGTGAAATCACGGCTCTGTTTACCATCTCCGTTGATGGTCGGCTGTTCACCTCTCATCAGCATCATGATAAATTTCGGAATTACTGCAGCATAGGCTCCGTTCGGATCTTGACGACGCCCAAATACATTGAAGTAGCGCATACCATACGTATCAAGGCCATAATACTTGGTGTACTGCTTCGCCCATTCCTCATCGCAACGCTTGGTCAGTGCATAGGGCGAGAGCAAATGCCCCTCACGGCCTTCTGTCTTCGGCAAAACAGGTTCATCTCCATATACGGAACTGCTGGACGCATAGACAAATTTCTTCACACCCTTCTGTCGCGCTGCTTCCAGCATGTTCAGCGTACCGGTAATGTTATTTGCACAGTAAAACAGCGGCATCTCAATACTACGCGGGACACTGCCCCATGCCGCCTGGTTGAGGACATAGTCCACGCCTTCACAGGCAGCGAGACAAGTCTCCAAATCCTTGATATCTCCACGCACAAATTCATAGTTCGGATTTCCGGCAAATATGTCCACGTTGGCCTGTTTTCCAGTCGAAAGATCATCAAGACAACGTACACGATATCCCATGTGAAGAATCGCTTCACACAGGTTGCTGCCAATAAAGCCAGCACCACCTGTTACCAGAAACAGCGATTCTTTCGAAAAAACGAGATGCTGATATCCCATCTTAGTAAAACCTCCAATTCCCACTACAGACGCCAATAATCGTATCCAGCGGCTTCAAAAGCACTGCGATCAAAGAGTCCCTTGACATCCAGAAAAACCTTTGTTCCATCTGCATAGAGAGCATCCATATCCTGAATGCTAAACGCCCGGAACGCATCATGAGCTACCGCAAGAATAACAGCATCAGCGTCACGAACAGCATCCATTGCAGCCAAAATGATGCCATAGTGATGCAGCGCTTCCTCCGCATCTGCAACCGGATCTGCAATGATAGGCTCAATACCGTACTCCCGCAGTTCCTTCACGATGTCGAATACCTTGCTGTTGCGGGTATCCGGACAGTTCTCTTTAAACGTAAAGCCAAGAATAGCTACTTTAGCTTTTTTCACGCGCTTGTTGACCTTAATCAGGTTTTTTACACAATTTTCAGCAACATACTTACCCATGCTGTCATTGATGCGGCGACCTGCAAGAATAACCTGACTGCTGTAACCAATCTGTTCAGCTTTATAGGTCAGATAATAAGGATCAACACCGATGCAATGACCACCAACAAGACCAGGGAAGAACTTCAAGAAGTTCCACTTCGTCCCAGCCGCTTCAAGAACCGCTTTGGTATCAATTCCCATCTTGTTGAAAATAATGGACAGTTCATTCATGAAAGCGATATTGATATCGCGCTGACTGTTTTCGATGACCTTTGCAGCTTCTGCAACCTTAATCGTGGGTGCGCGGTACACGCCAGCCTCAACAACCAGCTCATATACCTTTGCGATCTCCTCAAGGGATTCCGCATCCATACCAGAGACAATCTTGACAATTGTCTCCAGACGATGCACCTTGTCGCCGGGATTGATTCTCTCCGGGGAGTAGCCAACCTTAAAATCTACGCCGCATTTGAGCCCGGACTCTACTTCAAGAATCGGAACACAGATATCCTCGGTCACTCCAGGATATACGGTAGACTCGTAAACGACAATACTACCTTTAGTCAAGTTTCGCCCCACAATTCTGCTAGCACCCTCGACAGGAGAAAGATCAGGCGTATGATCATCATTGACAGGCGTAGGCACTGCAACAATATGGAACTTTGCTTCACGAAGCTTAGTCTCATCAGCAGTAAACTCCACAGTCGTGGTGCGAATCGCCTCATCACCTACTTCATTAGTAGGATCGATTCCAGATCGGTAAAGTTCAATTTTCTTTTCGTTCAGGTCATAGCCAATGACTTTTATTTTCTTTGCAAACGCCACGGCGATAGGCATGCCCACATAACCGAGACCGACAAGGGAAAGTTTTTCTTTTCCTTGAAAAATCAAATTCGAGAGTTTCATACTTTTACCTCATCTCCAAATCAGACGTTTTGCTTAGTCAAACATTCTCACTATTCATTTACAACGTCTATGTTCATCTTTTAACAATATATCTATCTGAGTTCTTAAGCGACGCATACACATCGGCAAATGGCATAGTTTTAGTATTCGGCGTTGCTTTATCAGTGTACTTTCTTCGGTAATCTTCCCACGTGCCAATTTTCTTAGCTGGATTGCCGCCAATAATGATTTCCTGTTCCGAAAAACTCTTTGTAACAACACTTCCTGCAGCTACTACAATTTTATCACATAGAGTCACGCCATACATAATAGTCGAATTTTCCCCAATAAAGCACTGATTCCCAATCGTAATCCGCCCATACAGATTATTAGCACCTTCAATAATTAAATGACTACTATAGTCGTGTGTTATAAGAGAAACCCCAGAAGATATTGTTACATCGCTTCCAATTGAGATCAAGAAAGACTCAGGAGTGGAAATATCCGAACAAATAAGGCATTCATCCCCAATTCTTACTCCTTTTCGTCGGAAGTAATTGATAATTGGCTGATGACTTCGGGTAAGTTTTCCCATCAATTTTGCCCAGATGTACCCAATTCGCATAATAATACTGCCTCCATCCATTTCACATTCCTGTTTATTTACTTAAAATGTCAGCAATTCTCTCGCATGCATGCCCATCGCCATATGGATTGGAAGCACGGCTCATGGCTTCGTACGCTTCTTTGTCGGTCAGCAAACGCTTGAACTCGCTGTAAATGACTTCTTCGTTCGTGCCAACCAACTTCAGAGTGCCGGCCTTGATACCCTCAGGACGCTCAGTGGTATCACGCATAACAAGCACCGGCTTACCGAGGCTCGGCGCCTCTTCCTGAATTCCGCCACTGTCTGTTAGAATCAGATAGCTACGAGCAAGGAAGTTGTGAAAGTCCAGCACATCCAATGGCTCAATGATCTGCATGCGATCACAGTCACCCAGTTCTACCTCGGCCGCCTGACGAACAATAGGATTCATATGGATTGGATAGATCGCCTTGATATCCGGATGCTCATCCATCGCACGGCGAATTGCCCTGAACATATTGTGCATTGGTTCGCCTATATTTTCGCGACGGTGTGCCGTCAACATGATCAATCGGCTGTCAGAAGCCCACTCCAACATAGGATGTGTGTAATCTGCGCGAACTGTGGTCTTCAGCGCATCTATAGCCGTATTGCCCGTAATATAAATACTCTCTGGATTCTTGCCTTCTTTGAGCAAATTATCCCTAGACAGTTCTGTGGGTGCAAAGTTGTACTTGGCAATAATACCCACTGCCTGACGATTGAACTCTTCTGGATAAGGGGAATAGATATTGTAAGTACGCAGACCAGCCTCAACATGCCCCACTGGAATCCGCAGATAGAAGCACGCCAGTGCGGTCACAAACGTAGTAGAGGTATCTCCGTGAACCAGCACAATATCTGGCTTCTCAGTTTCCAGAACCGTCTTTATACGCTCCAGAATATTTGTGGTGACATCGAACAAAGTCTGCTTGTCCTTCATGATGGACAAATCATAATCAGGCGTGACACCAAATGCCTCCAGTACCATGTCCAGCATCTGACGATGCTGACCGGTAACGCAGACGACTGTCTGCAGTTGTTTGCGACTCCTCAGTTCATTCACCAACGGGCACATTTTTATCGCTTCTGGCCGTGTGCCAAATACAAGCATAACTTTTTTCATAACGAACTTCACAACTCCCATATTTTATATTAATCATTCCAGCAACTCTTGATATAACTTTAAGAGTCTCTTCTCCATCTGGCCCCAACTATAGTGTTCTGTATATATCTGCTTCATTACCCTGGATAGCCCAGACCATTGAGTACGATTCTCCCAAAGAGTTGCAAGTCCGATTTTCAGTCCTTCATAGCTATAGTCAATTCTGCATCCAATACCATACTCTTCAATAATATAAGACATACCTGTATTTTTTGCCATTATTACCGGCTTACCAAGCATAAGCGCTTCATAGAACTTATTTGGAGCAGCATAAAAATGATTAGGAATGGATGGATCGTATAGTGCGGTTAACACATCACATTCACTTTCAATTTTTAGCACATCACTATATGGTGTACGTCCATAGAAAACAATATTTTTGTACTTCTCCGCTGCTCTTTTAACTTCTTCATCAATGCCTCCAAAACCGCCGATGTGCAATTCATATTTAGGGTTTTGGGAAACGATATCCAGAAGTTCTCTGATCATTCGCCCCTCAGCAGGAAGGATGCCGAAGTAGGCAATTTTCATGATACTCCTTGTAGAAGCACCCACGTCTTCGCTGTTATACTGAGGGGGCGAATTATGAATCACTATCAGCTTGTTAGGTGTAACATTGCCTATTTGCTCTTTTCGTTGCTCAGTACAGATAATTACGGCATCAGCATTATTCATGACATATCTATCTAACGAAACAATAATTGGTTTCAAAGCTTGCGGAATTCTCATAGATTCCACATAATAGTCAAAAATGTCATAAACGAGTTTTGTTCGTTTATGGTTGACTGATACAAAAGCTGCAAATGCCGTATCAAAATCACACGCATGAACTATATCATACTCAGTTCTGTGTATCTTTAGAAACCTATGAATCTCGTTCTGAAACGAAAGAAGATTCCTAATATTCCTAATTCCGCTTCCATAAGCCGCCTTTATCCCTACACGAAAGCACCTTGCACTACCAGCAGTAAGAACCAGTTTTTCTTCTCTTAATGCATAGTTTGCTTCACGATCCCACCCCAGCACATCGACTTCATAACCACTTTGGATCAACGAATTGACCTCTTTCTCTACACGAGAATCGGGGTTCACGGGGTTAGATCGAATAAAGAGTACCTTCGGCATTTACATTACCTCGCAATACTATTCTGCTAAGACTTCCTTGTAGATTCTCGCCATTTCTTCCCGTACCAACTCAAAAGAATACATTTGAACATTATCAATATTCTGATGAATCAAAGTCCGCTGAATTGAAGGATTATCAATTAAGCTTCTCAAAGCTTCCGCAAACTCTTCTGAAGCAGTCGGAGCGGATATCAGTGCAATCTCATCATGAATCAAATCAGAACTCCCTCGAATATTACTACACACCACCGGCAATCCACTTGCCATAGCCTCCATTACAGCCACTGGCAAGCCTTCTCGCAGCGATGGAAATACAAAAATATCTGCAGCCTGATAGAAGTCAGCAACATCATTACGGTATCCTGTCAGATGCACACGCCCTTCCAATCCCAACTGCTTTGCAAGCGCTTCATGGCTTTCTTCAAGCTCACCACGCCCACAAATGATATAATGCACATTCTTTGCCTTCAGTTTTGCGAGAGCCTCGATCACAACACGATGATTCTTATTCTCGTTAACCTCGCCAACAGACAACAGTACCGTGGCATCATCAGGAATCTCCAGTTCGGTTCTGATTTTTTCTCTCTTTATCCGCTTCGTGTCTTCATCAACAGCGAATTTCTTTGTATCAATACCTACCCCAGGAACGTAATAAACCTTTTTCGCTGCGAACTTCTGAGCGCGGGCATAATCTTCCTTGTTGATCGTGATCAGTGCGTCAGTAAAGTGTGCTAGTGCCCATTCTACAGGAAAATAGAGAAGCCAGTTAATCAACGGTGCACCCTTGAAAAAATGGAAGCCATGTGCCGTGTAGATGACCTTAGTACCGCGCTTACGGGCGCCGAGCGCTGCTAGTCTTGTAATCATCGCACTCACCGGCGTATGGCAGTGAATAATGTTATAATCACCAGCGTCGATGATTTTCTTCAGTTCATGGTAGGAAGTCATATTCGACGGGCTGAGCGGAAACCGCTCAAACGGAACATCAAAATACTTATCGCAGTTAGGAATGACGCAATCCGCAGGATTATCATAGTCGTTGTGCGCTGCTACAGCAGTTTCCCACCCCATATCCTTAAATAACTTCAGATATGGCACATGAAAGGTCATGATATGACTTCTCACTACCTTCGCAACAAACAGTACTTTTTTCATAAATGTCACTCCAAACAAAGCTATACGTAATAGACAGGATTCTCACGCCGACTTCTCCACAACCTTCTCCGTCTTCTCCGCCGTAGTCTGCCCGTTTCCCACGCCCTGGGTGCTTTCCTTCATCAGCAGGATCTTGATGGTGGCGAAGATCAGCTTCAGATCCTCTGCCAAAGACATCCTATTGATGTACATCAGATCCATCTTCAGCTTGTCTCTCGGCTCGGTGTTATAGCGGCCGTAGACCTGGGCGGTGCCGGTCAGGCCGGCTTTTACCTGCAGGCGCAGGCTGAAGGCAGGCATTTCCTTTTCGTACTGGGCTGCGATTTCCGGGCGCTCCGGGCGGGGGCCGACAATGCTCATGTCGCCTTTGAGGATGTTGATCAGCTGGGGCAGCTCGTCAAAGCGGATAGCTCGGATGATGCGCCCCACCGGGGTGATGCGGTCGTCATGGTCGCTGGCGAGGCGGGCAACGCCGTCCTTCTCCGCATCCACTCGCATCGACCTGAACTTCAGGATGGCGTAGCGCTTTCCGTCCTTAGTCAGCCGCACCTGCTTGTACAGCACAGGGCCGTGGTCGTAGGCCTTGATGACAATCGCAGTTGCCAGCATGAAGGGACTGAGAACCACCAGCGCCAGGGCGGAGCAAACGATGTCCATCGCTCGCTTGATGAACGCATACTCCGGGCTGAGCGCGGCGCGGCGCGTTTCCATGATGGGGATGCTGAAGGACTGCACATGCTTCGCTCCGGCGATGATCACGTCGCCAATGTGGGGGATGAAGTAGCACGTCATGTTCTGGTCGATGCAGGCCTTCGCGATGCCGTTGCGCAGCGTCGCATCGATACCGGACACGATCACCGCTTGGCAGCCTTGCAACTTAGGCGGGATTTCGAACACGTCATCGGGATCCCGAAGCTTGCCGATGACGTCAAAGCGATTTTCAAAGAAGACAATCTCGTTCAGCTTTTCCAAGTCTTCTTCGTCCTTGTAGATGACCAGCGTCTTTATAGGCTTGTACAGCTTGAAGTAGATTTGGTTCGCCGCAAGGCACCACAGCCCGCTGATCGCCGTCTGCGTCGCCAGCACGAACAGCACGGGAACGCAGTTCAGCAGACGCTGCTGAATCAGACAGGCGAACAGGTAGGTCAATGCGTTACCGATCAGATTGGCCAGCGTCAGGGAGTAAAACGTTTCTCCCGCACGGTACATGCCGATTTTGTAGGCGTTATAGGTTTGGTACAGGAAAACAGACAGAACCAGATAACAGAGGAGAACGGCTGTAGTGGTAATTTGAGCGGTCTGCGGTGCTATGGATGGGCTGTACATGGTCAGCCATGCGATGGTCATTACCGCAACCATCAAAACAAAATGAAGCAGATTCATGCCCCGCATTCGCACGGACTTCGTCATCTGGGCCATTTTCCTCTTCCCCCTCTGTATGCTGCAAGCGCCGCTCATCCGAGCGGCAAGGATTTACGATGTATGAGCTTCGGTATATGCTCGGAAAACAGAATATGTGATAAGCGAGGTTAGATGCATGCGTGCAGACGCTTCGAATCTGCCCTCGCCGGTGCGTTCCGTCACTTCAGACAGCACCTTTCCGGCGATGCACCCTCTCTGTGGAAGCCATTTACCTGCATATTATGCAGGATTCCCGCCCTAAGCGGCTTAAAATGGGCTTTCTCAGGGCTTGCGCTCCGTCTCGCTTCAGTGCGTTCTTTCTTCTTAATCCTTTGGTCTGTCTGAAAAAGCCTTATATTTCAGGCATTTTCAGTTTTGAAATAAGGTATGTTCGGTACATGCCCATAGACGTTGGTACGGCGCATAATCATACCGCCGCAGTTGGAAAGCCTTCTATTCTCATAGCACTTATTCCCGACATACCGAATCCCGCCCCGCCACCAGCGATTTTGATGTCTGATGTCCGAAATGTGTCCGGTCGTTGTGCAAGCTGCTGTCATTTACGCCGCAACTGCACAGGAATTTCGTGCAGAATACCCTGCTATTCCCATGCACCGGCCATTCAGAATTTCGAAGGTTCTGCCGTCCTTGGTCAGGCGCGTCTGGCGATATAGGACGGGGCCGCCGTCCTGGGCCTTGATGACGAGCGCCAGGGCCAACATCAGCGTTCTGAAAACCAGAAGCACGGCCACGCTTACCAGAATATCAAAGCCGCGCTTGATAAGGACGTATTCCGGCGTGGGATTAAAGCGCCCCACCCGCAGCATGGGCAGATGGAACAGATGCAGGCGCTGTGCGCCGCTCATGATGATATCTCCCGTGCGGGGAATGACATAAACTCCCACGCCGTTTTCCACGCAGTATTTCAGAATCGCATTGCGTTCATGGCTGTGCACGCCGCAGAGGAACACCGCGTCCAGCCCTTGCAGCTGGTCCAGGCCGTGACGCAGGCATTCCTCCGCCGAGCAGGAAAACTTCACCACGAATTTTTTCCCCAGCCCGTATTGCCCGATCAAGCGTTCGATTTCCTGATGCACGTCGTAAATAACGGCGGTTTTCTGCCCGGGGAACCGATGAAAATACCAGATGTGGGCGTGCTTGCACCATAACAGGCTCAGCGTCAACTGCCCGGCCAGGGCGGGAGGCAGATAGGGGAAACGCCCGCTGACAATCCACAGCGTCAGCAGCATGAACGCATCGGCCATAAAAACGCTCAGCGCCTGGCTGTAAAACATCTCGGAGATGCGCTTGAGGGAAAGAAGGAATGCGTCGTAAACGCGGCCGAAATAAAAATAAAGCAGGACGAACAGGAAAAGAATGCCCGCGCTTTGCCAGGGGGAGGGGAGAAGGAGAATGCGCCGGGAATAATACAGCAGCCAGCAACCGACGAAGGGAAGCGCGATGAGAAAAACATTCAGCAGCTTCATCAGCCGAAGCCGGAGATCATGATACCATCCTTTTTTTCGCCGCTGCGCGGCCTGCGCCTGTTGTGGTGCCAGCATGGAATTTTCCCCTGCCTTTTTTCGTTTGTGCGGCGGCCCTTATTCCAGGCCCACCATGCCTGCCAAATATCCGCCCGGCCGGGCGGCCAGCTCGTCAATGGGGCCCTGCTCCACGATGCGGCCCCCATCCAGCACCAGCGCGCGGCCCGCCATGCGCACCGTGACCAGCCGGTGGGCGATCAGCACCACGGCGGCGCTGCCGCTCATTTGCCGGATCACCTGGCGAAACGCCGTTTCGCTTTCGTAATCCAGCGCGCTGGTGGCCTCGTCCAGCACGATCAGGCTGGGCCGCCCCAGCAGCACCCGCGCCAGCACAATGCGCTGCCGCTCGCCCCCCGAAAGACGCACGCCCCGATCGCCCAGCGGGGTATCCAGCCCCTGGGGCAGACGGGAAACAAAATCCCAGGCCATGGCCGCCTTCAGCGCGTCGATGAGCTGGGGCTCCGTTGCGCCGGGATGGAAGCGCGTCAGGTTTTCCCGGACGGAGGCGTTCAGCAGCAGCGGATCCTGGGGCACATACCCCGCCTGCCGCCGCCAGGCCCGAACCGTTCCCGGCGTGAGCGCCTGGCCGTCCACCCGGACGGCCCCCGCCTTGGGCAGCAGAAAGCCCAGCAGCAGGTTCACCGCCGTGGTTTTGCCCGCGCCGTTGCGCCCCAGCAGCGCCACGATTTCCCCCCGCCGCAGGGAGAAGGATACGTCCTGCAGGGCGGCCTCCTGGGCGTTCCGGTAGGAAAAGCGCACGCCGTCAAAGGCGGCCTCCCGCCAGGCGGAAAAATCCGCTTCCGGCTCCTCCGCCGGGGCGCTTTCGGGCCGCAGCTCCTCCAGGGCCTTCGTCAGCTTTTCATAGGCGGGCACACAGCTGTTCAGATATTGAATGCGCCCCTGGAAGCCGGAAAAAAGCGGCCACAGCCGGGCAAACACATATACCAGCACCACCAGCCGGTCGGTTTCCACCCGCAGGCCCAGGGTGCACACCAGGTAAACCGCCGCGATGAGCAGCGCCGCCGCCACGGAATAGACCACTCCCGGAGTGGCGCTGAGGCGCACATAGCGCATGTGCGCCGCCTTAAAGGAGCCGCTGATTTTTTCGAACAGCGCCGCGTGCTCCTTTTCCACGCCGTAGGCGCGAACCTCCTTGATGCTGGCAAGCTGATTTTGCAGCTCGCTGTAAAATTCCCGGCCGATGCGGATCATTTCATCCCCGTATTCCCGGGATTTTTTGCGCAGCGGCTTAAACGCCGCCAGCATGCACGCCCCCAGCGCGCACACCAGCGCCGTCACCGGGGCGCTCATCATCAGCGCGATGGCCAGCTGGATGGCGGCGGAAACCAGGCTGGCCAGCAGGTGGATCACCTCGCCGATGCCGTAGCTCACCTGGCCGCACTGCGCGGTGAACAGGCTGATGGTGTCGGTATCCCGCTGGGCGGTAAGGCTTTCCCAGCTTGCGCCGGATACCGCCTGATACAGCCGCTCCCGCAGGCGCAGGCCCGTTTCCTCGATGAAATCATTCTCGCGGATGGAAAGCGCCCGGCCCATCAGCGCCTTGACCGTCACCAGCAGTACATACGCCCCCAGCAGCGCGCCCACGCGCAGGGCGTAGGGGAGGGCGGAAAACCAGGCGGGCATACGGCTGTCGCCGATTTGCAGCATATTCAAAAGCGGAATAAGCATCACAATGCCGATTCCGCCCATAATGGAAACCAATATATTCCAGCCGAGAATGGTTAGGAATCCCCGCCTGTCGCTTTGCCAGATTTCCCGAAGCAGCGGCTTCATCCGGCGCTCACTCCTCCAGCAGGTTCATTTCCCGGAACTGCGAAAGCAGCGCGTCCAGATCGGCGGCCGCGGTGGCTTCATCCACCTCGAATTCGCCCAACACGGCGGCCAGCAAATCCTCCCGGCTGACGGGGTTTTCCAGCTGCTTAAAAATGAAGGCGGACACCTCGTTGAGCACCACCGCGCCCTCGAACTTGGCGATATTTTCGCCCGTGGGCATCACGATGAATTCATCCACCACGTTGCGCAGCACAAAGCCTTCTTTAATCTTCATTTCCTTTGCTTCCTCCCTGATTTGCTGGGGGTGATTGACCAGGATATCATAAATCGCCCGCGCGTCCTCCGGCCCCGGGCCGCAGAACACCCGGTAAACGGGCGTTTTGCGAATCAGCGATCGCACGTTGGCCAGGGCCATCACCGCCGCGTCGGTATCCCACATGGGGATAAAGCTCTGCTGGGAGATCACCCGGCGGGCCTGCTCTTCGCTCAGGCGGCGGATATAATTGGCGGGGGAGCGCCGCACCTCCAGGATGCATTTCAGCGGCCTTTCCACATCGCGGAAAATCTGCTCCTTGCCGTCCCAGGGCACGCCGCAAGCGGTCGCCCCCGTCTTTTCCAGGCGGACGGCAGGGCGATCGCCGCTGATGAACTGCGCGCCCAGGCCCTCGATCCAGGCCCGCGCCCGGGTGGATTTGCCCAGACCGCTTTTGCCCGTAAAGGCCACCGCGAAGCCGTCCAGCTCCACGCACGCCGCGTGCAGCGACACAATCCCCTCGTAGCAGAACCGGCATTCAAAGGCCGTGCGGAGGAGGAAACAGGTGATAACGCCGCCTAAATCCTTCTTGGATACTTCCACCGTGTAGCCGGTGATTTGCCGATAATCTGGACTGGCGATTACGAAGGGAACCGCGTTACCGTCATTCCGGCAATACAGCCAGCTTCCCCCGGCAGTTTTGCAAACGCGAACCTCAGGCAGTTCGCTGACAAGCGCGGATACCGGAGAAAGCGCGCCGCTCACATCGTGAAATTCTTGAAGCGTATAGGAGGAGAGAATTTCGCTGTAACAGCTCATTACATCACGACGGGGAAGCCGGAGATGCTAAGGGGCTCAGCTTTGCACAGATTGATTACGGTTGACCAGAAGTGCACGCACGTGGTTTCGCTGCTCTGCTGGCAGCGACCGATATGGTTCGGATCGCCGTGAAGTGCCACGCCGCTGGAGGCGGCAGTCACCTGCTCGTCGTAGCAAAAATCCACCAGCATAGCCTTGGGCGTTTTATACGTTCGTTTCATTGCGGTCATCTCCTTTGAGAATCGGTTTACATGCATTCCTGCGGCGGAGTCAGGATTTTTTCCTGAGCATAACGCGCGTAGCGCTCGCACACAGAGCGATTGACCGGGCCGTTGAGCACGCCCGCCGTGCGCTCTGCGGGGCAGGATTGGCAAACGGCGCGCTGAGGGCACGCCTGGCATTCTGAAGGCGGCTCGTAAGCGGCCATCGTTTTTTTGATCCAATCCCAGGCTGCGTCAAAGCCGTAGGCCGGCACCGAGCGGGTGACGGTGTGGAAGGGGATGCAGGGCTGCATTTCGCCTTTCCAATTGATATGGCAGGTGCATTGACCGGAGGAGCAGGGCAGCTTGCAAATCGTTTTGAACCCTTTGGGCATGCGGACGATTCGCGTTTCTGGCTGCGGCTCGGCCGAAGGATGAAGGGAGCGCCGGTATGCCTGATCATCCTGGTGCAACCGAAGATACAGGCTGTTATCTGGAGCGTAATCGTCCAGAACGCGGCCCGTATCCTCACGGGCGGGCAGCGAACCCGTACCGATGGCGTATTCTACGCCCGTCCCGCGCAGAAATTCCAGCAGCGCGTGGACGTCCTGCTGCATATAGCGGTTGGGCGTAATGGGCAGGAACAGGCGTATGCCGCGCTTCTTCAGCCGCTGGATGGCGTTGCACACATCCGCAAAGGCCCGGCGGCCTGTGACGCGCTCATAGGCATCCTCGCTGCTGCCGTAGATTGTGATCTGCACGATTGCCGGCGGGTATTTGGCGAAGAAATCCGCCATTTCCTCGGTGATTAGCTGTCCGTTGGTTAAAACGGACACCTGCACCCCCTGGGAGCAAAGATACAGATACAATTCCTTAAAGCCGGGATGCGTCAGGCATTCGCCGCCGGTAAGATCAGCGTGCATCACGCCCGCGTTTACCGCCTGGCGCATAATATCCAGCCATTGCGCGGTGGAAAGAAGGGCGCTTTCCCGCCGCGCCTGCGCCTCAGTCAGGTGAACATAGCACATTTTACAGCTGAAATTGCAAAGCGGGGTCAATTCGAAACCGCAGCTATGAACCTGTCCGCGCATGCGCGCCTGCAGGTTCATAAACCGTTTATATTCTTCCTGCCGCTGAAAGCCGGTAATTCCCTCTTTATCCAGGGCTTCCAGCAGTTCCGCCAGGTTTTCATATTCCCGCAATTCCAGTTTCAATGCGTTCACCTATTTACAGCTGTTATTCTCCGAGCATGTGTTGCGCTTTAATTGTTATACTGTGTGCTTGCACCGCTCGGGTCGCATTCACCCTTATAATGCGAATATTCACCAGAGACTACGCACTTTCCGCTCGCCACGACCACCTGATCGCGGTACTGGAACTTGACGATTTCGGCGCTGGGGGTTTCGTAGGTCTTTTTCATGGGATTGGCCTCCTTTATGATGTATGGGTTGGTTGAAATGAGAAGCGTTGCGTATGCTAAAGCTGCTGAAGTTTCAGCAGGCCTTCGGCCACCATTCGTTTGCCCCAGGCGCATATGCCGGGGTTGGCATGCCCCAGGGGCGCGCCCGCCGCGTGCTCCGCAATGCAATGCTTGCAGACGCTTTCATAGGCGCAGCCCTCGCATTCCGCCGGGCGGGGGAAATGCAGGGCGGTTTGGTTTGTGCGCCGCCAGGCCTCGGCAAAGCCCAGGGCCAGCGCATCCTCCCCCGGGCAGGGGAAGGTGTTGCAGGGCTTCATGCAGCCCCGCCAGTCGATGGAAAAGCCGCCGCGCCCCGCGCCACAGCGCACGCCCTCCGCCGCCTGGGCCGGGCCGCCCGCGGCGGGCAGCGCGTCCAGATCGCATTCCGGCTCGGGCGTTTCGCCCGCCAGCGCCCGGGCCAGCTTCACCAGGGCGATATAATCCTCCAGCCCGGCGTCCGCCAGGCCGCGCCCCGTTTCCGCCCGGGGCTGCATCAGCCCAGAATTGATGGAAAAGGGCAGCCCCTCCGCATGCAGCAGGCGAAGCGAATCCTCCCCGTCGGTCATGAAGGCGCTGGGGGTGACGGCCACCCGCAGCGGAAGCTCCGCCGCCTGAAGCCGGCGCAGATTTTCCAGCACCCGGGCAAACGCCCGCCTGCCCGTGACCCGCTGATAGCCCGCCTCGCTGGCGCCGTAGAGCGTGATCTGGATGGCGGCGGGGGGATTCTGGCGCAGAAAGTCCACCGTTTCCCCGTCCATCAGCAGGCCGTTGGAGAGAATGCTCACCTCCACACCCTTTTCCCGCAGAAATTGATATATTTCCCGGAAGCCGGGATGGGTGAGGCATTCGCCGCCGGTGAGGGCGGCGTAGAGCATGCCCGCGTCCACGGCCTGGGCCATGAGGCCCTGCCATTGCGCCGCCGAAAGCAGCGCAGCGCCGCGCAGCTGCTCCTTTTGCAGATGCACATAGCACATTTTGCAATCCAGATTGCAAAGGGGCGTGAGCTCAAAGCTGCCCGAGAGGGGCAGATTCTTTTCCCGGGCCTTAAAGCTCAAAAAGCGGCGCACCTGGCGATAGCGGCGATAATCGGTTACGCCCTGTTCATCCAGCTCCCGCAGCAGTGCGCGCAGGGTGCGGGGCGGTTCATCCGCCATGTTCGTCACCGCCCTTTCGGGAAATCAGCCGTCGATAGCAGCGGCCCGCCAGCGCCCGCAGCCGCCACAGGCCGCGCCGCAGGGGAAGGGCCGCCATCCAGCCCCGGCCCAGCGCCCGGGCAAGGGGCGTATCCAGCCGGTGGGCTCGCCCGCCGCGCTGAAAGCGAATCACCTGGCCCAGCACCTGCCCCTGGGGAAACCAGGGCTCCGGATTCTGGCAATGATCGCCCAGGGTGCGCACAAGGCCGTCCCGCAGCCGCCAGACCCGGTGCACCACGAAGCGGCCGTCCCCCAGGGTGAAGAGCACCACATCCCCCTTTTTCAGCGGCCGCTGAAGGGGAACGATGGTGACGGGGTCGCGCCCCCGGCGAATCAGCGGGCGCATGCTGTCCCCCTCCAGGCAGATGGTCACAGGGGGCGCCGCGCCCTCCAGGGCGCGCCATTGCGCTATGGGGATGGAGCGAATTTGGGTCATGGCTGTTTCAAAAATCCTGTGTTCGGGGGAAAGCTCTCCGTTTGGAAAGATTCCCCGGTTACATTATAACCGCCTTCGCCCGTTTCCGCAACCATTATTTTCTTGCCGAAGCGGGAAAGGCGATAGGCGTAGCCCCGGCCCCAGCGCCGGGCAATGAGCCGGGCGGCGGGGCGCATGCAGGGGGCGCGGCGGTCGGTGTTGTGCGCGTCGGTGGCCAGCAGATCCACAGCCCCCGCCGCCAGCAGCCGCCGGATGAACCGCCGCTGACGCAGGCCCCGGGGGCGCAGCGCGGCGGCGCAGTTCACTTGAAAATACAGGCCGTAATCCTCCCGCAGGGCCAGCGCCCGGCGCGGGGAGGCCGTCAGGCGCTTATACCGCTCCACATGGGCCAGCACGGGCCGGTAGCCCGCCTGATACAGCCCCTCGGCCGCCGCCTGTATACGCCGGATGGAGACGCGGGAAGAAAACTCGATCAGCACCAGCCGGGAGCCGCCCAGTGGAAGCAGCTTTCCCGCCAGCAGCAGATCGGGCACGCTGTTGCAGTAAAGAATTTCACAGCCGCTCACCAGCCGCAGGGGCAGGCCCTTTTCCTGGCAATAGGCGTTGGCCTCCGCCAGGCGCTGATAATATAGCGATAGGGGAAAGGGCCGCGCGGCGGGGTCGGCATGGGCGGTGGCGGCGATCAGGCCGATCCCGTCCTCCGCCGCCGCCCGCAGCAGGGAGTGCATTTCCTGGGGGGATTGCGGGCCGTCGTCCAGCCCCCAGAGGACGTGCTGATGCAGATCGGCAAAGCCTGGAGCGATCATCGGGAGCGTCCGGCTTCTTTTTTATCCTTCTTCTCGCTTCTATAATAAGAAGAATAACGCTCGGAGCGGTAATAGTATTTCCGGTTGCGGAAGGATTTCAGGTTCACCCCGTTCATCACCGCGCCCAGCACCCGGCAGCCCGTCTTGGCGATATTTTCCTTCACCTCGGCGATATCCTGCCTGCGGCCCACATTGCAGGCCACCACGATAATGGCACCGTCGCAATATTTGGCCACCTCGATAGCGTCCACGATCAGCCCGGCGGGGGGCGAATCCACCAGGATCACATCGAAGCTCTGGCGCAGGGCGGCCATCATTTCCCCATAGCGGGGGGAGGCCAGCAGCTGCATGGAACTGAGCACCTCGCGCCCGGCGGGCAGCAGGAAGGCGTTTGGCAAATCGGTGGAATACACCGCGTCCTCCAGGGCGCACATGCCCGCCAGATATTGGGCCAGGCCGAAGGCCTCGGCATACTGAAAATCGAAGCGATAGCGCCGCGCCAGGGAGGAGCAGCGCAGATCCGCATCCACCAGCAGCACGCGCTTGCCAAAGCTGGAAAGCGTGCGCAGCATATTCATGGCGACGCTGGATTTGCCCTCCTGCTCATAGCGGCTGGTGATGAGGACGGAATGAATTTCATCGCCGCAGTAGAACAGATTGGTGCACAGGGTGTTCATCGCCTCGTTGCAGGCGTAATCCAGCTTGGGAAAGCGGGAAATGTTGATTTGATTCATGCCCTGCGCGCCTTTCTTTTATGTTTTTTATCCCCGGACAGTTCGGGGCAGGCCGGAAGCACGGCCAGGGTGGGGATATCGGCGCTCTGGGCGATATCCTCGGGGGATTTGGGACGGTTATCCAGCAGGAAAATCAGCACCAGCAGGCCTGCGGCCAGCACCGTGCCCAGCAAAATGCCCCGGATGACATACCCCGTGATGCCGCCGCCCGTGGCCACGCCGGGCACCAGCGCGATGGAGAAGGTGCTGGGCTCGTCGGTGTTCATGGTTTCGGTGATGAAGCGCTTGGCGGCGGATGCGTAGGCGTTGGCGATATCCGCAGCCAGCTTCGCGTCCGTATTGCGGACGGTGATATAGAGGATGCGGGTGTCCTCCGGGTTGGTCACGGTGAGCATGCTTTGCAGATAGGAATAATTATAGTTCGTGCCCAGCTCGTCGTTGACCAGCTGATGCACTTCCCAGGTTTTGAAAACCTCCTGGTAATCCATGGTCAGCACGGTGCCAATTTGTAAATCGGCGATGATGCTGGCCCCCGTGCTGCCCACGATATAGAGCTTGGAGGTGGCGGTGTAGACGGGCACCACGCGGTTCGTTGCATAGGCCCCCAGCAGCAGCGCCCCGGCGATCATGCCCAGCAGGATGATGTGAACCTTGGAGAGCAGATAATAAAACAACTCCACCAGATCCAGCGTCCTGGCGGGCTGGGCCGGGCCCGAACGGGCTTTTTGCTTATCCAGCGCGTCCAGGCGGCGCAGAATCTCCGCGAACATCTGCGCTTCAGAAGGGCGGGGCTCCGTTTCCGGGGAGAAGTCGGGCTGATGTTGATCTTTCCTCATGCAAGCAAGCGGCCTTTCGTGAAAATTCGGTAAAGAAGCAAGGAGATTATTCCGCCAAAGGCTGACTTAGCACCAGCAGCAGGCCCGTCTGTTCGCCCATGCCGCTGAGCGACAGCTGATCGAACACGATTTCCACCTCGCCCGCCGCGCTCACCCGGGCCCGCTGCACCGTCCAGGTCATGGCGGTTTCGCCCTCCGCCGCGCCTTCCTTGGGCAGGCCCAGCGCCGTCACTACGGCCTGGCCGGGGGCATAGGGGGTGGCGAAGGTGAAGGCGGCGACGGCGTCGCCGTAGGTATCCACATAGTCGATGGTAATCAGCGGCAGATAATCGTAAACCACCAGCCGCTCCTTTTCCAGCGCGTCCCCCAGCAGCGGCTGAACGCTGATCTGATTCTCCTGGGGCAGCCAGGCGGCGGCGGGCTTTTTCTGTTCCTTCACGTGCGCGCGCAGCTGCTTCATTTCCTCCTGAATCTGCGGGGTTTCATCCACCACCAGCAGCTGGAAAGCGTGGGGGAGGGGATCGCCGTTTTCATCCGTCACCTTGACGATGCGGGTTACGTCGTAGGCGGTTTTACTGGGCAGCTCCACATGGATGGTTTCCTTGCGGTAAGTGACCACGCCGCCCCGCCGTCCCGGCCGGATGGTGAGCAGGCTGAAAATTACGTCCTCGTTTTGCAGCGCCTGCATCAAATCCTGGGGTGCGGTGAATTCCACCAGGCCCAGCGCCGTCACCTCGGCGGGCACCGCCGTCCAGACCAGGGCTTCGGGATCGGAGGTATCCCCCAGCACCGCCGCCACCAGCTGGCCGGGCTGATAATCCACGTCCAGCAGCATTTTGACCAGCAACTCCGTCTGCGGCTCCGCCGCCGGGGCGTGGAGGCGCATCAGTTCCGTCATATGCAGCGCGTCCGGGTCTGCCCGGCCCGCCAGTAGCGCCTCGATCTGGCGCTGCGTTTCCTCGGGGAAGAAGCGCACGGGGCGGTTCTTTTCTTCATAGACGAATTTGTAGGCGGCGGTTACGGTATCCACCGTCAATTGATCGGGAACCAGCGTTTGCAGGGCGTAGGGCGTTTGCTCCGCGTCCTGCCAGGCGGCTTCCAGAGAAAGCACCTCGTCCTGGGTGGGCGCGCCGGGCACGTCGGTGTATTCCTCGGCCAGGGCGGCCCCGCAAAGCAGCAGACACAGCGCTAGAAGAAGGGCAAAGCGTTTCATCATGGGAAATCCCCTTTCGGTTATCCTCGGTTTGGACGGCGACTACTCAAAAAACAGACTCGCCAGCAGACTGTCCAGCGCGTCCTGATCCGCGTGGAATTCCATAAAGCCGTCCGCGCCTACGGCGTGGCTTCCCGCCAGGGCGGCGGTATCCAGGCGCGTATACGCTCGGCTGGCATAGGCCAGATTAATCAGCCAGCCCCGCTGGGCGTCGGTGGTCATATGGCCGGACAGCGCGTCCAGCAGCGCCCCGGCGAAGTTCATATCCTCGTTCAGGCGCTGGGAAAGCAGCGCCTCCGCCTGCTGCATAAAAACGCGCTGGCGGCGCATCCGGGCGGCGTTGGTGCCCTCGCCCACGCCCATGCGCCCGCGGACGAAGTATTCCGCCTGCTTGCCCTGCAAGGTCAGGGTGGTTCCCGGGGTCATGGCGGGATCCAGGGCGGAGAAATCCTCCTCCAGCGTGACGGTCACGCCCCCCAGCGCGTCGTTGAGCAGGGCGATGCTGTCCATATCCAGGGCCACGGCCGCGTCAATGGGCACGCCTCCCAGCAGCTTGCTCGCCGCCCAGACGGCGTTTTCCCGGTTCTCCGCCGCCGAATCGCCATAGGCGTAGGAAAGGCAGAGCTGCGCCGTCCGCACGCCGGCGTAATCCCCGAAGGGGCCGTAAATGCGGATGGGGGTCATGGTATCTCGATCCAATTGCAGGGAAGCGACGGTTTTTTTCTCCCGGTCGAAGCTCAGCAGCAGCAGGAAATCCGCCTGCCCGTCATAGCGGGCGGAGGCGCGCTGCGCCTGCTCCGTCCAATCCACGCCGATGAGCAGCACGTTGGTCAGCGCCCGCTCCCGATAGCGCAGGGCGCGCCCGGCGTATTGCAGCGTCAGCTCTCCCGAGGAAAAGCGCCCCGCCAGGGAGCCCATGGGTTCCGCGGCCTCCACGGCCTCCAGGCGGCCGCCCACCAGCCGAACCCCCGCCAGCACGCCCGCATAAACCAGCGCGGCGCATAAAACAAGAACCGCCAGCTTACCGCGGGACGGCCTTTTCCGATATGTTTGATGACGATACCCCATCCGATCGCTCCGTTTCCAGGGCAGGTGAGTTGGGAGAAAGCGTTTCTAATAGATCAAAGCCCAGCCAGACGGAAACCGGCTTGCCGTTGAAGGAAAGCACCACCTGGCCGCTGCGTCCCCGCCGGTCGATTTTCGTTATGCTGCCCTCCATATCCTTGAGAGGGCCGCTGACGATGCGGATGCGCTCCCCTTCCCGATAGGCCTTGGAGAAGGAAAGCAGGCCGTCGTAGGAAAACAGCCAGCGGGCGAACTGCTCGTCCGCGCCGGTGAGCTGCCAGACGTGGCGATCCGTCTGAAGAATCCGGATGACGTTTTCCTGGGGAAATCCAGGATAGGGAACAAAGCCCCGGGGCGCACGAAAAAAAACGTAGCTGGGGAGCAATATGGCCTGAACCTTGCTCTTTTTCCCATTTACAGATTTATGCTTTTCCCACCGCGCCGTCAGGGCGCAAACGCCCGGGCAGGCGGCTTCGATTTGCTCCGCCACCAGCGCTTCCTTGCCCGTGATGCAGAAAACGCAGCCATATACACTGTTTTCGGACATAGCTTCGCCCTCCGGCACGCAATCCGGCATTTATCGCGATGCGGTCGATTTCGCCCGGGCCCGGGAAGGCGGGCGAACCCGATCACGCAAAAGTATCTCTCGCCCGCTTTCACCCCGCTGAACCCTCAGCGTCGGCTTCCAAGGGCAAGTTGTTCCGGCGCTTTTCTTCCCCTGCAAAAGGGACGATACACGCCGGGGCCGCCGCAACGCCAACGTGCGCGGGGGCCATGCAGCGATGCGCAAAATGCGGGTGCGTCTCACGCATCCTAACAATGTAACATTATACACGGAAAAGAGGGCCTCGTCAACTGTTTCACTACTTATTTATAATTCTTGTGGGGGAAATTTCCATTTCCATTTTTCCCCGCTGCAACGCGGATTTTTCCCC
This sequence comes from uncultured Clostridia bacterium, assembly GCA_934667105.1. Lineage (GTDB taxonomy): Bacteria > Bacillota > Clostridia > Christensenellales > Aristaeellaceae > RUG563. Next base: position 181,247 of record CAKULG010000001.1, read on the forward strand.
GCTGCAACGCGGATTTTTCCCCGCTTTTGTTCACGGAGAAGCAAGCCGGTTTTTTTGCTTTTCCTCTGTTCCCATACAGCTTTCTTGGCGTGGACGCGGGGCGACAGCGCAAAGGACGGTTCCCCCGCATATTATTTATCTTATCGCCTTTCCCACTTGCGTTCTTTGCTTTTTTGGCGTATGATGGTATCGTTCCTGCGATCCGATATAGGCAGAGTAGGCCTTGGCGCGTCAAGTGTTCATGGACGGGGAGTTGTCATGAAACGAAGACGGGGAGGAAGCGTCGCGGTGCCAAGGCCGCATCCCACTGCTTTGGATGTGAAACGCCTTTTTGCGGATCAGAATTTCCGGGCGGCCCCAGAGGGCCGGGTCCGGCTGATTTTGAGGGAGGTGTTTTTCTATGTCTCAGGCGAAGAAAGCGCCCCGGGCGGACGGATATTGGGCACTGGCGCTGAAGAATGTGCGCGATCCCAAAATGCTGGCCTTCGCCAGCCTGATTATCGCCCTGCGGGTGGCGGTGAAGGCCTTTCGCATTCCGCTGGCGGCGGGGCTGTCGCTGAATTTCGATTGCTATATCAACGCGCTGGGCAGCGTTGTGTACGGCCCGCTGGCGGCGCTGCTGGTGGGCGCGGCGAGCGATACGCTGGGGTGCATGCTGTTTCCCAGCGGGCCGTATTTTCCGCCCTTTGCGCTGGTGGAAATGAGCAGCGGGTTCATTTTCGGCTGCATGCTGTGGCGCAGGCGGCTGACGGTGAACCGGGTGCTGGCGGCCAAATTTCTGGTGAACCTGGTGTGCAATATTGTCCTCACCTCGCTTTTCATGAAATGGAATTATTATGTGATGTACGGCCTGGAAAAGGCGGAGGCGTACACGATCATCAACCTGGTGCGCATCGGAAAGAACCTGGTGCTCTTCCCGCTGGAGGCCATGCTGATTACGCTGGTTTTGCAGGCGGCGGCGCCCATTCTGGCCCGAATGCATTTGCCCCAGGTGGACGCGGGGCTGCTGAAGCTGGAAAAAAAGCACTATATCCTGCTGGCCGCGCTGCTGGCCGCGTCGGCGGCGTTGGTGCTGCTGTATATCAACGGCGGCGCGGAATTTATTAAAAACCACAATATCAAGGGCCTGTAAGGGCCCGCGCCTTGGAGGAAGCCATGGAAGCGTTTCAGCAAAGTATTCTGGACGAGCTGCGGCGGCTGTATCCCGATACCGCCCCCGAGTTGCATTTTTCCAACCCCTACGAAACGCTGGTGGCCACCATTCTGGCCGCTCAGTGTACTGATCAGCGGGTAAACCAGGTGACGCCCGCCCTGTTTCGGGATTATCCCACGGTGGAAAGCATGGCCCGGGCCACGGCGGAGGAAATCTACCCCTATGTGAAAAGCTGCGGCTTTAAAACCAAGGCGGCGCATATCGTGGCGGCCTGCCAGATGATGATGGAGCGCTTCGGCGGCCGGGTGCCCAGCACGCTGGAGGAGTTGACGGCGCTGCCCGGGGTGGGCCGGAAAACCGCCAACGTGGTGCTGGCCTTCGCCTTCGGCGTGCCCGCCATGCCGGTGGACACCCATGTGTTCCGGGTGAGCAACCGCCTGGGCCTGGCGCAGGCGGACACCGTGGAGGAAACCGAGCGCCAGCTCACCGCCCTGATCCCCCGGGAGGATTGGCGGGAGGCGCATCACTGGCTGATTTTCCATGGCCGCCGGGTGTGCCATTCGCAAAAGCCTGATTGCGATCACTGCACCCTGCGCCCCTATTGCCGGGGCGCTCAGGCGGCGCATATGCCCAACCCCAAGCGGGACGCTCAGGCCCGGGCCCGCAGCCGGGCGGAGGCACAGGCGAATTTGTGAGAAATTATTGGGGAGCAAGATCGAAAAAAAGAGCGCAAATTGCTCTTTTTTTGTTTTTTCCAAGAAAAAAGACGAAAAAAGATAGAAAAATAGAAAAATCGGTACCAATCCATCTGAAGAACTGGACGCGATGATTGTGATAAGTGACGGAAACGGGATTTTCCGGGAAAAATGCATCGAAAATTGTGGCTTTTTTTCTAAATTGCTTTTATAATAGAAGCTGATACTGGGGAAGGGCCGCCCGAAAGCAAGCAGCGGCTTCTCTTACCTAAACGCGCGAAAAAACTGCGGAAGGATCTTTGTATGTTAGATTTGCAGCGGGCCAGCCTGTGGAAGCGGATTTCGGCGTTTCTATTCGATTTTATTCTGCTGGGAATCGCGGCGGCGCTGTTTGCCTTTGCGCTTTCCGCCGCAGTTGGCTACGACCGGCAGATCGAAACGTTTCAGGCCCGGTGCGATTATTACGCGGCGCAATACGGCGTGGAATATCAATTGTCCATCGCCGAATTCGAGCAATTGAGCCAGGAGGAAACCCAACGCCTGGCGGAGGCGGAGCAGGCCCTGCGCCAGGACGAGCAGGCGGCCTACGCCTATGAAATGATGATGCGGCTGGCGCTGGCGATTCTTTCCGTCAGCCTGCTGCTGGCCGCCCTGATTTTTGAATTTTTCATTCCGCTGGCGCTGGGCAACGGCCAAACCCTGGGCAAAAAGATCTTCAGCCTGGGCGTTATGCGGACGGAGGGCATCCGCGTGAACGGCGTATGCCTTTTTATTCGCGCCATTTTGGGCAAATACACATTGGAAACCATGATTCCCGTTTCGCTGCTGCTGATGCTGTATTTCGGCACGCTGGGCCTGACGGGCACGGTGGTGCTGCTGGCGATGGGGGCGCTGCAATTGATCCTGCTGCTGGCCACCTATCGCCATACCCCCCTTCACGATTTGCTGGCGGGCACGGTGGAAATCGATCTGCCCAGCCAGATGATCTTCGACAGCCGGGAGGCCCTGATCGCCTACAAAGAGAAAATGCAGGCCGAGCGGGCCGCCGCCCAGCCCTCCTGAACGCGCTTCCCATGATTTTATTACGGATAGAAAGAAAGGGGATACCATGAAAATCGTCCTGCAAAACCTGACCAAGATCTTTCCCAGCCGGAATAAGAAATCCAGCGACGAAGTGGTGGCGGTGAACAATTTTAATTTCGAAATTCCGGACGGCAAGCTCATCGGTCTGCTGGGCCCCTCGGGCTGCGGCAAGAGCACCACGCTGTATATGATCAGCGGCCTGCAAAAGCCCACCAGCGGAAAAATCTTTTTCGGGGAGGACGACGTGACCGAGCTTTCTACCGAAAAGCGGGGCATTGGCCTGGTGTTTCAGAATTACGCGCTGTATCCCCATATGACGGTGAAACAGAATATCCTCTTCCCCCTGCAAAATCTCACCGGCGCGGATAAGCTGCCCAAGGAGAAAATGCTGGAGCGGGCGTATGAGGCGGCCAAGCTGGTGCAGATCGAAGAATTGATGGATCGCAAGCCCAGCGAGCTTTCCGGCGGCCAGCAGCAGCGGGTGGCCATCGCCCGGGCGCTGGTGAAAATGCCCCGGGTGCTGCTGCTGGACGAGCCCCTTTCCAATCTGGACGCGCGGCTGCGCCTGCAAACCCGGGAGGAGATTCGCCGCATCCAGAAGGAAACGCAGATCACCACCGTGTTCGTCACCCACGATCAGGAGGAGGCCATGTCCATTTCGGATATGATCGTGGTGATGAAGCTGGGCGTGGTGCAGCAGATCGGCAAGCCCCAGGAGGTGTACGATAACCCCGCCAACCTGTTTGTGGCCAAGTTCCTGGGCACGCCGCCCATCAACGTGTTTTCCGGCCAGGTGCGGGACGGCGCGCTGTATATCGGGGAAGACCGCGTGATGGAAATTCAGGGGATCGCCGATCAGAACGTGACGGTGGGCATCCGGCCAGAGGGCTTCATTCCCGATGAAAACGGCCCCCTGCGCTGCCGCGTGAGCAATACCGAGGTGATGGGCCGGGATGTGAGCATCGTCTCCACCCATTCCGCCTCCCTGAACCCCGTGGTGCGCTCCATCATCAACGCCGATCACGGAATTCAGTTGCAGCAGGAATTCGTCCGCTACGCCGTCAAGCCCCATAAGCTTTTTATCTTCAGCCGGGAAACCGAGGAACGCATTCCCTTTGAGGTGAAGTAATATGGTGAACAGCAAGCAATCCTGGAAAGCCTGGCTTTATCTGGCCCCGGCCATCGCGCTGCTGATGGTGTTTACGGTGTGGCCCATTATCAACACGGTGCGCATGGCCCTGCTGGAAAATTACAGCGGGCTTAAGGCCGCAGGCGGCACCACCTTCCAATTCGGCTTTGGCAATTTCGCCAAGGTGGTGAAATACCGCAAGTTCCTTTCCTGCCTGAAAAACACGGTGCTTCTGTGCCTGTGGACGGTGCCCATTTCCACCGTGCTGGCGCTGCTCATCGCCGTGGCGCTCAATTCCATCAAGCCCCTTAAAAAGACGCTGCAAACGATATTCTTCCTGCCCTACGTCACCAATTCCATCGCCATCGGCATGGTGTTCGCCGCCATGTTCAACATCGTGGGCAGCTTCTACGGCACGGAAAATGAAATCGTGGTCACGGCGGGCATTATCAACAACGTGATCGAGTTTTTCGGCGGCCAGCGCGTGAACTGGATCAACTACGGCTCCAGCTATACCGCCAATATGGTGGTGATGGTGGTGTACATCGTGTGGAACGCGCTGCCCTTTAAAATTCTGGTGCTGCTGGGCGGGCTGCAATCCATCAACAAGCAGTATTACGACGCGGCCAAGGTGGACAGCGCCTCCCGCCGCCGCATCTTCACCCGCATCACCGTGCCGCTGCTTTCGCCCATGCTGGCCTATGTGATTATCACGGGCTTTATCGGCGGCTTTAAGGAATACACCAGCATCGTGGGTATCTTCGGCGAAACCATGGGCCCGCCCGACGACGGCGGCCGCTTGAACACCATGGTGGGCTTTATTTACGATTCCCTGAGCAATAACAGCCAGGGCCGGGCCAGCGCCGCGGCGCTGATCCTGTTCGGCATCATTCTTGTGGTCACGCTGATTAATCTTCAGGTGAGCAAGAAGCGCGTGCATTATTAAGGGGGGCCGCCGTATGAGCGAAAAAAAGGAAGCCGTCATGCAGATTAAAAATATCCGGCGCGAGGCCCTCCGGCAGCGCCTGGGGAAAACGGCGTATTACTTCGGCATTTACCTGTTCCTCATCGTGATGGCGCTGATCGTGCTGTTCCCTTTCTACTGGATGCTGATTTCCTCGGTGAAATCCCTGGAGGAATACCGCCTCAGCGTGCCCACCTTCTGGCCCCGGGCGCTGCTGCTGAGCAATTACCTCACCGCCTTCACCACCGCCAGCCTGGGCCGCCTGTTCATGAACACCATGATCGTGGGCCTGATTTCCACGCTGCTTTCGCTGGTGATTACCATCCTGACGGCCTTTGCCTTCGCCCGGCTGGAATTCAAGGGCAAGGAGCTGCTCTTCGCCGCCCTGCTGGCCACCATGATGATTCCCGGCGAACTGTTCACCATCACCAATTACGGCACCATCATTTCCTTCGGCTGGAAAAACACCTATACCGCCCTGATCGTGCCGTTCCTGGTGAGCGTGTTCTATATCTACCTGCTGCGGCAGAACTTCCTGCAAATCCCCAACGAGCTGTATCTGGCCGCCAAGGTGGACGGCACCAAGGATTGGAAATACCTGTGGAAGGTGATGGTGCCCCTTTCCCTGCCCACGCTGATTTCCATCACGATTCTGAAAATGATGGGCGCGTGGAACAGCTATATCTGGCCCCGCCTGGTGGCCAACGACGACGCTCACCGCCTCATTACCAACGGCCTGCGCAGCGCGTTCACCGATACTACGGGGGATGTGAACTACCCCGTGCAGATGGCCGCCGTGGCGCTGGTTTCCGCGCCGCTGTTCCTGGTGTTCGTGTTCCTGCGCAAGTATATCATGTCCGGCGTGAGCCGCAGCGGCATTAAGGGCTGAGCGGCGGCCTGCGCAGGGCTGCTCTATGCATGATGGTTGGACGGGCCGCAAGCGCCCGTTGCCATATAAATTATGAAAAAGGAAGGGAAACAACGATGAAAAAGCTTCTTTCCGTGCTCCTGGCGCTGGCGCTGCTGCTGGGCTGCCTGTGCAGCACGGCCCTGGCCGCGGATTTCGCCGTGCCCGAAAACGGCTACGACGGCAGCGAAGTGACCATCCGCTTCTACCACCAGATGGGCGATAAGCTCAAGACCGTTATGAACACCTATATCGAGGAGTTCAACAAGCTGTATCCCAACATCCACATCGAGCATACCGCTCTGGGCGATTACGACGGCGTGCGCGATCAGATCATCGCGGACATCTCCGTGGGCGCGCAGCCCAACATCGCCTATTGCTATCCCGATCACGTGGCGCTGTATAACCTGGCCAAGGCGACCCAGCCCATGGATGATCTCATCAACAGCCAGGCGGTCGTCACCCGCGCCGACGGCACCACCGAAATTCTGGGCCTCACCGAGGAACAAAAGGCGGATTTCGTGCCCGGCTATTACGAAGAAGGCCGTCAGTTTGGCGACGGGTTGATGTACACTCTGCCCCTCTCCAAATCCACCGAAGTGCTCTATTACGATAAGGATTTCTTCACGGCCAACAACATCGCCGTGCCCACCACCTGGGACGAAATGGAAGCCGTCTGCGCCCAGATCAAGGCCCTGGATCCCGCTTCCATCCCCCTGGGCTATGACAGCGAGGGCAACTGGTTCATCACCATGTGCGAGCAGTATCAGTCCCCCTACACCAGCGCCACCGGCGATCACTATCTGTTCAACAACGAAGTGAACCGTGAATTCGTCAAGAAGTTCAACGGCTGGTACAGCAAGGGCTATCTGACCACCCAGAAGCTCTACGGCGCGTATTCCTCCGGCCTGTTCACCTCCACCAACGGCACCCGGGCCTATATGTCCATCGGCTCCTCCGCCGGCGCGCAGTATCAGCGGCCCGCCGCCAACGCGGACGGCTCCTATCCCTTCGAGGTGGGCATCGCCACCATTCCCCAGGTGAATAAGGACAACCAGAAGGTAATTTCCCAGGGCCCCAGCATCTGCATCTTCAAGAAGGATAACCCCCAGGAAGTCATCGCGTCCTGGCTGTTTGTGAAGTATCTCACCACCACCGTGGAATTCCAGGCGGAATATTCCATGGCCTCCGGCTATGTGCCGGTGATTAAGTCCGTGACGGAAAACCCGGTCTACGCCGATTTCCTTTCCAAGGCGGACGGCGGCAACTACATCTCCGCCCTGAGCGCCAAGGTTTGCCTTTCCCAGGCGGATTACTATTACACCTCTCCCGCCTTCGTGGGCTCCTCCACCGCCCGCGATCAGGTGACCGCCCTGCTGCCCAAGTGCCTCACCATGACCGGCGACGATCTGGACGCCCAGATTGAAGCGGCCTTTGAGGATGCTATCGACGAATGCGAGTACGCCAACTAACCCCCCTGCGGCGCGCGCGCCGCATGCTTGCCCTGGCCCTTTGCCTGGCGCTGCTTACGCCCCTTTGCCTGGCGGCGGAGGCGGCGTATACCGATTACGCTGCCTCCGTCCGCCCGGACAGAACGGGGGCGGCCGCCCGGCAGGAGGTCACGGTGAAAGCGTTTGTGGACGGCGATACCACCCATTTCCTCGTGCCTGAATCGGTGGCGGCGGAGGGCGTGCTCAAGGCCCGCTATCTGGCCGTGAACACCCCCGAATCCACCGGCCGCATCGAGGAATACGGCAAAAAGGCCGCCGCCTTTGTGCGGGAAAGGCTGTCCGCCGCCTCCTCCATCCTCATCGAATCGGATACCGAAACCTGGAATCTGGATTCCACGGGGGAGCGGTATCTGGTGTGGGTGTGGTATAAGCCGGAGGCCGCCGCCCCCTATCGCAACCTGAATATCGAGCTTTTGCAAAACGGCCTGGCGGTGGCCTATTCCGCCGGAAGCACGCGCTACGGCGCGGCCTGCACGGCGGCGCTTTCCCAGGCGAAGAATCAAAAGCTGAATCTCTTCTCCGGCCAGAAGGATCCCGATTTCTATTACGGCGACGCGGTGGAGCTTACCCTCCGGGAGCTGCGCTGCCACCCTCAGCAATATGAGGGGATGAAGGTCGCCTTCCATGGAACGGTGATTCTCAATTCCGCCAATAGCGTGTATCTGGAGGCCTACGACGAGGAAACGGGCCTGTACTTCGGCATGTCGGCCTATTACGGCTTCAGCCTGAGCGGCGCGGGGCTGGATATCCTCTCCGTGGGCAACGAAGTGCGCATTGTGGGCTCCTTCCAATATTACGAGGGCGGCGGAATCTGGCAGGCCACCGATCTGAAATACCGCATGATGAAGCCCGACGATCCGGGCAACATTCAGAAGCTGGGGGAGGGCCGCGTCCCGGCCTATACCCTCATCCGGGCCGCCCAATTGCAGGAGCGGCGAACGGTCCCCGGGGCGGAGGGACAGCCGGCGGAGGAATATTCCTTTGCCGCCCTGGCCCTTTCCACCTCCGTTTCTCTGGAGGACCTGCGGGTGCAAAGCGCGGAGGAAACCGATCGCGGCGTTTCTCTGCTCTGCGTCCAGGAGGGCGCGCCCATTCGGGTGTACCTGGCCCTGACGGCGGCGGAAGGCGCGCGCCCCGCCGCGGAATATGTGAACCAACTGATCGACGTAAAAGGGCTGCTGGAGCAAAACGGGGAGGAATACCAGATCAGAGTGTTCTCCCCGGAGGGCGTTCAGATTCAGCCCCAATAAAAAAGGAGAAAAAGTCATGAAGAAATTCATCGCGTTGCTGGCAGCGCTGGCGCTGTGCCTCACCTTCACCGCCGGCCTGGCCGAAGAAACGGACGAGAACCTGATCTCCGCCAAGGGCCTGCTGGATTTCTGGTATAAGAACAAGAACCGCGAAAAGCCCACCGCCACCGCCGAGGACTACACCGTGACCGCCCAGCTGATGATCGACGGCGTGGTGTATCCCGTTACCTGGGCCGTGGACCAGGACAGCATCAAGATCGAAGAAGCCGAGGATGGCAAATATCTGGTGAACGTGGATGAGAGCAACCCCAAGGAGCTGCCCTACACCCTCACCGCCACCGTCACCGCCCCCGACGGCAAAACCCTCTCCGTTTCCTATGATCGCGTGGTGCCCGCCGCCGTGCTGGAAATGAGCTATGCCGACATCGTGGCCGCCGCCTACAACCTGGCCGACGGCGAGAGCATGAGCAAGCCCCAGCGCCTCTTCGGCGTTGTCACCGCCATCAACACCGCCTGGAGCGATGAATACAAGAACATCACCGTCACCATCCAGGTGGGCGATCTGGCCGAGCAGCAGATTCAGTGCTATCGCCTCTCCGGCGAAGGCGCGGAAACCCTCAAGGAAGGCGATCAGATCACCGTAGAGGGCACCATCAAGAATTACAAGGGCACCATCGAATTCGATAAGGGCTGCAAGCTGGTTGGCTTTGGCGAAATCATCAGCCAGGCCGCCATTCTGGACGCGGCCTACGCCCTGGAAGACGGCAAGGCCATGAGCGCCCCCACCGCCCTCACCGGCGTGGTCAGCCAGATTTCTACCGCCTGGAGCGATGAATATCAGAACATCACCGTCATTATCATCTGCGACGGCAAGGAAGAGCAGCCCATCATGTGCTATCGTCTTTCCGGCGAGGGCGCGAAGGATCTGGCCGAGGGCGCGGAAATCGCCGTGTTCGGCACCATCAAGAATTACAAGGGCACCATCGAGTTCGATAAGGGCTGCAAGCTGGTTCCCGTGGATTCCATCGCCAGCATCAAGGCGCTGATGAAGGGCTACGCCCTGGAGGAAGGCGCGGCCATGACCGCCGCTTCCACCGTCACCGGCGTTGTCACCGCCATCCCCACCGCCTGGAGCGATGAATACAAGAACATCACTGTCAATATCGAAGTGGCTGGCCTGGCGGATTATCCCCTCCAGTGCTACCGCCTCTCCGGCGAGGGCGCGGACGCGCTGGCCGAGGGCGATACCGTCACCGTTACCGGTACCATCAAGAATTACAAGGGCACCGTGGAATTTGACAAGGGCTGCATCCTGGACGCTGTCGTCAAGGCGCAGTAAGGCAAGCGCAAATAAATGCGGGGCTAAAAAAGAAAATAAAATATTTGCGGGGGAACCGTTCTTTGTAAGCCAAAGAACGGTTCCCCTTTCCGCAAACTCAATCGGCGCGGCGGTTCGCTGCTGCTCCCACCGCTTGTTTCGATTGACTCGCGGGACTCCTCCCCTCCAAGAAAGCTGAATGGGGAAGAAATGAAAATAGAAAAACCGCTCGCTTCTCCGCTGGCAAGAAAATCCACCAAATTCTCCACCGAAAAAATGCGGCGGGGAAATCTTTCTTTTTTTTCTGCCCTGCGGCGATTGACAGCGCTTTCCGGGCCGTTTATAATAAATTGAAATCAGGTGAGGGAGGCATATTTATGCGGGTTTTATTAACGGGGGGCGCGGGCTACATCGGCTCTCATACCGCGCTGTGCTTATTAAACGCGGGCTACGAAGTGGTGGTGCTGGATAATCTTTGCAACGCCAGCCCGGAGGCGCTGCGCCGGGTGGAGGAAATGACGGGCAAGAAGGCCCCCCTGGTGGTGGGCGATTGCGCCTGCAAGGCGGATGTGGAAAAGGTTTTCGCAGAATACCGCCCAGACGCTGTGATTCATTTCGCGGGCCTGAAGGCCGTGGGCGAATCCGTATCCAAGCCCCTGGATTATTATCAGAATAATTTGGACGCTACCATGACCCTCTGCCGCGTGATGCCGGAATACGGCTGCCGGGTGCTGGTGTTCTCCTCCTCTGCCACCGTGTATGGCACCATTCAGGAAATGCCCCTGCGGGAGGATTTCCCCACCGGCTGCACCAACCCCTACGGCTGGACGAAGTGGATCAGCGAACGCATCCTCACCGATGTGGCCGCCGCCGACCCCACCCGTTCCTTTATCCTGCTGCGTTATTTCAACCCCATCGGCGCCCATGAAAGCGGCCGCATCGGGGAGGATCCCACCGGCATTCCCAACAATTTGATGCCATACATCTGCCAGGTGGCCTCGGGCAAGCTGGATCATCTGCGGGTGTTCGGCAATGATTATCCCACCCGGGACGGCACCGGCGAACGGGATTATATTCATGTGATGGATTTGGCGGAGGGCCATCTGGCCGCGCTGAAATACGCCGTGGAGCATCAGGGGGCCGAGGTGTTTAACCTGGGCACGGGCACGCCCTACAGCGTGCTGGATATCGTGCATGCCTTTGAAAAGGCCAACGATCTGAAAATCCCCTATGAAATCACGCCCCGCCGCCCCGGCGATATCGCCACCTGCTATGCCGATCCCTCCCGCGCCGCCCAGGCGCTGGGCTGGAAGGCCACCCGTGATCTCGCCTGCATGTGCCGGGACGCCTGGAACTGGCAGAAGAAAAACCCCCGGGGCTACGAAAAATAAGCCCCTCCGGCGGAAAGGAAAGGAAACGCGATGCCTGATCTGTATATGGTCTTTCCCGGCGGCAAGCGCAAGGCGCTGACGCTGAGCTATGACGACGGGGTGGAGCAGGATATCCGCCTGATTGAGCTGATGAACAAGCACGGCCTTAAGGGCACCTTCAACATCAACAGCGGCCTTTTCGCCCCCGAAGGCAAGGTATACCCCGCAGGGCACATTCATCGCCGCATGAGCAAAAGCCAGGCGGTGCGCCTGTACGCGCAATCGGGCCAGGAGGTGGCGCTGCATTGCTATGAGCATGGAGATCTGACCATGCAGCTGCCCGGCGCTTCCATTCGCCAGGTGATTCGGGATAAGGAGGAATTGGAAAGCCTTTTCGGCCACATCATTCGGGGCATGGCCTATCCCTACGGCCCGGTATCCGATGCGGTGGCCCAGGCGCTGCCCGCCTGCGGCGTGGCCTATTCCCGCACCACCGTGTCCACCCAGGGCTTTGATCTGCCCACCGATTGGCTGCGCCTGGCCGCCACCTGCCATCATAACAACCCGGAGTTGATGAATCTGGCCCGCAAGCTGGCGGAGGAAACCCCGGTTTACCGGCCCTGGCTGTTCTATCTGTGGGGCCACAGCTATGAATTCGAGGCCCGGGATAATTGGAACGTCATCGAGGAATTCGCCGCCTATATCGGCGGCCGGGAGGATATTTGGTACGCCACCAATATCGAAGTGCATGATTATGTGGAGGCCTGGCGGCATATGCAATCCAGCGCCGACGGCAACCGCGTGCTGAACCTTTCCGCCCTCACCCTCTATATCCGCCGGGGCGACCAGATTTTCACCGCCGCCCCCGGTCAGGAAACTGTGCTCGCGTAAAGAAAATAAATATACGGGGGAACCGTTCTTTGTAAGCCAAAGAATGGCTCCCCCTTCCGCAACCCCAATCGGCGCGGCGGTTCGCTGTCGCTTCCGCCGCTTGTTTCGGTTGACTCGTTCAACTCCTTCTCCAAGAAAGTTATGAGAAGAGAGGGGCAAAAAGAAATCAACTTGCTTCTCCGCAAACAGGAAACAATTTGGCGGAGAAGTGAGTTGATTTCTTTTTTCCTTTCCCATCCAATCGGCTTTCTCGGTGAGAGGCGGTTGAACCCTTTTGCTGGATACCGGGTCTTTTGTTAGCGGAGAAGTAAGCTGATTTCTTTTATACTTTCCCATTCAATCGGCTTTCTCGGAGGGGGAGCGGGGGAACCTCTCTTTGGCCTCCAAAGAGAGGTTCCCCCGCATTATTTATATTTATATTTTTTACCGCACGCGCTTGCGCAGGGGCAGCGTGACGGCGTAGCATAGCGCGGCGCAGAGCACCACGGCCGCGCCCACGCCGGTATCCAGATAGAAAGCGGCGACGAGCCCGGCCACGCCGCAGAACAGGCCGATGAGCACGCTGAACAGCGCGTGCTGGGCGGCGGTGCGGGCGATATTCCGGGCGGCGGCGGCGGGCAGGATCAGCAGCGCGTTAATCAACAGCACGCCCACCCAACGGATGGAAAGCATCACCGCCACGGCCACCAGGGAAACAAAGGCGTATTCAACCCACTTGGCAGCCACGCCGCGGCTTTGGGCCAGGGCAGGGTTCACGGCGGTGAGCAGCAGCGAATTATACATCAGCGCCCAGCAGGCCGCCCCAAGGGGCAGCGCCAGCGCCAGCCATTTCAAATCCTCCGGGGCGACGGCCAGCACATCCCCCGCCAGTAGGGCGGAGTATTTGGAAAAGCTGCCGTTCCTGGAAAGAATCAGCAGGCCCACGGCAATGCCCGTGGAGGAAAAAACACTGATAATGGTATCGGCCGACGCGCCGCCGGAGCGATTGATGCGGCTGATCATCAGCGCCCAGGCCACCCCGAAAATCAGCATGCTCACCAGCTCGCTCTGCATCCCCAGCAGCAGCCCCAGGCCCACCCCGGCCAGGGCGCTGTGGCCCAGCGCATCCGAAAAAAAGGCCATGCGCCGGTTCACGGCCATGGTGCCCAGCAGCGCCAGCAGGGGCGTGAGCAGCAGCATGGCCAGCAGCGCGTTTTTCATAAAGGTCATTTGAAAGCATTCAAAGGGCAGCACCGCGGAAAGCACCTGATAGACAACGTTCAAGAGCAGCTTCTCCTTCCAAGGCAAGGGTCAAAGCGCGTCCGTTTCCTGGCGGCAGATTTCCTCCGCAACCAGCCGCGCCATTTCGTAGATGAACCGGGCGCAGGGGCGCTTTTGATAAAATTCCGCCGTTCGCGGCGTGGGAATGGGGCAGGGGGCCTCGTCCGGGGGCAATTGCAGCAGCCGTGCGCAGGAGAACGTGCCGAATTTCTCCTGGAAGGGCAGGGCCGTTCGTTGGCCCTGGGCGTACAATTCCATTTTGGATTGGGGATGCTCGGGGTCGTTATGCCCATAGCACGCGCCCAGCACCAGCATGCCGCCGGACACAGCGCCGCAGGTTTCCCGCAGGCGGCACAGGCCGCCCCCCAGCCCCTCGGCCAGGCGTACCGCCTGATCGAAGGAAAGGCCCATGAAATAGCCCGCTTCTGCGAAAGCGCCCGCCACGGCCTGGGCACAGTTGTAGCCCTCCTGAAAAAGCTCCACCGCCCGGGCGGGGAGGGCGGCGGTTAGGTTTTCTTTTGCAGTCATGAAAAAGCTCCTTAGGCAGGGACGCGCCCCAGGTGCGGGGCGGGGCTGCCGTTATTTTTTTGCTTCCGCAGCGCGGAAGGTTTCTTCAAAGGCAGGGGAGGAAAACACCGCCTCCGGCGTGCCCGTATCCAGCACCCGGCGCTGAAGCAGCACCACCGAATCGGCGTATTTCCGCACCAGCTGCCAATCATGGGAAACCATCAGAATGGCCATATGGTGCGTCCGCCGCAGGGCGGACACCGTTTGCAGAAACAGGGAAAGCCCGTTTTGATCCACGCCGGAAACGGGCTCGTCCAGCACCAGCAGATCGGGCAGGGGACACAGGGCCATCGCCAGCAGCACCCGCTGCAATTCGCCTCCGCTGAGCGCGCCCAGCCGCTTATCCATCAGCCGCTCCGCTTCCGTTTCCCGCAGCGCCCGGCGCACCTGCTCCCGAACCGCCTTGCTCACGCCCAGCCATACCGGCCGGCGGGAGAGGGAGGCCGCCATCAGATCGCACACCGTTACGGGCATTTCCCGGTCAAAGGGCAGTTGCTGGGGCACATAGCCGATACGGGGGGCGGGAAAATCGTGCCCCTCCGCATCCACATGGCGGATGACCCCCGTGTGAGGCGTTTGACCCAGCAGGGCCTTAATCAGCGTGGTTTTTCCCGCGCCGTTGGGCCCCACCAGGGCGGTGAGCTGGCCACAATGGATGTGAAAGCTCACATCCTCCAGCAGCGTGTCCGCCCCCGCCGTCACGCCCACATGGGAAAGCTCGATCCGGCACAGGCGGCAGTTCACATGCTCATTCTTCATCGCTGCCCTCGTCCGCGTCCAGGTTCATTTCGGGAATGTCCTCTTCCGCCAGGGCGGGCACGGGGGCCTGGGCCATCAGGCTGCGCAGGGCGGCCTCGATTTCATCGGCGATTTCGGGATGATCCTTAAGGAATTGACGGGTGTTATCCCGGCCCTGGCCGATGCGCTGATCCTTATAGGAGAACCAGGCGCCGCTCTTTTGAATCAAATCCTTCGCCACGGCCATATCCAGCAGGCTGCCCTCCCGGGAGATGCCCTGGCCGTAGATCAGATCGAATTCGCAGGTGCGGAAGGGGGGAGCCACTTTGTTTTTTACCACCTTCACCTTGGTGCGGTTGCCGATGACCTCGCTGCCGTTTTTCAGTTGCTCGCCCCGGCGCACATCCAGCCGCACGGAGGCGTAGAATTTCAGCGCCCGGCCGCCGGGGGTGGTCTCCGGGTTGCCGTACATTACGCCCACCTTTTCACGAATCTGGTTGATAAACAGGGCGATGGCGTTGGTTTTCGCCACCACGCCGGTGAGCTTGCGCATGGCCTGGCTCATCAGGCGGGCCTGAATGCCCACGAAGGAATCGCCCATTTCGCCGTCGATTTCCGCCCGGGGCACCAGCGCGGCCACCGAGTCGATAACCACGATGTCGATGGCCCCGGAGCGCAGCAGCGCCTCAGCGATTTCCAGCGCGTCCTCGCCGCAATTGGGCTGGCTGACATACAGCTCGTCGATATTCACGCCCAGGTTTTTGGCGTAGGCGGGATCCAGGGCGTGCTCCGCGTCGATAAAGGCGGCCGCGCCGCCCAGCTTCTGCACCTGGGCCACCACATGCAGCGCCACCGTGGTTTTACCGGAGGATTCCGGGCCGAACACCTCCACGATGCGGCCTCGGGGAATGCCGCCCACGCCCAGCGCCATATCCAGATCCAGGCACCCCGTGGGCACGGTATCCACCTGCATGGCGGTCTTTTCCCCCAGCTTCATCACCGCGCCCTTGCCGAATTCCTTTTCGATGCTGGAAAGGGTTTGCTCCAGGGCGCGCATTTTTTCCTGCTGGGTAGAATCCTGGGTTTGTTTAATGTCCTTTTTTTCAGCCGTTTTCTTCGCCATGCTTCTCGATCTCCTTTTGCAATAAATACAGTGCGATTTGCACCGTCATTTCCCGAATTCCCTGCCGGGAGCCCCGCAGCCGCAGCCGGAAGACGCGGCATTGCTCTCCGGCGCATAGGCCGATATACACCAGCCCCACCTTTTCCCCCGTGGGCCCGGCATAGCCCGTAGTGGACAGGGCGTAATCGCTGCCCAGCGCCCGCTGCGCGCCCCGGGCCATTTCCCGGGCGCAGGCGGCGCTGACGGCGGAAAAGCGCCCCAGCGTATCCGGCGATACGGAAAGCAGCCGGGCCTTGATTTCATCCTGATAGGCGGTCACGCCGCCCAGAAAGCATTTACTGGCCCCCGCCACGTCGCACACGCGCGCCCCCAGCAGCCCGCCGGTGAGGCTTTCAGCCACGGCCAGGGTCTGCCCCTGGATGGAAAGCAGATCCACGATTTCCTTGGCGCTCATAGCTCACGCATCCTCCCGGAAAACATCGCGGCTGGCCCAGAAATACTGCGCGCCGCTCACCAGCGTCATCCCCGCCATCAGCAGCGTCAGCACCGTGGGCAGCCAATTTCCGGCGGGCAGCAGCATGGCGCTGAGCACGCAGAATAATTGCAGATTGGTTTTAATTTTGCCCAGCCATCCCGCGGCGATCACCTTGCCCTTGCCCGCGGAAACCAGCCGCAGCCCGTCCACCATCAATTCCCGCGCCGCCACAATGCATACGGCCCAGGCGGGCAGCCGGTGATCGGCAACCAGGAAAATCATCGCCGTGAGCACCAGCAGCTTGTCCGCCACCGGATCGGCGAATTTGCCGAAGGTGGTCACGATATGCTGTTTCCGGGCGATATAGCCATCCAGAAAATCGGTGATCGCCGCCAGGGCGAACACCGCCGCCGCCCATGCGTGCAGCCCCAGGGCCCATAAAAGCAGGCACACCGGGATCAGCGCCACGCGGATAAGCGTTAATTTGTTCGGTAAATTCATGGGCCGCTCCTTTCAGCGCAAGGGGGAGAAAATCACATCTTTTTCCGAGGATGCAAAACGCCGTCCGCCCAATCGGCGAAGCGGTAAAGGGGCTTCTGATGCTTTTTCAGCGTGACGACGGCCTCCAGCGCCCCGGCGCGGTATTCATTGTTGCCGGGGTTGCGGCGCACCGCCTCCCGGAAGGACTGATGGGCGGAGGCATACTGGCGCATGGCCATAAGAATTTTCCCCTGGATGAAATACCATTCGTCGTCCTTATCATCCGCCCGGCCCAATTGCAGCAGGGCGGATTCATAGCGCTGCTGCTCCAGCAGGCGGCGGGCGATTTTTTTCGCTTCTTCCCCCGGCACCCCGTGATAGCCCACCTGCCGCTGGGAGGACAGGCGCAGCGCTTCTTCATAGGCCAGGTTCAGCCGAATCATTTCCTCCTGGGCCTTTTGCTGCCGCTCCTGATCGATAAACTGATCGGGGTGGCAGGCCTTCACCCGGGTGTGGTAGGCCTGGCGCACCTGCTGCTGATCGGCCTCCACCGTTAATCCCAATACCTCAAAGGCGTTCAAAGGCGTTTACCTCCTGTGACGGATGGGGCGGTTGAATCCTCTCCCGCGCCTATTCCAGGGGCTCGCGGCGAATGTCCGCGCCCAGTGCCCGCAGCTTATCCTCGATATGCTCATAGCCGCGCTCGATAAAGGCGGGTTCGTAAATTTCCGTTGCGCCCTTGGCCATCAGCCCGGCGATCACCAGCGCCGCCCCCGCCCGCAGATCGGTGGCGGTGATGGGCGCGCCGTATAATTCGGGCACGCCCTCGATAATGGCCGTCTGATCCAGAATGCGCACATGCGCGCCCATGCGCTGCATCTCCACCAGATGCTTAAAGCGGGATTCGAAAATCGTTTCGATCACGATGCTGTCGCCGCTGGCCTTGGTCAGCAGCGCGCTCATGGGCTGCTGCAAATCGGTGGGGAAGCCAGGGTATTCCTGCGTTTTGATATTCACAGCCCGGTGCCCCCGCAGGGTGCGCACGCGAATGGCGTCGTCCATATCGCTTACCGAAACGCCCATTTCCAGCAGCTTGGCGGTCAGGGCCTCCATATGGGTGGGAATGCAGCCGCGGATGGTCACATCCCCTCGGGTGGCGGCGGCGGCGATCATCAGCGTGCCTGTTTCAATCTGATCGGGAATGACGGAATACACGCTGCCGTGCAGGCTGCTTACGCCCTTGATGCGGATGGTATCCGTGCCCGCGCCCTTCACCTTCGCGCCCATGGAATTGAGGAAGTTGGCCAGGTCCACGATGTGCGGCTCCCGGGCGGCGTTATAGAGGATGGTGGTGCCATCCGCCCGGACGGCGGCCAGCATAGCGTTGATGGTGGCGCCGACGGTGATGCGGTCGAAATACACGCCCGCGCCCGTCATGCGGCCCTTGGCGTAAATGACGGCCCCGCGCTCCTCCACCTCCGCCCCCAGGGCGCGAAACGCCTTGATGTGCAGGTCTACCGGGCGGTTTCCAATGGCGCAGCCCCCGGGGTAACCCACCTCCGCCTGGCCAAAGCGGCCCAGCAGCGCGCCCAGCAGATAATAGCTGGCCCGCATCCGCTGGCTTTGCCGGTAGGGCACCTGCCAGCTGTTCACCCCTCGGGGATCAATGCGCATCCGCCGAGTCTGCCCGTCGTAATCCACCTCCGCCCCCAGATCCCGCAGGATGTCCGTCAGCACATGCACATCCTCGATGTCGGGCAGATTTTCGATCACGCAGGGCTCGTCGGAAAGCAAAACGGCCGGAATGACGGCCACCGCAGTATTCTTTCCCCCTGATACATAGGTTTCTCCCATCAGCGGGATGCCGCCCTTGATGAGCAGCTTGTAGGAATCCATTGGCGCCCGCCCCTTTCGCACGCAGAAAATTGCAAAAACAACATACCATTATTGATTATACCATATGAGGAAGCATTTGTTAAGATGTTTTTTGCAAAAGGGGAAGCGTGGGCGCGAAGAAATAGAGGAATACGAAGCTTGCTCCCAGCTTTTCAACGAAGAAGCGAGCCGCTTTCCTTTTTCAGTGCTTATTCGTATTCTCCCAATGGTGAAACCAGCTAATTTCCTGTTTCTCGTTTTTTCCTAAGTTTGCTGGAGGAGGAATCGGTTGATTCTCCGCATTCTGCTTTAACTCAATTTTGTCGGCGGAGAGGGAAGCGATTCTCTTGCAGCCAATATTTACCGAATCAGCTTTCTCGGAGCGGTTCCCCCGCATATTAAGGCGTATGCTTAATTTTTATTCGTCTCCTCCAACAGCTGGCGGACGGAGCCGAAATATTGGGCCATTTCCGCGTCGGTGAGCTTCATGTGCTTTTGCAGCAGATCAAGAATTTTCAGCGGGCGCACCCGGGCGTAATACTTCACGGCGTTGACGTTCTGCCGCCACTGCTGGAGGGTGAAATGCTTCCAGCGGGCCAGATGGCGGGGCAGCAGGGTTTCCAAGGTCTGCTCCCAGGGGGCGAAGGCGGCCTCCACCTGGGGCCACTGGAAGGAAAGCTCCAGCACCTGGGCGAACCGCGTGAGGAATTCCGCCTTTTTCTCGGGCACGGCCAACAGCGCGGCCAGGGGCTCGTGGCGGAAGCCCTGAATTTTCGCCTTCAGGGGCTTGATGTAGTACTCCATGGGCCCTTTGCCCAGGGAAAGAAAGCCCGCCTCCACGTCAAAGAGCAGGTATTTCCATTTGCCCCCGGGCACCCGGTACATCCGCACGTTGGTGAAATCATTGTTGCCGATAATGATCTCAAAGGCGGCGTGGGTGAACAGGCTTTGAATATCCAGCCGCTCCTCCACATAGCGCAGATTTTCGGGATCGTTCAAATCCTTGGTTTTGCAGAAATCGCATAGGGCCAGCCAATCCTCGTTGCTTCCGTTCTGAACGAATTGGTCGCTGCCTGTGCGGGCCAGCAGATCGATCTGGTCGATCTGCTTCTCGTCCGTCACGCCCTCCCATTGGGCGATGAAATGCTTGTTAATTTTCTCCCGCAGGTTGTAATGCCCCCAGTATTCGCCGTTGATGTATACCTCGATGGCCAGCGCGTCCTGGTAGATAATATCCAGGGGCCGGGCCAGGGAGGAGATTACCGCGTCCCGCAGGCGGGTGGAAAAGGCGTCCGAGTTTGCGCCGCGCAGCAGCAGGGATTTGTAGCTGGCGTAATCCCGGTTGGGGAAGGGATTGAAATAAAAGCGATCGGGGCCGAAGGCCTTGCGGGCGTAAAGCGCGATGGATTTCTGGGCGTTCTGCCGGGCGGAATGGCCTGCGGCGGTGAAGGTTCCCATCTGGTTGATTTCGCATTCGCCCGCCAGGTTGAAATATTCGATGTTCACCGGGTATTCCCATTCCCGCTCGTAATTGGGATAATCGGGATTGGTTCCCTTCACCAGCGCGCCGGTTTTTTGATTGAAGAGATAGCGCTCGTCCGTAATGAGGGAAACCACGGGAACGGGGCGCTCCTGGCCGATAAAGAAGCTGGCGGAAGCCACGGGGGAGGAAACCAGCCCCTCCCCAAAGGCGCGCAGGCGCAGCACCGCCGTTTTTTGCAGCGCGAGGCCGTTTTCGGGCCAGAGCTTGGATTTTTCCGTGGGGGTGGAGCCGTCCAGGGTGTAGCGCAGCGCCGCGCCCGAGGGGGTCTGGGCCTGCACGGTGACGGCGGCGGAATAAAACCCGCCGGGGGTGAGCAGCGAGGGGGCCGCCGTCCGGGCGGGACAGCCCGTTTTTTCATTTTTTTCGCCGGGGGTGGCGTTTTCAAAGAAGGCGTAATCCCCGCCGCCGCTGGGCAGGCCCCAGGAAACGGCGCCGTATTGGGGCGGCACGGCCAGGGCGGTTAAGGCGGTTTCTCCGTCCCGGGCAGTGAGCAGCAGGCTGGTTCCCGAAGCGGAAATTTTGAAATTGGCGTAATAGGGGCTCTTGCCCGGGGCCAGCTCCTCGCCCGTGCAGTAAACCAGCAGATAGCCCCCCGCCTTGATGCGGGCTCCCTCCGGGAAGGCCCATTTGAGGGGATTCTTGCGGCTGTTGGAAAGATAGCAGCCGCTTAGGTCCACCGCCTTATCGCCCGTGTTGTGCAGCTCCAGCCAGTCGTAGGCTTCGCCGTCCTTATATACGCCGTTGGAGGCCATGACCTCGCTGATGAGGATTTCCCCGTTGGCGGCGGCGGAAAACAAAAAAAGCGCCGCCAGGGAAACAAGGACAGAAAGCATGAATTTACGCATAAGGCCCTCCTGTATCGTATTGCGGCAGAAAAGGGCGGGCCGGGCCGCTTCTTTCAGCCCGTTTTCCCGCCCTGCCGTTATTCGTATAGGGGATTGTTTTTCTTCTTTTTATCCGGATCGATAAATTCCACTTCCATCCGGTCGAAGGGCACGCTTTCCACAAAATGCTCGGGCAAAAAGCGGGCCTGGCGGAATTGCTCCCAATCCCGCTCGTGGCGGGGCAAAATCATGGGCCGGGGCGCGTCCAGACCGTGGCAGGCGTGGGACAGCGCCTCCTGCCAAGCCTCCATTTCGCAGGGGACGGTAACGTCGCGCAGGATGTGCGTTTTGTGCATCAGGCGCACCCAGATTCCGGCAGGCATAGGCTTCCTCCTTTTCCGGGCGGCGGCCCGGGATGAAATGCTTCGGCGCGGCGGCGCGCCCCGTTAATCCTCGTTGTCTTCCTCCTGGCTGCGGATGCCCCCCGCCCGCACCAGGCGCGCCAGCGTTTCCGTCACCAGCGGGTCGTAGGCCTCGGGCATGGATTGCAATTCGGCGGCCGCCTCCTCGAAGGATTTCACTTTGTTATAGCCCCGGTCGCTGGTCATGGCGTCGAATACGTCCGCCACCGCCAGAATGCGGGCTTCAAAGGGGATTTCATCGCCCTTCAGGCCCCGGGGATAGCCCCGGCCGTCCATCCGCTCGTGATGGGAATAAGCCAGTTCCGCAATGCGCGGGCCGTACATGGGCTCCAAAATGCGGGCGCTGTCGGCGGGGTGCTTCTGAATGAGGCGGTATTCCGCGTCGGTCATCCGTTCCTTTTTCCGCAGAATTTCCCCCGGCACGTTGCATTTGCCCACGTCGTGGAACAGCGCGCCCATGATGTAATCCTTCAGCGCCAGCCCGGGGCAATGCTCCTTCAGCGGCTCGTACAGCTTCAGCGCGTAGCGCATCACCGCCCGGCTGTGGCGCTTGGTGTAATGATCGTTTTCATCGATCCGGCGCAGCAGGCCCTGCAGCTCCTCCTGCTCGTAGGCTTGCTCGTCAAAGAGGGGGCAATTGGATACATAAAGCAGCATGGTGTCCTGCTGGCAGCGAATCATCACATTTTGCTGCAGGCCGTGAATGTAAAAGGAATCGCCCGCCGTCAATGCTTCCGTTTCCTCCTGGCCCAGAACCAGCTCGATCTGCCCCGTGTGGATGAAGAAAAATTCGAAATCCTCCGGGCTGCCGCCGGGAGAAAGCCACACCGTGGCCCCGCGGGTGACGCGCTGGGCCATGATTTCCAGGTTTCCCCGCTTGCCCAGCAGGGAAAGGCCGTCCGTATTCCCGGGGGCCATGCCTTTTTCGCCCGCCCGGTGGGTATAGATCCCCTCCACCACGCATACCGCCTTTCAAAAAAATAATATACCATTTTGATTATACATCCAACGCCGTCTAAAATCAAGACGCGAAAACGGAGGGATTGAGCGTATCATGATTTTCCGGGTCATCGGGACGCTGTAGGCGTTATGCTGACAGGCATAAAGAATACGAGAGGAGGCTCTTTGCAGCCAAAGACCCTCCTCCCGCGCTTTCGGGAAAGCCGTATCGGGAAAATGCGAGATTTCCTTGCTTCTCCGCCGGCATTTCTGTTCTGCTTCCTGCGGAGAAGCAAAGCGATTGCTTTCCGCCTGCTCTCCCGTTACTTCGTCGCGTATCCGATGCTGACGCGGACGGCCCTATCGTTTTCCAGGAAATAGCGCAGGGTGATCGAGCCGCCCTCGGCGCGATAGCAGACGTAATCAATGCGGGCCTGCGTTGCGCTGAGGCAGTAGTATTTGCCGTAGCCCACGCCGTCGTCCCAATAGAGGCTGCGATCGCCGTTCTGGTCGTAGGTCTGGCCCAGATCGCGGAATTTAGCGATAATATCCGCCGCGCTCATGCCCAGGCGCGTTTTCCGGGGGGGCGTGAGGGAGGAACTGTCGCTTTCCAGATAATAGAGCACATAGCCCTTGGAATCCATCAGGAAGCGGGCCTCGCCCCAGGCGTAGGTCAGCTTCAGGCAATTGCCCTGCACGGCGGAAGCCTCGATGCTTTCCTCCGCCTGCGGCGCGCCGAAGGCCTTTTCAAAGGCGTCCCGGGTGGTTTTGAGGAGGGAGAACTGGCTGAATTCATCCGTTTCGCGGAAGAATTTTTCCCGGACGGTCTGGTTGATTTTGTAGGTGCGCTCCATCACGTTGCTCACCTTGCCGTAGCCGTTCACCGCCACCGCCTTCACCGTGACGCTGCCGTTGGGCAGATAGAAGGGATCGCCGGTGAAGATGGGGGAATTGGAGGAGGGCGTTTGCCCGTCGATGGTGTAATAGATGGTGATGTTCTTTTGCTTTTCATCCTTGCTGGCCTTTTCCTCATCCGATTCCACATAGCGCAGCCAGATGCGCTGGCGGCGCTCATAGGTGCCCGGGGCCAGGGAGGAAACCGGCGCGGAGGGGGAGGGAAGGGTGATGGTGTATTTCACGTTCAGCTCGTCGCTGATTAAATCGTTGGATACCGCCACCGCCCGCAGGATATGACTGCCCTCGCCCAGATGCACGGGGGTTTCGTAATGCGTGCCGTCCTCGGGCAGGGAGCCTTCTTCGCCCAGGAGGTAATAAATATCGTAATCCTCGGCGGAGCGCAGCTCCACATCCCGCTCCCGCAGCAGGGTGCCCGCCTCCAGGCTGGCGGTGGGGGTGGAGGGAATCAGCTCCTCCCGCTGGCGGCGGAAGGAGGTATCCCCCGTGGCTTCGTAGGCCTGCTTGAGAAAATCCGCCAGCTCCAGCCGCCGGTTCTGATCCTGCATCAGGCGCACCACGGCGCGATAGGCGGCGGGGTTCTGGGGATCGATTTCGGTATACAGCTGGGTGTAGATTTTTTCCGCGTCTCCGGCCCGGCCCCCGGCTTCGTAGGCGTCGGCCAGCTGCTCCAGGCGGGCGTAAATATCCTCGCGTTCGGGCTCCTGGGCGTAGGCCTTTTCAAAGGTGGCGATGGATTTTTCCACATAGCCCATGTCCAGCAGCTCCTGGCCGTAGGTCCAAAGCGCCTGGGCGTTCACATCCTGCCCCATGCGGGCCAGGATCAATTGCCCCTGATCGGTCATTTTCAGGAAGAGATAGCTTCCCGCCGCGCCTACGATTAACAGCACGGCCGCGATGGTCCACACCAGGGCCCAGTTCACCATCATGCGGCGAACGGTATGGGCGTTTTCCCGGCCCGGGCGGCGCATCTGGCGGCCGGTGGTGGGGGGCGGCGGGGTGCCGCGCCGGGCGGAGGGCCTGCCCGCCCCCTCCGAGCGGGGACGGCGGCGGTTCGTCATAACGGCGTCGGGCATCAGCGGCGCGTCCTCCAGGGAGAGGGCGCTGCCCGCCCGCGAAACCCGGGGCGCGTCGGGGCGGCCCTGCCGCCGGCCGGAAGCGCCCGAACGGGCGGCAGGGTGAATTTCCGCGCCGCACTGGCCGCACACCGCCGCGCCCTCTTTTAAAATGCTGCCGCAATTTTTGCAAACCATGTTTTTTTCTCCTTATGGGGCTTTCTCAAGGGGCTGCGGCTCAATCCATGCCGCGCATGGCCTCGTAGGCCGGATCCTTTTCATCGAATTCGCGCTCGGGCGCGTCGCCGCCCAGGGCCTCGATGGCGCTGCGCAGCTCGATATAATCCAGATAGGGGGTTTCCTCGCTGGCGGCCAGGGCCTTTAATTCGGGCAGCGCCCGCTCGTCCCCCAGCTTGGCCAGGCAATCCGCAAGCACGGCCACCCGATCCCGCCGGGATTTGAAAAGCGCGAGGGCGGTGGAAAACACCTGCTCGTCCCCCGGGAACTTGGAAAGCAAGGTGAGCAGCGCCTCCTGGCCCGCGGGGGTGGCCCCGGGAAGGGCGGCGCGCATGGCCGCCACGGCGCTTTCGCCCATGGAGGCCAGGCTTTCCAGGGCGTTATCCGCCAGCTCGTCCTCCGCTTCGCCCCGGACGGCCTGCCAGCCCACATACCGGGCCAGGGGCGCTTCGCTTTCGATTTCGCGCAGCAGCGTCACCGCCGCCATCACCGCCTCCCGGGGGGCGCGCTCCTTTTCCAGCAGCGCCATTAGCGCCTCCTCGGAGGCCGCGCCCAGCTCGGAAATGCGGTTCATCAGCATATCCGGCACGGGAATGCGCTGCTTTAAATAATCCTCCATCCAGTTGACCAACTGCCGGGGGTTATCGTATTGAAGGAAGTATTCGCCCGGCTTGGCCCCCGCCAGCCAGTTGACGGGGGTGTCCAGAAATTGCTCATACACCTGGGGCATGGCGTCCTCCATGGCGTCGTAATTTTTATATTCCTTGGCGTGGGCCTTCATCCAATCGGCCAGGTAGCGTTGGAATTCCTTATCGAAGTTAATGCAGCGCATTGTTTTCATCCTCCGTTGTTCTTTGAAGATAGCGGCGCACCGTCCGCAGGATGCGTTTTTTGCCCGGGGCGGCGGCAATGAGCGCGGCGGCGCTTTCCGGCCTGCCCGCCAGGGTGAGCACGCAGGCGGAAAGGCAGAGCAGAGCCTGGGACTCCCGCCGGTCGCAGGCCGCCCGTTCGGCGGGCCGCATGCGCCGCCAGAGCGGCGGCGTTAGGCGATAGATCGTTTCGACGTCCAGGAAATCCTGCATCGAGATCACCAGCAGATGCAGCGCCCGGTTCAGCGGGCCCGTTTTGCGCGGGGGCACGGCGGAATAAATCTGGCTGGCCAGGGCGGAATACAGCATCATCCGGGGGGCGTAGAGCCGAATATCCTCCGGATGGCGGCGATACCACAGCCCCGCCGCGTCGTCCGGATCGATATCCAGCAGGGTTTGCAGCGCCCGCTGCGCCCCCGCCTGATCCCCCGTCCGGCGCAGGGAAAGATATTTTAGCCGCAGATATTCCACGCTGGCCGGGGCGCGGCTCAGCGCCTCGGCGCACAGAGAAAGCGCCAGCTGGGGCTGATGCATTTCCCAGGCCGCGGCGCAATAGGCCTCCGCCTGGGAAAGGGTGTCGCACAGGGCGCGGGCCCGCAGCATCTGGCGCTGGGCCTGGGGCGCGTTCCCCGCCTGCAGGCTGCATTGGGCCAGCATCAGCAGGGCGGGCAGGCTATCGGGGCTGCGCTTGGCCGCAAAGGCCAGATAGGGCAGCCGCGCCTGGGGCAGGCGCAGGAAGGAGGCGAAAAGCAGCGCGGAATCCGCAAAGCGGCCCTTGGCCCAGGCCTGCCAGGCCAGATCCCGGGCGCGCGCCAGATCCCCCTCCAGCAGCGCCGCCCGCCCCCGGCGGCACAGCGTGTCGCTTCGGGCGCAGCGGGGGGGCAGGGGATGATCCTCCCAGGGATGATTTTCCAGCAGCCATTGCGCCTGATCGGCGTAGGGGCCCTCCGGATCCAGCCGCAGGCAAAGCTCCAGCGCTTCCTCCGCCAGGCCCTCGTCCCCCCGGGCGAAGGCGCAGCGGGCGGCCGCGCAGCAGGCGCCCCCCGTCAGCCCCTCCCGGGCGACGGCCTTAAGCAGGCAGCGCTCCGCCGCCGTTTCGCATTCCATGCCGGAATAAATTTCCGCCAGCTCCAGCGCCACTGCGCCGTCCCCGCTGGTTTCCAGGGCCTTGCGCATCAGGCGCGCCGCTTCCGGCAGCCTTGCGGGCGTGTAATGCCGCCGGGCCCGGGCGGCCCAATAAGCGGCGGAGCGATCGAATGGCACCACGGTTCTGCGCGTCATTTTGTTGCCCTTTCCAATAGATTTTGCAGATCCTCCTTGGAAAAACGATGGGCGGCCCGGCAGAAATGGCAGGTTAATTCCGCCCCCTGATCCTCGTTAATCAACTGCTCCAATTCCCCCCGTCCCAGGGCGATGAGCGCCTTTTCCATCCTTTCCCGGCTGCAATCGCAGGCGTAGGCCAGCGGCTCCCGGGAAAGCAGGCGCATATCCAGCCCGTCGAACCAGGCCCGGGCCAGCTCCTCCAGGGGCACGTCCGCCACCTCCCGGCTGATGGCCGTGAAGAAAACGGAGCGCATTTCCAGCTGCGAAAGCAGTTCCTCCGAGCAGCCGGGCATGGCCTGCACCAGCACGCCGCCCGCCGACAGGCAATACCCCTCGTGCACCAGCGCGCCCAGGGCCACCAGGGAGGGCTGCTGCTCGCTGACGGTGAAATATTGAGCGAAATCCTCTCCCAATTCGCCGGAAACCAGGGCGCACTGACCGATATAGGGCTCCTTCAGCCCCAAATCCTTGATGACGGTGAGCCGTCCATGATGCCCCACCAAGCCGCCCACATCCAGATGACCGTCCGCCTTGAGGGGCAGATCGGCCTCCGGGTGGGCCATCGCGGCCTTCACATGGGGGCCGTTGGCCACGGCGGTCAGCTTGCCCGCGGGTCCGTCCCCCGCCACGGTGACGGTTACGGAAGCGTCCGGCTCTTTCATCATCACGCCCAGCATGGCCGTGGCGGTCATCAGGCGGCTCATGGCGGCCAGCGCCGTGGAGGAGGGCCGGTGAATTTCCGCCGCCCGGCGGGCCATGGCCGTGGTGCGGCATAGCAGCACTCGGGCCTGCCCCTCCTTCAGGGAGATATGCAGCATTTCATCGG
This sequence comes from uncultured Clostridia bacterium, assembly GCA_934667105.1. Taxonomy (GTDB): domain Bacteria; phylum Bacillota; class Clostridia; order Christensenellales; family Aristaeellaceae; genus RUG563. Next base: position 208,989 of record CAKULG010000001.1, read on the forward strand.
GCAGATTCAGCACCGCGAAATTTTCATCCATAAAAATTCATACTCCTTAGTTTCTTAAGCTATGCAGCGGCGCGGGGATGCGTCCCCCCCGGGCGATAAAAGCCTCGGAGGAAAAGGGGTGCACCGGGATCACCGGCGCGCGGCCCAGGAGCCCGCCGAATTCCACAAAATCGCCCACCTTTTTGCCCGGCGCGGGAATAACGCGCACGGCGGTGGTTTTTTGGTTAATCATGCCGATGGCCGCCTCGTCGGCGATAATGGCGGCGATGGTGGCGGCGGAGGTATCTCCGGGCAGGGCGATCATATCCAGCCCCACGGAGCAGACGCAGGTCATGGCCTCCAATTTATCCAGCGTCAGCGCGCCGGAGGCGGCGGCCTCGATCATGCCGATATCCTCGCTGACGGGGATAAACGCGCCGCTGAGCCCGCCCACATGGGAGGAGGCCATCACGCCGCCCTTTTTCACCGCGTCGTTCAGCAGCGCCAGCGCGGCGGTGGAGCCGTGGGTGCCGCAGGCCTCCAGGCCCATTTCCTCCAGAATGCGGGCCACGGAATCGCCCACGGCGGGGGTGGGGGCCAGGGAAAGATCCACAATGCCGAAGGGCACGCCCAGGCGATGGGCGGCCTCCTGGGCCACCAATTGCCCCACCCGGGTGATCCGGAAGGCGGTGCGCTTGATGGTTTCCGCCACCACATCGAAGGAAGCGCCCCGCACATCCTCCAGCGCGCGCTTCACAACGCCCGGGCCGCTCACGCCCACGCTCACCGCGCAATCGCCCTCCCCCGGGCCGTGGAACGCCCCGGCCATAAAGGGGTTATCCTCCACCGCGTTGGAGAAAATGACCAGCTTGGCGCAGCCCAGGCCGTCCTGCTCCCGGGTGCGCTCGGCCAGGGCCTTCACCGCCTCGCCGCACAGGCGCACCGCGTCCATATCGATGCCCGCCCGGGTGGAGGCCACGTTCACGGAGGCGCACATCAGCCCCGTTTCGGAAAGCGCCTGGGGCAGCGAGGCGATCAGCCGCCGGTCCGCCGCCGTCATGCCCTTTTGCACCAGGGCGGAATAGCCGCCGATGAAATTCACGCCCGTTTCCCGGGCCGCCCGGTCCAGGGCCTGGGCGATGAGAAGCGGCTCCTGAACGGCGCCGGTAATCAGGGAAATGGGGGTGACGGAAATGCGCTTATTCACGATAGGCACGCCGAAATCGCGCTCGATTTCCTCGCCCACCCGCACCAGATCCTTGGCCTGGGCGGTAATGCGGTCGTACACCCGGCCGGCCAGGCGGCGGGCGTCGTCGCACACGCAGTCGAACAGGGAGATTCCCATGGTGATGGTGCGCACGTCCAGCTTTTCCTGGTCGATCATGCGCAGGGTTTGCAAAATTTCAGTGGTGTGCAGCATAGCGCGTCCTCCCCGTCAGATTTGGTGCATGGCTTCGAAAATTTCGCTTTTCTGAATGCGGATCTGCACCCCCAGCTTTTCCCCCAGCGCGGCCAGATCGGCGGCCAGCGCGTCGAAGGCGCAGCCCGTAATATCCGCAATGAGCACCATATTGAAATAGCCTGCCACGATGGTTTGGGAGATATCCAGAATATTCACGTCCCGCTGAAAGAGCACCTGGCTCACCTGGGCGATAATGCCCTTCCGATCGCACCCCAACACTGATACAACGGCCTTTGATACCTGTTCCATGCCTATAAGCCCCTTTCCTTTGGCCCGGGCGGCTGCCCGCGCCCGAAATGCATGCGTTTTCTCTCCCGGCGCGCCCGGGAGCTTTTTTTGATGGGGAGAAGCGCTTCATAAACTTCTCCATTTTCTATTATACCGCGTTTGTATACAGAATTCAAGCGGAACAGCGCGCGGGCGAATTCGCAAAGGAAACGAAAACAAAAAAAGCGCCCGAATTCGGGGCCTTGAAAGGAAGCCGCAGGGGCGCGATTGTTATTCGCCCCTGCGCTGTTCGCTGAGCAGGAAGGCTTTGAAGCGTTTCAGCAGGGCGCGGTTTTCGGGGGTGAGCAATTGCTGACGGCGCAGGGCGTAGCGCGGGTCGTCGTCCGTCAGGCCCAGCAGATAATCGGCGGAAATGTGATACAGCCTGCAAATGGCGATCAGCGTGTCGTGGCCCGGGTCGCTTTTTCCTTGTTCCCAGCACCGCACGGCATACAGCGACGCATGCAGCTTGTCGGCCAGGGCCTGCTGCGTGTCGCCGTGATCCTTCCGAATTTCCTGAAGCCGTTCGCCAATCATGCGTTTCACCTCAAACTTTAGTATATATAAAATTATCATTAAGTAAAAATATTGATAAATATATTGTCATTTTAAATGAACGGTGATATAATAATTATGACTTAATTCAGCAAGAGGTGAATACATTATTACAAAGGGGTGAACCGTTATGAAAATGTGTAATCGGCTTTTTGTCAACCATTGTTTGCGGTGCTAAAGAGTGAGGTTGGCCTAGAGAAACCTTGATGTTGGATGATATCAACCGGGAATTTTGGTTCCACGGAAGATATAAATAAAAGAAAGGAGGAAAAAATTTTATCTTCATTAGGAAAGCGTAAGAATGTGAATTTTTAAAGAAGGAGGAGGAAAAATGGCTTACATTACGGGTAGACACAAGTGCAAGATATGCCACACACTCACGCAATACTACAGCTTGATACCTGATTGTGATGTTGGAATACAGCCGGATCCAAAGAAATTCGTTTTTGGCGAATACTTAAGCGTTCCGGGAAAAGCGGAATACACCATTTCTTATTCTTGCCCCCAATGTAAGAATATGGTTGTCATTCATTACAACGCGAAAACGAATAAGCCCCTGGATGAAGAATGCTGCGGATAGGAAAATTTAAAAGATGAAGACAAATCAGGAGGAAAATAAAATGAAACGAATTGTTGCAGTGATTCTTGCGGTTTTGTTGTTGGTTTTCTCTGTTGGTGCATTTGCCGATACAAATACAGCGGAGACGCTTAAGGGAGAAGGATGGGAAATCACCGATGAATATGCCTGGAGCACTGGCAGATATAACAAGTATGCTTTTGTGTTGCTAAATACGAGCGGCTATAACGCTTGCATTTCCGTTAACGCCATTTTCTATGACAAGGACGATAGCATCGTAGGCGTAGCTAGCAGCAGCGAAAATGCATGCGAAAATGGCTATTCGACCTATTGGGAGTTCTCAAATGATGTGGAATTCAAACGAGTGTCGCTTCGGATTTCTATGGAAAAAGAAGAGTGGTATAAAGATGGAGGACAATCTGCCATTAAACTAACGGTTAGTAAAGTTAATGAACAGAAGATTATTCTTATTGCGGAAAATGTGGGGAAAGAAGCCGTCGAATTTGTCGAATATAATGTTTTATATTTGAAAGACGGTCGGGTTGTTTCTACCGATTGGGGCTATCTTACTGATAAAGATAGCGAAATCAAACCCGGCGCAATGGAAATGGCGGAAGAAAAGTGTAGTGAGGATTTTACAGAAGTCAAAGTATATGCTCATGGACGTATTGACAAATAACAGTAACTAAAAAGCGGCTGTTGCAGAATGAATTCTGCAACAGCCGTTTCAAATCTTGGCATTGAAAAATGCATTTCTGCGGTTGGCAAAGAGATGGAAATCATTATGAAGAATGTTTGAAAAAAAACATCCCGCCGATTTCGGCAGGACGCTTTGAATGGTGGCTCCGATCTGACTCGAACAGATGACACTCCGGGTATGAACCGAATGCTCTAGCCAACTGAGCTACGGAGCCAAATGGTTGCGGGGGAGGGACTTGAACCCTCGACCTCCGGGTTATGAGCCCGACGAGCTACCAAACTGCTCTACCCCGCGATGTGCTTGCGCGCTGATTTCCAGGACGCGAAAGTTATTATATAACAGTTTTTCCCCGAAGTCAATAACTTTTTATAAATTTTTTGCCGGAATGAAAAAATTTTTTCGCGGTCTTTGCCCGCCGGGGCGTTTTCAAGCTATATCATGCGAAAAGCAGGGGCCGCGCCGCATCCGCCGCCTGGGGGCGACGCCTTATCCAGGAGAAGAACCCAGGAGAGCTCCTCTGGCGAGCGCAGCCTTTTGGGGCGGCTGATGGGGAGCAATTTTTATTTATTGCCGCCCGCGCCCTGGAAGAATTGCAATCTTTTGCCCCTTTTCTGCCGAAAAGAGATTTTCGCGGAAAGCCTTGATTTGCAAGGGCTGGCGCGGGGAAAAAAGTTTTCCCGCAATCCCGTTTTTTTTCGCTGTCAACCCTTGCCAAGAAAAGAAAAACATAGTATAATCAACTGGTTGAGCACGGAAAGGGGCGAATGCGCCCGTTTTTGTGCTCCCTCAAGCGGCCAATCCAATTCCGAAAGGAGTATCTCTCATGGCAAAGAAGTATGTGTACCTGTTTACCGAGGGCAACGCCAGCATGCGCGAGCTGCTGGGCGGCAAGGGCGCCAACCTGGCGGAAATGACCAACATCGGCCTTCCCGTTCCCCAGGGCTTCACCATCACCACCGAAGCCTGCACCCAGTATTACGAGGACGGCCGGAAGATTAACGACGAAATCAAGGCCCAGATCATGGAATACATCAGCAAGATGGAAAAGATCACGGGCAAAAAGTTCGGCGATCATGAGAACCCGCTGCTGGTTTCCGTGCGCTCCGGCGCGCGCGCTTCCATGCCCGGCATGATGGATACCATCCTGAACCTGGGCCTGAATGAGGACGTGGTGAACGTTATCGCCGCCAAGTCCAACAATCCCCGCTGGGCGTGGGACTGCTATCGCCGCTTCATCCAGATGTTCTCCGACGTGGTTATGGAGGTGGGCAAGAAGTATTTCGAAAAGCTCATCGACGCCATGAAGGAAAAGAAGGGCGTGACCTTCGACACCGAGCTCACCGCCGAGGACCTGCACGAGCTGGCCAACCAGTTCAAGGCCGAATATAAGCAGCAGCTGGGCAAGGATTTCCCCAACGATCCCAAGGAACAGCTTTTCGCCGCCATCGAGGCCGTTTTCCGTTCCTGGGACAACCCCCGCGCCAATATCTACCGCATGGATCATGACATCCCCTATTCCTGGGGCACGGCCGTGAACGTGCAGATGATGGCCTTCGGCAACATGGGCGACGATTGCGGCACCGGCGTGGCCTTCACCCGCTCTCCCGCCACCGGCAGCAAGGGCCTCTTCGGCGAATTCCTCACCAACGCGCAGGGCGAGGACGTTGTGGCCGGCGTGCGCACCCCCATGCCCATCACCGAGATGGAGCAGAAATTCCCCGAAGCGTTCAAGCAGTTCGTGGAGGTGTGCCAGACCCTGGAAAACCATTACCACGATATGCAGGATATGGAATTCACCGTGGAGCACGGCAAGCTGTATATGCTCCAGACCCGTAACGGCAAGCGCACCGCCGCCGCCGCCATCAAGATCGCCTGCGATCTGATCGACGAGGGCATGATCTCCGAGGAAGAAGCGCTGATGCAGATCGACGCGAAATCCCTGGATATGCTGCTGCATCCCACCTTCGACGCCGCCGCCCTGAAGAAGGCGCAGCCCGTGGGCAAGGGAATCGCCGCTTCTCCCGGCGCGGCCGCCGGCCATATCGTCTTCACCGCCGAGGACGCCGTCGCCCATGGCAGGAAGGGCGAAAAGGTGGTTCTGGTTCGCCTGGAAACCAGCCCCGAGGATATCGAGGGCATGAAGTACAGCCAGGGCATTCTGACCGTCCGCGGCGGCCAGACCAGCCATGCGGCCGTTGTGGCCCGCGGCATGGGCACCTGCTGCGTTTCCGGCTGCGGCGATATCAAGATGGATGAAGAAAACAAGCGCTTCACCCTGGCCGGCAAGACCTATCACGAAGGGGACGAGCTGTCCCTGGACGGCTCCACCGGCAATATCTACGGCGAACTGATCCCCACCGTGCCCGCCGACCCCAACAGCGGCTATTTCGGCCGGATCATGGAGCTGTCCGATAAGTATAAGACTATGGGCGTGCGCACCAACGCCGACACCCCCAAGGACGCGAAGCAGGCGGCCGCCTTCGGCGCGCAGGGCATCGGCCTGTGCCGCACCGAGCATATGTTCTTCGACCCCGCCCGCATCGGCGCGTTCCGCGAAATGATCTGCGCTGAGACGGTGGAAGAGCGCGAAGCCGCGCTGGCCAAGATCGAGCCCATGCAGCAGGCCGACTTCGAGGGCCTGTTCGAGGCGCTGGACGGCCATCCCGTCACCATCCGCTTCCTGGATCCCCCGCTGCATGAATTCGTGCCCACCGACGAGGCCGATATCGAAGCGCTGGCCAAGACCCAGGGCAAGACCGTGGCTTACATCAAGCAGGTTATCGCCGATCTGCATGAATTCAACCCCATGATGGGCCATCGCGGCTGCCGCCTGACCGTCACTTATCCCGAAATCGCCGCTATGCAGACCCGCGCCATCATCAAGGCCGCGCTGGCTGTGCAAGGCCGTCATGCCGATTGGAAGGTCGTTCCTGAAATCATGATCCCCCTGGTTGGCGAAGTGAAGGAATACAAGTTCGTGAAGGACATCGTGGTCAAGACTGCGGACGCCCTCATCGCGGAATCCGGCGTGAAGCTGGCCTACGAAGTGGGCACCATGATCGAAATCCCCCGCGCCGCCCTGACCGCAGACGAAATCGCCAAGGAAGCCGACTTCTTCTGCTTCGGCACCAACGACCTGACCCAGATGACCTTCGGCTTCTCCCGCGACGACGCCGGCAAGTTCCTGCCCGCCTACTATGCCAACAAGATCTATGAATCCGATCCCTTCGCCCGTCTGGACACCGTGGGCGTTGGCAAGCTGATGGAAATGGCCGTGAAGCTGGGCAAGAGCGCCAATCCGAAGCTGCATTGCGGCATCTGCGGCGAGCACGGCGGCGATCCCTCCTCCATCGAATTCTGCAACGAAATCGGCCTGAACTACGTCTCCTGCAGCCCCTTCCGGGTGCCCATCGCCCGCCTGAGCGCCGCGCAGGCCGCCATTAAGAGCAAGAAAAAGTAAGCTGTCGTCCCGGTAAGGGAAAGCTGAATAAACCTGTCGTAACTGTACGGTGAGGATGCGCGTCATCCTCACCGTATTCTTTTATCTCCACGCTTGCCCTTCCGTTCCCCCCCTCAATTGCGCCGGTAACGGCTTGCATTTTGTTCGGCGTGCAGTTCAGCTTTCAACGGCGGCCGTTATCCGCAGGAATACCGAAAGACGAAGAGTTCAAGAAAACCATCCGAATTAGCCGTTAATGAAATTTGCGCTTCTGCCCATAAATTCCGCCCAAAGATTCGGGGGAAAAGCGCTTGTACGGATGCGCTACAGCTGAGACGGCCTTTCTCTGAAAATTATCGGCTCAACTGCGGAGGCCGCATGGGGAGAACCGGACAGATAAAGAAAAAGACAGAGCCGATAAGCTGATCCTCCGCTGTAGGAAGTACGCTTATCGGCTCTGCGACCGGAGCTTATTACATAATCTGTTCTATATCATGAGAAGGGCGTTATTCCCGACGGAAGAAGCGGACGGCAAGGATCGTGCAGAGTGCGGTAACTCCAGCCATTACACAAATCGGCAACAGGACGTTTCCCATGTTGATACCCCAAAATGTATTTTTCATCATCGTAAGCCCTTGCGTCAGCGGGAAGAAGCTGACGAGCTTCTGCATCACGGGCGGCATGATCTCGATGGGCAGCGTCGTGCCGGAAAAGACCAGCATGGGAAAATAGAGGATCGAGGCAATGACGCTGGCCTGCTTGGTATCCTTCGCCACGCCGCCCGCCAGCATGCCGATGGAGAGGGTGGAGAGCATGGTGAGCGCCCAACTCCCGAGGAACGCCGGAAGCGAACCGCGCAGCCGCACGCCCCACAAATGTATTTTGACTTTAAGCGCGAAGTGATGGCCAACGCCCAGGATAACGCCCAAATCGAACTGACGGACGCGCAGAAGCGGCAGATTGAAATTAACACCATCCTGAATCTTTCCGGCGTGCTGGATAGCGAAAAAATCCTTGAGTTGGTGGCCGAACAGCTTGATTTGGATTATGACGAACTGAAAGCGCATCTTGCCAAGCAGGAAATCGACAACGCGCAGGCGCTGTTTAAAGCGCCGCTTGACGCGCCCGGCGGCGAGGGGGATGTAATTGCGTAATTACGAGCGGGAAGTCATTCAGGCCCAGCTAGGCGGCGAGAAAGCCGTGCTGCGAAGTCTGGAAAAGGAATACCGGGCCGCGCTGGAACAGATCAATGAGAAAATCAAGCTGCTGCATTCGGACGAATTAACGCAAAGCAGGGTGTATCAAATCCAATACCAGCAGGCGCTAAAGGGCCAGATAGAAGCCATCCTGGAAAAGCTGCACGGGGACGAATACAGCACCATTCAGCAGTATTTATCCGATAGCTATTCAGAGGGCTTTCTCGGCACGATGTACAGCGTTCACAAGCAGGGAATTCCGGTTATCATTCCCATTGACAAAAACGCCGCCGTGAAAGCGGTGCTGACGGATTCCAAGCTAAGCGCGCCGCTGTATGAAGCGCTGGGCCTGGATATTAAGGCCATGAAAAGAAGCATCCGCGCGGAAATTTCCCGGGGGATTGCTTCTGGCATGTCGTATGCGGATATCGCCCGGAACCTGCAAAACGCTACCAAAGCGCCCTTTGACCGGGCGAAAACCATTGTGCGCACGGAGGGCCACCGCATCCAGCAGGAGAGCGCCGAGGACGCGCGGCAGGAAGCCAGGAAAAAGGGCGCGGACGTTGTAAAGCAATGGGACGCGACCCTGGACGGCGCGACGCGGGCAACACACCGGAACCTGGACGGCCAAATCAAAGAAACGGACGAACCCTTTGCATACGGCGGAAAGAAAGCCATGTACCCCGGGGCATTCGGCGATCCTGCCGAGGATTGCAATTGCCGCTGCGTGGCCCTGACCCGCGCCCGCTGGGCGCTGGACGAAGAAGAGCTTGCAACGCTGAAAGAGCGCGCCGCATTCTTCGAACTGGATAAGCAGGATAGCTTTGAGGAATTCAAGAAAAAGTACCTGAATGCGGCGGAAACCTTGAAAAACAAGGGAAAAAGTGGTATAATATCATTGAACCTGCAAACGTTTGCCGAGAAAGATTTGTCACGGCAAAAAACGCTTTCCTTGAAAAAAGGATTGGCAAGTTTTAAAGAGCAAATCGTCACCCATAGGAATAAAATCGCTAGACCTTGGGATTATATTCCCGGGTGGAATGAAATGGATGAAAGAATGAAGGCGGGGCTAAAAAGGCATTGGGAAAAGGAAATAAGCAATTTCCAGCAGTCTGTTGAAAGCCGTATTGCCGAATTGAAAAGGAGGGGCGAGTATGATGAGTGAATCAGAAATTAAATACATCGTTGCAAGGGTATTGGAAAATGCGAATGATGCTTTTGAAGAGTCATCCGAAAATAAGGACGATGATTTCTACAAAGGGAAAAAACTCGCATACTACGAAATCCTTGATACCATCAAGAACGAACTAAAAGCCAGGGGCCAGGATTTGAAAGAATTTGGCCTTGACATCAACCTTGAAAAGAAGTTTCTGTAAAGCACCCTGCACGATGCACGGTGCTTTTTTGATGGAAGGAAAAAGCCATGGAGAAAGAACGGTATATAGAAAGCTGCATGAAACTGGTTGAGCTTGTCGGTGATATGACCTATTCGCAATGGTGCAAAATTCGAAAGCTGATCGAGGATGAATACCAAAAAGGACAGGCCAAGGCGCCCCTTGGGAAGGTAGAACACATTGACCTGCTGATGAAGCAAAGCTACATTAAGTGACGATTTGGATGAACGCCGGGTTGATTCGGTAGTCCTTGCCGTTATACTGCACATGTACGTAATCGTATTTGAAGCATTCAGCACGATAGGAACCATCTGCGTAATACAGATGCTCTTCAAAATACTTGGCAGGATTCTGGCAATCGGCTACGGTTCCGCTTTCGGTAATATCCACCCATTCGCCGAGCAAGCAGGCATAAACGCGCATATTCTCACCTCCCTTCCCGGCAGCATTATAGACCGAAAGTGAAGGACGCGCAAGCGCCCAGAAAGAGGGTGATTCCATTGCAGCAGTAAACACACGTGAAACGCATGCCGTGCGTTTGATTCGCCATAGCGCGTTTTGATTCGCAAAAATAAAGCAACCGTTCGGAATTTCCGAAGAGTTGCTTTTTTTCATACAAAAAAAGAAAGGGGAAATGAAACATGAAAGTATGCTGGAAAACCTGGATCAAGGCGGCGGGCGTTCGCGCCATTAAGACGGTGGCCCAGACCGCCGTTGCAACCATCGGAACCACCGCCGTACTGGCGGAGGTAAATTGGCTGATGGTGGGTTCCTCCGCCCTGCTGGCGGGCGTGCTGTCGCTGCTGACCAGCGTCGCGGGCCTGCCCGAGTGCAAGGAAGACGAAACCGAGGATGCGGAAATCAGGATCGCCAAGGATTAGGAAAAAACCGCCGTGCTGAAAGGATGTGATAACACATGGAGATCATCCGGTATTACCAGACGGAAAACCCATGCTTCAAAGCCGGGCGGAAAATCAAGCCGTCCGGCATTGTGGTTCATAGCACCGGGGCGAACAACCCCTATCTAAAGCGTTACGTCGGCCCGGATGACGGCGTCCTGGGCAAAAACAAGTACGGCAACCACTGGAACAAGGCCAGCGCCAATAAATGCATGCATGCGTTCATCGGCAAGGCCGCAGACGGAAGCCTGAAAATCTATCAGACGCTCCCCTGGGATTATCGCTGCTGGGGCGTGGGCAGCGGGAAAAAGGGCAGCTATAACGCCACCCACATTCAATTTGAAATCTGCGAGGACGGGCTAACCGACGCGGCCTATTATAAGGCCGCCTTCGCCATGGCCCAGCAGCTTTGCGCCTATCTGTGCAAGCAGTACGGCATAAAGCCTGAAAACATCGTGGGCCATTATGAAGCCTGGGCGGCGGGGTATGGCAGCAATCACGGAGACCCCCGCACCTGGCAGCGCAAATTCGGCGGAAGCATGGCGCAATTCCGGGCGGACGTTGCTCTATAATAAAAAAGACGCTTTCGGTAACGCGTGGAGGAAGAAAAAACATGATTCATTCATTTTTATTGGCGGGACAATCCAACATGGCGGGCCGGGGAATTATCGGTCAGGTGCCGCCGATTTCGGATGAGCGGCTGCTGGTGCTGCGCAACGGGCGCTGGCAGCCGATGTATCAGCCTGTGAACGGCGATCGCCCGTTTTCCGGGGTGTGCCTGGCGGAAAGCTTCGCCCTGCGCTATGCCCAGGAGCACGGCGTGCAGGTGGGCCTGATCCCCTGCGCGGACGGGGGCGCTTCCCTGCTGCAATGGCGGGAGGGGGGCCTGCTGTTCGACCATGCGCTGTATCAGGCCCGGCTGGCTAACCGCACCTCCACCGTCGCGGGCATTCTGTGGCACCAGGGCAAAGCTTGAAAGGCATTATAAACCGCTTCTTCAGTTTCCATTTCAAAAACGTTAAAGGTCATGGTTTCCCATTTGTATTTGTGCGCGATGCTTATGTCGCACGGATTTTTTGCTTCCGCCAGCGCCAAAAACCCTTCCCCATTTACAGATAACTCACAGTGTTCATAAGCCGTGTTATCCGCGTTTTTAAACGCACGGGTTATTTCTGCGCCAAATGCTTTGCAGTATGTTTCTGCTGCTTCAAAACTGTTTTTTTACATATACCTGCGTGTAATTCTTCATTGTATTCTCTTCAAGTTCCTGCATGGCGACGGCATAATATGCGAAAAGCAGCGAAACCTCATCCGGCCTCGCTGCACTCAGTCGCCTTCCTCGAAGGGGAAGGCTTTTGGCGTGCTTTCTTGTTTTCTCCCGGGAGAAACGCTTTTAGAGGCTTTACTTGCTTTCCCCATAAAAGGCGCTTTCCGTCTGTCAGCGGCGCGGAGCGAAGGCTCCGGCAAAGCTCTCCTCCGACATTTTTTTCGGCTTCCTCGCCCGGGCTTATTCAAACAACGCCCGGGCTTTTTTCATCCGCGCGATTACGGGCACCTGGAAGGGGCAGCGCTTTTCGCAGCCGCCGCAGGCGATGCAATCGCCTGCCTTGGCCTTCAGCGCGTCGTAATGGCTTTGGATGGATGTGGGGGATTGCCCCTGCATCACCGCCAGATCATAGAGCTTGTTCACCATCGCGATATCGATATGCACGGGGCAGGGCTGGCAATGGCCGCAATAGGTGCATTGCCCGGCGAAGGAATGGAAGGGCGCGTTGGCCAGCACGGCGGCGTAATCCTTTTCCTGCTCGGAAGCGGTTTCATAGGCCGCGGCCTGGGCCACCTGCTCCGGCGTTTCCATGCCCGCCAGCACGCTGGCGACGGCGGGGCGGGTCAGAGCGTAATGCAGGCACTGCACCGGCGTGAGCGCCACGCCGAAGGGGGAGGCTTTTTCGCTTAGCAGCCGCCCGCCCGCATAGCCCTTCATCACCGTGACGCCCACGCCCCGCTCCTGGCACAGCTGATACAGGGCGGTGCGCTCGGGGGCCACCCCCTGCAGATCCTGCCGGTATTCTTTTACGAAGTATTCGTTCATATCCTCCGTGGGGGGCAGCATATCAAAGGCGGGGTTGATGCTGAAAAGCAGCATATCGAACAGCCCGCTTTCCACGATGGCCCGGGCGGTATCGGGGTTATGGGTGCTTACGCCCAGAAAACGCACCTTGCCCTGCGCCTTCAGGCCCTGCAAATACTCCACAAATTCGGGGCGCAGCACCTGGGCCAGCACCTCCTTTGTGTCCACATAATGCACGACGCCGATATCCACATAATCGGTGCGCAGCCGGGCCAGCAGATCGTCAAAGCCCGCCTGCACCCGCTTCAAATCGCGCACGCAGGTATGGCGGTCTCCCGCCCAATAGGTGCATAAATGCCCCTGGATGATCCATTGCTCCCGCCGTCCCTCCAGGGCCAGGCCGATATTGGCGCGCACATTGGGCTCGGACATCCAGCAATCCAGCAGGTTGATCCCCGCCTGGGCGCAGCAATCGATCACTTCCTTGCATTCGGCGGCGTTGTGCCGCTCCAGCCATTCCGCCCCCAGGCCGATCTCGCTGACCATCAGGCCGGTTTTTCCCAATTCACGATAGCGCATGCAGCCGCTTCCTCCTTTGCGTGTGGGCCGTATTTCCTTGCTTTTAGCACAACCTTACAGGATTCGCAGCCAATTGTCAACCCCCTTCAGCGGAAAAAGGCAGGGGTTCGTAACAATTGTAAATTTCATTTTCCCGTGGGCGAAGGGCGGGCGGCGCGTCGTCTAAAGGGTGATAAATGAAGGGGGACGCGAGGAAATGAGAAGCGTATTTAGGGGCCTGGGGCTGGCGATTTTTCTTTGCTGCGTTTTCGCGGCGGCCCGGGGAGAGCTTCAGATCAACGAGGTGCTGGCCAGCAACGGGCGCTATGAAGACGGCCATGCCTGGGAATGGATCGAACTGAAAAACACGGGAAAGGAGAGCGTATCCCTTGCCGGGCTCACCCTGCGCTATCAGCGCAAGGGGGAGACGTACAGCTATGCTTTTCCCCAGGGGGCGCGCATTGCCGCCGGAGGCTGGGCGGTGGTGGATTGCATCGGCTTCGACGCGCCGCCCCGGCAGGGCAGCGGCTATTACGCGGCCTTTTCTCTTTCCCGCAAGGGGGGCACGGTGACGCTGCTGCAAGGGGAGAAAACGCTGGATTCTCTGGAGATGCCCGCCCAATGGGGCAATATTTCCTTTGGCCGGGCGGGGGACGGGGCGGAGGCCGCCTATCTGCCAAGCGTCACCCGGGGCGGGAAAAATCCGGCCACGGGATACCAGGCGCGGACGGAGGCCCCCGTTTTTTCGCAAACCGGCGGCCTGTGCGCTCAGGGCTTTTCCCTGATGCTGACGGCGGAGCCCGGGGCGGAGATCCGCTACACCTTGGATGGCAGCGAACCCACGGAGCGCTCTCCTCGGTATACCGCTCCCCTGGCCCTTGAAAAAACCGCCTGCGTCCGCGCCCGGGCCTTCGCGCCGGGCAAGCTGCCCTCCGAAACAGCGGCGCAATCCTATCTGTTTGAAAAAAGCGCGGGGGTGGCCGTGGTTTCCCTGGTGGCGGACACACGCTGGCTTTTCGACAGCAAAACGGGCATTCTGGTGCCCGGAAACGGAAAAATCAAAAATTACGAGCGGGATTGGGAATATCCCATAAACGTGGAATATTACGCCCCGGACGGGGAGCAGCAGCTGAACCAGCAGGCCACCTTCCGCGTGACGGGGGCCACCTCCCGGCGCTACGGCCAGAAGACGATTTCGCTGTTCGCCCGAAGCGCCTATGGGGAAAAGCGCTTCGCCTTTCAGCCCTTTGAAAACCGGGCGGGCTATACGGGCTATAAGGCCTTGACGCTGCGGGCGGCGGGCACGGAGGCTTTTATGACCCGCTTCCGAGACGCGCTGCTTACCAGCCGGGCGGCGGGCCTTTCTATCCTGTATCAGGAGGCCGTGCCGGTGGAGGTGTATATCAACGGGGAATATTGGGGGCATTATAACCTGCGGGAGAAAATCAACAAGCATATGATCGCCCAGTTCGAGGGCGTGGAGGATGACGAAATCATCGAGGGCATGACCATTATCAAGGGCCGGGGAGAAGTGACCAAGGGCAGCCGGGAGGAATGGGACGAGCTGATCGCCTTCCTGAAAAAGAAGGATTTATCCCAGCCTGAGAATCTTTCCTGGGTGCTGGAGCGGCTGGACGCGGATAGCTTTTTCACCCACGCCGCCCTGGAGATGATCGTGGGGAACACGGATATCGGCAACGTGCGCTATTATAAGCTGCCCGGGGGCAAATGGAAATGCGCCCTTTACGATCTGGACGCGGGAATGGAAAGCCTGAAGCAGGGGCCCATTCGCTATTTTAACAAAAGCCCCCGCACCGACAGCCAGCTCTTTTATCACGAGCCCTTCGCCGCGCTGATGCGCGCGCCGGAGATGCGGGCCCGGTTTCTGGAATTGTTCGGCCAGGCGCTGACGCGTTTTCTGCCGCAGGAGCTGGAAGCGGAGGTGGATCGCTGGGCGGACGCCCTGGCCCCCCTTATGGCCCGCCAGATCGCCCGCTGGCCCAAATGCTCTCCCGGCTCGGTGAGCGTGTGGGAATACGAGGTGCGCTCCCTGCGGAAAATATGCCGTCAGCGCCCCCAGCGCGCCCTGGAGATGCTGTGCGACGTTTACCGGGTGACTTCGGCCGAAAAACAGCGCTATTTTTCTGAATTTCTGGAAGCGATAAAGGAATAATCAACGCGGGGCGAAGGCGCTAAAGAACGGCGCCTCCGCCCGCTTCCATTTCCCTGTATACAATTCCAGAAAAATGTGATAGAATGATTAGGAAAATCACCTTTGTGATTTTCCGGGTCAGCGGGACGCTGCAGGCGTTACGCTGACAATCACATGATAGAATGATTAGGCAAATTGCATCGGAAATTTCCAGGGAGGAAATGCCAATGAAGATTGAAGAATTTCTGCGCACAGTAACGGCGCTGCCCGGCGTGACGGGCAACGAGCGCCCGACGGCGGAATACATCGCCCAGGCGTTCACGCCCTATGCGGACGAAGTGAAAATCACGCCGCTGAACTGCGTGATCGCCCACAAGAAGGGCCCGGGCCCCAAGGTTATCATCTGCGCCCATCTGGATGAGATCGGCATGATGGTATCCAAGATCGAGGAGGATGGCGGGCTGCGGCTGCAAGCGGTAGGCGGGGTAGATCCCCGGGTGCTGCCGGGAATGCGGGTGCGAGTATACGCCCGGGAGGGCGTGCTGCTGGGCGTTGTGGGCGCCACGCCGCCGCATCTGCTGAAGGAAGCGGATCGGAAGAATAATTATACCTTCGAAACGCTGTTTGTGGATCTGGGCATGCCGGCGGAGGAAGTGAAAAAGCGGGTGCGCGTGGGCGACACGGTGTGCTTCGAGGCCCGGTATGTGGAATTGAAAAACGGCCGGGTGGCCACCAAAACGGCGGACGACCGTGCCTGCGTGGCGATTATGCTGCGGGCGGCCCAGCTGCTGCAAAATATGCGGCACGAGGCCGACCTGTATTTCGTGGCCACCTGCCAGGAGGAGATCGGCTCCTACGGCGCGATGGTATCCACCTTCGAGGTGGATCCGGATTTCGGCGTGGCCTTCGACGTATGCCACGCGGATACGCCCGGCGCGCCCCGCCTGAGCACCAGCAAGATCGACTCGCTGGTGGCCTCTAAGGGCCCCTTCCTGAACCCCTACATGGTGGGCAAGCTGGAAGAAGCGGCCAAGGAAAACGGCGTGGCGCTGCAATTCGCCACCGAGCCCCGGTATACCTCCACCGACGCGGACGATCTTTCCGTGGTGCGGGCGGGGGTGCCCACGGTGCTGCTGTCGCTGCCGCTGAAATATATGCACACCAATGTGGAAACCTTCGATATGCGCGCGCTCACCGAGGGCGGGCGGCTGCTGGCGCATTATCTGGCCTCCGTGGAAAAGAAATGGGAGGATGAATTATGGAACTGAAAACCCTGTGCGAAATGAACGGCGTATCCGGCGATGAAGGCCGTCTGCGCAAGGCGCTGCTGGAAGCGGCCCGCCCCCTGTGCGACCGCGTGTCCATCGACCGGATGGGCAACGTGATCGCCTTTAAGAAGGGCACGGGCGGCGGCGCGCGCCACCTGCTTTTCAGCGCGCATATGGATGAAATCGGCTTCATCATCATGGACGCCACCGACGACGGCCTGCTGTTGTTCCGCCCGGTGGGCGGCATCGACCCTCGGGTGGCGGTGAGCAAATACGTCGTGGTGGGCGAAAAGGCGGTTAAGGGCGTGATCGGCGCGCTGGCCATTCATCTGCAATCGCCGGAGGATCGCAAGCGCGTGCTGGGCTGGAACGACCTGTATATCGATATCGGCGCGAAAACCAAGGAAGAGGCCCTGGCGGATTGCCCGGCGGGCGCTTACGCCTATTACGACAGCGCCTATCAGGAATTCGGCGCAGGGGCGGTGGTGGCCAAGGCGCTGGACGACCGGGTGGGTTGCTATAATCTGCTGCGCCTGCTGGAGGGAACCTACGCGGCGGATATCACCTGCGCCTTCGTTGTGCAGGAGGAAGTGGGCCTGCGGGGCGCCACGGGCGCGGCCTTTGCTGCGGCGGTGGATACCGTGGTGGTGCTGGAGGGCACCACCGCCGGGGATATGGGCGATGTGCCCGCCGTGCGCCGGGTGTGCGAGCCGGGCAACGGCGTGGTGGTTTCCTTTATGGACGGCGCGTCCATCGCCGACGGCGGCATGTATCGGGAGTTGCTTTCCCTGGCCCGGGAAAAGGGCATTTCCGCCCAGGTGAAGCGCGGGGCCACCGGCGGAAACGACGGCGGCGCGTATCAGCGCAGCCGGGAGGGCAAGCGCGTGTGCGTGCTTTCCGTGCCCTGCCGGTATATCCACGGGCCTAGCTCCGTTGTGATGCTTTCGGATGTGGAAGCGCAATTCGCCCTGGCCAAGGCCTACGCGGAACAGGCGTAAATAAAGTATGCGATAAACGTAAATGAACCGCCGCGCCCAGGGCGCTTTCGCCCGGCGCGGGCGAGCAAAAAGGAGGATTCCGCAAATGATGCTGGATACATTGAAAACGCTGCTGTCCGTATACGGCCCCTCGGGCCGGGAGGACGCGGTGGCCGCCCGGATTCAGGAACTGCTGGCGGGGAAGATCGACAGCGCCCGCATCGATGTGATGGGCAACCTTATCGTGGAAAAGAAGGGCCGGCCGGGCGGCAAAACCATCATGCTTTCCGCCCATATGGATCAGATCGGCCTGGCGGTGACGGATATTGAAGAAGAGGGTTTCCTGCGGGTGACCAACGTGGGCGGCGTTTCCCTGGATATGAGCAAAACCCGCGCCGTGGTTTTTGAAAACGGGGTGCGGGGCGTGGTCGTATGCCAGCCCACCAAGGGCGAAACGGCGGGCATGCAGCACCTGTTCGTGGATATCGGCGCGGAAAGCCGGTCGGAAGCGGAAAAGCTGGTTTCCCTGGGCGATATGTGCGTATACGCGCCTGAAATCTACGCCCTGGGCGCGCACCGGGTGGCCGCCCCGGCGATGGACGATCGCTGCGCCTGCGCGCTGCTGTGCGAATTGATGCTGGCCCTGGAGCAGCCCCGCAATCATGTGGTGGCCGTGTTCTCCACGCAGGAAGAAGTGGGCATCCGCGGCGCCGCCACGGCGGCCTATCAGGTGGCCCCCGATCTGGGCGTGGGCCTGGATGTGACCGCCTGGGGCGACACCCCCGAGGTGAAGCTGCCTGCGGTGAAGCTGGGCGCGGGCGCGGCGGTGAAATACATGGATCGCTCTATGGTGGCCACCCCCCTGGTGCGCGAGGCGCTCATCGCCGCCGCGGAAAAAACGGGCGCGGCTTATCAGCGCGAAGTGCTGCCCTTTGGCGGCACGGACGGCTCCGCCATTCAGCACGCCCGGGGCGGCGCGCCCGCGGGCACGCTGTCCATCCCCTGCCGTTATGTGCATTCCGCCTGCGAGGTGATCGATCTGCGCGACCTGGAAAGCGCGCTGACCATCCTCAAGGAATTCGTCAACGGCGAATATTAAGAAGGAGGGGCCTATGAAACTAGCGGAAGCGTTAATGGAGCGGGCGGATGTGCAGCGCCGCATGGAGCAGCTGGACGACCGCCTGCGGGCCAGCGCCCGGACGCAGGAGGGGGAAAAGCCTCCGGAAGCCCCCGCAGCCCTGCTTGCGGAATTGGACGCCCTGGCCGCCCGGCAGGAGCTGCTGATCCGGCAGATCAACCTGACCAACAGCCGCACGCTGCTGGAGGGGGAAAGCCTGACGGCGCTGCTGGCCCGGCGGGACGCCTGGCAAAAGCGGCTTTCCCTGCTGCGGAATTTTCTGGATTCCGCCCGGTGCCTCACCGATCGGGCCAGCCGCAGCGAAATTAAGATTGTCAGCACGGTGGACGTCGCCGCCCTGCAAAAGGAGTTGGATAAGAAAAGCCAGTCCCTCCGGGCGCTGGATGCGCGCATTCAGGCGGCCAACTGGACCACCGATATTTCCCTGGATTAGCCCATGAACCTACTCCCTTTCTCCCGGGCCGGGGGACGGACGGGCGCGGCGGAGCGGGCGCGATCTCTGCGGCTGAGAATGAGCCGCGCTGCATGGCTCTGCGCGGGGGCGCGGAACGCCGGTTCGATCCCGGCCTTATCCTTCATCCCCAGCACACCGCACATCGGCACAAACACGGCGCATTGTTTTTCCCTCAGCGCCGGCCGCCGCGCCAGGGTGGGAACGGGGCGTTGCCCCCGGCCCGAGGACGATCGGAGCAAAAATAAGCATAAACAAGAAAGCGAGAAAGCAGCACAGGCGGCTTTTTCGCTTTTTTTCTTTACAAGCGGGAAATTTTGCGCTACATTATTATGGATAGGAAACGGGAAAGAGGATGGGCAATGGAGATTTATGCGATTTGCAATCCCACCGCGGGCAGCGGCCGGGGAAAGAAGATCGGAGCGCGGGTGGAAATCTTTCTCATGGAAAAGGGCATTTCCTGCCGACTGCACATGACGGAATATCGCGGCCACGCCGTGACCCTGGCCCAGGCGGCCCGGGAATCGGGGGTGGACATGGTGCTGGCCATCGGCGGCGACGGCACGGCCCTGGAGGTGGCCCGGGGGCTGATGGGCTCCGCCACGGCCCTGGGCATTATTCCCGCCGGAACGGGCAATGATTTTATCAAAACCCTGGGCGTGCCTCAGGAGCCCCTGGCCGCGCTGGATTACATCCTGACCCATCCCCCGCAAAAAACCGACGCGGGCGAGATCAACGGCAGGCTGTTCCTCAACGAGGTGGGCACGGGCTTTGACGTGATGGTGCTGGAATACGCGGCTAAGGCCAAGCGCTATTGCCGGGGCCTGCTGCCCTATTTATACGGCGTGCTGAAAACGCTTTTCCGCTTTAAGCCCGTCCGCCTCACCTACGCCCTGGAGAACGGCCGGGAGGAGCAAAAGGATATTTTCGTTCTGGCCGCGGGCAACGGCGGCGTGATCGGCGGCGGCATCCGCATCGCCCCCCAGGCCCGGGCGGACGACGGCCTGCTGGATGTGGTGATTGTGGAAAACATCCCCCGCAAGCGGCTGATCGCCCGGCTGATGGGCCTGATGCAGGGGAAGATTCTCGATTTCCCAGAAACCTGCTATCGCCGCGTGCGCGCCCTCTCCTTTTCCGCGCCCGGCATGCGCGTGAATGTGGACGGCGAAATTATTCCCGAAGCCCGGGCAGAAATTCGCCTGCTCCCCGAAGCGCTGTGGATTTGCAGATAAGCCGGGGATAAAAAAGCAGGGGAAAACCTTCTGAAGAGCGCCGCCCCTTAGGCGCGGCAGAGGGCGTGCACCCCTTGATTGCCGCCTGAAACCCGCGGCCCGCTTTCGCGTGGACGCGGGGCGACAGCCCAAAGAACGGTTCCCCCGCGTTATTCTCCTTCTCACCTTACCTGCAATTGCAGCGAGAGGGATACGTCGATTTGGGCGGCCTGATAGGCGTCGCGCCAGGAGAAAGCGTCCCAATCGTCGATGGTAAGGAAGCCGCGGGCGGCCAGATTGCCAAAGCCCAGGCCGTCGCAGCGGAGGGCCTGCATATGCTCAAGCGCGGCCAGCACATCCTGGCGCAGACGCTCCTCCAGGGCGGAGCGATCGGGGGGAAAGCCGGGGGTGTAATCCCCCTGGCAGGTCATTTCCACGCGCAGGCGAATGGGGCGGCTATCCAGATCCACGGAAAGGGCGGCGGGGCGGCGGGCATAGATATGGGTGGGCACGTCGCCCTCCAATTGCAGGCTCAGGGATTGCGCCTTGCCCTGAATCAAATGCATCAGCGCCATTTCATAGCCGCTGAGGGTGCCGCTGACGCACACGCCGTCGGTGGCCGCCGCGCCGAAAAGCTCCACGGGGTTCACGCTTTTGCGGGAGAGGGTGCCCGCCTGGGCGTCCTCCAGGTTTTTGCTCAGGGGCTGCTGCATATAGGAAAAGGAATTCACCGCGCCGCAGACCAGCAGCGGATCCTGATAGCCGTAGCCCAGATCACGGAAGGCCTCGCCCAGGGTGGTGGTGGGCACAAAGCCCTTGCCCGCGTAGCTGGACAGGGTGGTTTCGATATAGCGGCTCAGACGGATGCCCACATAGGGCTTTTGCGCCTCCACAAATTCCAGGGCCTTGCCCTTGCAGAAAACCACCACCGCCTGGGAGCGCATCCGGGGCAGGGCGTAGACATTGTGAATGATGGAGGAAAATTTATCGCAGGTGCCCGCCGATTCCCCCAGCACCACCTCCCGAACCTGGCTGAAATTCAAGGAACGAGGGGTGGTCGCGTCCAGCAGCGCCAGCGCGTCGGCAAAGGTTTCCGCCTTGGCCTCCAGCAGCAGATAGCCCATCTGCCCGCCCCCGGAGGAGGCGTTGTCGTCGCTGGATTCTTCGCTGCCGCCGCTGCCGCCGGAGGCGTTGCTGGGCACCTTCACGGATAAATGCACGGCGCGGTTTTCATCCTCATCCACCCCCAGCACGATCACCAGCAGCTGCTCCTCCAATTGGCGGCTCATGCAGCCCCCCAGGGCCAGGCACAGCAGCGCCAGCAGGGCGCAAAGCATGCGCTTTTTCATGGCTGCTCCTTTCCCGGCTTGCCCCGCAGAAGAGAGCCGATAACCATCGCCGCCAGCGCCAGCAGCGCCAGGACGGCGCGCCAGGGCAGCGCCGCCAGCAAAAAGGCCGAAAAGCCCGGGGGATTCAGCCCTGCCGCGCCCATGAGCAAAAGCAGCAGCGCCGCCAACAGCCAGGGGGGCGATTTTTTTTTGCCCGCCGCCCGGGAAAGCAGCGCGGCGGCCCGGGTCACGCCGGCGGCCAGGGAAAAGAGCATCAGGAACATCTGCGCGCACAGCAGCAGCGACCAGCCCGTGAGGGAGGAGCTGATTTCCGCATACAGCAGCGCCCTCCAGCCCAGGGCCTCGGGCCGGGCCAGGGCGTAAAAGGGCAGCAGATACGCCGCGAAGAACACCGTCAGCGCCCCGAAAAGCAGCGCGGTCAGCAGCTCCCGCAGGCCGCGCTGAGGGTGCGCGGTCAGGGCCCGCAGGCTTTCCGCCTTTTGCGGCAGCGCCAGGGGACAGCAGGCCCCGGCGGCGCACCCGCACATCCACAGTGCGCCTTCAAAAATGTTGCCCGGCCCCTTGCCCAGTAGGGGGAATAAATGCCCGGGATTGCCGTAGGGCAACGCAGTGCAGGCGCAGAAGATCAATACCAGCGCAAGCCCCCAGCGCAGAAACCGGGAAAGCCGGGGCAGGGCGTATTCATCCTCCCCGCCGATGGCCAGGGCGATAACGGCCGCCGCCGCCAGCGCAAGGCGCAGCATGTTCATTTGCGGCAGCACATCGCCGATCATGGCGCAAAGCATGACCCCCGCCGCCAGCGCGTCCAGCAGCGCGCCCAGGCACAGCAGCAGGCAAATGGGCGCCGCGGCCGCCGGGCCCACGGCGGAAGGCAGCAGCCCCTGCTCGGGGCGCGCCCGCCGGGCCAGAAACAGCATGCACCCGTAGAGCAAAAGCAGGAAGGGCGCGGTGAGCAGCACGGAAAGATACCCCGGCGTGCTCACATGATCGTAGAGATACAGCGCCGCGCCGATGACGATCTGGCTGTAAACGCACAGGCCCGCCAGCACATACTGCTCCATGGCGTAGGCCTGGCTGCGCTGGGCCAGCAGCGCCTGCTGGCTATGGACGGCGGTTTTTGTTTCGCGAAAAAAGGACGGCTTCATTTTTCCTCCCGGTCCCAGGCGCGCATGCGGCCTTCGGTGCGGTTCATATGAAAGGGATTGGCCAGAAAGCCCCGCAGCCGCTGCCGCCAGACGGGCATGCGCAGCAGCAGATCGGGATTGGCGGGCCTGCGGGGGGCCAGCGGGGCGAAATAGGGATGATTCAGGCTGGTGAGCCCCGCCATGCGTACCATCAGGAAAAAGCATCCCAGCACCACCCCCAGATACCCCGCCGCCCCTGCGGCCAGCACCAGGAAAAACTGCGAAATGCGCAGCGCCATCGTCAGGGGAAAGGAGGGGGCGGTGTAGCTGCCCAGGCCGCTGATGGCCACCACGATAATCAGCAGCGGGCTGAACATATCCGCCTCCACCGCCGCCTGGCCCAGGATCAGGCCGCTGACGATGGACAGGCTGCCGCCCATCGCCCCGGGAACCCGGGCCCCCGCCTCGTTAATCAGGCTGAACATCAGCAGCATCAGCAGCATGGAGGTGAACAGCGAAAGCGGCACCCGGGATTGCGATTCGATCACCGAGGTGAGCAGCGAAAGCGGCATGCCCTCGGGATGGAAAATGGTCAGCGAGATATACACCGCGGGCAGCAGCAGCGAGATCAGCAGCCCCGCCATGCGCAGCAGCCGCAGAAACGTGCCGTATTGCCAGCGCAGGGCGGTATCATCCGGCGCGTGATACAGATGCACCAGGCCCATCGGCAGGGCGATGACCGAGGGCGTGTTTTCCATCACGATCACGATCTGCCCTTCGTTAAGAAAGCTCACCGCCCGGTCGGGCCGCTCCGTGGCGGCCACCTGAGGCAGCAGGGAATGGGGCTTATCCTCGATCAATTGCTCCAGCATGCCCATGCTGGATACATAATCCACATTGCAGCCCGCCAGCCGCCGCTTTAATTCCTGGATGTTTTCCTCCCGGGCCACGCCGTTCAGATACATCAGGCACAGCTTGGCGGGGATTTTATTGCCCACCGTCGTCTGCTCGCAGATCAGGGCGGGGCAGTCCATCAGGCGGCGAATCAGGGCCACGTTATCCCGCAGCGATTCGTTAAAGCCCTCGTGAGGCCCCACGATCACCGTTTCGTTCACGGGCTGATCCAGGCCGCGCTTGGCAAAGCCCTTGGCGTCGGTGAGCAGCGCGCCGGGCATGCCGTCGCAAAGCAGCGCCGCATCCCCCGAAAACACCCGGGACAGCAGCACGGAAAGCTGGCTGGTGGGCTTCAGGGAGGCCAGGGGCAGCACCTGCTCGGTCAGATAGCCTTCCAGCTCCTCCCCCGCCGCCGGGGGCTTGGCGTTCAGGCAGGGGGCCAGCAGAAAGCGCTGCACCTTGCCGTTGTCCGCCATGCCGTCCACATAAATCACCGCCGCGGCATGGCCCAGCAATTGAAATTCTCGGATCACCAGATCCTGATTTTTCTCCGCAAAGCCCCCTTGGCGGATCAATTGCAGATCGGCGGGAAGATCCCCCGTCAGTACGCCGGAAAGAACGGGCTCCCAGGCCGTTTCATCCATGCCGTTTTTCCCCCTTCCGATGCATTCGCTGGGCTTATTATGGGAAAGCGACGATGGTTTTATGCCTTTCATTCTCGCCTGCCGCGCCTGGCGGCGAAGGATTGCAGGAAAAAATTCTTTTGGATTTTTGCGTTTCAGTGGGGGAATTCGGGTGTATAATCGGGTTGGAAAGGAAGGTGGGTTTCAATGGCCTGCAATGTGCATGTGACGGGCGGCCAGCTGCCGCAGGAGGAAATCGACGCGTATATCCTTCGCGCCCAGAAGAAATTCGGCGCCACGCCCCAGGGCATCGATATTAATGTGGACGGCGATTTCGTGGAGCTTTCCTATGATTTCGGCGCCGTGCCCTTCCAGCGGATTCGCCGCATTACCGGCTATTTGGTGGGCACGCTGGATCGCTTCAACAACGCCAAGCGCGCCGAGGAGCACGACCGCGTGAAGCACACGCTGCAATAAGAAAAGGGTTTTATTGTGCGGAAGCGGAATTCTTGCGAGCGGTCGCCCTACGCTTTTCTGCAAAAGCGGAAGCGTGAAGCTCGGACGGCAAACGAAGGTTTGCTTCTCCTCGAATAGAGGGGCATTGTCAAGACCAAGGTCAAGGACAGGTCTTGGACGGATTGGGCGTACCTGCCTGAATCCCTGCTCCAATACGA
>CAKULG010000002.1 GCA_934667105.1 uncultured Clostridia bacterium
GGTCTGCCATGGTCGCTCCCCCCACGGGGAGCGTGGATTGAAATGGAGGGTCGTCCTCCGGCAAGTCGGTTTTTTTAGCGTCGCTCCCCCCACGGGGAGCGTGGATTGAAATAGGTCCTTCATGGGGTCGTTCAGGGTAATGGGCCGTCGCTCCCCCCACGGGGAGCGTGGATTGAAATCTGCACCTCGTTCGCCACGGCCTGGGCGGCGGCAGTCGCTCCCCCCACGGGGAGCGTGGATTGAAATGCTTTTCCCGCGCCTCCGGCTGCTTTTGCATAATCCGTCGCTCCCCCCACGGGGAGCGTGGATTGAAATATGACGCACGCCTGGTCCAGCAGGTCAATGCTTTGTCGCTCCCCCCACGGGGAGCGTGGATTGAAATCCACCCCGCCCGCCGAGGACGGCGAGGAAGACGGTCGCTCCCCCCACGGGGAGCGTGGATTGAAATTATGCGTGCCGAAAATTTGAGACGGATAACAAGCGTCGCTCCCCCCACGGGGAGCGTGGATTGAAATTTGCGCTTTTGCAGGATGCAAACGCAAAGCCAATGTCGCTCCCCCCACGGGGAGCGTGGATTGAAATGCGTCGCTGCCGTCCTTGCCCGGGTCGCCCTTGAAGTCGCTCCCCCCACGGGGAGCGTGGATTGAAATTTTCTTGCGAAACCAGAAGCGAGCCTTAGATTTGTCGCTCCCCCCGCGGAGCGTAAATTGTAATAACTGACTACAATTTGTAGGCAGTTTGCTATCCGGTTGCTCTCCTCGCGGGACGTGAATTGAGAATGGGATTGTTCAGCGTAATGGGCTCTTGGTGCACAAGTCATTTCCCGTAGAAGTTCAGCCGTTTTCTTTTTTGTTGTTCTCTTGTCATACAAATCGCCGCCTGTCGTAGTTTGCGTTCTACAACAGGCGGTTTTATTTTCTATTGTCCATGAGACAATCTGCATTAATAAAAGTCGCACTTTCGCGGGAGCGAAGTGTTGAACGCCGCTGCTATTGAATTTGAAACGCCCGCTTGATCGCATGTTCTATCGCAGTCTTTGAGCCGTATATCAATGCGGCGTCTAAATAGATAATCATTTCAATAAAAGAAAGCGTATCTTTCCATATTTCGATGCTTTGGCTTCTCGCCTTCTCTGGTTGAATATCGATTACGATTATATGTGTCAAAGGAGAGTAAAAATCGATTGCCGGACGATAACGTCCCAGATATTTTTGCGCGATCGAAAAGCAAGCGTCGTAATCACGCGATTCTCTTACCTTTCGTAATTCCGCCGTTTGCGGATATACTCGTTGTAATTCATGCGCTGCGCTCAAGGCCCTTCTGACGATATCCATTGCTTGCTTTATTCCATTCCCGGCATTTTCCCCATCCAAAGCGCTGTACATCAAATTTTCCCCCCTTTATGCATTTGTTCTTCGTATAATTAAACGGTTTTGTATTCGTATTCTTCTACATTCTTACGCTTATCTCCTGCTTTTCCCTTTCCGGCTTTCATGCCGCGTTGCGAACCGGCCGCCGTCTTTTTTCTTTGCCCGGATCATTGACATTCACAAAAATATATACTATACTCAGAAAGTACGAAATCGTACTTTTTTTAAAATACAGGAGGAGGACATTATGGCCATAAACTACAGCGCGATGATGTATCGCGTCAACTGTCTGGCCTCGGATCTGGACGCGCTGTATCATCAGGCCGCGCTGAAGCTGGGGCTGTCGGACAGCGTGATGTTCGTGCTGTATCTCATTTATGAAAAGCAAGGCAGGTGCCCGCTCAGCAGCATTTGCAGGGAAACCAGCATCAGCAAGCAGACGTTGAATTCCGCCCTTCGAAAGCTGGAAAAGGAAGGCATTCTTTATCTGGAACAGAGCGGCGGCCGAACGAAAAACGCCTGCCTCACCGAGAAGGGGCAGGACTACGTCAACCGTACCATCGCCCGGCTGTTCAGCGCGGAATGCAGCGCCTTTCAGGGCTGGACGGAAGAGGAAATCCATCAGCATTTGCGCCTGATGGAGAAATATAACGCCTGCTTCCGGGAGCAGATCGAAAAAATGTAAAGGAGAAACGCGAAATGAATATCATTTCAATCAGCCGCGAATTCGGCAGCGGCGGCCGCGAGTTGGGAAAGCGGCTGGCCGATTGGATGGAATACGATTATTACGACAGCGAAATCATCGCCGCCGTGGCCCGAGACAGCGGAATGGACGAAAACTACGTTGAAAACGCCCTGAGCAATCACGGCTGGAAAAATCAGGCGCTCACCTTCCGGGGAACGCTGCGCTCCGCCGCTTCGATGCAAAGCGCGCAAGTGGCGCTGCTGCTGGAGCAAAAAAAGGTGATCGAGCGCATCGCCGCCCTGGAGAAGGACTGCGTGATCGTGGGGCGAAACGCGGATGTGATCCTGCGGGCCTATCGCCCGCTGAATCTGTTCGTCTGCGCCGCCAGGGAGGCGAAGCTGAAGCGCTGCATGGAGCGGGCAAGCGCCGAGGAACGCCTGACGGAAAAGGAATTGCTGCGCCGAATGAAGCAAATTGATTCCGTCCGCGCCCAGACCCGGGAGCTGCTTGCCGGCCCGCCATGGGGCCAACGGGATGCGTATCACCTGATCGTCAACACCACCGAATGGGAAATAAAAGAATTAACGCCCGCCGTCGCGGCCTTCGCGGCGCGCTGGTTTGGGAGAAAGCAATGAAACAGCGCATTCAGTTAGCCGATCATTTTTCCTATGGCCGGTTGATCCGGTTCACGCTGCCCTCCATCGGCATGATGATATTCACCTCCATTTACGGCGTGGTGGACGGCTTTTTCGTATCCAATTTCGCGGGGAAAACGCCCTTCGCGGCGCTCAACCTGATTTATCCCTTCCTGATGATTTTATCCACCGTGGGCTTCATGTTCGGCACGGGCGGCTCCGCCATCGTGGCCAAGGCCTTTGGCGAAGGCAAGCGCGAAAAGGGCAACCAATATTTTTCGCTGTTCGTGTATGTATCCGCCGCGCTGGGCGTGGTGTTCGCCGGGCTGGGCATCGCCTTTGTGCGCCCCATTGCCAGGCTGCTGGGGGCGGAGGGCGAACTGCTTGAAAACGCAGTGCTCTACGCCCGCATTATCTTGATCGCGCTGCCCTTTAACGTGCTTCAGCTGTTGTTCCAATCCTTCTGCGTTACGGCGGAAAAGCCCAAGCTGGGCCTGCTTGTAACCGTTTTTTCCGGCGTGACCAATATGATTTTAGACGCGGTGCTGGTGGGACTTCTGCCCCAGGAATACAAGCTGGCGGGGGCCGCCGCCGCCACCGCCCTCAGTCAGGCCGTGGGCGGCGGGATTCCGCTGCTGTATTTCGGGCGGAAAAATTCCAGCATTCTCCGCCTGGGCAAAACGCATTTTGACGGAAAGGCCATCTTTAAAGCCTGCACCAACGGCTCCTCTGAATTCATGAGCAATATTTCCATGAGCCTGGTGGGGATGCTGTATAACATTCAGCTGATGAAATACGCCGGGGAGGACGGCGTGGCGGCCTACGGGGTGATGATGTACGTCAGCATGATTTTCGCCGCAGCGTTTATCGGCTATTTCATCGGCACCGCCCCCGTAATCGGGTATCACGACGGGGCGAAAAACCACGGCGAGCTGCAAGGGCTGCTGAAAAAAAGCCTAGTGATGATCGGCGGGTTCGGCGTGGCTATGGTTGCCAGCGCCGAATTGCTGGCCGTGCCCCTGGCGCGCATCTTCGTAAGCTACGACGCGGCGCTTATGGAACTGACGGTTTCAGGCTTCCGCATTTTCGCGCTTTCCTTCCTCTTTATGGGTTATGCCATTTTCGGCTCCGGCTTCTTCACTGCGCTGAACGACGGCGTGACCTCCGCCATTATTTCCTTCCTGCGAACGCTGGTTTTCCAGGCCGCTGCCGTGATATTGCTGCCCCTGCTCTGGGGAATCGACGGGGTGTGGTTCTCCATCGTGGCGGCGGAGGTGATGGCGGTGGTTTTCTCGGCGATTTTTCTTGTGGCGAAGCGCAGGAAATATCATTATTGGGATTGAAGCTGGAACCATTGCCTGACAAGGGCGCACAGAAAAAAACAAAAAGGAGTTGCTAAGCCTTACACATCGCAGGTTTTTTATATTTCATTAAAATAGCATATTAGCTTACTTCTCCGCTAACAAAGAGGATGACGTTCATCAGAGCGATTATGCACAATTTGACATTGTCACACAGGGGCGCAGAAAACTGCGCCCCTGTACTCTGTGGCTCATAAGGTTTTCATTCGTCACCGACGGAGGGAGATTTCGTCCTCCCTCCGAGAAAGCGGTATGGGAATAATGCAAAAGCAGGAGATCGGCGAATTTCTCCGCCCGCAAATCCAGTGCGTCAGCCCTTCACGGAGCCGAGCATAACGCCCTTGACGAAGAATTTCTGCACGAAGGGATACACGATAGCCATCGGCAGCGTGCTGATAACGATCAGGGAATATTTCAGCAGCTCGGCGCGCTGCTGGGCAATGGCTTCGGATTCCATGTCGGTGGTCATGTTTTCCATATTGCCCACGATCAGCAGCTCGCGCAGGATATTTTGCAGCGGCAGCATTTCCTTCTTTTGCAGATAGATCATGGAATCGAAATAGGCGTTCCACCGGGCCACCATGTAATACAGCGCGATAACCGCCAGCACGGCCCCCGAGAGGGGCAGCACGATCTGCACCAGATAGCGCCATTCGCCGCAGCCGTCGATTTGGGCGGATTCATGCATCTCCTGGGGAATCTGGGTGCGGAAATAGGTGCGCATCACCAGCATGTTGTAAATGCTCAGGGAACTGGGCAGCAGGAAGGACCACATGGTGTTCAGCAGGCCAAGATTCTTGATGCAGATGTAGGTGGGAATCAGACCGCCGCCAAAATACATGGTGATAAGGCACAGCGTCATGCACACCTTGCCGAAGGGGAAATTCTGGCTCAGGCCGTAAGCGCACAGGATGGTGACCACCATGGCCATGGCGGTGCCCACCGCCGTGTACAAAACGGAATTCCAGATGCTGCCCCAGGTGTAGGGGTATTGGAAAACGGAGGTATAGCCGTCCAGGGAGAAGCGCTGGGGAATCAGGCTCAGGCCGCTTAACACCTTGCCGCCGCTGAAGGAGGAGGCCACCACATACAGCAGCGGATACACCATGATGAGGAACAGCAGCGCCATGAGAATCATGTCGATGATGATAAAGGCGCGGTCGCTGCCCGTATGCCAGATCTTATTGCGGGTTTTGCTGATTTTCATGTTCTTTTTCACATCTTGCATGATCGTTCACCTCACCAAATGGAATTCTGCGTCAGCTTCTTGGAAAGCGCGTTGACGGAAACCAGCACCACCACGTTCACCAGGGAGGTGAACAGGCCGATGGCCGCGGAATAGGAAAACTGAGGCGAGGAGGAATTCAAAGAAATGTTATAAGAATACGAGCTGATAACCTCGGATACTTCGGTGTTCAGGCTGTTTTGCAGCAGAATGATTTTTTCATAGCCCAGAGAAAGCAGCGAGCCGCAGCGCATAATCAGCAGCAGCATGAACGTGGGCAGGATGCCGGGAATATCGATGTGCCAGATACGCTTGACGATGCTTGCGCCATCCACGATGGCGGCCTCGTGCAGCTCGGGGGAAATGCCCGCCAGCGCGGCGATATAGATGATGGAACTGTAGCCCACCTCCTGCCACACGCCGGACCAGACGTAGAGCGAATAGAAGTATTCCTTCTTGGCCATGTAATTCACCGGCGGCACGCCCACCAGACCCAGCAGCGCGTTAATCAGACCGTTCTGGGAATTGGTGAATTGAATTACCATGGCGCACAAAACCACGGTGGAGATGAAATGGGGCATATAGCTGGCGTTCTGCACGCACTTGACGAATTTGCGATAGGGCAGA
Source organism: uncultured Clostridia bacterium (assembly GCA_934667105.1). Taxonomy (GTDB): domain Bacteria; phylum Bacillota; class Clostridia; order Christensenellales; family Aristaeellaceae; genus RUG563. Next base: position 5,904 of record CAKULG010000002.1, read on the forward strand.
TGATTCAGCAGCAGCGCCAGAATCAGGGAAAGCGGGAAGGTGGCCAGGGAGTAAAGGTTAATCACCAGCGTGTTGCGCAGGATGGACCAGAAGCGGGTGTAATTAAAGAACTTTTCAAAATACTTAAAGCCAACCCAGCTGCAATCCTCCATGGGCTTGGTGATGCGATAATTTTTGAAAGCGATCTGAATGCCGTACATGGGGTAATACTTGAAAATAATCAGGATCGCCATGGGGATGACCAGCATCAGATAATACGCACCGTACCGCTTAAAATGCTTTTTCCAATTGAACGGCTCCCGATGCTTTTTGGCGGCAGTTGTCATATGTTTTCAGATCCCTTCCTGCATTTTAGATACGATGAAGCGCGTTTATCAGCGCCGTGAAAAATAAAGGAACCGGACGAGCCTGGGGGGTCTCCCCCAGGCCCGCCCTTGGGATTTCCTTTGGCGGGAAATCTGCGCGGATTACTTGATGTCGTAGATCTCGGTGAGCACTTCGATGTAACGATCGTAGCCGTCGTCCATCAGCTGCTTCTTATAGGCTTCCCAGGCCGCGTCGTCGTTGATATCGCGGATGCCCATGGTGAATTCGCTCATGGCGTTGGTGGCGTCGGTCTGGATAAGGTTCTGCAGCTCGCTGCGCTCAGCGGTCAGATCCACATCGCTGCACCAGCTGACCTGGGGCCATCCAACCAATTTACGATACTTCATCATCAACAGAGACGCATCTCTTTGGTGCAGATCATCGCCGGTAGCGGAAAGCGCAGTAGCAATTGCTTCGCTCTTCCAAGTGGAGCCGATCCAGTCGGCATTCCACATACGGTTCAGCTCATCCGCGGAAAGATGCTTCACAACCGCCTTGTTCTCGCCCGCCAGAGAAGTCACGCCCTCTTCAATGGTCCAATCGCCGTTCTCATAGATGCCGCCGTAAGCCATATCCTTAATGACTTCTTCGCAATAGAACAGATCGAACCAGCGCACAGCCAGCTCCAGGTTCTTGCAGGCAGAGGTCACCATGGCGCGAAGAGCCAGCACGTTTTCTTCCTTGCCAGGGGTAACGGAAACGCCGGTGGTGGGGTTCTGGAGAGGAGTCAGGCAGGTGTAATCGCTAAAGCCAACAGCATTCTCAATATTCTGGGCCGTGAGCATGCGGAAGTGATAGGGCGCGGGGATGCAGGCCACCTTCACGGCGTCCTTGGTGGTGGTGGTGACGGAGCGCATGTCCACCAGGCTCTGGGTGAAGGCTTCGTCGATGATGAGGCCCTCTTTATACAGCTTGTTGGCATACTTGAGGCCTTCGCGCAGGCTGTCGCTCAGCAGATCGGAGGTCACCTTGCCATCCTCCACATAGAAATACTGCGCGCCGTTGCAGGCAAAGGGCAGGAAGCAGAAGCCGTTGAGGATGTAGGCCAGGGGGTTGCCGCCCTCGACGCCGTAGTTGTTGTTGCCGGTGATGATGATTTCATCGTTGGGGTCGCCGTTGCCGTTCATATCGTTCTGCTTGAAATAGAGCAGCATGGCTTCAAATTCGTCAGTGGTCACAGGGTCGGAAGCGCCGGTAGCCGCCTTATAGGCCTCCAGCCATTCAGTGTACACCCACATCTTGGCGGGAGTCGTCTGAGAATCAACATAAGACACCTTAGGGAAGGAATAGATGTGGCCGTCGGGAGCGGTGATCTGCTTGCGGATATCGGGGTTCTCGTCCAGCAGCGCCTTCAGATACACGCTGTGTTCATCGATGGCTTCATCCAGGGCCACGGCGATGCCGTCCTGGGCGAAGGTGAGCAGATCGCCGGAAACCATCATATAGATGTCAGGATATTCGCCGGAAGCGATGGAGGTGTTAAAAACGGAAGTACGATCGGCGTTGGGCACTTCGATCCAGTTGATTTTCACGCCGGTCTTTTCTTCAAACCATTTGGTCATGGGCAGGTTGGGGAAATCAGTCATGTTGCTGTAGGAGGAGGCCCAGACCGTCAGGCTGTCGGCGCCGTCGGAAATGGGGAATTGGCCGTGACCGGTCAGCTCGGCCAGCGCGCCGGTGCTGACCAGCAGCAGGCACAGGGTGAGAACCAGGGCAAAGATACGTTTCATGCAGGTTGCTCCTTTCAAAATTTGTTGAAACGGTATAGCCGCATCATAGCATTCATTTCGTAAATTGTAAATCCCCATTCGTTTAAGACCAGAAAATACAAAAAAAAAAAAAAATGGAAGCAAAAATTTCAACAAATTATTGATTCTGCGCAAATTTTCCGTTCCAAACATGTATCCGCCGGCAACCGCATTCCACATTCCGACAATTCGCGCATGTCCTTTTTGCGGTGTTTTTCCCGAATTTCCCGCTTCTTCCGGTGCAGACAATTCGAGAAGCCGCGTTTCCGCGCGTCATTGTCGGGTATATATCGCCAATTTATATACCGTATTATACATTTTCAAAACAGAACCGTATAACAAGCGCGCCGGGGGAATTCGTTACGCAAAGCGCCCAGATGAACGCGCCCCTGAAACGGGGACGGAAATCGCAGGCTGCCGGTGGTTGCTTCCGGCAGCCTGCCGTCCGTCTCGGCCGGCGTTTCTTCGCCTTATTGGACGCCGTAATACTCGGTGAGCACCTCGATATAGCGGTCGTAGCCGTCCGCCTTCAGTTGATCCTTATAGGCCTCCCAGGCCGCGTCGTCGTTGATATCGCGGATGCCCATGGTGAATTCGCTCATGGAATTGGTGGCGTAGCTTTCGATAAGCGTTTTCAGCTCGCTGCGTTCAGCGGCCAGCTCCAGATCGCTGCACCAGGTGACCTGTGGCCAACCGACCAGCTTGCGATATCCCATCATCATCTTGGCGGCTTCCATTTCATGCAGATCGTCGCCGCCTGCAGCAAGGGCTGTGGCAATTTTTTCATTTTTCCAGGTGGAGCCGATGAAGGCCGCGTTCCACATGCGGTTCTGCTCCTCGGCGGAAAGATGCTTTACAACAGCTTTGTTGCTGCCGTTCAGCGCAGTCACGCCCTCTTCGATGGACCAATCGCCATTTTCATAGATGCCCTGATACGCCATATTTTTAATAACCTCATCCGAATAGAACAGATCGAACCAGCGGACAGCCAGCTCCAGGTTCTTGCAGGCGGAGGTCACAATGCCGCGGAGGTATAGTGCGTATTCGCTTTTGCCTGGGGTGACGGAAACGCCGGTGGCCGGGTTCTGCAGGGGCGTGAGGCAGGTGTAATCGCTGAAGCCCACGGCGTTTTCAATGCTCTGGGCGGTGAGCATACGGAAAAGGTAAGGCGCGGGAATGCAGGCCACCTTCACGTTATCCTTGGTGGTGGTGGTAAGAGAGCGCATGTCCACCAGGCTCTGGGTGAAGGCTTCGTCGATGATGAGGCCCTCGTTATACAGCCGGTTGGCGTATTTGAGGCCCTCCCGGAGGCTGTCGCTCAGCAGATCGGAGGTCACCTTGCCATTCTCCACATAGACATACTGACCGCCGCCGCAGCCAAAGGGCAGGAAGCAGAAGCCGTTGAGGATGTAGGCCAGGGGGTTGCCGCCTTCGCCGCCGTAGTTGTTGTTGCCGGTGATGATGATTTCATCGTTAGGGTCGCCGTTGCCGTTCATATCGTTCTGCTTGAAATAGAGCAGCATGGCTTCGAATTCGTCGGGGGTCACGGGATCGGAAGCGCCGGTGGCCGCCTTATAGGCCTCCAGCCATTCGGTGTACACCCACATCTTGGCAGGGGTCGTCGTGCTGGGCAGATAATCCACCCGAGGGAAGGTATAAATATGGCCGTCGGGGACGGTGAGCTGTTGGCGGATATCAGGGTTCGCGTCCAGCCGCGCCTTCAGATACACGCTGTACTGATCGATGGCTTCATCCAGGGCCACGGCGATACCATCCTCGGCGAAGGCGAGCAGATCACTGGTAGCAATCATGTAAATATCCGGGTAACTGCCCGAAGCAATGGAGGCGTTGAAGAGGGAGGTCATGTCGGCGTTGGGTACTTCGATCCAGTTGATTTTCACACCGGTCTTTTCTTCAAACCATTTGGTCATGGGCAGGTTGGGAAAATCCATCATATTACTAAAGGATGGGGCCCAGATCGTCAGGCTGTCGGTTCCGTCGGAGATGGGAAGCTGGCCGCGGCCCGTCAGCTCGGCCAACGCGCCGGTGCCGACCAGCAGCAGGCACAGAGAAAGAACCAGGGCGAAGATACGTTTCATACAGGTTGCTCCTTTCAAAAATTTGTTGAAACGGTATGGCCGCATTGTAGGCCATTTTCGAAATTTTGTAAATACATTTTCAAAAATCATATATTTTAAACCAAATTTTATATTTTGTCATCAATTTGTCGTTCGCAGCTTGCATCAATTTCCGAATCCACCGCCTAATTTTTCACTTTTTATGTACAATGCGGCAACCATTTTTTGCAGTCCGACAATACGTGCAAATGCGATTTCACGCTTTTGCCCGAATTTCCCGGTATCCCTTCGCCGCAATCGACCGAATAACGCCCCCCGTTCCCCTCTTTCGCCTCAAATGCGGCGGTAAATGGTATTGCAAGAGCCGTATCCGCCATGATCATCTTGACGAAGCGCGCGGAATGCGGTAAAATACAAGCACGTGAAACAGAATGAGAGGAGTGGGCCGGTGAAAAGGCTGCTGACCGTGTGGAAAGATAAAATAATGGAATTGGGCAAGCATAATTTATACCGTCAGGCCCTGCTGACGCTTTTTTATGTGCTGGTGGCGCTGATTCCGGTGCTGGCCTGCCTGCTGATCTCCTCCCAGCTCACCGTCTATCTGATGGATCGGGAAGCGCTGAACCAGGCCCAGTCCATGCAGCAGGGCATGGCGATTCTCAGCGCCACGCTGACCTCCGCGGAGAATTATACCGTTTCCACCTTTAATCTGCCCAAAATATCCCCTTATCTCAACGCCGGCCGGGATGGAGCCTCCGTCTTTGTGGCCAAGATGCTTCAGGCGAAAGATTCCCTTCCCGCCTTTCAGGATGCGGGCGGGCTGGTGGATTCCTTCTATCTATATAGCGGCGCAAACGATACCATCCTTTCCCGCTCCGGGGGCTGCACCGATTTAAACCTGCACTATCTGCCGGGCTATTCCGTGGCGGATTTTGATTTTGATACCTACCGCAGCCGCGTCCTGAACGGGCAGAAGAACCGCGCCTTCTTCCCCTTGAAGGCGGACGCGCAGGGCGAATCGCTGCTGTTCGTGTGCGGCTCCAGCCGGAATAGCATTCGAAAATCCGCCGTTTTCTATCTGAACGCCCAGCGGCTGACGGCCATGCTGAAAAACAGCATGACGGCCAAGAACGGCCAACTGGCGCTGTATGATTCCGAGGGCCAGCTGCTCTACACCACCGCGCCGCTGAGCGAATCGCTCTACGAGGCCTACGGCGCGCCGGAGCGGTATCAGGTGATTTCCCTGGACGGCCAGGAAACCGTGCTGCATTGCGTTCAGCTTCCCGCCTGGGGGCTGACGCTGTATTCCACGCTGCCTAAGGCGTATTTTTCTCAGGCGGCGCTTAGCATGGTGGGCCAGATTTTTGAAAGGCTGCTGCCGCTGATTCTCGCCTGCCTGGCGCTGCTGATCGTGCTGCTGTGCACCAGCCATCAATCCCTGCGCAAGGCCATTCAATCCGTCTCCGGGGCAGGCCACGGGGATACCACCATCAATCCGTTCAAATATGTGCAGCGCTCCCTTTCCAGCCTCACCGAGCTTACCGCCGAGCAGCGCCAGCTTTTGCAAAAAAGCCGCGAGGATCTGCGGGAGGCGGTGCTTTCCACCCTGCTTTTCGAGCGGGACGCGGAGGGGGCGGGTGTTACCCGCATGCTGGAAGAAAACGGCCTCGCCTTCCAGGCGGCGGCCTACCGGGTGGCGGCCCTGTGCCTGACGGAGCCGGAAAGCGGCGCGCCCTGCATCATTTCCGAGCAGGCGCACAGCCGCATTCTGGAAATCTGCGAAAAGGAAAGGGAGCGCTTCCAATACCTGAAAATGGCAACGCCCCAACGCATGCTGTTCCTCTTCCTGGAAAAGGAAACGGAGGACGCTTTGGAGACGCTGACCCGGTCGCTCTCCGCGCTGTGCATGGAAATCGGCGCGGAAACGGGCTTGGAGGCGCGCATGTTCATCGGCTGCGAATGCCGCGATCTGATGAAAATACAGATGTCCTTCCGCAGCCTGAAGCGGCTTTTCACCAGCTCCCCCACGGCGGAAGAATATCTCACCTTTGCAGGCGAAAGCCGCAACGCCCCCTATTTCGATTACACCAAGAACGACGACGGCGCCCTGCGGCGGCTGGCCACGGCGGGAGACGCGGAGGGCGTGGACGAGCTGCTGGCGGATATATACCGCCGCAATTCGGGTATTTACGCCCGCTCCCCCTTTGAGACGCAATTGCTTTACGCCAATATGCTCCACACCCTGTTCCAGACGGGCTTTTCGGGAAAAATTGACCCGACGCTGCAATTCTCCCTGGGCGAAGTGAAGATTGAGCAGTTCTTCGCCCTGCTTCAGAGCTATTATCAGGCCCAATGCCAGCAGAGCAGCCGCGAAACCCATGAAAAGCGCAAATCCCTGGCGCGGCAGGTGGTGGATATGATCGAGAGCAATTATTCCGATTATGATCTTTCCGCCGGGAAGGCGGCCGTGCAGCTGGGCATCAGCGTGCGCAGCATTTCCAATCTGCTGCGGGAGGAAACGGGCCTGGGCTTCGCCGAATATCTGGAAAAGGTGCGGCTGGAGCAGGCGGCTCAGCTTTTGAACGCCCCCGGCGTGAACATCAACAGCATCGCCGCCCGGGTGGGCTACACCAGCGCCGATTCCTTCCGCCGCGCCTTTAAGCGCTACACCGGGCAATCCCCTTCTCAGTACAGAGAAGAATAAGAAAAAAACGTGAAGCGCGGGAGTCTTCTTTGGCTTTCAAGGAGGGCTTCCACGCTTTTTTCATATTGGGGCTTGCTTTTTTTCGCGCGTTGTGATAATATTGCTATCGTTATATAACCAATGATATTTAAAAAGGAGGCCCGTATGCCGCCCAAGGTGAAAATTCAGAAGCAGGAAATTATCGAAGCGGCCGTGGCGCTGGTGCGGCAAAGCGGGCCCCAGGCCATTAACGCTCGCAGCATCGCCGCCGCGCTGGATTGCTCCACCCAGCCCATTTTCTCCAATTTCGCCTCCATGGACGCGCTGCGCCTGGCCGTGGTGGCCGCGGCGGACGCACAGTATCAATCGTACATCAAGCGGGAGATAGAAAAGGGCGAATACCCGCCCTACAAGGCCAGCGGCATGGCGTACATCCGCTTCGCCAAGGAGGAAAAGGAGCTTTTTAAGCTCCTGTACATGCGCGATCGTTCCGCCGAGCAGCCGCCCAAGGAGGCGGGGCTAAGCGGCCAATTGAAAAGCCTGGTGCATAACAGCACAGGGTTTTCCGGGGCGCGGGCGGGCCTATTTCATCTGGAAATGTGGGCGTATGTTCACGGGGTGGCCGCCATGCTGGCCACAGGATTTCTGGAACTGGATTGGCCCCTCATCAGCCAAATGCTCACGGACGCTTATATGGGCCTGAAAAAACGATTTGAAGAGGAGTGATTTTTTACGGACGCGATTCGCATCGAAAACCTGACGAAAAAATATAAGGACGTTACCGCCGTGGACGGGCTGAGCCTGACGATAAAGGCCGGGGAGCTTTTTTCTCTGCTGGGCGTAAACGGCGCGGGAAAAACCACCACGATAAAAATGCTCTCCTGTCTCGCCGCGCCCACTGGCGGGGACGCCTTTCTTTGCGGCGCAAGCATCCTGCGCAGCCCCGAGGCGGTGAAATCCATCATCGCCGTATCGCCCCAGGAAACCGCCGTGGCCCCCGGGCTCACCGTGCGGGAAAACCTGGAATTGATGTGCGGCGTGCACGGCCTTTCCCGGGAAAAGCGCAAGGCAAAAATTGAGGAGCTGACCCTGCGTCTGGATCTTTCCCAAGTGCTCCAGCGCAAAGCGGGCAAGCTGTCCGGCGGCTGGCAGCGCAGGCTGAGCATCGCCATGGCCCTGGTCAGCGAGCCGCAGATTCTTTTCCTGGATGAGCCTACCCTGGGCCTGGATGTAATCGCCCGAAGCGAGCTATGGGATTTGATTTGTTCCCTGAAAGGGAAAATCACCATCATCCTGACCACCCACTATATGGAGGAAGCGGAGGCGCTTTCCGACCGCATCGGCATCATGAAGGGCGGGCGGCTGCTGATTTGCGCCACGGCCCAGGAAATTAAAGAAAAGGCGGGGGCCGATCGCTTCGAAGAAGCCTTTATCCGCATCGTCAGGGGGGAAACGAAATGAAAATGCTCACCTTCGCCCGCCGGAACGCCCTGGAAATTCTCCGCGACCCGCTGAACCTGGCCTTCGGCCTGGGCTTTCCGGTGGTGCTGATTCTGCTGCTCAGCGCCATTCAGGCCAACGTACCGGTGAGCCTGTTCGAAATCCAGCTGCTTGCTCCCGGCATCACCGTGTTCGGCCTTGCCTTCATGACGCTTTTTTCCGCCACGATTATCGCCAAGGACCGGGGCAGCTCGCTGCTTCAGCGGCTGTATACCACGCCGCTCACGCCCCTGGATTTTATTCTGGGCTACACCCTGCCCATCCTGCCCATCGCCCTGATGCAATGCGTGGTTTGCTATGGGGTGGCGGCGGCGCTGGGCCTGAAGCTCACGGTGCATGCTTTATCCGCAATCGGGCTTATTGTGCCCGCCGCCGTTCTTTTTATCGCGCTGGGCCTGCTGTGCGGCAGTGTGATGACGGATAAGCAGGTGGGCGGCGTTTGCGGCGCGCTGCTGACCAACCTGACCGCCTGGCTTTCGGGCACCTGGTTTGATCTGGAATTGGTGGGAGGCGCTTTCAAGAAAATCGCCTACGCGCTTCCCTTTGTGCATGCGGTGGAGATGGAGCGAGCCGCCCTCGCGGGGAATTATGCTGGAATTTTCCCGCATTTATGGTGGGTGCTGGGCTATGCGGCGGTTGCCCTGACGGCGGCCGTGCTGCTGTTCCTGCGGCAGATGCGAAAGCAATAACCCGGTTTTCTGTATATTTTCCCGTTTTTCTGCGCACGCTTCCTAAAAAGCCTGAAGAAAGGAAGCGTGTTTTTTCTATGGCCGACAAAGAAGAAGCCCGTCCCGGCGCGCCGGAGCAAACGCCTGCGCCCCTCTTCACCCGTTCGCCCAGGCCCCGGCGCATGCGGTGCGCCCGGCGCGTGGCGCATTGACGAGAAAAGAATAATAAATACGGGGCTGTGAAAAAACGAAAGCAAAGTATTTGCGGGGGAACCATTCTTTGTGAGCCAAAGAACGGTTCCCCCGCGTCCTTTCCAAGAAAGCTGTATAGGTCGGACAAAAGCAGACTGTATACTTGCATCTCCGCCAGCAAAGAGAAGCATACTTCTCGCCGCGATTCCGGCTTCCTCGCTGCTGAAGATGTATTTTCTCGCATTCCCACTCCATCCAGGAAAGCTGCATGGGGACGGGCAGATAACAAGAAATCAGCTTACATCTCTTCACGCCGTGGAAGAAAGCATGGCGAAGGACTGCACGTTCAGCTTATTTCAGGAACATCTCAATCACCGGTACCAGCTGATCCGGCTTCACCGGGGGCAGATTCAGCACCAGCAGATCCTCGCCCTGGGCCGCGCCCTCGGAGAAATGATCCACCTTGCCCTCCGTCATGCGTATCTCGCTGCCGTCATGGAGGAACTGGGCGTATTCCACCTTGCCCGCCAGCCCCTTAAGCAGCACATGGCTGAAGGGATAGGCGAACAGATGCAGATACAGGCGCTTCCCGTCGCTGCTTTGGGTGAAGCGGCAATCGCGGGGGCAGCAGGGCAGAATATCCGGCTCGGCCATGGTGCAATCGTAGATCGAGCGGCTGTTATAGTGCATCCAGCGCTCATAAACGGCCAGGGCGTTCTTGGCCCGGTCGTCAAATTCACCCCGGGCGGTGGGGCCCACGTTCATAAGCAGGTTGCCGCCGCAGGAAACGGTGTTCACCAGCATCCGAATCAGCATTTCGGGGGATTTCCAGGTGCTCTCGTCCCGGTGATAGCCCCAAGAGCCGGAGAAGGTCTGGCAGGCCTCCCAGGTGACAAGTTCGCCCGTCTTCTTATCCCGAATCCACTCGGTGGGCTGGTATTGCTCCGGCGTCCAGAGATCCTGCTCCAGTTCGGTGCGGTTATCGATGATAATGCCCGGCTGCAGGCTGCGGGCCACGGCAATGAGCTTTTCGGCCTCCCAATCCTCCTTGCCCTTGCCCTTCATCCATTCCCGGCCGGGCAGGGGAGCATTATTGGGATAGGAGAAATCGAACCAGAGAATATCGATCTTGCCGTAATTGGAAAGCAACTCCGTCACCTGGTCGCGCATATACTGGGCGTAAATTTTCATATCGCGCCCCTGGTTCTGCTCCAGCGCGTCGGGATCATTGCGGCGGGGGTGCAGCATATCGATGGGGAAATGGGGATGATGCCAATCGATCAGGGAGTAATAGAAGCCGATTTTCAGGCCCTCCGCCCGAAAAGCGTCCACATATTCCCGCACCAGGTCGCGCCCCGCAGGGGTGTTGGTGCATTTATAATCGGTGAATTTGGAATCGAACATACAAAAGCCTTCATGGTGCTTGGTGGTGAGCACGGCGTATTTCATGCCCGCCGCCTTAGCCGCCCGGGCCCAGGCGCGAGGATCGTAAAGATCGGGGTTGAAATGCTCGAAATATTTCTGATACTTAGCCTCGGGCGTGCATTCATGGTTTTTTACCCATTCGTGCCGGGCAGGCAGGGCGTACAACCCCCAATGGATGAACATGCCAAAGCGGCTGGCGCGAAACCATTCGGTATCCCCTGGGGTTTTCTTGACGACATAGCTGCTCATTATGGACATTCCTCCTTTTCTATTGTCATATTCTTCAAAATGAGTATAATAGAAATCGGCTTATACAGCCATGCAGATTCCGGCAGAAATATGGAGAAAGCGTCATGAATATCGAATTCTCCCCCCTGCTTTCCCGGCAATGGAACGCCCTACGCATCGAACTGTTCGACAGCGGATACGCCCGTCTGGGCACGGAATGGAATCAGGAGCACCTCTCCCCGCCCTTCTCCCGCCTGTATTATATCACCGGGGGCGCAGGGGTGGTGGAGGGCGGCGGCCAGCGCCTTTCGCTGGAGCCGGGCTTTGTTTATCTGCTGCCGCTGCACCTATCGCTGCGCTACGGCTGCGCCGAGGAAATTGAGCAGGTGTATTTTCACATCGCCGCCCGCACGGACGCGGGCTTCGACCTGTTTTCTCATTGCAAGCAGATGCTGCGCCTGCCCATGAGTTGTCCCTGCGCCCAGATACGGGACGCCTACCGCGCAGGGGATTATTTGCAGACGGCGCTGCTGGAATGCCAGGTGCGTTCCGATCTGTATCGCCTGATCGCGGCGGCGGGGCTGGAAGAAAAAATGCTGGCGCGCCACTCCGCCTTTTTACAGCGGGTTTTTTCCGTGGTGCGTCAGCATCTTCGTTCCTCCCTCACGCTGGGGGAAATCGCCGGGTATCTTTCCCTATCGGAAAGCTCGCTCACCAAGCGCTTCCGCCAGGAATTCGGCATGCCCCTGGGGCGCTATGTGGATGAAATGCTCTTTCAGGAGGTTTGCCATCTTCTGGCCGCCACCAGCCTGACCGTCAGCGAGATTGCGGAGCGGCTGGATTTTTGCGATCAATTTTATCTGGCCCGTTTTTTCAGCCGCCGTCAAGGCGTGCCGCCCCGGGCCTATCGCGCCGCATCCCAGGGGCGCATTTGATATATTAGATTATTTATGTGGGGGAACCATTCTTTGGCAGATCAAAGAATGGTTCGCCCGCACCCCCTCCAAGAAAGCCGATTGGGGAAATAGGGAAAAAAGAAATTCACTTGCTTCTCCTCATGCAAAGTAAAGAAAAAGATGTCCGATGACCGATTGCCGCCAGAAACCCATACTCCCGTTTGGGCAGAGGAACGCGGGCGACAATTCAAAGAACGGGTTCCCTCGTAATACCTATTTTCCTTTTACACCGCCTGCCAGATTCGGCGGGCGTTTTGCAAGCCCACGGCGGAGGCGTAATACGCATCCTCCAAGCCTTCGAATTCGATCACAATATCGCCGTCGTAGCCGCTGGCCTTCAGCGCGCGCAGGATGGCGGGAATATCCAAATCGCCCTGGGCCAGAATGGCTCCTCGCAGATATTTCCCTCCCCGGGAGCGGAACCAGCTGCCCGCGCAGTCGAACTGGGTGCTATCTCCCGGATCGGCGCTGCGGATATAGAAATCCTTTAAATGCACCATGCGCGTTTTGGCCGCCAGCGTCTGGGCGGCAATTTCCGCCTGCTCATCCACGCATACGATGTTTCCGGTATCCAGCAGCAGGCCGTAATTATCGTCGTTTACGGCGTGCAGAATGCGCTCCACCCGGTCGCACCCATTGGCGAAAAAGCCGTGGTTTTCAATCAGCGTGGTCACGCCCCGCGTCTTGGCATGAGCGCAAACGCGCCCGGCGGCCTCTGCCATCACGGGCAGCCAGCGCTCAAAATCCAGCGCGCCGTTGCTGCTTTGGGGCCTGCGGAAAGCGCACACATCGTGGCGCATCCGGGAAAGGCCCAACTCCGCCGCAATATCCACCTCGTGGCACACCCGGGCGATTTCCTTTTCCAGCGCTTCCCCCTCCCGGCAAAAATCCGCCAGCACGGAATAATTGCACAGCGCAATTCCCGCGTCCGCCGCCCTGCGCTTCACCTGGGCGATCCGCGCCCGGTCGATAGCGCCGGTTGCATCCTCCAGCCGAAAGGCGAAGGGCACCAGCTCCATGCATTCCGCGCCGTGAGCCGCCGCCCAATCCATCGCGTCCTCCAGCGTAATGCGTCCCGCCGCGATTTCCCGATCCAGGGAGTATGAGCTTAAACCAATCCGCATGTGTTCCCGCCTCCTTTTTTTGTAACGTTTAAAAGACTATTCAACCGCATTGCGGTTTACGCGCGCGTTTCTTCATATTTATTTTCACGCCATAAGCATCTGGCGGAAAAAGGCCGCGCCCCGAAGCAGATTTTCAATGCTGATGCGCTCGTTGGCGTGATGCATTCTTGAAAGCTCCTCCGGGGGCAGGATAAAGGGGCTGAAGCGATAAATATAGGGGCAGATCGGCTCCATCCGCCGGGCGTCGGACGCGCCGGTAAGCAGATAGGGGGCCACGGGCGTTTCCGGAAAATGCACCTGCACCGCCGTGACCAGCGCCTCCCAGGCCGCGCCGGAAACAGGCGAAACCAGGCTGGGCTCATCCATCACATCCACGGTGACCAGAATTCGCTCGTCGGAAATAACATCCTTAATTCGTTCCAGCAGCGCCTCCGTCTTTTCCCCGGGAAGGATGGAGGCCTGAAAGGTTATCGCGGCCTTTTTTCCCCGCAGCGCGTCGCCCTTCAGGCTGCTGATGTGCAGCTGCGTGCGGCTTAGCGCGCGGCCATACACCGTGCGATCCAGCTTGCGCAGCAGCTGCGTTCGCATCATGCGCGGATGCGCGGCGCAAAAGCGCGAATAGCCCACCATTTCGGCGGAAAGCGCCTCCAGCATCCGGCTGGTGACAGGGCAGACGGCGGGAACAAAGCGCATGCGCAGCAGCCGCTGGGAGGCGTGGAGCAGCGCCTCGATGGCCCGGTCGCCGTCGGAGGTGAGGGTGAAGCACATGCGCCCTTTTTCCGCCACGCCTACCAGCGCCGCAGGCCTTTCGCACAGGGTGGGCAGCGCCGTTACCGAGCCGCCCTCATCCAGCACAAAGGCGGGCCGAACGCCCCGTGCGTCCAGCAGGCGGCACATTTTCTGCATGCTTCCCCCCCGCGTTTCCTCATCGCAGGAAAAGGCGAAATAAATATCGCCCCGGGGCAGGGTTTCCTCCGCCAGCAGGCCCTCCATGGCGGTAAGCAGGGCGATTAAATGTCCTTTCATATCCGCCGCGCCCCGGCCATAAACAAAGCCGTCCCGGATCTCGCCAGAAAAGGGCGGAACAACCCATTTTTCGCATTCCCGCACGGGGGCGACGTCCAGATGCGATAAAAAAAGCAGCGGCCGCGCCCCGCCCGCGCCAGGCAGAGAAAGCAGCAGCGCCCGGCCGTCGATTATCTCCGTCTTAGCCGCCTGAAAAAGCAGCGGAAACAGTTCCCGCAAAACCGTGTGCAGCTGCGTGAAGGGGGCGTCGGGCCCGGCGGCCAGGGTTGGCTGCGCAATCGCCACGGCCAATGCCCGGGCGATTCGCCGCTCCACCCATTCCCTCTCCCGCATGCTCATTTCTCTCCCCTTTTTTCTTTTTTGTTTCTTTTCTCTCTTTCGTCTTCCTTTTCCTGCTTAAATAAGGCAGATTTTGAACAATTTTTTAAAAAAACGCTGGTATCTCTCCCGCGTCCATGCTATAATGATTAGGAAAATTGTCTTGGCAATTTTCCGGGTCGCCGGGCGCGCTTCGCCTGACCGCGCGCACGCGGCACAATCCAAAAAGGGAAGTGGTTCCTTTGCCCCAGGGCGCGGAATGGAAGGTAATCCATATGACGCATACCGAAAAGCACGCCGCTGAGATCGTAAGGAGCCTGACGGAGGAGGGCGTTCTGGCCCGCAGCCAGCAGGTCTACCGCAAGGTGCCCTCCCAGGATAATTATTATGAAATCATGGTGCTGGGTTCGGAGGCTTTGGAAGCGCAGCAATTGCTGATTGAAAAAAACCTGCTTTTCTGAGCCTGCCTTACTTATAAAAAAGGAGTGGAATTTCTATGCCCAATATCGCAGTATTGACCAGCGGCGGCGACAGCCCCGGCATGAACGCGGCGGTTATGTCCGTAGCGCGGAACGCGGCTTATTATAAAATGCCGCTGATCGGCATCAAACGCGGCTTTAACGGCCTGCTGGGCCGCTCGGAAAACCCCGACGACGATTTTGAGCGCCTCAGTCTGGACACGGTGCTGGATATCGCCGATCTGCCCGGCACGCATCTGCGCACCGCCCGGTGCAGCGAATTTCTGGATCCCGCCGTACGGGAAAACGCCGCCAGGATCCTGCGCAAGCTGGATGTGAGCGGCCTGGTGGTTATCGGTGGCAACGGCAGCTTTACCGGCGCGATGCGCCTGTGCGAGTTGGGAATTCCCTGCATTGGCATTCCCGGCACCATTGATAACGACCTGCCCTATACCGAAATGACGCTGGGGTATGATACCGCCGTCAACGTTTGCGTGGACGCGGTGCGCGCTATCCGCGCCACCTCCCGCTCCCATGACCGCCCCCATGTGGTGGAGGTGATGGGCCGGGATTGCGGCGACATCGCCCTAGCCACCGCCGAAGCGACGGGCTCTGAAATCGTGGTGGTGCCCGAGGTGAAATGGAAGGTGGACGACGTGGCCGCCCAGCTGAACCGCCAGATCGAAATGGGCAACACCCGCGCCACCGTGGTGGTTGCCGAGGGATGCTGGAAATCCATGGCTCCCTTTGATGTGTATAAGTTCCTCAAGCCCTACGGCAAGGAGGTTTATCCCGGCGAACCCATGACCGCCTATCGCTTTGCCAGCGTGCTCAAGCGCAAGTGCGGCATGGTGGAGGCCCGGCACACCGTGATCGGCTACACCCAGCGCGGCTGCTCCCCCACCGCCCGGGACAGCATGTTCGCCTTCGAAGCGGGCGCGATGGCGGTGCAGATGCTCAAGGAAGGCATCGGCAACCAGGTGATCGGCGTGAAGAACGGCCGCACCTTCCATATGCCCATCGAAAAGGCGCTGGCCGAAAAACGGCGCTTCAATAAAAAGCTGTTTAACCTGATTAATGCGCTGTAATCAATTCTTCCGCAGTCATGCAAAAAGGCCGCCGGGCTTGCTCCGGCGGCCTTTGGTTTTTAGCGCTGCTGAGGCCGAAAAGGATCGTTTTTTCAAAATGCCATCGGGAACGCAAGCGGATTTCTTATCGCTTCCTCTACCCAAACGGCTTACTTGAAGGGAAAGAGAAACGCCCGGCCTGCCTGCGGCAGGAGCGGATGTTTTAAGGCCGCAAGAAATTGAACGCCGCAACCGAAGCAAGCGGCGGCGAACCGCCGCGCCGGTTGAGCTTGCGAAAAGAGGGAGCCCTCTTTGGCTGTCAAAGAAGGCTCCCCGCTTGATGATTCGTTATTTTTATTTCTTCAACCGGCTGGCGTCCTTGGCCCGCTGCTCGTGGCTGAGCACCCGCTTGCGCATGCGCAGGGATTTGGGCGTGATTTCCAGCAGCTCGTCGTCGTCGATGAATTCCAGGCATTCCTCCAGCGTCAGGGGATGCACGGAAACCAGGCGCAGGCTGTCCTCGGAAGCGGAGGCGTTGCGCATATTGGTCACATGCTTCTGCTTGCACACATTGACCACAATATCCCCCGGGCGGCTGGATTCGCCGCAGATCATGCCGCCGTACACAGGCGTTTGGTTGCCGATGAAGAGCGTGCCGCGATCCTGAACGTAATACAGGGCGTACTGGGTGGTTTCGCCGGTTTCATAGCAAACCAGCGCGCCCACATTGCGGTGGGGAATATCGCCCTTGTATTCCTCGTAATGATCGAACACGGCGCTCATGATGCCCTCGCCCCGGGTGTCGGTCATGAACTCGCTGCGATAGCCGAACAGGCCCCGGCTGGGCACCAGGAATTCCAGGCGCACCCGGTCAGCCCCGCTCATGGATTCCAGCGTGCCCCGGCGGCGGCCGATCTTCTCAATCACCGCGCCCGCGTAAGCCTGGGGCGTGTCCACCACCAGCAGCTCCACCGGCTCCATCTTTTTGCCGTTCTCGTAATGATAAATCACCTCAGGCTTACTCACCTGGAATTCGTAGCCCTCCCGGCGCATGGTTTCAATCAGGATGGAAAGGTGCAACTCGCCGCGGCCGCAAACCTCGAACTGATCGGGGGTGTCCCCATCCCGCACGCGGAGAGAAACATCCGTTTCCACCTCGCGATACAGCCGGTTGCGCAGATGGCGGCTGGTGACGAACTGGCCCTCCCGCCCGGCGAAGGGGGAATCATTGACGGAGAAGGTCATGGTGACGGTAGGCTCGGTGATGGCCACAAAGGGCAGCGGCTCGGGCGTGGCGGGATCACAGACGGTGTCGCCGATGGAAATATCGGCCAGGCCCGTCAGCGCCACAATATCGCCCATGCTCACGCTTTCGGCGGGAACGCGCTTCAGCCCATCGTAAACCGAAAGGGCGGTCAGCCGCCAGGGGGCGGAGGGGGGCAGTTCGCTCTGGGCGTTGCAGCGCACCACCATCATGCCGTCCTTCAGCGTGCCGCGGGTGATGCGGCCGATGCCGATGCGGCCCACATATTCGTTATAGTCGATGGTGGAAATCAACACCTGGGCCGGGCCCTCGGGATCGCCCTCCGGGGCGGGAATATACTTCATAATCATCTCAAAGAGCGGCTTTAAATCGGTGCCGGGCTGATTGAGATCCAGCGTGGCCGTTCCCTTGCGGGCGGAGGCGTAAATGATGGGACGATCCAGCGTTTCGGGATCGGCGTCCAGCTCGATAAGCAGATCCACCAACTCGTTCACCACTTCATCGCAGCGGGCGTCGGGCCGGTCCACCTTGTTAATCACCAGCAGCACGGGCAGCTTCAGGTTCAGCGCCTTTTGCAGCACGAAGCGGGTCTGGGGCATGGGACCCTCAAAGCTGTCCACCAGCAGCAGCACGCCGTCCACCATTTTGAGCACGCGCTCCACCTCGCCGCCGAAATCGGCGTGGCCCGGAGTGTCGACGATGTTGATTTTCGCGTTATGATAATGCACGGCGGTATTCTTGGCCAGAATGGTGATGCCGCGTTCGCGCTCCAGATCGTTGGAATCCATCACGCGCTCGGCCACCTGCTGATTCTGGCGGAACACGCCGCCCTGCTTGAGCATCTGATCCACCAGGGTGGTTTTGCCATGGTCAACGTGGGCAATGATAGCGATGTTGCGAATGTCGTTGCGAATCATCGGTGTTCTCCCTCTTTCCATCCGTGTAAAGCCAACAGTTTATTGTATATTGATTTTTTCCGTTTGTCAACCGCTCGCCCCGGAAGATTTTTCGCTTTTCCCGGGCGCAGGCGAAAAAATACAGAAAGAGAGCGTTTTTTCCCACCGTTCCATGGGTCGCCCGCAGGAGCCCTCCTTGCTGCGCCCGGCCGCGCCGCGTATTTCTCCCCGTTTCGGCAAAAACACGCTTGCTCCCCTCCCCGCTTGATGGTATACTATAAAAGGTAGAAAAAGCGGCCCGGTAACGGGGCACTTGCTTCTTCATGAGGAAGGACGGCATTGCAACAAATCATCCGAAAGGAAGCGCCTGCCCATGCTGCGAATCGCCAATTTGAAAATTCCCCTGGACGCGGGGCCGGACGCGCCGCTGCGTGCCGCGCTGAAAAAGCTGCGGATCAGCCCGGAGCAGGCGCTTTCCTGGCGTATCGCCAAAAAGAGCGTGGACGCGCGGGATAAGGGCGACGTGCATTTTGTGATGACGGTGGATGTGGCGCTGAAGAACGAGGCCGCATGCCTGCACGCCTTAAAGCCGGGCACGGCCAGCCCCGTTCCCGCGCCCGCCGCCCCGCCCCGCATCGCGCCGCCGCCCCGGGGGCCGCGCCCTGTTGTGGCGGGTCTGGGCCCGGGCGGGCTTTTCGCGGCGCTGGCGCTGGCCCGGGCAGGCCTGCGCCCCATCGTGCTGGAGCGGGGGGAGCCCGTGGAGCGCCGCGCCCGGGATACCGCCCGCTTTGCGGAGGAGGGCGAATTGAACCCCGAAAGCAACATTCAATTCGGCGAGGGCGGCGCGGGCGCGTTTTCGGACGGCAAGCTGACCACGGGCATCAAGGATCCCCGGTGCGTCCTTGTGCTCAAGGAACTGGCCGGGCACGGCGCGCCGGAGGAGATTCTCTATCTCGCCCGGCCGCATATCGGCACCGATCGCCTGCCCCAGGTGGTTTCCAGCATCCGGCGGGAAATCGAGGGGCTGGGGGGCGAGGTGCGCTTTTCCACCCGGCTTTGCGGCGTTCGCCTGAAGGGCGGCGCGCTGTGCGCCGTGGAGGCCCTGTGCGCCGGAGAAACCCAGGAAATCGAAACCGATACGCTGATTACCGCCATCGGTCACAGCGCGGCGGACACCCAGCAAATGCTTTTCCAGGCGGGGGTGCGCATGGTGCAAAAGCCCTTTTCTGTGGGCGCGCGCATCGAGCATCCCCAGGCGCTGATTAACCGCAGCCAGTACGGCGCCTTCGCCCGGCACCCTGCCCTGGGGGCGGCGGAATATCATTTATCCGTCAAGCTGCCCGACGGCCGGGGGGCTTACACCTTCTGTATGTGCCCCGGAGGCACGGTGGTGGCCGCCGCCAGCCGCATAGGGGGCGTGTGCGTCAACGGCATGAGCCCCTTCGCCCGGGACGGCCAGAACGCCAACGCGGCGCTGCTGGTGGATGTGCGGCCCGAGGATTTCGGCGACGATCACCCCCTGGCGGGCTACGCGCTGCAGCGCGCCTGGGAAAAGCGCGCCTTTGTGGCAGGCGGCGGCGATTACCGCGCCCCGGCCCAGCTGGCAGGGGATTTGCTGGCCCTGCGGGAAAGCAAGGCGCTGGGCGGCGTGGCCCCCACCTATCGCCCGGGCGTGATCTGCGCCGATCTGCGGGCCGTGCTGCCCGAATTCGCCTGGCAGGGAATCCGCCAGGCCATCCTGACCTTTGATCGTCAGCTCAAGGGCTTCGCCCTGCCCGACGCGGTGCTCACCGGGGTGGAAAGCCGCTCCTCCTGCCCGGCGCGAACGCCGCGGAACGAGCGATATGAAAGCAGCGTTCCGGGCATTTATCCCTGCGGCGAGGGCGCGGGCTATGCGGGCGGCATCATGAGCGCCGCCGTGGACGGCCTGCGGGTGGCCGAGGCGGTGCTGAAAAGTCGCGGAATGATGGAGGAATGAGCCATGCGCTGTGTGATTCAGCGGGTAACGGAGGCGTTCGTCACGGTGGAGGGCCGGGAAACCGGACGCATTGAAAGCGGCCTTTGCGCCCTGATCGGTGTGGAAACCGGCGATACTGAAAAGGACGCGGTCTATATGGCGGGCAAGATCGCCAAGCTGCGCATTTTTGAGGATGCAGAGGGGAAAATGAACCGCTCTTTGCTGGATACGGGCGGAAAGGTGCTGGCGGTGAGCCAATTTACGCTGCTGGGCGACGCCCGGGGCCAGAACCGCCCCGGTTTCACCCGGGCCGAGGCCCCAGAGCCCGCCAACGCCCTGTATGAACGGCTGTGCCGGGAACTGCGCGCGCTGGGCGTGGGCGTGGAAAACGGCGTGTTCCGCACGCATATGCAGGTGCATCTGATTAACGACGGGCCTGTAACCATCCTGCTGGACAGCCGCAAAGCCTTTTAATTATCATATATGGAAGGAACGCATATGAACGTTGAAACGCTTGTTCTTGGCGCATGCCAAACCAATTGCTATCTCGTTTCCCTGCCCGGGCGGGAGGATCTGCTGGTGATTGATCCCGGGGACGAGCCTGACAAGCTGCTGGCGGCCATCGGCACGCGAAAGCCCGCCGCCGTGCTGCTCACCCACGGCCATTTCGATCACACCGGCGCCCTGAGCGCCTTTGCGGGCACGCCCATCTATCTGCATCCCGCCGACGCGCCCATGCTGTCGGACGCGGCGCTCAGCGCCTGCGAAACCTTTGGCGCGCCCTTTACGCCCCGGCCCGCCGCCACGGATTTTGTGGAGGAGGGAACGCGGCTTTCCCTGGCGGGGATGGAAATTGAAGTGCTGCATCTGCCGGGCCACACGCCGGGCGGCGTGGGTTATCGCATTGAAAACGCGCTCTTCACCGGCGACACCATCTTCCACCGGGGCTATGGCCGCACCGATATGCCCGGCGGCGATTTTTCCGCGCTTCGGGCCTCCCTGCGCCGCATTTTGCATATGCATGAGGATCTGATTCTCTATCCCGGCCACGGCCCGGCCACCACCATTTCGCAGGAACGGGGTTTTTAACGCCATGATCGTTTCCCTTTTTACGCCCACCCCCCAATTCGCCAACGACCTGGCGGACGTGGTGCGGATTTTTCTGGGCAACATTGATTTTCGCTTGCAGGCCCCGGAGGCCGATCTGCGCATCGTGCATCAGGAAACGGAGGAAAACGGCCTGCGCCGCTGCCAGATCACGGCGTCGGGCGTATATTCCGGCGCGGAGCAAAGCGCCCTGCCCATCAACGCCGATTTCCTGCTGGACAAGCGTTACCGCAAGCGCCAGATGAAGCAGGCGCTGTACGCGATTCTCAAGCGCGCGCTGGGCCGCACGCCGCCCTGGGGCTCGCTGACCGGCATTCGTCCCACACGGCTGCTTTATGAGGGCATGGCCCGGGGCCTGACGCTGGATCAGGCCATGGCCGAAACTCAGGCCACCTTCGACGTGGCCCCCGGGAAGGCGGAGCTGCTGCGGGAAATCGTGGCGGTGCAGCTTGCCCTGCCCCAGCCCCAGCACCGGGAAATCGATCTGTATGTGGGCGTTCCCTTCTGCGTTTCCCGGTGCGCCTATTGCTCCTTTTTAAGCGGCGAGGTGGGCAAGGGGCGGCAGCTGCTTCCCTATACGGAGGCGCTGGAAAAGGAAATTGCCGGAACGCTGCAATTGATTAAGGAGCAGGGCCTGATCCCCCGGGCCTTTTACATGGGCGGCGGAACCCCCACCGCCCTGCCCGCACCGCTGCTGCGGCGGGCGCTGGAGGCCGCCCAGCCCTTCATTCGCCAGGCGCGGGAGGTGACGGTGGAGGCGGGCCGCCCCGACACCCTGGATGAAGAAAAGCTGCTGATTCTGCGGGATGCGGGGGCCACCCGCATTTCCATCAATCCCCAGACCATGCACGATGAAACGCTGCTTCGCATCGGCCGGCGGCACACCGCCGCCCAAACCGAGGCGGCCTACGCCCTGGCCCGGAAAATCGGCTTTCATCATATCAATATGGATTTAATCGCGGGCCTGCCCGGGGAATGCCTGGAAATGTTCCTGCAAACCCTGGCCTGGAGCCGCGCCCTCTCCCCCGAAAGCCTCACGGTGCACACCCTGTCCATCAAGCGCTCCAGCCTGCTGCATCTGTGGGAAGCGCAATTGCCCGACGGCGGCATGGTGGCGGAGATGGTGGAGGCGGGCCGTGCGGAGGCCGCCAGCCGCGGCATGCAGCCCTATTATCTGTACCGGCAGAAATACATGGCGGGCAACCTGGAAAACGTGGGCTACGCCCTGCCCGGCCACGCCTGCCTGTACAACATCGGCATGATGGAGGAAACCGCCCATGTGATGGCGGCGGGCGCTGGCGCGATCAGCAAGCGCGTCGCCCCCGTCCAGGGCCGTATCGAGCGCGCCCCCAACGTCAGCGATATCGATCATTACATTGCCCGCGTTGATGAAATGCTGGCGCGCAAGCGCGCCCTGTGGGCGCAAATCTGGGAATAAGCCCGCGTTTCTTCGTCTCGCGGCGCAAAACGATTCCAGCAAAGAAAGGGCGGCCTGTATGGAACACGCCAAAGATAACCCCAAGGAATACTGTATCCGCGCGCTGACCACCGACGATCTGGAGCAATACAACGCCCTGCTGCGCTACGCCTTTCAGGTGACGGAGCAGGAATTGATGGATACCGGCTGGAAGGATGAGGAAATCAAGCAATCCAAATTCCCCGTGATTAAGCGCGCGGATGTGCTGGGCTGCTTCGATCACGACACGCTAATTTCCCAAGTGGCCGTTTACCCCCTGAAGGCCAACGTATACGGCGCGGTGTGCCCTATCGGGTTCGTCACCAGCGTATGCACCTATCCCGAATATACGGGCCACGGCATCATGAAGCGGCTGATGTATCAAAGCCTGCTGCACATGCGGGAGCGGAAGCAGCCCCTGGGCATGCTGTTTCCCTACATCATTCCCCTTTATCGGAAGCTGGGCTGGGAGATCATTTCCAATAAAATCTCCTACACCGTCAAGGATCGCCAAATTCCCGCCAAGGCCAAAGCCCCGGGCTATGTGCGCCGGGTGGATTGGAAAAACAAGGATTTTATGAACCTCCACACGCGCTTTGCCAGCGCCACCCACGGCTGCCTTTTCCGCAACAGCCTGGCCTGGGAGGAATATTGGCGCTGGGATGAGGACGACACCTTCGTGGCCGTCTATTACGATGTGCAGGATACCCCCGCCGGATACATGGTGTATCTGATTAAGGACGATGTGATGCACATCAAGGAAATGATCTATCTGAACTGGGAGGCCAAGGAGGGCCTGTGGGAATACATCCGCGCCCATGATTCCATGATCGACGTGGTGCGGGGCAATTCCTATTTCAACGAGCCCATCGCCTTTGAAATGGACGACGGCGACATCCGGGAAATGATTCGGCCCTATATCATGGGGCGCATCGTGGATGTGGAGCAGTTTTTCCGCATTTACCCCTGCCGGACAGAAGAAACGGGCGTGGGCATCGCCTTTGAGGTGGAGGATGATTTCCTGCCCTGGAACAACGGCGTGTTTCCCATCTATTTTGAAAAAGGGAAGTGCTTCGCCGCCTCCAAGCCTCCGGAATACCGGGTCAAGCTCTCCATCGCTTCCCTGACCACGCTGCTCATGGGCTATAAAACCGCCGCCAAGCTCTATCGCATGGGCCGCATCGAAGCCGCGCCCCAGGCGGTGGAGCGGCTGGACAGCGTGCTTTACCACGAAGCGCCGTATATTTCGGATTATATCTAATTTAAATAATAAATGTGGGGAAGCGTTCGCTGAAAATCAAAGAACGCTTCCCCTTTTTCAAAAGGTCGAATGGCGCTTCGCGGAAATATGAACCCGGCTTACTCTTCACCGGCAAAAAGCATTCCCGCTTTGCAGCGCAAAAAATTTCTATATTTTTTACCAATACCGGCTGCCCTGAATGAATTCATCCTCCCGTGAGAGCCGCCGCACCAGCAAAAACGCGCCCAGGAACAACGCTGCGATATAGGCGAAGAACAGCGCCTCATAATTTCCGCCCAGGGACGCCAGAAAATCATAGCCTCCATGAATCAGCGCGGGGCAGGCCACCGCCAGGAAGCGGCAGGCCTTCATGCGGCCCTCCTGGCAAAGGCCCTCGTATTTTTTCGCCGCGCCATACAACGCGCCCATCAGCACGCCGAAGCAGGCGTGGCCGGGAACGGCCGTCACCGCCCGCACCAGCGCCGTTTCCAGGCCGTACATCATCACATAGCTGATATTTTCCCACAGGGCGAAGCCTAGGGAAACAAAGGCGGCGTAGACCACCCCGTCGAAGGTGTAATTAAAAGCGGGAGAATTCCAGGTGCGGCGCTTGAGCAGCAGATATTTGGCCGCTTCCTCCGAAAGCCCCACCACCACGAAATATTCCACGGCCTGGTAGGCAAGCGTGTTTGGCTGCATCAGCCGGGGCAGCAGCCAGCCCCCCAGCCGCTCCGCGAAAATGGCCAGGGCCGTGGCCAGCACGCCGTAAATCACCAGGGACGCCAGCAGCTCGGGCGGCTCCTTTTCCCGCTTATCCGCCTTATAAATCTTCACCAGCAGCACCACGGCGGGAATCACCGCCGCGGGAAGCAGAATTCGTTCCAAATAATACAGGCCCAGCACACAAATCAGCTCCTCTTTTTTCGTCGCCTTGCGCGGCGCGCCCCAACGCGCCCAAGCGCCCATTGAAGCGTCTTTATTATACCGTTCCCTTTGCCGCAGAACAAGGGCATTTTCCCCTGTTTGCCCATTTTTTAGGCAAAGGAAAAAACATGCCTGAATTTTCTTTCCCCCGCCCATCCCCGTTGACGAAAAAGCGCGAACCCGGTATAATAAAAGCGCATTTTGATGGAATGGAGCGGGTGCTTTCATGCGCATGCGGGCCAAAAAATGGGTGAAGCCCGAATTAGCGGCTTGCCCTTATTTTATCGACGATCCTGAAAATTACCGGGGACGCTGGGCCGCGCGTTTTTCGCGCCCGGCCCCCATTTATCTGGAAATCGGCTGCGGGAAGGGCGTTTCCACGGGGCGGATGGCCTTCGACCACCCGGAAATTAACTTCCTGGCGGTGGACGTGGCCACCATCATTCTGGGGGTGGCCCGGCGCAACATTCAGGCGGTCTACGGCCAGCAGCCGGTGGAAAACCTGCTGCTGACCCACTTTGACGCCTTCTGGCTGGATCGCTTCATGGCGCCGGAGGATCGGGTGGACCGCATCATTCTCTCCTTCTGCAACCCCTGGAGCCAGCGGGCCAATCAATTTAAGCGCCGCCTCACGCACCCCCATCAGCTTTTGCAATACCGGCGGATTTTAACCCCCGGCGGCGAAATCCATTTCAAAACCGACGACGACGGCCTTTTTTCCGCCTCCCGGGAATATTTCAAAGCCTGTGGCTTTGAAGAAACCTACGTCACGCTGGATCTGCATGCCAGCGGCTACGCCCCCAATTACGTCACCGAGCACGAGCAGCTGTTCGCCGCCCAGGGCGTGCCCATCAAATTTTTGATTGCCCGGATGGGCGAGCTGCCCACGGCGTAGCGCCGGCCCTCCGTTTTTTCTTTTTTTCGGCAAAATTCGCGCCTGTAATTGACGGCGCGAAGAGAAAAAAGTATAATGTTAAAGTTAGCTTGAGCTAACTTTTGAGCGATACCGCTCAATCCCATTGACGCTGCGAGCGACTTCTTCATCGTTTCGCGCGCGAAAGCGAGGCATGCTTTATGACCCTGGATACGCTTCCCATCGGCCGCACGGCCACCATCGCCCAGGTGGGCGGCGAGGGCGCGCTGCGCCTGCGCCTGCTGGATATGGGCCTGATTCCCCGCACCCAGGTGACAATGCAGAAGGTTGCGCCCATGGGCGACCCGATTGAAATTCGCGTGCGCGGCTACGAGCTGACGCTGCGCAAGGAGGACGCGCAGCATATCTTGCTGACAGACGAGGTGGCAAAATGATTTTCGCACTGGCCGGAAACCAAAATTGCGGCAAAACCACTCTTTTCAACGCCCTGACCGGCTCCAACCAGCATGTGGGGAATTTCCCCGGGGTCACGGTGGATCAAAAAAGCGGCGAAATGAAGGGCGCGAAGGATTGCCAGGTAGTGGATCTGCCCGGCATTTATTCCATTCGCCCCTACACCCAGGAGGAAATCGTCACCCGGGATTTCATTCTGAACAGCCATCCGGACGGCATTATCAATATCGTGGACGCCACCAACATCGAGCGCAATCTGTATCTCACGCTTCAATTGCTGGAATTGCACATTCCCATGGTGCTGGCGCTGAACATGATGGATGAGGTGCGCTCCAACGGCGGCACCATCGATATCCCCCGCATGAGCGAAAGCCTGGGCATCCCCGTGGTGCCCATCAGCGCGGTGAAGGGCGAGGGCGTTTCCGAATTGGCAAATCAGATCGTCCAGGTGGCGCAGCAGCGCATTTATCCTGCCATTACGGATTTCTGCGGCGAGGGCGCGGTACACCGGTGCATTCACGCCGTGGCGCATCTCATCGAGGATCACGCCCAGCGGCGTCAGATCAGCCCCCGCTTCTGCGCCACCAAGCTCATCGAGGGCGATTCCTCCCTGGCCGACCGGCTGGAACTGGATCAAAACGAGCGGGAAATGCTGGAGCACAGCGTGCTGGAAATGGAGCGGGAAACGGGCTTTGACCGCAACGAGGCGCTGGCGGATATGCGCTATACCTTTATCGAGGGCGTGGTGGCCGCTTCGGTGGTGAAATGTCATGAAAGCAAGGAGCATTCCCGCAGCGTGAAGATCGATAAGATTCTCACAGGAAAATATACGGCCCTGCCCGTTTTTGCGGCGGTGATGTTCCTGGTTTTCTTCCTTACCTTCCATGTGATCGGCAGCCGGCTGTCCGATTGGCTTTCTATGGGCATCGACTGGCTGGGGGCCCTGGTGGATCAGGGGCTTACCGCCTATGGCATCAACCCGGTGGTGCACAGCCTGGTGATGGACGGCATTTTTGCAGGGGTTGGCAGCGTGCTCAGCTTCCTGCCGTTGATTGTGGTGCTTTTTTTCTTCCTTTCTATATTGGAGGATACGGGCTATATGGCGCGCATTGCCTTTGTGATGGATAAGCCCCTGCGCCGTCTGGGCCTTTCGGGCCGCAGCTTCGTGCCCATGCTGGTAGGCTTTGGCTGCTCGGTTCCCGCCATCATGGCGACCCGCACCCTCTCCAGCGATCGCGATCGGAAAATGACCATTCTGCTCACCCCCTATATGAGCTGCTCGGCCAAGCTGCCCATTTACGCCACCTTCTGCGCCGCCTTCTTTCCCCGGTATCAGGGGCTGGTGATGATCGGGCTGTATTTCGCTGGCATTCTGCTTTCCATCCTGGTGGCGGCGGCGCTCAAGCATACGCTGTTCAAGGGCAATCCCGTTCCCTTTGTGATGGAGCTGCCCAATTACCGGCTGCCCTCCCCCAAATCCGTGCTGCTGCTTTTATGGGAAAAGGCGCGGGATTTCATCCAGCGCGCCTTCACGGTTATTTTCGTCGCTTCCATTGTGATCTGGTTCCTGCAAACCTTTGATACCCGGCTCAACGTGGTGGCGGACAGCGCGGACAGCCTGCTGGCCATTATTGGCCGCGCGCTGGCCCCCATTTTCTCCCCCCTGGGCTATGGGGATTGGCGGGTGGCCACCTCGCTCATTTCCGGCTTTATCGCCAAGGAGGCGGTGGTGAGCACCCAGGCGGTGCTGCTGGGCACCAGCGTGGCGGAGCTGAGCGGCGTGCTCTCCTCCCTGTTCACCGTTCGCTCCGCCCTCAGCTTCCTGGCCTTCACCCTGCTTTATACCCCCTGCATCGCCGCCGTGGCCACCATTAAGCGCGAGCTGCGCTCTGCCTGGGCCACTGTGGGCGTGGTGGCGGCGCAATGCGGCGTCGCCTGGCTGGTTTCGCTGCTGGTCTTTTTCCTGGGAGGTCTGGCGTGAGCGCCGCCGATGCGCTTCTTCTGCTGCTGATCGCCGGGGCGGTGGCGGCGGCGCTGCGCCGGATGCGGCGCAATAAATGCCACTGTGGCTGCGGCGGCGATTGCAGCCAGTGCGGAAAAACAAAAAAATAAAAAAAATATTTCCGGGGGAACCATTCTTTAGGAGACTAAGGAATGGTTCCCCCGAATTTCCTCCAAGAAAACCGATTGGAGAGAGACAGGTATTAAGAAACCAGCTTGCTTTTCCGCCGGCAGAGAAAGCAGCGCGCACCGGAGCGGTTCCCCCCGCTTCCGCCGCTTGTTTCGGTTGCCTCGTTCACTTCCCCGTGGGTCGCCCCCGCCATTGACGGGAGATTTCAGCCCCCTCCAAGAAAGCTGTATGGTTTGGGCAGAAGCAGATGATCTATTGACGTCTCAGCCAACAAGCGGAAACCTGATCCTTGCCGTAATTCCGGCTTCTTCAGTCCCCTTTCCTTATCCCTTCAGGCCCTGCATGCTGATACCCTCCACCAGGTTGCGCTGGAAGAAGAAAAAAATCAGCAGAATGGGAATCAGCGAAAGGACGGACATGGCGAACGTCGCGCCGTAATCGGCGGTGCTATTATCGTTAAACAGCTTCAGCGCGTAGGCCACGGTGTACTGCCGGGGCTTATTCAGATACAGCAGCGCGCCCATAAAATCGCCCCAGCTGCCGATAAAGGTGAGCACGCCCACCGTCACCAGGGCGGGCACGATCATGGGCAGCATAATCCGCGCGTACAGGCCGTACCAGGTGCAGCCGTCGATGCGCGCCGCCTCGTCCATATCCCGGGGCACGCCCCGGACGAACTGCATGATCAGGAAGATATAAAACGCGCCGCCGCCAAAGAAGCACGGAACGGTCAGCGGCAGATAGGTACCCACCCATCCCAGCTGGTTAAAAAGCACAAATTTGGGAATCATCATCACCTGGCTGGGCAGCATCATGGTGATAATCATGCAGGTGAACCAGAACTGCCGCCCCTTAAAGCGCAGCCGCGCCAGCCCGAAGGCCACAAAGGAAGAGGAAAGCACCACCCCCGCCGTGGCCAGCAGCGCCACAAAAATGGAATTTTTAAAGAACACCGCGAAGGACAGCCCTGCGAAGCCACGCCAGCCGGTGGTGTAATGCTCGGTGGTGAATTGGAGGGGAATCAGGCTGTTAGCGTTGGTGAAAATCTCCGTATTGGGCTTAAAGGAGGCCGCCGCCATCCACAGCAGCGGATACACCATGCCGAAGCTGAACGCCAGCATCAGGATATGATACGCCGCCGTCTTGATCTGCCGGGCGCGGCGCATGCCCAGGCCGCCTTTCGCCTTTTGCACGCCGATCATGGGCTCACTTCCCTTCCGATTCGTAATAGACCCAGGCTGAGGAGGATTTGAAAATCAGCATCGTCAGCAGCGCGATCACCAGCAGCATGAACCACGCCATCGCGCTGCCATAGCCCATTTCATAATAGGTGAACGCCCGGTTATACAGGTGAACGCCGTAATACAGCGTGCTGTTCAGGGGGCCGCCCTGGGTGATGAGATAGGAAGAATTGAAGGCCTGGAAAGCGCCGATGGTCTGGTTAATCAGGTTAAACAGGAAGATCGGGGTCAGCATGGGCAGCGTAATCTTAAAAAAGCATTTTACCGGGCCCGCCCCGTCCACAATGGCCGCCTCGTGATAGCTGGCGGGAATATTCTTAATGGCGGCCAGGAAGATCAGCATGGAGCTGCCGAACTGCCACAGGCCCAGGCCGATAAGCACCCCCAGGGCCGTATTGGGATCGGAAAGCCATTTAATGTTTCCCGGAAGACCCACTGCCTTGAGCAGGCTGTTGATCACGCCCTTGTAGGCCCAAAGCTGCTTCCACAAAAGCGCCACGGCCACGCTGCCCCCCATCAGCGAGGGGATGTAAAACGCCCCCCGGTAAAAGGCGGTCAGCCGCGTCTGCCGGGACAGCGCCAGCGCCACCAGCAGCGAAATCGTCAGCTTCAGGGGAACCTGGATAATCGCAAATTTAAAGGTGATCCAGAAGGATTTCCAGAACAGCTTATCCTCAAAGAACATCTTTTTAAAGTTATCCAGGCCGATCCACTTAGCCGGGGTTAGCACATTATACTGAGTAAACGCCAGATACAGCGAGGTAAAGAAGGGAATCACTGTGAAGGCCACCAGGCCGATAATAAACGGCGCGATAAACACATAGCCCGCCACGCCTTCCCGATCAAGCCAGCTTCCCAATCTCTGCGCCGGACGGCTCGCCTTTTCCATCTGCATCTCTCCTTCTTTCCCCTGATGGGCGGCCAGAAATCATTGCAATATAAGTCGGTTAATCTAACGGAATTCTTTGCCTGCGGAATGGCAAGAAGCTTTCTTGCTTTCCGCCCATACCTTTACCGCTTCCTTGGAGGGGAGCGGGGGAACCTTTCTTTGGCTTACAAAGAACGGTTCCCCCGCAATGCTTTCATCTTGTTTTGCAAAGCCCTTTGTTCAGAGAAGCGGTTATTCCGCCGCCTTCGCGGCCAGGATGCCGTTGGCTTCCGTGATAAATTCCCGCGCGGTGGCTTCCAGATCGCTCACCAGGCCGTAGCGCACCTGCTCGGTGTACTCGTTAAACAGCTTCTCTACCTCGCCGTAAGCAGCGGGATCGGGGGGCATGATGGGGGTGGTGTGGCCGCTTTCGCTCAGATAGTTCATGAATTCCACCACGCGCTGATCCGCCGCGCTCAGGGTGGGGGCGATATGATCGCGAATCTTGCTGGAAATGGGCAGGCCGCGATCGGTGCCTGCGATGTCGGCGCAGTCGGTATCGTTGACAAAGAAATTGATGAACTTGGCGGCGGCGTCCTTCACTTCGGATTTTTCACCGATGGACCAGAACATGGTGGGCTTGAAATAGGTGGGATATTCCGTGGAATCCGCCGGGCGGGGCAGTTCGACCAGGGTAAGGGTGCAGCCGGAGTTTTCCTCCATCGCGCCCAGCTGGTTGCTGTAGAAGGAACGCATCCAGCTGTCCGCCGCGAATACGTCGAAGGTGCCGGCAGCCGTTTCCTCGCCGGGAGCCATGCCGTAGCCTTCTTCCACAGCGCGCATAATCCGCTCCCACACCATCACGATATACTTCGGATCGTCAAAGCCCAGGGCCTTGCCATCCGCGCTGAAGGCCTGCAGGCCGTAGCTGCGCAGATAGAAGCGCAGAGAATCGCCGAAGGAAGCGTTGGAAAGCTGCGTGTTCTTCCGGCCGGTCTTTTCATACACGGTCTTGGAAATTTCCTCCAGTTCTTCCCAAGTGGGGGACACGGGCACCGTCACGCCCGCCTCGTCGGCGATATCCTTGCGATAGCCGATCACGCAAGCGTTGGAGCCGGTGGACAGGGCGTAAACGCCTTCGCCTACCTGGCCCGCCTTCACCACGCTGTCCGCCACATCGGAAATATCGATGGCCTTGCTTTCAAAATAGGGGGTCAGATCGGCCAGCACGCCGCTGTTGGCATACTGGGAAACATAGGCGTAATCCATCTGGATCACATCGGGGGTCAGGCCGCCGGCCACCTGGGTGGCCAGCTTGCTCCAATAGCCGCCCCAATCGGTGAATTCAGGCTCCACCTTGATATCCGGATTTTTCTGTTCGAACAGCTCGATCATGGCCATGGTTTTGTCATGACGGGCTTGGCTGCCCCACCACAGGACGCGCAGGGTGGTTTTTTCATCCTCCGCCAGGGCCAGCCCGCACAGCGAGGTGAGGGCCAGCGCGGCGATCAGCAGGCACGCAAGCAGCTTTTTCATAGGGTTTTCTCCTCCTTTTTCGTCTGAACGAGGCTTTCCAAAGGAAAAGCCGCGCCCGATCAACTGCAATCATTATAGCGCGGCGCATTTTTCAGGTAAATGAATATATCCGAGGAGGATGTTTAAAAACCAGAGAATTTGGGCTATTCATGCATTGCGTTTTCGGGATTCGTTTTCCCATTTTCCGCACGCAGGATGTATTCTTTAGGAGTCATGCCCGTGTATTTACGGAAGAGCTGGGAAAAGTACTGAGGGTTATGGCCCAGGCCCACCTGCTCGGCGATTTCATAAATCAGGGGCTCCTTTTGGGCCAGCAGCAGCTTTTTCGCCCGCTCCATACGCACCTGTGTCAGATACCCGCTCACCTTCAGCCCCTCCGCCCGGGCGAATTCCTTGCCGATGTAATCCGCGTTCATATGCACTACCTGATCCGCAAGATATTGCAGGGAGAGGCCGGGTTCGCTGTAATGGGCGCGCATGTAGCCCTTCATTTTTTCCACGAAGGTTTCCTCCCCCCGGGCGAGGGTTTGCAGCCGCCGGAGGCATTCCACCACCTTTTCGGCCAGCGCCTCGGGCCCCTGGTCATATATGCCGGAAATCTGCTGAAGGCCCCATTCGCCGGGGGCCTCCACCCGGTGGGATACCACATAAATCAGCGCCTCGCGGATGATGGAAGCGTCCTCCGCCGCGTTCAGCGCCGCTTCCACGGCGCAGAGGGAAAGGTCCTCCCCCTCCAGCATTTCCTCCATCCGCGCCGCCATTTCCCGCACCCTGCGCTGCCGGGCGCCGAAGGCGTTTTCCGCCCGGGCGCGGCGCTCCCGCACGGCCTGGCAAAGGCGGGCCAGCACCTCCCGCAATTCCTGGGGATCACAGGGCTTGAGCAGATATTCCTTCACTCCCAGGCACATGGCCTTGCGTGCGAAATCAAATTCCTCATAGCCCGAAAGAATCACGCATTGCAGATCGGGCTTAAGCGTGAGCGCCCGCTCGATCAGCGCCAGGCCGTCCATGCCCGGCATCTTTATATCCGTCAGCAGAATATCGGGCAGCGCGTCCGTCATGCTGTCCAGCGCGCTGAGGGCGTTGGCGCAGGAGGCGGTGATTTCAATGCCCAGTTCGCGGCAGGGAATCATGCGCTCGATCCCCTCCCGGATAATCCTTTCATCGTCCGCCAGCAATAACCGAATCATGGCTTTTCCTCCTTCCCCGGCAGCAGCACGATCACCCGGGTCACGCCCTGCGCCCGCTGGATGCGCAGCCCGCACTCCGCCGAAAACAGCAGCTTCAGCCGCCTGTCAATATTCCTCAGGCCGATGCCCAGGCCCGAGGGCGCGGCCTCGCCCCGCTCCAATTTTTCCAGCATATCCTCGGGCATGCCCGGACCGTTATCCTCTACGCAGATTTCCACCCGGCCCTCGTTGCGCCGGGCGGTTACGGCGATGCGGCAAGGCTCCAGCATTTCCTCCGCCGCGTGGCGCACGGCGTTTTCAACCAGCGGCTGCACCGTCATGGCGGGCACGGGGGTTTCCAGCAGTTCCTCCGGCACCCGGCGTTCCATTTCCAGCCGGTCGCCGTAGCGAATCAGCTGGATGCTCATGTATTCCTCAGCAATTTGCAGATCCTCCCGCAGAGAGATCACCTCCCGCTTATCGCTCAGCGATTTGCGCAGCATCCGGGCCAGGGAGGTGGTCATCCGGGCGATGCGCGCATCCTGGCAGCCCTCCGCCAGGCAGGCGATGGAGGCCAGGGTGTTAAACAGAAAATGCGGCTGGATCTGGCCCCGAAGCTGGCGCACCTGCGCCTCCAGAAGAAGCTGCTGCTTTTCCCAATTTTCTTCAATCATGCGCTTATTTTCCCGGGCCATAACGTCGAATTGGCAATGCAGCCGCCCCAGTTCGTCCCCCCGGCGGCGATAGGGATCCTCCGGGCCCATAAACGAATAGCGTCCCTCGGCGAAGGCCTGAAATTTCTGCTGCAGCGCCTCAAAATGGCGCATAATGGAGCGGATCAGCAAAAACGCCAGCAGCAGCGCCGCCGTCAGAATGCCCGCCGTTAAAAGCAGCGCGTTTTCCATGGTGTCCCGGGCGGAGCGGGAAATCGCGTCGTAGGAAACCATAGTCAGATAGGTCCAACGGCCGTCCTGGCTGCTTTTCCGCACCAGAAGCTGATTTTCCCCCTCGGCCTGCACCCGGCGGTATCCGTCCGCCGGGGGAATTAAGGCGGTCAGCGCTTCATCTGTGGCGTACACCTGCTCCCCGTCCAGATACATGCCCACCCGCAGCGGCAGCCCAAGCTCCGCCATGCTCTGATTACAGCGCTGCACGATGGCGTGCAGATCCACCGTAATCATCAGCAGCGCCAGGGAATCCAGCTTGAGCTCGCTGATCTGCCGGATATCCCGCGCCAGCAGCAGCGAGCCCTGGGGCACCACCCCGGCCAGCCACACCTCCCGTCCCTCGGCAGCCCGGGCCTTTTCCAGGCATTCATCGAAATTTTCGCGCCGCACCTGCACCCGGCCGAAAACCTGGGATGTGACCTGCCCATCCGCCCGAAGCAGCTGCACCGCCTGATAATCCTTGTTCAGATAGCCGAAATAGGCGATGCGCTCCCGCACCCCCTTCTGAACGGTCAGCCAGCGCTCCGTTCCGGAAAGCATGCCGTTCATTTCAATCAGCAGCCCCTGCAGCACGGTGTCCCCCAGCATTTGCAGCGATTGATCGGCGATTTTCTCCAGTTCGGTATTCACCGCCTGGGAAAACAGCACCAGCAGCTGCGCGCTGCGCTGATACAATTGCTCGTCGTAGGCCCGATAGGGCAATTGCGAGGCCCCCAGCACCCCTGCGGCGGTCAGCGCCAGGGCCGTGGCCAGAATCAGACACAGCTTGGCCCGCACGCTGAAATTCCGCAGCCTGAATTTTTTCACGCATCCTCACATCCTCTTCTTTTTTTATCATAGCACAACAAAAGCGCCCGAAGCAAGAGGGGAACTTCTTCCGGCGCGTTCGGACAAATCATGCCGAATTTCCACTATTACAAACCGGATTCTATTCTTTTTTCTTGCGAAAAGTCCGCATAATATGGTATACTTTATAAGGATTCGCCTGGGCGAAAAACGGCTTGCGCCCCGGGCCATTTCCGGAATGCGGCGCACGGCGCGAAAGGAGAATGCGGCATGGAGCGCATGCTGGATGTGAACGGCTTTTCATTTTGCGCCCGCTATGCGGATGAAACGGTGCGAACGCTTTTTCTGCCGCTGCTGCGTAGGCTGCAAAAGAAAATAGAATCCGGTCTGGAAAGGCAAATTGTGTTCCTGGCCGGGCCGCCCGCCCTGGGGAAAAGCGCCTTGGCGTTGTTTCTTGCCGAGCTGGCGTCGCAAACGCCCGGCATGCCCCCGATGCAGGCCCTGGGGATGGACGGCTTTCATTACCGCCAGGAGGATCTTCTGCGCCGCGTCACATTCCGAAACGGCGAGGAAATCTCCCTGGCGCGAATCAAGGGCGCGCCGGAAACCTTTGACGTGGAGGGGCTTCGCGTCGCGCTGTGCGCCCTTCGGGACGGGAAAAGCGTTTCCTGGCCCCTGTATGACCGGCGGCTGCACGACGTGGTGGAAAACGCCCTGTACGCTTCCGCCCCATTTTGCTGGTGGAGGGAAACTGGCTGCTGCTGGACGCGCCCGCCTGGCAGGGTCTGCCCCACGATTGGGCAATTTTCCTTTCTGCGGATGAATCCCAGCTTCGGGAGCGGCTTATCGCCCGGAAAACGCGGGGCGGACGCACCGAAGCGGAGGCCCGGGCCTTTTACGATGCTTGCGACGGGCCCAATGTTCGCCTGTGCCTTCAGCGACGCTTGCCCGCGGACGAGCAATGGCGCATGCTGGATACAGGGCGCTTTGCCCGGGAATAACCGGTCTTATTGCATCATTTGCCGCCGCGCGCGGTATTTAAAAGGAGGAAGCGGTATGATTTATCATGATTTTCACGGTCTGAAGCTTTCCGCCCTGGGCATGGGCACCATGCGCCTGCCCGTCCTGGCGGAGGACGACAGCCGCGTGGACGAGACCGCGGCCAAGGAAATGCTGGATTACTGCATGGCCCACGGCGTGAATTATTACGATACCGCCTGGGGTTATCACGGCGGCAATTCTGAGCGGGTGATGGGCAAGCTGCTGCGGGCCTATCCCCGGGAGCGCTTTTATCTCGCCTCCAAATTTCCCGGTTACGATCTGCGTAATATGGGCAAGGCGGAGGAAATTTTTGAGGAACAACTGAAAAAATGCCAGGTGGACTATTTCGATTTCTATCTGTTCCACAACGTATGTGAAATGAACATCGACGCCTATCTGGATCCCAAATACGGAACCTATGATTACCTGATGGAGCAGAAGCGCCGGGGCCGTATCCGGCATCTGGGCTTTTCCGCCCACGGCGATATTCCCACCATGCGCCGCTTTCTGGAGGCTTATGGGAAGGATATGGAATTCTGCCAGATCGAGCTGAACTATTTTGATTGGAGCTTCCAGGACGCTAAAGGAAAGCTGGAATTGCTGAAGGAATGGGGCCTGCCCGTCTGGGTGATGGAGCCGGTGCGCGGGGGCCAGTTAGCCGCGCTGCGCCCCGAGGACGAGGCGCTTTTGAAGGCCGCCCGGCCCGAGGAAAGCATCCCCGCCTGGGCCTTCCGCTTCCTGCAAAGCCTGCCGCAGGTGACGCTTACCCTGTCCGGCATGAGCAATCTGCCCCAGACGCGGGAAAACATCGAAACCTTCGCGCAAGATAAGCCCCTGGATGAAAAGGAAACGGCCCTGCTGCTTTCCATTGCCCAGGGCATGATCCGCCGCACCACGGTGCCCTGCACCGCCTGTCATTACTGCGTGAGTCACTGCCCCAAGCATCTGCCCATTCCGCAATTATTGAAGCTGTATAACGAGGCCATGGTGGCGGGCTCGGGCGTGTTCATCGCGCCCATGGCGCTTTCCGCCCTGCCGCCCCAGCAGCGGCCTGACGCCTGCATCGCCTGCCATCGCTGCCAACAGGTTTGTCCTCAGCAGATTCATATTCCCGACGCGCTGGCGGATTTTGCAAAGCGCCTGAGATAACCAAGAAAAACGCCCAAAAGAGCCGTCCCGCCATGATCGTGCGCATCCTGGCGGGACGGCTTCTTCTTTTATCAATTTTTACGTCTTGCTTCTTTGCTGCATAAAAGCCGGAATTCTCTTATCCCTGCGCCTTTAGCCATTCCAGCAGTTGAGCGCAGCCCTCCTGGATTTCCCGGCAGGCGGTATCAAAATCTCCCGTGTACCAGGGATCGGCTATATCCCCGGGGTGGGCGGTGAAATCCAGCAGGCGCCGCATTTTTCCTTGCGGATCGCCGCCGCAGATACGACGCATGGCCGTCAGGTTCCGCGCCTCCATGCCGATCAGCAGATCGCAGGCCGCGTAATCCGCCCGGGTCAATTGCGAAGCGCGCTTCCCCTGGATGGAAATGCCCAGGTCGGCCAGCTTCTGTCGGGCGGGGAGATAGACGGGATTGCCCACCTCCTCCCCGCTGGTGGCCGCGGAGGCGCAGACGATCCGTCCCGACAGCCCCTGCCGCGCCGCCATATCCCGGAAAATGAATTCCGCCATGGGGCTGCGGCAGATATTGCCCAGGCAGACGAACAGAATTTTCTTCATTTGCTTGCTCCTTTTCTTCGGCCCAAAGGCGATGAAAAAAGCGGCCCCGCGCCTTTTTGCGCGCGAAGCCGCTTTCCGCAGAACGCGCCTTAATCCAGCCTGGAATAGTTGGGCGCTTCCTTGGTGATGAGAATATCATGGGGATGGCTCTCCCGCAGGCCTGCGCCCGTGATGCGAATGAATTCGCCCTCCCGGCGCAGATCCTCGATAGTGGGCGTTCCGCAATAGCCCATCGAGGAGCGCAGACCGCCCATAAGCTGGAAGATGGTATCCGTCACCGGGCCCTTATACGGCACGCGGCCTTCCACGCCCTCGGGCACCAGCTTTTTCGCGTCCTCCTGGAAATAGCGATCCTTGCTGCCGTTGGCCATCGCCGCCAGGGAGCCCATGCCGCGATAGCTCTTAAAGGAGCGGCCCTGATAGATTTCCATTTCGCCCGGGCTTTCCTCCGTGCCCGCCAGCAGGCTGCCCAGCATCACGGCCTTGGCCCCTGCGGCGATGGCCTTGGGAATATCGCCGGAATACTTGATGCCGCCGTCCGAAATAATGGGCACGTTATATTTATCCGCTTCCTCGGCGCAATCCGCCACGGCGGTAATCTGGGGCACACCGATGCCCGCCACCACGCGGGTGGTGCAGATGGAGCCGGGGCCGATGCCCACCTTCACGCAATCCACACCCGCCGCGATGAGATCGTGGGTGGCGGCGGCGGTGGCCACGTTGCCCGCGAAAAGCTGAATAGCGGGATAGGCCTTGCGAATCTGCTCGATGGTGCGCAGCACGCCCATGCTGTGGCCGTGGGCGGTGTCAATGGAAATCACGTCCACCTTGGCCGCGACCAGCGCCTCGATGCGCTCCATCACATCGTGGCTCACGCCCACCGCCGCCGCGCAGAGCAGACGGCCGTTTTCATCTTTGGCGCTGTTGGGGTATTTGGTGGATTTTTCAATGTCCTTGATGGTAATCAGGCCGCGCAGGTTAAAATGCTCGTCCACGATGGGCAGCTTTTCAATGCGGTGCGCCGCCAGAATCGCCTTGGCCTCCTCCAGGGTGGTGCCCTCCCGGGCGGTCACCAGGTTTTTGCTGGTCATCACCTGGCCGATGGGCCGGCTATCGTCCTGCTCGAAGCGCAAATCGCGGTTGGTCAGGATGCCCACCAGCTTTTTGCCCTCGGTGATGGGCACGCCGCTGATGCGATACCGGGCCATGAGCGCCTTTGCGTCGGAAATCAAATGCTGCGGGGAAAGAAAAAAGGGATCGGTAATCACGCCATGCTCGCTGCGCTTCACCTTGTCCACCTGAGAGGCCTGCTCGGCAATAGACATGTTTTTATGAATCACGCCCAGGCCGCCCTCACGGGCGATGGCAATGGCCATCCGCGCGTCCGTCACGGTATCCATCGCGGCGGAAAGAACGGGAATATTCAGCTTGATTTTGCTGGTGAGCTGCACGCCCAGAGAAACCTCCTTGGGCAAAATCTCGCTGCGGTGCGGCACGAGCAGCACATCGTCGAAGGTCAGGCCCTCCCGGACAACCTTTTGAAGCATGCTTTTCCATCCCCTTTTTCAGTATTTGAGAAAGTATAACGCATTCGCGTATCCCTGTCAATTGCCATTCCGGGAGTTTTTCATCGAAAAAAGCGGAAAAAGGCAAAATAATCGAATCCGGTGAAGCCGCGTCTCGGCGGCTTCGTCCGCGCAATATTTCAGCGCTGTTGCTTTTCTTACGCGGGCGAAGCCGGGCCGATGCGTATGAGATTATAGGTTTACACGTTCAGCCGTCCCGCGTCCTTCCGGGGATGGCGCGGCCGGTAATGCAGCCGGTAGCGGGAGGAATGCGCCGCGTCCCCGGCTGTCAGAATCAACTCCAGTTCCTCTGCGTCCGTCGCGTCGGGCAGCACGCAGTGGACGGTGGGGCCTTCCAGATTGCTTTTCCCCTCCACGCTGCCGGAATCCCATTGCAGCAGCGTTTTTTCCCAGGCCCCCAGCCGCAGCGTCACGGTGATCTGTTCCCGCGCGGGGGCGTTGCCGTCATTCAGCAGCCAGATTCCGGCGGAAAAGCGCTCCCCCGCCCGCCAGTTGAAATGCGGTATGCGGGCGCTGGCCAGCACGGGCCGCAGCGCGTCGCGCACGGCGTAATAGCCGGGCTTGGGCTTTGCGGGATAGGTCGTCAGGGCGTTATTGGCCGCGGTGATCCAGGGCTCGTTAAAGCACCAATTCACTGCCATTGAGCAATAGGGCCACTGGCGGCGCGCCTCCTCAAAAATGGCCTGATACCCCGCGGCCTGAAGCCACTGGCTTTCCGCCACCAGCGTATCCAGCGAATCGGCCGGGCCGAAATACGCCTCCAGCAGGGGCAAGCATGCCCAGCTGTTTTCGCCCCAGGCCTCAAAGGCATGGTGCGTCACCCAGGCGGCGGTGGGCCTTACGGGGAAAAGCTCCTCCTGGGGGATAATCTGGCGCAGCGCTTCTGGCGCGGCCAGGGCGGGCACGCCGAATTCCGTATAGGCGGTGAAATGCTTTTGCGGGAAGGAGGCCAACACGTCCAGGCCCGTGCTTTCATCCTGGAACAGATACCCTCCGTGGGCCATTCCGGCGGAGGGCGAGGTCATCAGAAAGGGCCGGGAAAAATCCAATTCATAGCACAGCTTATTGAGCAGGCGCAGAGGCGGATCCTGCTCGTCCATGCCGGACCAGCCGTTGAACAGCTCGTTGCCGCCGCACCAAAGGGCCAGGCAGGGATGGCCCCGCAGCGCCCGAATGATGGAGGAAGCCTCCTGCTCCAGCACCCCCAGATATTCCGGCGTGCCGGGATAATGATTGCAGGCCAGCATGAATTCCTGCCAGACCAACAGGCCCATTTCATCGCAGAGGGCGTAAAAATCCGGTTTATTGACGCCCGCGCCGCCCCAGACGCGCAGCAGATTCATATGCGCGTCCGCCGCCAGGCGCAGCAGTTCGGCATAGCGTTCCCGGGTGATGCGGCCGAAAAACAGCTCGGGGTTCACCCAGTTGGAGCCCTTGCCGAAGATGCGCCGCCCGTTTAATTCCAGCGTGATGGCGGCGGCATAGCGGGATTTGGGAAAATCCTGGGGTTCGCCCAGGGTTCCCTGATTTTGCACAAGGCGCAGCGTGCGCAGGCCCAGACGGCCCGATTTGCAATCGCTCGCCGTTTCCGCCGTCCAGGTGTACAGATACGGCTCCCCCTCCCCCGCGCACCACCACAGATGCACCGGCTCAAGCCGGAAGGCGGGCTCGTTTCCACGATAAACGATCGTGCCCTGCGCATCCTGCAGGGTATAGCGGACGGGCGCGTCGCAATCCGTTTCAAAGCGGATTTCCGCCGCGGTGCGCTCCTCGTTCAGGGTGTAAAAGGGCTCGCAGGCGCGGATATAATCCACCTCCCGCGTTTCCAGATACGCGGGCTGCCAAAGGCCGGAAATCAGCAGCCGCGGGTTCCAATCCCATCCGTAGCAGACGGGCGGCTTGCAGGAATGATCCGCCGCCTGGCGAAAACCGTCCCAAGGCCCGGGGCGTTTGGGATGCGGATAAATAATAAATTGCAACAGCGCGCCGGGGTGCAGGCGTTCCGTCAGGTCCAATTCCACCGGGGTATACATACCCTCCTGGGAATGAATCGCCTTGCCGTCCAGCCGAATCTCAAATTGGTAATCCACCCCCTCCGCCACCAGAAAAATCCGCTGGCCGGGGCGCAGATCATACGCGGCGACGGCGCGGTATTCCCAATAGTAATCCTCCGTCTCCTCCAGCCGCTTCACCTGATCGGAAAATTGCAGACCTTCGATCAGCCCCTGAAATTTGGCGAAATCATATTGAATGTTGCCCGGAACCTCCACCGGGAACAAGGGATATTTTTCCTGACCGGCAGAATCAAAGCGGCCGCCCGTCCATTCCAGCGCGTAACGCATCATGCAGCGCCCTCCGTTCATTGATTGCTGAAATAATTGTAGCATTTTACGCCAAAAACTGTCAAGCAAAAAGGAAAGGCGCGAGAACGGGCGGTGGAAGTATTGCGGAAAAAGCCGCCCTCGTCAAAGAAGGCTGTACAGGGAAAATGAGGAAACAAAAAAACGCCCGATTCTCCACTTCCAAAATGAACGAAGGCGCATGGCGTTTGGTACGCCAATTCCTTCCCCGTTTGCGGAAAAACAAGCAGATTTCTTAATGTCTGTCTTTACCCATACGGCTTTCTTGGGAGGGCGCGGGAGGGCCTTCTTTGGCGGCCAAAGAAGGCCCTCCCGCATTATTTTTTCATTGATTCCTTTCTCCGCTCAGATCGGGCAGCTCCGTCATGCGCAGCTTGGCGCAGCCGTAGGGAATCAGATGAAGGCGCTCCGGCGCGCCCTGGGGCGTGCGGCCGGGCAGCTTGGCGCACACCGTTTCATAGCCGTCCTCCAGCGGCCAATCCACCCGCTGAAGCAGCGCTTCGATTTCCACGGGAGGGTGCGCCTCGGAAAAGGGCGCGTCCGAAACGCCCTGCCGGATCGCCTGGAAATCATGGCCAGCGAAAGCGTAATTCCACGCCGAATCGGGAACCAATTCATAATCGCAATAGGGGAACTGCCGCTCCACCCCGTCCCGCTCATATTCATGCATCACCCGGTGATACCGCACGGGCACGGAGAAAACCAGCGAACCGCACGCCACGGTTTTCAGCCCGTTGGGCCGCTCCATCAGCACGGGCTCCGCGTCAAAGCGAATTTCGATGGTTCTGCGCGTATGCGCGGGAATGAAAAAGCGTGGCTCGCGGTCATCGCCGGGCTGGCCGTCGATTGTGATATTCCGGGCAAAGCCGGGCAGGCGCACCGCAAGGGTGAAATCCGCCTGACTATCGACGGTGTAGCGCAGGACGTTATTAAAGGGATATTCCGTTTCCAGGCGAATCTCCCCTTCCTTCGCCCGCAGAACAGAGGGAATGGGCAGGGCGCTGAGCACGGCGCCATTCTCGTCATGGAAAAAGGCGGACAGCGCCAGCTTCGGCCACCCCTGGCCGAAATTCGCGGTGCAGCAGCCGTAATTCGGCTCCAGCCCGAACAGATGCGCCTCGCTGCCGTTGGTGCGGAAAAGGGATTTGCCGGGGAATTTCTGGCAGGCCATCTGGTTGCTCATCTGCACATACTGATGCGTCCACATATCCTCGCTGACGGAGGCAGGCAGGGCGTTGAACGCCACCTTCTCCAGCCGCTCCAGCCAGATATTTTCCCCCGTATAGGCAAACAGCATCTCCAGCGAATACATTTCCTCCACCACAGCGCACAGCTCCGTTCCCTGAATGGGGCTGAGGCCCGAGAGGCATTCGTCGCCGGTGAACAACTCCACGGGGGTTCCGTTGTATCCCCGAAGCAGCGCATAGTCCGCTTCCGCCTCATTGCGATAGGGCTGCCCCAGCAGCGCGTGGGACACCGCCTCGGCCTTCAGGCTCATCATGATATTCA
Source organism: uncultured Clostridia bacterium (assembly GCA_934667105.1). Classification (GTDB taxonomy): domain Bacteria; phylum Bacillota; class Clostridia; order Christensenellales; family Aristaeellaceae; genus RUG563. The sequence goes on from CAKULG010000002.1 coordinate 48,812, forward strand.
CGATATGGGTTTCGAAGGTCCATTTATTCAGCGGGCGTTTCCATTGGGGCTTAAGCGCCTGGTAATCGGCTCCCTGCTCTTTCAGCATGCGGGCCAGCTCCTTCAGCCAATCCTCGGGGAAGCGCTGATAAACTTCGTTCATGGCGATGAAGGTTTCAAACCAGCGGAATTTTCCCCATTCCTTCAGCGCAATTTCTCTGCTTTTAAGCAGATCGTAATAGTTTTTTAAAATGCGGTATACCGCCTGAAGGGCCTGCTCCTCCCCCGTGCATTGATAATACACCGTCAGCACCTTGGCGATGAGCTGAACGGCCCAGTTATCATACGCGCCCCGCTCCTCTTTTTTGCAGGGGCAGATCCAGCCGTCCGCCTCCTGCCGGGCAAGAATGGCCGCCACATATTTCCGGGCCGTCGCCTTCATGGATTCGTCGTCCAGCAAAAAGGCCAGGGGGATGAAGCCGTCCAGCCAGTAGGGCACACGCTCCCACGCCTCGCGGTTGCCGCCGATCCAGGCGCTGTCCCGTATATCGGGCCAAATTTCATGCAAATGTCCGCACAGGCCCTGGGCCTGCGCCCGCAACTGCCGCAAAAGCCAGCCGCCGGGTTTTATTTCCTTGGTGGTATAGCTTTCCCATCTTTTCATTGGTTTCCGCCCTTTCCTTCCGCCGAAACGCGATCAAAATCAATGCCGCTTTCCGCCCGGAAAGCGCCGATTCCAAAATTATATCAGCTATTCCCCATAATTCAACCCCCTGCCGAGCAAAAACGTCCCGTATGGGATTTCCATAAAAAGAAATTTTTCGTTTTTCGAGGATTCTGTGTTCAAAATCCATTTTACCCCCTTGACGCGCCGGGAATAATGTGGTAATATAGCTGTCGTTGACCGGTTTAGCTGTGGAGAAGTCGCCTAGCTTGGTCGAGGGCGCACGACTGGAAATCGTGTAACGGGTAAAACCGTTCGAGAGTTCGAATCTCTCCTTCTCCGCCAAAATGCCGATGTAATTCAATTGGATTGCATCGGCATTTTATATTGCGCGGCGTTAATGCAAGTGATATAATAAAATTAGGGGAGTTGCCTTTGCGGTTTGCGGGGCAGCGGGCTGTCGCAGGCGTTACTTTGACGCTCAAACGATACAAAGACAACAATAAAGATAGGCTCAAATAAAATTTGCAAAGGAAGAAGTAAAGGTGGAATTTAGACGCTTGGGAAAAACGGGATTACAGGTCAGCGAGATCGGATTTGGCGGAGAATGGCTGGAGCGGCATCCGGAGGAGGAGGGCGTCGGCCTGATTCGTTATGCTTCCGAACAGGGAATCAATATTCTGGATTGTTGGATGGCGGACCCGAAATCTAGAGATATCATTGGCGAAGGAATCAAAGAGAACCGCGCCCAGTGGTATATTCAAGGCCATATCGGATCCACCTGGAAGGATGGGCAATACTTCCGGACGAGAGACATGCAGTATGTTCGTCCCGCTTTTGAAGATCTGCTAAAGCGCCTGCAGACCGACTATATCGACCTGGGCATGATTCACTATGTGGATTCCGAAAAGGAATGGGAGCAGATTCAGCGCTCTGAATACCTGGACTACGTCATGAAATTGAAAAACAGCGGCGTGATTCGTCATGTTGGCATCAGCTCGCATAACCCCAAGGTGGCCGTTAAGGCGGCGGAATCCGGTTATGTGGAGATGATTCTCTTCAGCGTCAATCCGGCGTTTGATATGCTGCCCGCCAGCGAGGATATCAACACAATGTTCGCAGAAGAATTTGACGCGGGGCTGAAGGGAATCGACGCCGACCGCGCGAGGCTGTACCGCGTCTGCGAGGAAAACGATGTTGGAATTACCGTGATGAAAGGCTTTGCCGGAGGCAGATTGTTCGACGCGAAGCGTTCTCCCTTCGGCGTGAGCCTGACCCCGGTGCAGTGCATTCATTACGCCCTGACCCGCCCGGCGGTAGGCTCGATTCTGTGCGGCTATGATACAAAAGAACAGATCAACCAGGCATTGGCCTATGAAAGCGCTTCTCAGGCGGAAAAGGACTATGCGTCCGTTATCTCCAACGCCCCCTTCCACGCTTACCGCGGCGAATGCACCTACTGCGGGCATTGCAAGCCCTGCGTAGCAAAGCTCGACATCGCCATGATCAATAAATTCTATGATCTTGCGGCCATGCAGCCGGAGACGCCCGCCACCGTGCGGGCCCATTATGAAGCCTTGGAGCATACCGCGTCCGAATGCATCGGCTGCCGCGCCTGTGAATCCCGCTGCCCGTTTGGCGTGAAGATCGCGGAGCGAATGAAGAAAACTGCGGCGCTCTTCGGCCGTTAAAAGCCCGGCGGCGAATCGCGCCGTTCCGAAAGCCCCTTGAGGCGATAACGCTTTCAGGGGCTATTGTTTTTTGAAAAGCATATATCTGCGAAAAAGGCGCGCGCATAATAAAACGTCCAGAGGAACGAGCGCTAGGCGGCGCGAAGCAGACCGTGAGCGCTTTTGTACATTTCCGCCGGCATTTTCATTATTTCTCGCCCACTTCCATTGGCTACCGACCGTTTGGTAGGTATAATATAAAGCATGTTTTCCGATTGCAGGGAGGGGCGCCTATGGAAAGAGGCAACACCAAGCAGGAAATTCTGGAAACGGCGCTGGATTTGTTTTCCCGCCAGGGCTATGAAGCCACCTCGATTGCGCAGATCGCCGAGGCGGTGGGCATCCGCAAAGCGTCCATGTACAGCCATTTTGCCAGCAAGCAGGAAATTTTGGACGCGCTGGCGCAGACGATTTTTGTGCAATACGAAAAGCGCTCCATTTTCGCCCAGGCAAATTGGGACGATCCCGCGTTCACGGCGAAGCAGAGGGATATAACCCCCGAAGCGGCGGCGCAAAGCATGCTGGGCCAGGTGCGCTATATTCTGCACGATCCCATGATCAGTAAGGCGCGCCGGATGCTGACCATCGAGCAGTTTCAGAACCCCGTGCTCAAAGCGCTGCAAACCAAACAAAATTACACGGACGTTATGCGGTATTTCTCCGGGCTCATTCGCTTCCTTGCGCGCCAGGGCAAGCTGGCGGAGGACGATCCGGAGCTCCTGGCAGCCCAGCTGTGCCTGCCCATTTCAGCCTGGATCGCCCTCTGCGATCGGGAGCCGGACCGCGAAGAGGAAATGCTGGCGCTGATGGAGCGCCACATCCGCCATTTTTTCCGCGTATACCAGCCGCGCCCCTAAGCGCCTATCTTGCATTATTTTAAGGAAGGAAATGAATCGCCATGAATAAAAAGAAAATCGAGCTGCTGTCCCTTTCCATGCTGCTGATCGCCGGAATCGCGCTTTTTCTGTTTCTCTATTATCAGCCGTCCCTCACCGGAACCCGCGTGAAAAACCCAGATTCCTACCTGCTGGACGCCCAGCGCATGAACGGAACGGACCGGCACACGCTGACGCTGAAAGCGGAGGACTCCCTGCACATTCACTTTAAAACGGAGGCGGGCGCGCTGCGCCTGGAAATAAAAGCGCCGGACGGGACGGCGCTGTATTCCGGCAACGGCACGGAAGCGAGAGATTTCACCGTGCGCATTCCTGAAAACGGCGCGTACACCCTGACCGTGGAGGCGCGCCAGGCCCAGGGCACGCTGCATGTTCAGGCGCAAAGCGCCGACGAATAATGAATTTCCTATGAATTTGCTTCAGCACGTTGAGTAAGAATTTGTTTTCCCTACGCAAAAATATGTCAAGGAAAAACACTTGACAAGCCATGAAAATCTGCTATAATGGGAAGGCAATTTCGAAAGCATGCGGCCCGGGCCCTTCGCCCGGCAGGGAGGGAGAACGGAATGGCGGCTGAATTAGAAGCCATGGAAAAACGGCTGTTCCGCTCCTGGCTGCTCGCTTTTTACGGCGAGATCCTCACAGAGAATCAGCGGGAAATGGCCCGCCTTCATTGGGAAGAGGATCTCACCTTCGCGGAAATCGCCCAACAATTTTCCGTCAGCCGCCAAAGCGTCCACGATACGGTCGCCCGGGTGGAAAAGCAATTGGAGGGGCTGGAGGAAAAGCTGGGAATGATTCGCCGCTTCCAGGCGGTGGAGGACGGCCTGGCCCGCTGCCGGGCGGAGCTGGCCCAGGTGCGCGCCCAGGCGGACACCCAGCCGCATCTTGCCGCCGCCAGGCAATGCATCGATCAACTGCTGGAGCAGGAGGAACGCTGAAAATGGCTTTTGAGGGACTTTCCGAAAAGCTGCAAAACGCCTTTAAAAAGCTGACGGGCAAGGGCAAGCTGACGGAGCAAAATATCAAGGACGCGATGCGCGAGGTGCGCATGGCGCTGCTGGAAGCGGACGTCAACTACCTGGTGGTGAAGGATTTTATCAAGCGCGTCACCGAGCGGTGCATCGGCGCGGAGATTCTTGCCAATCTGAACGCCGGGCAGCAGGTGATTAAAATCGTCAACGAGGAGCTGACCAGCCTGATGGGCGGCTCCAACGCGAAGCTGACCTGGTCCTCCTCCGTGCCCACGATTTACATGCTCTGCGGCTTGCAGGGCGCGGGCAAAACCACCATGGCCGCCAAGCTGGCGGGCTATCTGCTCAAGCAGGGCAAAAAGCCCATGCTGGCCGCCTGCGATATTTACCGCCCCGCCGCCATCAAGCAATTGCAGGTGGTGGGCGAAAAGGTGGGCGTTCCCGTTTTTGAAAAGGGCACGCAGAGCCCCGTGAAAACTGCCCAGGAGGCAATCGATTACGCCCGCTATTACGGCCGGGACGTGCTGATTATCGATACTGCCGGCCGCCTGCATGTGGACGAAGCGCTGATGCAGGAACTGCAGGAGGTCAAGGCTACCGTCCGGCCCCAGGAAATTCTTCTGGTGGTGGACGCCATGACGGGCCAGGACGCGGTGAACGTGGCCAAATCCTTTGATGAAAAGCTGTCCATCGACGGCGTAATCATCACCAAGCTGGACAGCGACACCCGGGGCGGCGCGGCGCTTTCCGTGCGCGCGGTGACGGGCAAGCCCATCAAATTTGCGGGCACGGGCGAAAAGCTGGGCGATATCGAGCCCTTCCATCCCGAGCGAATGGCCTCTCGTATCCTGGGCATGGGCGATATCCTGACCCTTATCGAAAAAGCCGCCGCTACCGCCGACGAAGAGGCCGCGGCCAAGCTGGCGGCCAAGAAAAACCCTGCGGATTTCGATCTGAGCGATTTTCTGGATCAAATGAAGAAGATCAGGAAAATGGGGCCGCTGCAAAACGTGCTGGGCATGCTGCCCGGCATCGGCAGCAAGCTCAAGGACGTCGAGGTGGATGAAAAGGCCTTTAAAAAGCCCGAGGCCATCATCAACAGCATGACCCTCAAGGAGCGCCACAACCCCGGCATTCTCAACGCCTCCCGCCGCAAGCGCATCGCCGCGGGCGCGGGAGTGACGGTGCAGGATGTGAACGCGCTGATTCGCCAGTTTGAGCAGATGCAGAAAATGGTGAAGCAAATGATGGGCAACAAGCGGGGCGCGCTGCGGGCAATGCGCAGCATGAACATCCGCTAACCCCCTTCCCCTGCCGGCGGGCCCGGCGTCTACGCAGCGGTTATCATATTCATTATGATTACCATAGATTATTCAAAATTAGGGAGGAACACTACCATGGCCGTGAAAATTCGTCTCAAGAGAATGGGTATGAAAAAGCATCCCTTCTATCGCATCGTTGTCGCGGATGTGCGCAGCCCCCGGGATGGCCGCTTCATCGAAGAAATCGGCTACTACGATCCCATGAAGCAGCCCGCCGAAATCAAGGTGGACAATGAAAAGGCCGCCACCTGGATGAAGAACGGCGCGCAGCCCACGGATACCGTCCGGGTGCTGCTGAAGAAGTCTGGCGCGATCGAAGGCTGAGTTGTCCAGCGCGGAAAGGAAAATCCATGCGTGAACTCGTCCTGTTTCTGGCAAAATCTCTGGTGGATCAGCCCGACGCCGTGCAAGTGACGGAAACGGAAGGCCCGGAAGCTATCATTCTGGAGCTCACCGTCGCGCCGGAGGATATGGGCAAGGTCATCGGTAAGCAGGGGCGCATTGCCAAGGCCATCCGCACGGTGGTCAAGGCGGCGACGGATAAAACCGCCAAGCCCGTGTTTGTCGAAATTCAGTAAAAATGGCAGTGAACGGGCGGATCTGTGCCGCCCGTTTTTCTTTGCCTGTTTCGGTCGAAAATCAAGCGCAAGGAGCGAAAAATAAACATGCTTTCATCCCATTTGCTGATAGGTCAGGTGCTGCGGCCCCAGGGCGTGAAGGGCCAGGTGAAAGTGCGCCCGGAGACGGATTGCCCGGCGCGGTTCGCGGCGCTGGAAACGGTGTATTTACAGCGGGACGGGGCCTTTCTGCCCGTATCCGTGGAGGATGTGAGCGTCCGGGAGGACGGCGTATACCTGCGCCTGGACGGGGCCCAGGATCGGGACGCGGCGGAAAAGCAGCGGAACTGGATGCTGTATGTCGCCCGGGAAAACGCCCGCCCGTTGGAGGAAAACGAAACCTTCATCTGCGATCTCATCGGCTGCCGCGCGCTGGATCGAAAGGGAAACGAGTTGGGCGTGGTGCGGGATATTTTGCAGCCCGGCGGGAACGACGTTTACGTTATCAAAACCCCAAAAGGCGAAATGCTGCTGCCCGCCCTGCGCTTCGTCATTCCCCAGGTGCATCCCGAGGAAGGGTACATCCTGGTGGACGAAAGCACGCTGCCCCAGGTGGCCGTTTGCGATTGGGAATAAGCCGTCCGCTGTTTGAGGAAACGCCGCATGACGATTGATATTTTAACCATTTTTCCCGAGATGTTCCAGGGGGTGCTGAACGCCAGCATTCTGGGCCGCGCCCGGGCCAAGGGGCTGCTGACCATCGAAGCCACAGATATTCGCCCCTATTCCGAAAGCAAGCATAAAAACACCGACGATTACCCCTTCGGCGGCGGGGCGGGCATGCTGATGACCCCCCAGCCCATCGCCAGCGCCATTCGGGATGTGTGCCGCAGGCGGGGCGTTCGCTGTCCGGCGCGGGACGGCGGCGCGGAAAGCCCGGAGGAAGCGGCGCTGCCCGCCGCCAAGCGCATCTATCTTTCCCCCCGGGGCGTGCCGCTGACCCAGAAGCTGGCTCAGGAACTGGCCCAGGAGGAAGAATTGATCCTGCTCTGCGGCCATTACGAGGGGGTGGATCAGCGGGTGCTGGATCGGTATATCGATCTGGAAATTTCCATCGGCGATTATGTGCTTACCGGCGGCGAGCTGGGGGCCATGGTGCTGGCGGATTGCGTGGCCCGGCTGGTGCCCGGGGTGCTGGGCAGCGAGGAGAGCCCCCAGGATGAGAGCTTTTCCGCCGCCGGGCTGCTGGAATACCCCCAGTATACGCGCCCCCGGGTATTCGAGGGGATGGAGGTTCCCGAGGTGCTGCTCAACGGCGACCACGCCAAAATCGCCGCCTGGCGGCGGGAGCAGGCCCTGCTTGTCACCCAGGCACGGCGGCCCGAACTGCTGCAAACCGCGCCCCTGACCGAAAAGGAGCGCCGGGCGCTGGGGCTTTAAGGCGCGTTTTTCGCGGCCAGGTATTCCCCCAGGGTGCGCGCGTTTTCGCCGCCATCCAGCAGAAAATCGCACAGCGCCTTTTCATCCAGCCCGCCCAGACGGCCCAGGCCGTCCGCGGCGACCACCTGCACCCAGTGATATTTCCCCGGGGAAAGCAGGGCCGTCACCTCCCGGGGCGTGGCCCCCTCCCCTATCGCCAGCACCTCCACCGGCAACCGGTCGCCCTTTTCCAGCCGCAGCCTGCGCCCGATAAGCGAAGAAATATATCGGGGCAGGCTTTGTTTATTTTCCTGATACGCCGCGTAAAGAAGATACAACCCGCCGAAGGCAGGGGAGAAATTCAATTCGCCCCGCCATGCATAAACGACCGATAGCAGACACAGCGCGCTCCCGGCGGCGTATCCCGCATATACCAACCAGCGATTCGCCCGGGCGAAGGGCATGCGGCGCGTCAGCAGGGCGCGAAGCATACGCCCCCCGTCCAGGGGCAAGGCGGGCAGCAGATTGACCGTCAGCATAAACAAATTGCCGCGAAAAAAGCCCGCAGTAAAATCAAAATTCGCCCACCCCGTCCGCAGCAGGGGCAGCGCCAGGCAGCAGCCCACCAGGCTGAAAAGCGGCCCGCCCAGCGCCAGAAAAAACGCCTGGCCCGGGGAAAGCCCCTCCATCTGCTCCACCGCCATCACCCCGCCGTAAGGGGTGATTTCTATTTCCAGGATGCGAACGCGCCAAAGTCGCGCAGCCAGCAGATGCCCGCTCTCATGCAGCGCAAGCGCCGCCAGGGCGGGAAACAGGGCGGAAAATCGCCCCAGCAGCGCCGTCACGCCCCAGAACACAGGCAGCAGGGGATGCAGCCGCACGCGCACCCCGCCTATGCGAAAGCTCATGGGGCCGCCTCGGGCAGGGGCTGAATCCAGGCGGTGGGATCCACGCTGCGCCCCTCCCGGCGCACCTCCACGGCCGCCTCCTTGCTTTCCATCAGCCACCCAATGCACGTTCCTTGGGCGACGGCGTCCCCCTCCGCCGTTTCCACGCTTTCCAGATTATAATACAGCGTTTCCAGCCCGTCCTGATGCCGAATCCGCAGCACCTTTTCCCCGTCCGGACCGTAGCTCAGGCTCATCACCTGACCGTCCGCCAGAGCGTATACCCGTCCGTCCGCCCCAGGCTGATACCCCAGATAGGGTTCGCCCTCCGACCAGGCATGACACAGCGCCCCGGCGCTGGGGGCGCGCAGGCTGTAAGCCGCCGGGCTGTCGAAAAAGACGGAAACCGTTTCCGGAAACAGATTGCTGACAAATTCAATCCGTCCCAACGTTTCATCCCAGGGCGGCGGTTCCAGCATCTCCTGCACGGCGGTGAGCACGCTTCTTCCTGAGGGCAGCTGTTCGCTGCGCAGGGCGGTCACGGCGATGAGCAGCATTCCGGCCAGCGCCGCATTCCGGGCCAGCTTTTCAAGAAAGGATGGCTTCGGCTCCTGGGGCAGATATTCCAGCTTGCTGGACGGCGCGGAAGCGTCGCCCCGAAAATTTTTCTTTATCATGCTTCTCCCCTCCAAACGCTTCCAGCATATGCGGCGCGTGAAGGAAAAATACGGGGTACAGGGAACCGCTCTCATTGAGCGGCCGCCCCGCGCCCCGCAAGAGAAAGCCGTATCGGAAACGCGGAGAGAAGGAAACCCTCTTGTCTCTCCGTCAGCGAAAGCCCACCACGCCGTTTCGTTTTTTATGGCTTGCGCGGAGCGCGCGTCTGCTTGGCCAGCGCCTTTCTGCGCTTGCTGATATCCGTCCATTCCGCCTTACTTTTCCGCTGGCCCTCCCTGCGCAGCAGCAGGTATTGCTCCAAGGCCTTGGGCTTCAGGCGGCCCGCCCGCAGCGCCTCCTGCACGGCGCAGCCCGGTTCCGCGCCGTGGGAGCAATCCCGGAAGCGGCAGAACTGGGCCAGGCGTTCAATTTCTTCAAAGGTGGTCTTCACCCCCTCCTCTGCGTCCATCAGGCCCAGTTCGCGCATGCCGGGGGTGTCCATAATCATCGCGCCGTTTTCCAGGGCGATCAGCTGCCGCCGGGTGGTGGTGTGGCGGCCCTTGCTGTCCGCCTGGCGGATGCCGTTCACATCCATGATTTCCCGGCCCGCCAGGGTGTTCACCAGGGTGGATTTTCCCACCCCGGAGGAGCCTAGAAACACCGTGACGCTGCCCGGGCGCAGGAAAGCGCGCAGAGGCTCCAGCCCCGCCCCCTGCCGGGCGCTGACGGGGTAAACAGGGCAATCCCCCGAAACGGCCCGGGCGGCGGATAGGTATTCCTCCGGGTTGGGGGCCGCATCGCATTTGGTCAGCACCACGGCGTATTGCGCCCCGCTCTGCCGGGCGGCGGCCAGATAGCGGCGCAGCCGGTTTTCATTAAAATCGTGGTTGGCGGAGGTGAGAATCATCACGGTATCAAAATTCGCGGCGACGGCCTGGGGCTGGCCGGGATGAAAGGCATCGAAGCGCTGGAAAAAGGTTTTCCGTGGCAGCGTATCCTCAATCACGCTCTCCCCCGCCGGATTGCGGCGATACGCAACGAAATCTCCCACGGTGGGATAGGGCGCGCCGCCCTGGTGATAATAGACGGAGGCCTTGAGCCGGGCGCGGCATTCCCCCATCTCGGTAAGCAGGTGATACGCTTCTTTGAAAACGGCGGATACGCGGGCCACCTGCAGGCCGCCGTCCATGGCGTTGGCGTTGTTGATTTTTTCTAATTCGTTCAATTGCATTTTTTTCTCCTTTTCGTTCAGGCGCGTTTTTTCCCACGCAAAAAGCCATGAAAGCAGCGTTTTTCGGCTGTTTCCATGGCTTTGTTTTTTTGCCTTAGAAATGCGCGGGCTCGTCGCTTTGGGAAAGGGCATTGCAAACAAAAGGGGACTCCCTTTTCTTGCGCCCAGGTTATGCAGTTTACCGGGTCAGCACCACCGAATCCATTTTTTTCTGCATAATACATTTCCCCTTTCAGCGATAAATTTTCCTCGGGCGCGGCCCAGATTTTTCGCGCCCGGAGGCATGCGCAGCACCCGGCGTCCGGGAGCGGAGCGTCAGATCACGATGAGCAGCCGACCGCAGGTTTCGCACTCCACCAACTCGCCCGCTTTAATCTTACGGGATACCGCGGAGGGCAGCGACATATTGCAGCCTCCGCACTGGTCGCCGTAAAGCTGGGCCAGGGGCGGCACGCAATGGCGCTTGATGGTGCGATAGCGCTCCATCAATTCCGGCTCGATGGGCTGCGCCTTTTCCTCCGCCGCCTTCCGAAGGCCCTCCAGTTCCTGATTGGATTTTTTATATTCCTCGTCATAGGTGACCTTCAGCTTATCAAATTCGCCTTTAGCCTTGGCCGCACGCACGCGCACATCGTGCTGCAGGCGTTCGCGGTCGCCCGCATCCTTGCGGATGCGCTTAATTTCCTGCTCGTAGGCGGTAAGATTATTCTGGAAACGGCGCACATCGGCAAGGAACTGCTGCAAACCCTCGCTGTCCGTGGGAGGATCGCTTTCCAGCTTGTTCTGAAGGGAGCGCAGCTGATCGTCCGTCATGGAAACGGCGTCCTTCAGCGCCTCCAGGCGATCGGCCATGGCGGCCACCTCGCCCTCGATATGCTTCATCACGTTTTGCTGCTCCAGCAGATAATCGCGATATTTCACAAGCTTCTGGCGGGTGGGCGAACGCTTGATGGCGTTTTCCACCTTGGACGCCGCCATATCGGCCTGTTGATAATCCCACAAAAGGTGCAACTGATCCATGTTTCTGCCTCCTTATCTCAAGCGTGCCCAAAGGGCGCGCATTGCGACGGATAAACCCGTACCTCACATTGTACATCATTCAGACGGTTTTGTAAATACTCCGCCAGCGCGGGAACCAGGGGCGCCTCGGTGCCATAATGGCCGCCGTCCAGCAGCGCAAAGCCCTCCATAGTCGCCGCCAGGGCGTTATGATGGCGCACCTCGCCCGTCAGCAGCGCCTGCGCGCCCTCCTGGCGCGCCGTCAGCCAATCGCCGTCGTCCGCGCCTCCGGCGACGGCCAGACAGGAAATTTTCCACTCCTCCTGCCCGTACAGCCGGGCGGGAAAGCGCAGCGCGGCGGTAATCTTCTGCCGCAGCGTCCCGGCGGAAAGGGGCGTTTCCAAATCGCCGATAAAAAGGTAGCCCTTCTGGCGCAGATTTTTCAGTCCCAGCAGCCGCGCGCTGCACGCGCTGCCGCTCAGGGTGGTTTGATCCAGATTGGTATGGGCGCTGAGCAGGGCGATTTCTCCGCGAATCATTTCGCACGCGATCCTTGCCTCCGGATCCTCCTCCACCAGGTTTTTCCGGGGATGAAAAAACAGCGGGTGGTGAGTCACGATCAACTCCGCCCCGATTTCCTTTGCTTCCCGCACCACGTCCAGCGTCGCATCCAGCGCCACCAGCACGCGGCGCACCGGCTGCTCCCGCCTGCCCAGCAGCAGGCCCGCGTTATCAAAGCCCTCGGCGGTTTCAAAGGGCGCAAGCTCCTGCAAAAGCTGCTCAATCGTTTTCACTGTGGCACACACGGGCGTATTCCTCCTCCAGCCATTGAAGCCGCGTCTTCGCGTTCTTGTCCTGTTCGCAGGCGGTGGCCTCCCGCCGCCAGGCCACATAATCCCGGTATACCGCCCCCTGGCCCGTTCGCATCAGGCAGGGGCCCAACAGCAGCTCGCGCGGCGAATAGCAGGCTGCGCCCGGCAGCGCCCGCAGCACGACATAAAATCTGCCCCCCGCGCGCACGGCCTGCTCCTCGTCGATGCGATAGCCCAGCGCCGTCAGCGTTTCCCGCACATGGGGAATTTGGGTGTGGGCGGATAAAATAAGCGCCGCGCCCTGCAGCCGCTCCCGCCCGCGCAGCAGAATGTCCGCCAGGGTGCAGCCCCCCATGCCCAGAATGGCGATAGCGTCTGCCCGGCAGGAAAGGGCCGCCAGGCCGTCGCTGACGGAAAAATCCGCGCGCTCCGCCAGGCCGTGCAGCCGCAGCAGGCGCTTGGCCTTTTCCAAGGATTCCGCGCTGATATCCGCCACGCACATGCGCCGGCATTTCCCACTTGCCAGCAGGGCGCAGGAAAGCCGCCCGTGATCGGCGCCAATATCCGCGCCGTATTCGCAGGCAGGAAAAAGGGCGGCGGCGCAGGCCAGCCGCTCGTCAAGTGCAGGCAGTCGCATGTTAATCCAGATAATCCTTTAGTTTCTTGCTGCGGCTGGGATGGCGCAGCTTGCGCAGGGCCTTGGCCTCGATCTGGCGAATGCGTTCGCGAGTGACTTTGAATTCCTTGCCCACTTCCTCCAGCGTGCGCTGGTGGCCGTCGTCCAGGCCGAAGCGCAGCCGAAGCACCTTTTCCTCCCGGGGGGTCAGGGTGTCCAGTACATCCCAAAGCTGCTCCTTCATCAGGGCGTGGGAAGCGGCCTCCGCCGGGGCGGGGGCGTTATCATCCTCGATGAAATCCCCCAGGTGGCTGTCCTCCTCCTCGCCGATAGGCGTTTCCAGGGATACAGGCTCCTGAGCGATCTTGATGATTTCCCGCACCTTGGTTTCGCTGATGCCCATGGCCTTGGCAATTTCATCCGGCGTAGGCTCGCGGCCGTATTCCTGCAAAAGCTGGCGGGAAACGCGAATGAGCTTGTTGATGGTTTCCACCATATGGACGGGGATGCGGATGGTGCGGGCCTGATCGGCGATAGCGCGGGTGATAGCCTGACGAATCCACCAGGTGGCGTAGGTGGAGAATTTATAGCCCTTGCGGTAATCGAATTTTTCCACGGCCTTAATCAGGCCCAGGTTGCCCTCCTGAATCAGATCCAGGAACAGCATGCCCCGGCCCACATAGCGCTTGGCGATGGAAACCACCAGGCGCAGGTTTGCCTCCGCCAGCTTTTTCTTGGCTTCCTCGTCGCCCTGCTCCATGCGCTGGGCGATTTCGATTTCCTCCTCGGCGGTCAGAAGCGGAACCCGGCCGATCTCCTTGAGATACATGCGCACCGGATCGTCGATGCTGATGCCGTCGGGGATGGAAAGGTCCAGATCGTCGGGCATGGGCTCGGGCTGGGCGGCGGATTTAGGCTCCTCGTCCCCCCTGGTTACGGCGATGCCCATGGCCTCCAGCGTTTCCAGCACATTGTCAAACTGCTCCGGATCGATTTCACAGGCGGCAAGCTTGTTGATGATCTCGTCATAGGTTAAAGAGCCTTTTCTTTTTCCCAGTTCAAATAATTCGTTCAGCTTTGCCTGCTTCGCATCCACATGCGTGCTCATGGGCTCAAAACTCCTCTCTTGCCGTCAGTGGCCCTGCTGCTTTAAGCGGGCCAATTCTTTCGAAAGCGTCGTCAACTCCCGCAGCGCGCCCGCCCGGGTTTGGGGTTCCTGGGCGCTGCGAAGTAATTCGGTCATTTTGTTCATTTCCTGCTGCAATCGCTTGATGTGCAGATTGCGCAGGCAGTCCTCCGCGATAACGGCGGCGTTTTCCTGCTCCGCGTCGCTCAGCAGGGAGAAAACCTCCCCCGCCGCCTGGCGCGCAGGGTCGTCCTCCGCCTGGGAAAGAATCTGCGCGGGGGTCTGCCCCGCCAAAAGCGCCTGGGCGATGGCGCGGAACCGCTCGTCCTCAAAATCCTCCGGGCGGATCATTTCCCGGGGAATGCGCCCCGCCGAAAACAGGGCCAGCAGCATTTGCTCGGTTCGGTCGCCCTGGGAAAAAGGCCGCTTTGCGGATAAGTTTTCCCGCTGCGGCGGTGAATTATGCTGAGCCGCCGGGGCGGATACGCCCATCTGCGCGGCCAGCACCTCCCGGGAAAAGCCCGTCTGCACGGAGAGCAGCTCCAGATAATTTTCCAGTTCCACCGGCTCCTGAATTTTTTTAAACAGCGCCGCGCAGGCCTTGGCGTATTCCGTGCGTCCGTCCTGGGTTTCCAGATCGAACTGTCCGCGCAGCCGCTGCATACGGTAGGCCACGGGGTGCATGGGCTTGAGGGCCTGAAAGGCTTCCAGCCCCCGCTGGCGGATAAATTCGTCCGGATCCAGCCCGTCGGGGAAATAGAGCACACGGGCCGGAACCGCCTCTTCTTCGAAAATGGTCAGCGCGCGCTCAATGGCGTGCTGCCCCGCCTCGTCGCCGTCGTAGGCCACCCACACCTCGGGCACAAAGCGCTTGAGCAGGCGCGCCTGCTCGGCGGTGAGGGAGGTGCCCAGCGTGGCCACCGCCCCCGCCACCCCTGCCTGGGTGATGGCCACCACGTCCATGTAGCCCTCCACCAGGATAGCGCGCTTTAAATCGCGCAGCTTTTTGACCAGGTTGATGGCGTATACGCCCTTGCGCTTATTAAAAACCGGAGTGTCGGCGGTGTTGAGATATTTGGGCTTGGCGTCGCCCATAGCGCGGCCGCCGAAGCCCAGCACGTTTCCCCGCTGATCGATAATGGGAAACATCACGCGGCTGCGAAACATATCGTAGGCGGTATCGCCCTTCACCACGGAAAGCCCCGCCTGGCTCAATTCCTCCTGGGAATAGCCCTTTTTCAGCAGGAAAGCGGTGAGCACATCCCATTGCTCCCCCGAAGCGCCCAGGCCGAAGCGGCGAATGGTGCCGTCGTCCAGGCCGCGGCGGTAAAAATAATCCAGCGCCGCCTTGCCCTCGGGCTGCCACAGGCGGTCGTGATAAAAACGGGCAGCCTCCCGATTGGCGGCCAGCAGCCGATCCCGCAGGGCGCGGCGGCGTTCGTAATCGGGATCCTCCTGCATTTCGGGCAGGGCCATATGCGCCCGTTCCGCCAGCAGCTTCACCGCCTCGAAAAAACTGACCCGCTCCATTTCCATCACGAACTGCACCACGTTGCCCCCGGCCTTGCAGCCGAAGCAATAATACAGGTTCAATTCCGCGTTCACGGAAAAGGAAGGGGTTTTCTCATGATGGAAAGGGCACAGGCCCCAATAGCGCCGACCGTCTTTTTTTAAAGGAAGATAGCTGGAAACGACGGAAACAATATCAGTTTTCGCATATAGCTCGTCCAGCCATGCGGACGGAATTCGCTCCGCCATTTCAGCGCCTCCTTTCTTCTGTGCTATAATTCGCGGGCCGCGGCTATTTTCCTGCAAAAAAAGATATTTTTTGCGAATTCGAATTATAACACAGGAAACGCCGCGGGCACGAACAGGCCCTGATAGGTGCGCAGAGCGTAGCGATCGGTCATGCAGGCCAGAAAATCCGTCACGGCGCGCTCCGTGCCGTCCCGATAGGAAATCTGCACATATTCCAGCGGCATTTCGCCGGGATGCTCCATATAATATTCAAACAGCGAGCAAAGCACATGATCGCATTTTTCTTCTTCCTTGTGCCGCCACTCATCCATATAGACGCGCTCAAAAAGGAAGGCGCGCAGCGCGTCGCTGGCCTCCTGGATAGGGGCGCTCATGCGCACGAAGGGCTGGCCCGTGCTTTCCCGCACAATATCGGAAATCATGGTGTCGATCCGCTGGCCATGGGTTTCTCCCAGGATGCGCAGCAGCTCGGAGGGCAGTTCGAATTCCCGCAGCACCCCCGCTCGAATGGCGTCGTCAATATCATGATTGATATAGGCGATACGATCCGCCCGGGCCACGCAGGCCCCCTCCAGCGTGGCGGGCACCAGCTTGCCGGAATGATTCAGAATGCCGTCCCGCACCTCCCAGGTCAAGTTCAGCCCCTCGCCGTCCTCCAGCGTTTCCACCACCCGCAGGCTTTGCTGATTATGGGAAAAGCCGTCGTGGGTGAGGCGGTTCAGCGTCCGCTCGCCGCTGTGGCCAAATGGGGTATGGCCCAGATCGTGGCCCAGGGCGATGGCCTCGGTCAGATCCTCGTTCAGCCGCAGGGCCCGGGCCAGCGTCCGCGCCACTTGGGACACCTCCAGCGTGTGGGTCAGCCGCGTGCGGTAATGATCCCCCTCCGGGGCGATGAACACCTGCGTTTTGAATTTCAGGCGGCGAAAGCTCTTGCAATGCAGAATGCGATCCCGATCCCGCTGAAAGGCCGTGCGCAGGGGGCAGGGCTCCATGGGCCGCACTCGGCCCTTGGTATCGGCGCTGCATACGGCGTAAGGGGAAAGATATGCTCTTTCCCGGGCTTCCAGTTCCTCCCGGACGGTCATGGACGCGGCCTCCCTTCCATTTTTCATTGCATATATACAACGCGCCGCGCCGCATTTCCTGTTTTTTTCTGGGAATTAAATATATAATATTACATACATAAATAGAGCGGGAGAGCCTTCCTTGACGCCCTGGTTCCTTGGCCGTCAAAGAGCGCTCCTCCGCGCCCTCTCATCGCAAAAAAGCCGATTGGGCAATTTGAGGAAGCAGGAAATTCGCCTGTTTTTCCATTTATAAAAGAAAAGAACCGATAAAAAAACAGCCCGTTTCTTTATCGGCAAAAAATTCTTGCAGGCGATTGGCGAACAGCCGCGCTTATTGCTTTTCGAACAGCATAAAGCTGCTCAGGCGGGCGTATTTCACATCCTCCAGCAGCAAGGACACATACCCCGGCTGATGAATATGCAGCTTTCCTGCGTAATTCGTTTTATACGTTTCCCGGCACAGAGGATCCAGCACATACAGGCTTTCCTCGTCCGCGGCGATAAGCGTCACATAATGGCCGGTGTTGGTGAAAGCGCCGCCCCGGGCGGCCAGGGCCACCGCGATTCCCCCCGTCCGGACGGTATCCAGCGCCTGCTGATAATCCGTCGTAATGTTATAAGAAAGGCCGTAGATTTCCGCGATGCCCTTGATAAAGCCCGTGCCCGTGCCAATGCCTGCGGAGCGGCTCAACAGCCCCATGGTGTTGTTCCCGGCTGCGAAATCGCCGAAGATCAGGGGCAAGAAGCGTTCATAATCCCGATCCGAGGTGAGGGCGTAGCGCACATGACGATGGCGGCAGTTGCTCTTGCTCAGGGAGCAGGAGCACAGGGTGTATTCCCGCTTGGCATAAGCGGAAATTTTCGATAGTTCCTCCGCCGGAACCAGCGCCCGCACCGCCATGGCCACCGCCGTGGGGGCGCAGCCCGCGTCGCCAAAGTTGCGGATGGATTCCGCTTTACTGTTTTCATAAATCAGCGGGGTCCACAATTCGTCGTTCTGAGCGTAATAGCGCATACCGCCCCGGGCGGTATCCACCCAGCCGGACACGCTTTCCGGCGCGGTGAAATACGCCTCCATCTGGGTGAGGGCGTCCGCAAAAGAAGCATGCGGGGCCAGCGCCAGAAAAACGCAGACAAGCCATAGCCCCACCCGCGTCAATCCTTTGCAAAATTCCCGCATGCTTCTTCCTGTTCCCGCGCAAAAGGCGCGAATTACCGGCGTTTTTCCGCCCGATTATTCCTCTTCTTCTTCCTCGGGCAGCTCGGCGTTGTGGTACACTTCGCTCACATCGTCGTTATCTTCCAGCATATCCAGCAGCTTCATAATCTTGTTGAGGGTGTCGGGATCCTCCACCGCCACGGTGTTCTGGGGCACCATCTGCTTATCGGCGGAAAGGAAAGCGAAGCCGTCCGCTTCCAGCTTTTCCCGCACGGCGGAAAAATCGTTGGGGGCGGTGTACACTTCAAAAGCGTCGTCGTCCACCTTCACATCCTCGGCGCCCGCGTCCAGGGCCTGCATCATGACCTCGTCCTCGTCCATGCCGGGCTCTTTTTCGATCACGATCACGCCCTTATTATCGAACATATAGCTGACGGAGCCGGGCGTGCCCAGGGAACCGCCGTTTTTATCGAAGATGTGGCGCACGTCGCTGGAGGTGCGGTTGCGGTTATCCGTCACGATTTGGGCGATAATGGCCACGCCGCCGGGGGCATAGCCTTCGTAGGTGATTTCTTCATAGGTCGCCCCGGTGCCTTCGCCGGCGGCCTTTTTAATGCTGCGCTGGATGTTATCGTTGGGCATATTGTTGGCCTTGGCCTTGGCGATAATATCCTTCAGCTTGCTGTTGGATTCAGGATTCGCGCCGCCCTCGCGCACGGCGATGGCGATTTCGCGGCCGATCTTGGTGAAAATCTTGCCGCGGGCCGCGTCGGTCTTGCCTTTTTTGGCTTGAATATTGTGCCATTTAGAATGTCCGGACATGGTTTACCCCTCCCATAAGGAATCCAATCAAAAATGAAACGCTTTATTATAGCACACAATTTCCCATTCGTCAAATCCCGCCGCGAAGATCAAACCACTTCCAGCGCAGGGCAGGCCTTGCGGATCTTGGCCGCCATTTCCGGCTCCAGCCCGTCGTCGGTGAGCAGCGCGTCCACTTCCCGCAGATCACAGATGCGCGCCAGGGCCACCCGGCCGAATTTTGTGTGATCCGCCGCGATCACACTGCGTTCCGCTGCCCGCAGCATCAGCTTTTTCACGCCGATCTCCTCAAAATTCGCGTTGGTCACGCCCCCGGTCACGCTAATACCGTCCGCGCCGATAAAGGCGACGTCCACATGCGTGCTGCGGATAAAATCCTCCGGCATGGTGCCGATCAACTCCTGCCGCCCCTGCCGCCGGGTGCCGCCGGTGACGATGAGGGTGCTGGAGGGATGCAGGGGCGTTTGATAGGCGATGTAAAGATCATTGGTAATCAGCGTGAGCCCTTCATGGCGGGAAAGCGCCTGGGCGATAAAAAAAGCGGTGGTGCCCGAATCGATGAGCACAGTATCCCCCGGATGCACCATCTGGGCCGCCCGGGCCGCGATGCGCTGCTTCGCCTCGGGCATCAGGGCGATTTTTTCGCTGTACATATGCTCGAAGGAGGTGCTGTGATCCGCCTTGATCGCCCCGCCGTGGGTGCGCCGAAGCGCGCCCTGACGATCCAGATCATCCAGATCCCTGCGCACCGTGGCCTCTGAAACATGAAATTTCTCCGCCAGCTCATGAATCTGCGCGCTGGTATTGGCCTCGATATATTCGATCATCTTTTTCTGACGCTCGGCCGGAATATATACGCTGTGCTCCATCAGGCCCACCTCCTGCGGCTTTTTTCATTATCAGTTGCTTTTCTCTCCTATCATACCGCATTTTCTTGCATTTGTAAAGCAAATTCAATCATTTTAAAGGCTTCGTCTGCTCGATTATGCGTAATTTATTTTCTTACGCTTTTCAAATTCACATCGCGCCGCCCGCTTTTTTCCCGCAAGGCGCTTCCTTTTATGCGGATTTTATGCTATACTAAAGCAGAAAAGCAGGAAAGAGGGATTGGGTATGACGCACGAAGATACGGCCCGTCTGCTGGATGCGATTCTCTCCCTGAAAACGCGGGAGGAATTGCAGCGTTTTTTTGAGGATCTATGCACCATCCAGGAAATCAACAGCATGGCGCAGCGCTACGAAGTGGCGCAATATCTGGATCAGGGGCTGACCTATGCGCAGATCGCCGAAATAACCCACGCCAGCACCGCCACCATCAGCCGCGTAAACCGCAGCCTGGTTTACGGGGCGGAGGGCTACAAGCTGGCGCTTTCGCGCGCGCGTAATCAAAAAGAAGAGGCATGACGATGGATTTAACAGCATTGAACCCTATGCAGCGGCAGGCTGCGGAAACCCTGGAGGGCCCCCTTTTAATTCTGGCGGGAGCCGGCAGCGGCAAAACCAGAACCGTCACTTACCGCATCGCCAATCTGATCGCCCACGGCGTGCAGCCCTGGCATATCCTGGCGCTGACCTTCACCAACAAGGCCGCCAAGGAAATGCGGGAGCGGGTGGAAAAGCTGGTGGGCGCGGACGCGGGCGATATGTGGATCGGCACCTTTCATTCCGTGTGCGTGCGCGTTCTGCGGCGGGATATTGAGAAACTGGGCTATCAGCGCTCCTTCACCATTTATGATGAGGACGATCAGAACCGCGTGATCAAGGACGCCATCAAGGCCCTGCATTTGGATGAAAGCAAGCTGCCCGTCCGAGAGGTTCGGGGCAAGATTTCCGATGCGAAAAACCGCCTGCTCTCCCCGGACGAATGGTTCCAGGAATCCGCCAAGGATTACCGCAGTCAGCAGATTCACGACGTGATGACATATTACGAGGAGCGCCTGCACGCCGCTAACGCCCTGGATTTCGACGACCTGCTGCTGCGCACGCTGCAATTGTTTCTGGAGCATCCCCCGGTGCTGGATTATTACCGGCAGCGCTTTCTTTATGTGCATGTGGACGAATACCAGGATACCAACCCCGCCCAGTACGCCCTGATTAAGCTGCTGACCAAGGAAAGCCGCAATCTCTGCGTGGTGGGCGACGACGATCAATCCATCTACGGCTGGCGCGGGGCGGATATCCGCAATATTCTGGATTTTGAAAAGGATTTCCCCGACGCGCAGGTGATTAAGCTGGAGCAGAATTACCGCTCCACCGCCATCATCCTGGACGCGGCCAACCAGGTCATCGCCCATAACCAGGGGCGCAAGGAAAAGGTGCTGTGGACGGACGCGGGCGAGGGCGAAAAAATCCGCCTCTACAGCGCCGGGGACGAACGGGAAGAGGCCGCCTGGATCTGCGAACAGATTCGTAAGCTGCAAAAGCAGGATTTTTCCTATTCCCAAATCGCCGTGCTGTACCGCATGCACGCCCAGAGCCGCGTGATTGAAGAAATGTTCATGCGGGCGGGCATCCCCTATCATGTTTTCGGCGGCACCCGGTTCTACGACCGCAAGGAAATTCGCGACGCGCTGGCTTATCTGCGGGTGATTGCCAACCCCGCCGACGACGTATCCCTGGCGCGGATTATCAACACGCCCAAGCGCTCCATCGGCGATTCCACCATCGCCCTTTTGCAGGAGGCCGCCCGGGAGCAGCAGGTGCCCCTCTTTTCCGTAATTAACGATCCCCCCGAGGCGCTTTCCGCCCGGCCCCGCCGCTGCATCGCGGATTTTGCAATGCTGCTGATGAAGCTGACCGCTCTGAAGGATACCCTTTCCCTTTCCGAATTCGTAAGCGCCATGCTCACGGAAACGGGCATGAAGGCGCAATTTGAAATCGAGGGCAACGAGGAAGCGCAGACCCGGCTGGAAAACCTGATGGAATTCGCGGGCGCGGCCCATGAATTCGAGGCGCAGTCTCAAGATAAATCGCTGGAAGCCTTTTTGGAAAACGTGGCCCTGGTTACCGATCTGGACCGTCAGGAGGAAGCGCCCCAGTATGTGACGCTGATGACGCTGCACAGCGCCAAGGGCCTGGAATACGACGCGGTGTTCCTGGCGGGCATGGAGGAGGGCATCTTCCCCTCCATGCGCACCGCCATGGATGAAAAGCGCCTGGAGGAGGAGCGCCGCCTTTGCTATGTGGGCATCACCCGGGCCCGAAAGCGGCTGTTCCTTTCCTTTGCCCGGCGGCGGATGCTCTTTAACCAGATCACCCATAATCCCCCCTCCATGTTCCTCAAGGAAATTCCCGAGCGCCTGATTACCGACGAATGGGCGGAAGCCACCCGCAAGAATTTCGCCCCCGAGCCCGTCCGGGAGCCCCTGCCCCCCCGCCGGGAGCGGCAGCGGAACCTGAGCTTCGGCACGCCCGGCATGTCCGCCTCCGGGGCCGCGCTGAATATCCCCGGCGTGCAGAAGGGCTTTGTGCCCTCCGCCGCCCGGGCGCAGCAAAGCGCCGTGGGCGCGCTGTATCAGCCGGGGGATCACGTGCTGCATCGCAAGTTCGGCGAGGGCACGGTGCAGCAGGTGCGGGGCGCGGGGGCGGACGCACGCATCGTCATCGCCTTCACCGCCTACGGCACCAAGGAATTTTCCCTTTCCATCGCCCCCATTGTGAAAATCGATTGATTATATTCGCGCCTGCTGGGCGCGGAAAGCAGGTGCGATATGCCGACGCGACAGGATTGGACGATGCGCGAACTGGTGGACTATCTAAACGAAACCGCCCGCGCCTATTATGTGCTGGATAACCCCGTGATCTCCGACGGCGAATGGGATCAATTGTATTCCCTGCTGCAAAAAATGGAAAAGGAAAGCGGCGTTATCCTGCCCGATTCCCCCTCCCTGCGGGTGGGCGGCGAGCCGCTGACCGCCTTTCGCCAGCATCGCCACATTTCCCGCCTGTGGAGCATGGATAAGGCCCAGAGCCGGGAGGAGCTTTCCGCCTGGTTTGACCGGGCGGAGAAATTCCGGGCGCAGACCCCCGGCCTGCCGCCGCTTGTGTACGGCGTGGAATACAAATTCGACGGCCTGACCCTGAACCTTACCTACGACGGCGGCGTGCTCATCGAGGCGGCCACCCGGGGCAACGGCGAGGTGGGCGAGGCCATCCTGCCCCAGGCCCGCACGGTGCGCGGCGTGCCCCTTTCCATTCCCTGGAAGGGGAAGATTGAGGTGCAGGGCGAATGCATCATGCGCCTGAGCGCCCTGGAAAAATATAATCAAACGGCGGAGGAGCCCCTGAAAAACGCCCGCAACGCCGCGGCTGGGGGCCTGCGCAATCTGGATCCCGCCGTCACCGCCGCCCGCAATCTTTCCGCCTTCTTTTACCAGGTGGGCACCATCGAAAACCCGCCCTACGCCGATCAGCCCGGCATGGTGCGCTTTCTGCGGGAGCAGGGCTTTCCCGTAAGCCCCTATTTCGAAACCGCCTCCGATCGGGAGGGGGTCTTTTCCCTGATCGACGAAATCGAGGCCCAGCGAGACAGCCTGGATTTCCTCATCGACGGCGCGGTCATCAAAATTATGGATATGCAGACCCGGGCGCTAATGGGATATACGGATAAATTTCCCCGCTGGGCGGTGGCCTATAAATTCCCCGCCGAGGAAAGCACCGCCACCCTGGAGCGCGTCACCTGGGAACTGGGCCGCACGGGCAAGCTGACGCCCCTGGGCCATGTCTCCCCCGTGGATTTCGCGGGGGTGACGGTGAAAAAAGCCACCTTAAATAATTACGGCGATATTCAGCGCAAAAAGCTCACCCTGGGCTGCACGGTGTGGATTCGCCGCTCTAACGATGTGATTCCTGAAATCACCGGCCGGGTGGAGGACGGCGCGGCAGGCGCGCCCATCCTGCCCCCCCAGCGCTGCCCCGCCTGCGGCGGGCCCCTGACCCAGCGCGGGGCGAACCTGTATTGCCTGAACCGGGAAAGCTGCAAGCCCCAGGCTGTGGCGCGGCTGGCCCATTTCGCCTCCCGGGATGCCATGGATATTACCGGCTTTTCCGAAAAAACGGCGGAGCTGTTTTACGATCAGCTGGGCCTGCGGGATCCTGCCGGGCTGTACCGGCTGACGCTGGAGCAGCTGCTTTCCCTGGAAGGTTTTCAGGAAAAAAAGGCGCGGAATCTTCTGGATGCGCTGGAGGCCAGCAAGCATTGCGCCCTTTCCCGCTTTCTGCTGGCGGTGGGCATTCCCAACATCGGCCGCCGCACCGCCCGCGATCTTTCCGCCGCCTTCGGCAGCCTGGAGGGCCTGCAAAAAGCGACGCTGGAGCAGCTGTTGGCCGTGGATGAAATCGGCGAAATCGTGGCCCAGAGCATTCTGGATTTCTTTTCCTTCCCGGAAAATCAGCGCATGATCGCCCGGCTGCTGGAAGCGGGGGTAAGTCCCCAGGCAGAAAGCGCCTCCACGGGCGGCGCGTTTTCCGGGCTGACGCTGGTGGTGACAGGCACGCTGCCCACCCTGTCCCGCCAGGAGGCGGAGGCCTTTATTCGCCGCCACGGCGGCACGGCGGCGAGCAGCGTCAGCCGGAAAACCAGCTATGTGGTGGCCGGGGAAAAGGCGGGCGGCAAGCTGGATAAGGCCCTGACCCTGGGCGTGCCTGTGCTCACGGAGCAGGAGCTTTTGCAAATGGCGCAAAACGGTTGAAATGGTATTCCCAGCAAAAAGGCTTGACAGGCCCCTATCCGCCTGTATAATAAGGAAGGCGACACCGGCTTCCCCTGGGCGGAAACGCCGGAAGCCTTGTAATTATTATGAATCATTCGCAAAAGAATCGGCGCTTCCGCGCGGAGGGAAGGGGTGAAACGCATTTGCTAAGGACAAGCGCATATCGGGTGGATCGATGGTGCGATAAAACCATGAGCGTGCTGCGGGAGCAGCAGCTGGAGGCCTGCCAGGAGCGGCTGACCGGCTGCCCGGAGCGCGGCGTTTTCGATGATTTATGCCAGGATGAATATCTCGCGCTTTTTCGTTTTTCCTATTACGCCAAGGAATTAAGGCGGCGCACGCCGGAGCCGGAGACGCTGCGTTCCCTGGTATCCGCCCGGCTTCCCCAGGAAGCCCGCTTTCTCTCCCCCCGGGAGGACGAGCTGGTTAAACGGATGCTGACCCACGACGGCGAAACGTCCCTGCAGGATTGGGACGAAATTTCCGCCGCCGAGGCGCTGATTTCCCGCCTGTGGTGCACGCTGCAAATCACGGGAGAGGATACCGCCGTTCTGCGGCTGCAAGCCCCGCTGATCGTCCCGCTGACCCAGGCGCTGCAAACCCCGGATTACGTTCGCATCCGGGCGAAGCTGTTTTCCTTTGACGCGACGCTGCACAGCCTGCTTTATCTTTCCGGCTTTCTGCATGCCGCCGCGCCGCTGGAGCATTTTCTTTCCGTTCTGGGGGCGGATCGCACGGAATGCAGCGATGTGTTCATTTCCCGGTTTCTTCGCGCCGGGTTTGATTATATTCAGCTTCCTTCGGGAGATATTCTGCTGCTGCATCCCGGCCTGGCGGAGCCCGAGCGCCTGCTGGCCACGCTGTCCAGCCTGGAAGCCCCTGAAACGCACCTGACCCAGGAAATGGTGCTGGGGGGAATGAACGGCATTCTGCCTGAGGAGGTGGCCTCCTGCGAGGCCATGCGCGGCGCGCTCACCGGGGCGCTGCGGCCGGAATACGATCTGGACGAGGCGCTGGAGGATCTGCGGATGATGGCCAAGCAGGGGGCGCGTCTTTCCGAAATGCGCGAGGTATTGGAAAGCATGCTGTGCGTGCTGCCCACGCCCCGGATGCTCTCCGCCCTGGCGCAGCTGCATTTGCAGACCGTGCGCTGGACGGGTATGCCCTCGGCGGTGTTGAACTGATGCGCGTTTACGAGGCCATCGCGCCGGAAAACGTCGGCGGCCTGCGGCTGGAGCAATACGTCCGCCAGGCCTTTCCCCTGCTGCCCTCCCATGTGCTGCGGGACGCATTCGCCGCGCGGGATGTGAAAATGAACGGCGTTCGGGCGGGGCGGGATGAAAAAATCGCGCCGGGGGCCCGTGTGACGGTGTACACCGGCTTTTGCCCGGAGCTGCCCGTGGTCTTCGAGGATGAAAACATTCTGCTGATCAACAAGCCCGCCGGAATCAGCGCCGAGGAGGACGGGCGCGGGGGCATGACGGTGCTTTCCCTGCTGACGGAGCGAGCCCAGGGGCGCTATACCCCCCGCCTGTGCCACCGGCTGGATAACCCCACCAGCGGGCTGCTGCTGCTGTGCAAAAATGATGAAAGCGAGGCGGCGCTGCTTTCCGCCTTTGCGGAGCGAAAGCTGGAAAAGATTTACCAATGCCTGGTGCGGGGCGAAATGCGCCCCCCTGCCGCGTTGAAGGAGGCCTATCTCATCAAGGACGCCCAGCGTGCCCGGGTGCGCGTTATCACCCATGAAACCCCCGGGGCGCTGCCCATCGCCACCGCCTATGAAACCTTGGCCTTTGACGGCGCGCTTTCCCGCCTGCGGGTGACGCTTCTCACCGGGCGCACCCATCAGATTCGGGCGCACATGAGCTTCCTTTCGCATCCCATTTTAGGGGATGACAAATACGGCGACCGCGCGCTGAACCGCCGCTATAAAACCACCCTGCTGCGCCTTTGCGCCACCGAACTGACGCTGCGCCCCGGCGGCGCGCTGGCCTATCTGGACGGCAGGCATTTTTCCATTCAGCCGCCCTTTTGAGCGCCTCATTTGAAGGATAAGTTATTGTAAATCACTGAAGAAAGGTTGATTTCTATGCCTGCCACTCCCCCCATCCGACTGGTCGCCACCGATATGGACGGCACGCTGCTGGCCAGCGGCGGCATACTGCCGGAGGATAATATCCGCGCCATTCGCGCCGCCCAGGAAAAGGGCGTGGTGGTGGCCATTGCCTCGGGCCGCTTTGTGGAAAACGCCTATATCGTTTTGCAGGAGCACGGCCTGCGCTGCCCCATCATTGGCGCGAACGGCGCGGAAACCGTGGATGAAAATCTGCGCCCGCTTTCGGAGCATTTTATGGATCCCGCGGCGGCCCGCCGGGTGCACGACGTGCTGACGGCGGCGGAGGCGGATTATTTTATTTTCGCCCGCCGCGCGGTCTGCACCGCCCGGCAAAGCAACCCGCACCACAGCGAGCTTTCCGACGGCGAGAAAATCACCGCCTTGGGCTTTACCTATCTTCACGGCCCTCAGGCCGCCTGGGAATGCTGCCAAAAGCCGGTGCACAAATTCTTTGTGTGCAACAATCATGTGTCCCTGGCAATGCTGCGAGAGCAGCTTTCGCAAATTCCCGGCGTCGAGCTGACCCAATCCGCCGAAACGAACATCGAAATTATGCCCACGGGAATCGATAAGGGCATGGGCGTGAAGGATCTGGCCCGCTCCCTGGGCGTGCCCCTGGCCCAGGTGATGACGCTGGGCGATCAGGAAAACGATATTCCCATGCTGCGCGTGGCAGGCTACGGCACGGCGGTGGCCAACGCCTCCCCCGCCACCAAGGCCGCCGCTCGCTACATCACGGCAGATCACGACGCCTGCGGCTTCGCCCGCGCGCTGGAAAAATATGTGCTGTAAAGGCAAGAGAACGAAAAATGAATAATGCAAGGGCGGCATGCTTTGGCTTCCAAAGCATGCCGCCTTCGTACTATTTTATTATCTTTCCTCTCTCGGCACCATGCCGCGCGTGCCCTTAAAGATGAAATTTTCCGGCACTGTGCCCCGCACGCTGGAAAGGGGATACACGCTGGCGCGGCGGCCCAGCACCGTGCCGGGGTTCAGCACGCTGTTGCAGCCCACCTCGGCGAAATCTCCCACCATGGCCCCCAGCTTTTTCCGGCCCGTTTCCAGGGCCTCGCCGCCGCAGCGCACAACCACCAGCGTTTTATCGCTTTTCACGTTGGAGGTAACGGCCCCCGCGCCCAGATGCGCCTTGTAGCCCAGAATGGAATCGCCCACATAGTTATAGTGCGGCGTCTGCACCCCGTCGAACAGAATCACATTTTTTAATTCCGTGGAATTGCCCACCACGGCCCCCGCGCCCACCAGCGCGCTGCCGCGAATGAACGCGCCATGGCGCACCTCCGCCCCCGGGCCGATAATGCAGGGCGCGCCCAGATACGCCGTGGGGGCCGCCTTGGCGTCCCGGGCGATCCATACGCCGGGGGCGGGAGAAATATATTCCTCCTGGGGCAGGCTTTCCCCCACAGAAAGAATAAAATTCTTCAGTTCGTCCAGCGCCTCCCAGGGATACTGCGTCCGGGCCAGCAGGGGCGCGGCCAGGGTGTGCGTCAGATCGAATAAATCCTTGGTTGTCAGCATAGCCTTGTTCCTTTCCGCAAAGAAAGGGAAGCGGATTGCAAGATCGCTTCCCTTCGCATTTTTTATTGAAGCGCCAAATTTTCCTTTTTCATGGTCTGAACGATCATATCCACGCAGCGATTGCAAAGTGCCTCGTCCCCCGCCTCGGCCATGACGCGCACCACGGGCTCCGTTCCGCTTTTGCGCAGCAGCACGCGGCCGTCTCCCGCCAGGGCCTGCTCCGCCTGGCGCATGGCCTGCTGCACCGCCGGATTAGAGATGACTGCGTCCTTATCCGCCACCCGCACGTTCTTGAGCACCTGGGGATACAGCTGCACCGGCTCGGCCAGCTTGGAAAGGGGCTGCTTCTGATCCAGCATGGCCTGCATCAGCTTAATGGCGGTAAGCAGGCCGTCGCCGGTGGTGGCGTATTTGCTGAAAATAATGTGGCCGCTTTCCTCGCCGCCCAGCATATGCCCACCCGAGCGCATGCATTCGTAAACGAAGCGATCGCCCACCTGGGTTTGCACCCAGTCGATACCCGCCTTTTCCAGGGCCTTGCCTAAGCCGAAATTGCTCATCACGGTGGAAACCACGGTGTTGGTGGTCAGCTTATCGCGTTTTTTCATATACGCGCCGTAAATATAGAGGATTTTATCGCCGTTCACCAGCTCGCCCTTTTCATCCACCGCCAGGCAGCGATCGGCGTCCCCGTCGAAGGCGAAGCCCACATCCAACCCCTTTTCCTTCACAAAGGCCTGCAGCGCGTCGATATGGGTGGAGCCGCAGTCGGTGTTGATATTCACGCCGCTGGGCTGATTGTTAATCACATAGGTATCCGCCCCCAGCGCGTCGAAAACCGCCTTGGCGATCATCCAGGTGCTGCCGTTGGCGCAATCCAGGCCCACCTTCACTCCTTTATAGGAATGGGTGGCCAGGGAGATCAGGTAGCCGATATAGCGGTTGCGCCCGGCGGCGTAATCCACCGTGCGGCCGATATGCTCCCGGGTGGCGTAAGGAACCTCGGCCAGCAGGCCGTCCAGATATTTTTCCACCTGGCCGGTCACTTCGTCCGCCATCTTTTCCCCGTTGCCGTTCATCAGCTTAATGCCGTTATCGTAATAGGGGTTGTGGCTGGCGGAGATCATAATACCGCAGTCGAAGCCCTCGCTGCGGGTGACGTAGGCCACCGAGGGGGTGGTGGTCACATGCAGCAGATAAACGTCCGCCCCCGAGGCGGTGAGCCCCGCCGCCAGCGCGTATTCAAACATATAGCTGGAAAGCCGCGTATCCTTGCCGATGACGATTTTCGCCTTATGGCCCCGGCCGTAATAATAACCGATGTACCGGCCCACCTTGAAGGCGTGCTCCACCGTCAGGTTCACATTCGCCTCGCCGCGGAAGCCGTCCGTGCCGAAATATTTGCCCATTTTCCCTCCTGCGCGGCCCGGGGGCGCATTTTCGCGCCCCGCCGCCCTTCTCTTTTATGAAGCGGTCTCATTATAATATTCTCCAAAACCAAAGTCAACGCTATTCAAGAAATTGCTTTTTCCTGTAATTTACAGGCAATTCCCGCGCAGAATACGCTCTTGTTCGCGCAAGAAAGCGCAGAAATTCCGCAAAATCGCGCGCTCCATTTTGTCCCGGTCAATTCGGTTTATTTTCTCCCCCGTATTGACAAGGCCGCGAATATATGCTAAGCTTTTGTCATTCTGTTGGATTGGAAGGAGTGTGTTCGCCTGGTGGAGGGCGATTGCGGCGGCAGTAGCGTCCCGGACGCTGTGCCCCTAAGATGTAAAGATTCCCCAGCATGCCGCGCCTAAAAAAGGCGAAGGCGTGCTTTTTGTGTATTTTTGATTGGAGGAAATCAAAGAAAATGGATCAAAGCGCTATTTTGCAAATTCTGCTGATCGTTGTGCTGGTGGGCCTTTCCGCCTTTTTCTCAGCGACGGAGACCGCCTTTTCATCCCTGAACAAAACGCGGCTGAAAAGCCTGGCGGAGCATGGCAGCAAGCGCGCCGCCCAGGCCCTCGCCCTGGCGGAAAATTACAGCGAGCTGCTTTCCACCATTCTCATCGGCAACAACATCGTGAATATCTCCGCCGCGTCCGTGGGCACGGTGCTCTTCGTGCGCTTTCTGGGGGACGCGGGCGTCACCGTGTCCACCGTGGCGCTGACAATTATCGTGCTGATTTTCGGCGAAATCTCCCCCAAGAGCATCGCCAAGGAAATGCCGGAAAAATTCGCCATGCGGGTGTCCCCGGT
Organism: uncultured Clostridia bacterium; assembly: GCA_934667105.1. GTDB lineage: Bacteria > Bacillota > Clostridia > Christensenellales > Aristaeellaceae > RUG563. The sequence goes on from CAKULG010000002.1 coordinate 79,094, forward strand.
GATTAAGGGGCTCACGGTGATTATGCATCCCTTCAACTGGCTGTTCGCCAAGTGGAAGCTGGTGCTGGCCCGGCTGTTCAAATTCAAAGAAGATAAGCCCCTTTCCCAGGACGAGCTGATTACCCTGGTGGAGGAGGTGGAGCAGGAGGGCGGCATGAACGCCGAAGAAAGCGACCTGCTCAAAAGCGCCATCGAATTCCACGATCTGGACGTATCGGATATCCTCACCCCTCGGGTGCGGGTGGAGGGCGTGCCGGTGGACGCCAGCGCCCAGGAAATTGCCGAAATCTTTGAGGAGAGCGGCTATTCCCGCCTGCCTGTTTATGAGGAAACGCTGGATCATATCATCGGCGTGGTGCACCAGAAGGATTTCTACCGCTGCCTGCGGGAAGGCCGGGTGAAGCTGGCGGAAATCATGCAAAAGCCCGTGTTCGTGCCCGAAAATGTGAAAATCAGCGCCCTGATGCGCATCCTGCAAAAGAACAAGGCGCAGATGGCCATCGTCACCGACGAATACGGCGGCACGGTGGGCATCGTGACCATGGAGGATATTCTGGAGGAGCTGGTGGGCGAAATCTGGGATGAGCACGATGAAATCGAGGAGGAATTCCGCCAGGTGAAGGAGGGCGTGTGGCATGTGCTGGGCAGCGCCCCCGTGGAGGAATTGGAGGAACGCTTCAGCCTGGGCCGGGATACCGAGGCCAGCACGGTGGGCGGCTGGGTGATGGAAACGGCGGAGCGCATTCCCAAGCCCGGCGAATCCTTTCCCTGCGGCCCGTGGCAAATCACCGTCCTGGCAGCGGACGATCGCCATGTGCAGGAGATCGAAATCAAGGCCGCGCCCGTCCAGCAGCAGGCGCAAGCGCAATAAATTTGAGATAAATAATAGGAAAGCGGGCGGGGTTCCGGATGCGCCGGAACGCCCCGCCCGTTTTGTAATACTTGTAAAATGTTTCAATTATTACAATTCTGTCACCTTTTGGCGTCTTTTCTATGCTATACTGTATGCGTTCCCTTTTTGCTGGACGGACGCGGAAAAAACCTTTTGCCGGAGGGGAACAAATTCCCCGGCTGCTCCGTCTATATAATTGGCAGTGGATTTCCAACTTTGAAAAAAAGGAGATTAACACCATGAAGAAAATCACGCTTCTGTGTATTCTGACGCTGGCGCTTTCGCTGCTGGCGCTGCCCGCCCTGGCCGCGCCGGGGGACGCGGCGCTTTTCCCGGCGGATATGAGCAATCGCGGCAGCCGGGTGGATTCCGTGGCGGTATGGGAAGGAACCTACTATATCGTATACGACGGCCAGATCTACACCTGGCACGTGGGCGACGAGGCCCCCGCCCTGCTGGCGGAAAAAATGCAGGAATACCAGGTGAGCGAGGAAGAAACCTCGAACCTCCTTCTCAACGTGTACATCCAGGACGGCAAGCTGTATACCATCAATAAGGAAGCGGGCCTGCTGATTCCATTGAAGCTTGAAAACGGCGTGGCCTCGGCGGAAAAAATCGTGAAGCTGGATTACACCGATCTTTCGTATACCGAAACCTGGAGCGGTCATGATTACGTCTATCCCCTCTCCATGGTCAATTGGACGTTCTGCGGCGGAAAGCTGTTCATGACGGCGCTCAACGACAACGGCAACGATAACGAGCGCCTGTTCGTTTCCTTCAACCCCGAGACCGGGGAAAAGACCATGTACGAAACCAAGGGCGTTTATAAATGCACCCCCTACAAGGACGGCAAGCTGCTGTGCATGGTGGTGGATGAAAACGGCATGTGGGATAACGAGAAGGAGCAGTACCGGCCCCTGAGCTTCTCCATCTTTGACCCCGAAACGGATACCCTCGCCCCTGTCGGCGAAATTGCGGGTATAGAGCCCTACAATCTGGGCGCGGTGCTCTATGACGCGGCGGCGGATACGCTGTATCTCCCCGTTTCCGAAAAGATTTACCGTTCCGTTTCCTTCGGCCCGTTGGAGCTGTGCGCCTACGTTCCCATTTCCTATTTTGAAGAGGATTACTACAGGGGCATGCCCGCCGTGTATGATAACGGCTATGTGCTGGCCAAGGGCGAAAACGGCCTGTTCGCCCGGAATGTGGATCCCCAGTATCTGCCCGAATTCGCCCTGAGCATTTACGGCGGCTATGCCGACGACGCGCATAACCAGGCCATCGCCAAGCTGGACGATCTGGCCGTCACCTTCTATGATAAGGCCTATTACAGCACCGCCCAGGAGATGGGCCAGGCGCTGGTCAGCGGCGAAAACCAGATCGATATTCTGAAGCTGTCCCTGAGCTATATAGATTTCCAGCGGCTGATGGACAAGGGCTATTGCTATGATCTGTCGGCCAGCGAAACGCTTTCCGCCTATGCCGACAGCCTGTATCCCTTCATCAAGGAGGGCATGAGCAAGGACGGCAAGCTCTACGCCGTGCCCGTGGACTGCTATAACCATGTGTTCAGCTACACCACGGCGCTGGACGAGCTGGGGCTGCCCGCCCCCGCCACGCTGCTGGATCTGGTGCAGTTTTTGCAGGATTGGGGCGATAACGGCTATTACGAAACCTACAGCGAATATCAGCCCATCGATTGGGTGGGAATCAAATCCCAGCTATTCAGCACAGCCCTTTCCCTGTATCAGGATTACTGCGAAGCAGCCAAGCAGCCCCTCTCCTTTAGCTCGCCCCTACTGCGGCAGGTGCTCCAGGCCGTGGAAAATCTGGATGTGAGCGATTGGGAAACGAAGATCGATTGGGAAACCGCCACCGATGAGGATTGGGACGATTTCTATCAGCGGAATTCCTTGTTCAACGATTACAGCAACCTGACCCCGCGCTATTATTCGAACGAAAGAAACGTGATGCAGCCTCTGAAGCTGACGGAGGATACGCCCCTGGCCATCGGCATGGAGGTCGAGGTGTTCTTCATCAATCCCCGCAGCGCGCATCCCGAGGCCGCCCTGCGCTATCTGGAGGCCTATGTGGAAAGCATGGACGTGTTTGAAAAGGTCAAAATGTGCCCCGCCATGAACGATCCCATCGAAAATCCCCAATATGAAAGCAACATAAAGGCAATGGAGCAGCGCCTTGCCGAAGTCAAGGCGGCGGCGGAAAAAGCCGAGGGCGCGGATAAGACCGACGCTGAGGAACAGGTGAAAATGGTGGAGGAAAGCATGACGCAGTATGCGGCCAAAGCCCGTTATACCGCCACCGCCGAATCCATCGCGGCCTACCGGGCCTGGGATCAATATTTCTTCCTGCGCACCGCCAACGTGCTGAGCACGGACGACGGGGATATGAGCAGCCTGACGCAGCGCTATCTGGACGGGCAAATCCCGCTGGATCAGTTCCTGCAGGAGGCGGACGCGAAGCTGCGGCTGATGCAATTGGAAAATCAATAAAAAATTTTGCGGCGGCGAATCTATTTCGCCGTCGCCCCGCGTCTAATAAGGGGGACGGGGCCGGGACGCAGCCGCGCCTCCCCCTCCCTCGATTTTTTTCGAAAAAAGGAGCCGCTATGTTTCATCGCAAGAAAAGCCTGTGGCTGTTTCTGCTGCCCGGATTGCTGGGGCTGCTGATTTTCTATCTCATTCCCTTTGTCGGCGGCATTTATTACAGCCTGACGGACGGCACCATTGATAACAAATTTATCGGCCTGGATAATTACCGGCGCATCTGGCAGAACGAGGTGTTCCGCCTGGGGCTGAAAAACACGCTGGAGCTTTCGCTGCTGTGCGCGCCCTCCATTTTTCTGCTTTCCTTCGTGCTGGCCGCCATGCTGAAATATTTGAAGGAAAAAAGCGCGTTTTTCCGCAATGTGCTGCTGATGCCCTATCTGATGCCCTCCTCCGCGCTGCTGATTGTGTGGCTGCTGCTGTTCGATTACGGCGGAGTCGTCAACCGTGTGCTTTCCGGGCTGGGACTGGGGCGCGTGCTGTGGCTGGAAAGCGAGGCGCTGCGTTTCCCGGTGGTGCTGCTGTATATCTGGAAAAACGTGGGCTTTTCCGTGGTCATTTTTTCCGCCGCCCTGCAGGCCGTGCCCGAGCCGCTGTATGAATTCGCCGCCCTGGAGGGGGCCAACGCCTTCCAGCGGGAGGTGAAAATCACGCTGCCGCTCATTCTGCCCACGGCCTTTCTGGTGTTCGTGCTGGCCTGGGTGAACGCCTTTAAGATTTTCAAAGAGGTGTATTTCATCGGCGGCGCGTATCCCCGGGACGCGGTGTACACCCTGCAGCATTTTATGAACAATAAATTCGCGAAGCTGGATTATCAGGACGTTACCACCGCCGCCTATTCCTTCGCGGTGATCGTGCTGGCGCTGTTCGGGGTGCTGTATATGAGCAAATCCGTGCGCAGCAACGATGTGTAAGGGAGGGGGAGCAAAATGAAAAAACGTTTCCGTGCGCCGCACCCCGGCCGCATTCTGCTCTACGCGCTGCTCATCCTCGCCGCCGTGCTGGTGCTGCTGCCCATTGTGCTCACCTTCCTTTATTCCTTCTTCCCGCCCACGGAGATCGCCGCCTATCTGAAAACCCGCAATAATTATTCCGCCGATCAATTTATGGATCTGCTGCTTTCCCCGGCTCGGGTTTCCCTGCGGCAGTATTACACGGTGCTTATTGAAAAGCCCATGTATCTGAATCTGTTCGTCAATTCGGCCAAATACACCGCCGCCATCCTGCTGGGCCAGGCGCTGGTGATTCCCATGACGGCCTACGCCCTTTCCCGCTTCCGCTTTCACGGCCGGGACGCGCTGTTTTTCAGCATCCTGATGCTGATGCTGATGCCCTTTCAGGTTATCATGGCCCCCTCGGTGATCACCATGCGCATGCTGGGGCTGATGAACACCGTCTGGGCGGTGATCCTGCCCATGATCTTTTCGCCCTTCTATATCTTCCTGCTGCGCCAATTCATGATCGGTCTGCCCAACGAGCTGTTGGAGGCGGGCATGATCGACGGGGCGGGCACGGGCCGCTGCTTCCTGCATATCGTGCTGCCGGTGTGCCGGCCCATTCTGGGGGCGGCGGTGGCGCTCTCCTTTGCAGATTGCTGGAACATGGTGGAGCAGCCGCTGATCTATCTGGGCGCTTCCCCCAACCAGCAGCCCCTTTCGGTGGTTTTTAATCAACTCTCCACCGAAAACGCCGATGTGGCCTTCGCAGGCGCGGCGCTGTATCTGCTGCCCGCGCTGCTGATTTATCGGTATTTCCAGGAAGACATTCTGCTGGGCGTGCAGCTTAGCGAATTGAAATAAGCGAGGGAGAATCAAGCCATGAATGGAAAACAAAAAGCCTTAAAGGCCCTGTGCGTGCTGGCGGTGGCCATCGCCCTGTGCATGTTCTTTTCCCGCACCGTGCAGACCATCACCACCCCCAAAATTCAGCGCATCACCGCCACAAAGGGTAAGCTGGAAGAAAAAATTTCCCTGTCCGCCCAGATTTATTTTCCTGAAACCGAGGATGTGACCGTTAAAAACGCGAAAAAGCTGGGCGTCACCATTGATTCGGTCAAGGTGCGGGCGGGCTACAAGGTGGAAAAGGGCGATGTGATCTACACCGCCAGCGCCAGCGAATACGAAACCAAGCGCAAGGAAATTCAGGATAATTACGATAAGAAGGTCAAGGAGCTGGCGGAGCACCGGGCGGGCAGCATCCGCCTGGCCACCACCTCCGTGCATAACGACACCTACAACGCCATGCTGGACGCCCACGAGGCCTATTACCGGGCCCAGTACGCCGCCCGGCTGGCCGCCCAGGAGGCGGGCTACGCTCTGCCCCAGGATGAAGCAAGCTGGGCCGAGCTGCCCGACGCGCCCCAGGCCGTGCAGGAGGCCGCCGCCAAGGCGGTGGAGGCCGGAGCGGCGCTGGACGCGGCCGTGCTGGCCCTTAAGCGGGTATATATCACGGGCAACGGCCGCGTGGGCGAGGGCACCTTTGATTTCATTAAGAAGCTGGATCAATTTAAGGCGGATCTGGCCGATTTGCAAAAGCAGCTGCTGGAGCTCGATCTGCTGAACGAATCCCTGCAAGAAATCACCGCTCCCCACGCCGGGTATATCACCCAGGTGGCCCTCAAGCAGGGGGATAGCTACGACGGAACCAAGCCCGCCTTCACCATCAGCCAGGAAAACGCCGTGCCCGCTCTGCGGGCGGATATCAGCGCCGTGACGAAAACGCTGTCCAAGGGCAATAAAGCGGCCCTGGAAAGCGGCGCTTCCACCCAGGTGACGGAGATTGTGCAGGATCCGGATGGCAAAAAATACGCGCTGCTGGAGCTGACGGAGGAAGCGCTGCGCACGGGCGGCGGCATGAGCCGCATGATCGGCGAAAGCGCCATTCCTGTTACCGTCACCTATAAAGCCGCGAAAAATACCACCCTGCTCCCCGCCAGCGCCGTGCGCCAGGATAACGATAACAGCTATTACGTCTATGTGGTCAGCCGCAATTACGGGGTCGGCCTGCTGGGCGGCTCGGAATACACGGTGAAAAAGAGCACGGTCACGATCCTGGAAAAAACGGATAAGCTGGTTTCCCTGGGCGAGGATCTGCAATATACGGAAATCGCCGATCGGGAGGATCGGGCGCTGACCGACGGTCAGGCGGTGATGGACTATGTGGATTAAGCGCGGCGTCGCCTTGGGGCTGTGCCTGCTGTGCATCGGGTTTTGCGTGATCCAGGTTTTCCACGTGGATACCGCCATGCAATACCTCGTCCTCTCCCCCACCGAGGCGGAGCAGGATCCTGAAAAGCCCGCCCCCACCGCCCTATCCCAATTGATTTCCCGCCTGGAATCCGCCGCTGAGGATTGGCAGGGGACGATTTCTGCCTGGGCGCTTTCCTCCTGGAATGAGGAGGTGGCGCTGGAGGGCAAAAACGGAAAATCTGCCTCCGCGCGGCTGGTGGGCCTGTATGGCAACGCCGCCGCGCTCCCCCAGCAGCTGGCGCGCTTTGGCCGCCTGCTCTATGCCGAGGAATTGCAGCGGGGTGACCGGGTGATGCTCATCAGCGAAGCCCTGGCCATCGCCCTCTTCCGCACCGGCGACCCGGTGGACCGCATCGTGACGGTGGGGGGAACAGAATACCGGGTGGCGGGCATCCTGCGGGAAACGCGCACCGTGGGCGACCACGATCAATACACCGCCTATGTACCCTTAAAGGCGCTGGATCAGGCGGGCTTCCAAACCGGCACGCTGGCCGTGTCCGCCCGCCCCATTGCGGGGGCGGGGGCCGCCAGCCAGTTTAAGGCCAGCATGCAGGCCTGGCAGCGGGGGGGCGATTTGCATCTCCTCTCCAAGGAACGCTCCCGGACGCTGCTGCCCCTGCGGGCGCTGGCCGTGGTCATGGGCGGCTGCCTGGCGGTTTGCCTCTGGCGGTTTTATAAGCGGCTGGCCCTGTCCCTGTACGGGGATTATCGCCACCGGCTGCAATCCCAGTTCGCCGTGCAGCTCTTCCCCCGGCTTGCGGGCTATGCGGCGCTGCTGCTGGCGGCAGGGGCCGCCTATCTGCTGCTGCTTTACGGGCTGGTGCAGTTCGCGCTGGCGCCGGTCTACATCTTCCCGGAATGGATTCCCGCCGTGCCTGTGGAATGGACGGATATTTCCTCCACCTTCTGGAGCAGCCAAACCGCCGTGAACCGTGCGGTGGAACTGCGCTCGCCCGAACTGATGACGCTGCGCTTCTATCGCGGCGTGCTCTGCGGCCTGTGCGTGATCGCGGCGGTGCTGCTGGCGAAATACTACGGCGAATGGCGCGGCGCACAGCGTGCGAAGCAGTAAAGAAAGAGTAAAGGCCTGAAACACGGGATCCCTTCTTTAATTGCATCCCCTCTGCGTTCCTATTGTCGGCGAAGAAACAGCTTGATCTCTTAATACCCATCCTTACCCAGACAGCTTTCGTGGATGAAGCTCAGGGGGAACCATTCTAAAAACGCCGCCCTAAAAAAGGGCGGCGCTTTTAGAGTGGTTCTCCGAATTTTTATATATCTCTTATTTTACTTTCCCTGCGTCTGGGCGATGTGCGCCTGCATTTCCGCAATGTAGGATTCGCCGCCCGCAGCGTACCAGCCGTCCAGAATTTCATCCCAATCGTCCACGGAACGCGCGCCGGTGATGATCTTGGAAATTTCGGTGGTCATATACTTATTGTAGTCGATGAAGATGGGATCGGTAGTGACCGCGGGCTGATAGCCGTAATCCAGGGAATCGATGCAGTTATCCACGCAAACCTGGATGCGGTTCACCGTCCTGTTGCGCAGCTCGATATCCGTGTTGACATGCACAAAGAACGAAGCGTCGCCGTAGCGCCGCACAAAATTCCGGCGCTTGGCGTTGGCGTCATAAGCGTCCGTCGCCATGCGAACGCCGTCCACCCAGTTCCATTCCACGCCCTCTACGCCGGACTGATCCTCGTACCAGCCCTCGTCGCTGAGCAGATAATCGAAGAATTCCATGATTTTTTCGGGCTTTTCGGCGCGGGAGGAAATGGCGTACAGACCCCACAGACCGGTGGAGAACATGGTGCCGCGGTAATTGGGGAGCTGGTCTTCGCTTTCGACAACGCCGTAAATGTAAGCCATTTCAAAGCTCGGGTTCAGCTGCTTGCCCTTGATTTCATCATTGGAGGCATGCCCGGCAAAGCGGCGCATCATCCCCGTCAAGCCGGTATCGAAGCGATCCACCACGACGGTGCTGTTGATCGTGGCCCAATCGGGGTCGAACAGGCCGTCCACCCACAGCTTCTGCTGGAAGGCCAGCAAGCGCTTATAGGCGTCGTTGGTGCGGCTGTATTTCAGATCCATGTATTCCCCGTCGTATTCCTGCCAGCCGCATACGCCGAAGGTGAAATCAAAGATGGTGGTGATATTGCCGTAGTGGGTGAAGCCGTAGGTATCGTTCAGGCCGTTGCCGTCCGGATCGTCATAGGTGAAGGCGTGGAGGATTTGGTAAAGCTGGTCGGTGGTGATGTAGCCGCTTTCAGGAAGCGAAATTCCCAGCTTGTCCAGCCAGTCCTTGCGAACAGCGTAGCCGTCCGCAAGGTTGACGGTGGTGCGCGGGATGCCGTAGATTTTATCGTCCTTCATGACCTTCAATTCTTCAAATTCGGCCTGAGCCGTGTATTTGAGAATGTTCTCATAGCTGGGCAGCAGATCGTTGACGGCGATATACAGCCCGTTTTCCACGCCCTCCAGGAACGTGTTGTTCGTGGCTGAGGGATAGAGCACCACGTCGTCGTAATTGCCGGAGGCCATCATGATCTGAAGCGATTCGTCATAGGCGCTGGTGGCGGGAAGAATGAAATTGATTTTGATGTTCAGCTTCTCCTCCACCTTCGCGATGAACAGCTTGTCGTTCTCGGTCAGGTCGCCGTAATTTGCGCGCAGCGAGAAGGCATGCGTCAGTCCGTCCCCTGCGTCACCATGGGGCTTCGCCTAAGCCGGAGCGGCGGAAGCACGGCGTATATTTTTCTTAATTATCTGGAATCGGATTTGACGGCCATCATGCGCCAGAACATGGTGGATTCCACCGATCTATTCTTCCTTCTGGATTCCGGCGGGAATATGCTGCTTCAATCGGGCGAAAGCGAGACGCTTGATTTCAGCGCCGGCCCCCTTTCCTTAACGCAAAACGCGGAGCAGGCGCAGGGAACCGCGTCGATCCGGGAAACGGAAAGCGGGGAACGAATTCTTTGCATTCGCTCGGATGTTAAGCCGCTGTATTACTGCCTGAACATCTCCAATGATTTCTGGCTTTTTCTTGCGGGCAGCCTGCTGCGGGGCAGCCTGCTGACGCTTCTGTTCGCCTCCATTGTGGCGCTGTGCGCCTCCTGGGCGCTGGCGCGCTACGCCTATAAGCCCATTGAAATGCTGATGCGCTGCGTAAAAAATCCCAACGCTTCATCCTACGGCGCAAATATTGATGAAGAAACGGGCTACCTGCTGATGCATTTTCTGCTGGCAGGACGAAAAACCGAGGATCTGGAGCGCGAAAAGCTGCGGCAGTATACGGCCCTGCGCAAGGCCCAGGCGAACATCCTGCAAGCGCAGATCACCCCCCACTTTCTTTACAACACGCTGCAATCCATCCAGATCATGGTGATGCTGGAAACCGGAAACACGCAAAGCGGCGCGGCGAAATGCATTCTTGCGCTGGCGGAAATGATGCACGCGCTTTTGCAGCGCGGCCGGGATATCATTTCGCTGGGCGAGGAGCTGGATTTCGTTCAGCAGTCCTTATTTATCAAAAGTCATTCGTATCCTGATTTGCAGGTGGACTTTCAAATTCCGGAGGAACTGAAGGGCGTAGAGGTGCCCAAGCTCTGCCTTCAGCCCCTGGTGGAGAATGCGCTTGCCCACGGCATGCGGGACGGCCGGACGTTCAAAATCACCATCGGCGGAGCGATGCAGAACGAACGCCTAATTCTCTCCGTCAGCGATAACGGCCTGGGCATGCCTCTGGCCGAAATAGACAGGATCAACCATGCGCTGCAGGAGGAGGTTCTGCTTCGGGATCAGCACGTCGGTCTGATGAACCTTATGCAGCGGCTTAAGCTGCTGTACGGAAAGCAAGCGTCTCTTTCCCTTGCGAATCAGGCGGACGGGGGCTTGAAGGTTTCCTTCACGCTGTGCCCGAACGCCCTCTGGGAAACGGGGTGCCCTCCTCCACCTGGAAAAAGCGCCCCCTGAACGTCGCAAAAACAAATAGAAAATACGGAGGAACCGCTCCGTGGCCGCAAGGACGATCCCTCCGTATTGTTTCGTTGACCCAGAAAGCCGCAGAGGCGGTTTTCTGTATCAAACCATATTCTGCTTTACGCCTTCACCGAGCCGTCCGCCAGCCCGGAAACCACAAAGCGCTTCTGGAAAACGGCGAACAGCAGAATCATGGGAAGCTGCGCCAGAATGGAGGCGGCGAAAATCCATTCCCATCGCGTGGCGTGGGCGCCCTTGAGGGATTGGATCATCACCGGAAGCGTGATCTGATTGGCCACGCCGCCAAGGATTACCTTGGCGGAGAAAAATTCCTCCCACGTTCCCTGCAGGCAGAAAATGGCCAGCGTGCCGATGGAGGGCAGCGCAAGGGGAAGCATAACGCGGAAGAAGGTGATCATGTGGCCTCCGCCGTCAATTTTCACAGCCTCCTCCAATTCCTTGGGCAGCGCCGCCATATGGCCCCGCAGGAAAAATGTGTTTCCGCAGATGCTCGCGCCCACATACAGCAATATCAGCCCGGCCTTTGTGCCGATCAGGCCGTTCTGGTTCGGGCCCAGGCCCTGCAGCACGAGAAACTGCGGAATAATGCCCAGAAAGCCGGGCAGCATCAGCGTAAAGAGATAAATGCGAAACAGCGCCTCGCGCCCCAGAAAATCAATGCGCGCAAAGCCGTAGGCCGAAAGCGAGGATACCAGCACCGTGAAGCAGGCCGTCAGCAGCGTAATCACCACGCTGTTATAGGCCGCCCGCGGCAGATCGGATTGAGACAGCACATGCTCGTAGGCCGCGAAGCTCACGCGCGAGGGAACCAGATGGGGCGGGATGGGCAGCACATAGCTGAATTCCTCGAAGGAATTGCACACCATAAACCAGAAGGGCAGGATAAAGACGACCACGCTGACGATCAGCGCCGCCCAGAACAAAATTTTGCCCAGCGCCTTCATTCCGCCTTCCCCCCCTCCGTGTGAAAAATCTTATTGAGCACCATCGTGGTGAACAGCACCAGCAGCGCCGTGATCATACCGATAGCAGCGCCCTGGCCGAATTGGAACAAATTGAAGGATTTATCGTAGAGCAGGTATTGCAGCACGCTGGTGGTGCCGCGGGGGTTGCCGCCGGTGAGCATCATCACCTGGATGAACACGCCGAAAGAGCCGATAATCATATTCACCAGCACATAGAAGGTGGTGCTTTTCAGCAGCGGAACCGTGATGCGCCAGAACTGCTGCACCCGGCTCGCGCCGTCCAGCACGCTGGCCTCGTACAGATCGTTGGAAATGCCCTGCAGCCCGGCCAGGTAAATCACCATGGCCCAGCCGATATTTTTCCAGATGCCCAGCAGCCAGATTACCAGATTGGCCGTCCAGGTGCGGTTCAGCCAGGGAACGTATTCGGGCAGAATGCCCAGCACATCCTTGAGCAGATAATTCACCAGCCCCGCGCCGCCCGCGTTGAACATATAAGCGAACACGTTGCCCACAATGACCCAGCTGGTAATCACCGGCAGATAAAAGCAGGTGCGGAAAAACAGCTGGCTTCGCCGAAGCGAATTGACCATCACCGCGAAAATCAGCCCGAAAAGCATGATAAATGGCGTGGTGACAAAGGCGTAGAGAAAATTATTGCGAGCGGCCAGCAGCAGCCGGTCGCCCCGCTCGGTAAACAGGGCGATAAAATTATCCAGCCCCACCCACGTCATCGTGCGCTGCACAATCTGATAATCCGAAAAGCTGATGCGGATATTGAACAGCATGGGATACACCACGAACACGCAGGCCAGAATCAGCCCCGGCAGCACAAAAGGCGCAGCCGGAAGCAGGTTGCGCGCGCGCTTGCGAAGGCGCAGACGGCTTTCATTTTTCAGGGCGGCCTGCGGATCAAAACCGGCCGAAATCATGGCATTTTCCTCCTTGTTTTTCCGGGCGGAGCGCATAGGGCAAGCCCCGCCCGCCGACGCTGCGGCCTGCGGGCGGGGCAGGGAAATTTACTTGGCAAGCTCCGCGTCGATTTCGGCGGCGTAGCTGGTCAGGGTGGATTGCACATCCGCGCCCTCGATGAAGATTTCAGTCATGGCGTCCTGCCAGAGCTGCTCCACGGTGGAGGCCTGCGGGGTGGGGATGCGGCTCTGGGCGCTTTCCAGCTGCTTCATGTACACGCTCCACTTGGGATCGGCCTGCACTGCTTCGCTGTTCACGCACGCCTTGAGGGTGGGGATAACGCCCACCTTCAGCAGCTCCAGCTGCACTTCCTCGCTGAGCATGAACTGCACAAAGCGGAAGGCGGCCTCCTGCTTCTGGCTGCCGGAGAAGATGACGATGTTCTCGCCGCCCACAACGGAAGCGCTCTTGCCGTTCCAGGTGGGAATCAGCGCAGGCACGATGCCGTTTTCCTCATTGAAGGGGGCCCAGGGGCCTTCGAAGAACATGGCGTATTCATCATTGATGCCCGCCCAAGCGTCGGGGGTGCCGTCCACATCGCGGATGGTGAACACCTTGTCCGCATGCAGCTGCAGCACAGTGTTGATCGCCTCCACGCTCTGGGCGCTGTCCAGATAGCCGCTGGCCTTGGTGAAGCCCTCGTCCGTAACCACGCCGCCGAACAGCCAGAAATAGGGGAACAGATCCCAATCGCCCAGGCCGGACACGTTCAGCTTATACTGACCGGCTGCCTTTTCCTTGCAGGCGGCCACAAATTCTTCCATGGTGGCGGGAGCCGCGTCAAGGCCCAGGTCCTTGAGCACGTTCAGGTTGACCACGGCGGCCTTGCAGTTGGTGTTCAGCGGCAGGCCGTAATAATGCCCGTTCCACAGGTTGGTGGACAGGGGGCCTTCCAGCACCGCGTCCTTGAGCGCGGCGAAGCCTTCGATTTCATCCATGGCCACGATGCCGCCCAGCTTGGCGTAGGCGCTGGTCTTGGTGATGTCCACCCGGGCCACGTCCGGCACCACGCCGGTGCCCAGGGCGGTAACCAGCATCTGGTTGAAATCGCCGCTCTGGCGAATGGCCTCCACCTTGATATCCGGGTTGGCGGCCTCAAACATGGGGATAATCACTTCGTCGATGACGGGGGTTTCCGCGTCGCCATAGGTGTGCCAGAAGGTGATGGTCACCGGCTCCTCCGCGGATGCGAAGGCGCACACGCTCAGCGCCAGGGCCAGGGTCAGAAGCAGCGCAAACAGCTTTTTCATGGGGTAACTCCTCCTTTTATTGATTCTCATGCGCGTCAGCGCAGGAATACCATGTTCCAATAGGCCAGGGACGGCTGGACAAATTCGATATAAGCCCCCTCGCCGTCCCGTCCGGCGGTGAAGGGCAGCGAAACCGGGGCGATATCCGCGCCGTCGGGCGAGGCCATATACACCGCATGGACGGTGTAATCCGTATACACCCGGGTTTTCACGTTCTTCTGAAGCGCAGGCTCTTTCTTTAATTGCTTTTCGTCCCGCCAGCCGTTGTCCGTGCCCATCAGGTTCAAAAAGTGATAGATTTCGGCGCTCGCGTCCGCCTTGGCGAAGCACCAGACCGTGTCCGCCGCGCCATCCGCGCTGACGGGCGTATCGCCCAGCGACACGGCCCGCGATACGGGCTGCTGCCCATCCCGCAGCAGGTTTTCATAGGCCACCAGAAAATCGTACAGCCGCTGCACCTGCCCGGGCAATTCGCCCTTCATGCGTTTTTTCGTATCGGCGGGGAAATATTCGTCCGAGAGCATGTTGTCGCCGTTGCCCAGCTCAATTCGCGCGCCGCCGGAAGCGAACGCCACGCACTCCAGCATGCGCACGGCGGCGGGGTTGAACCGGCTCTTGGGATTGCGGTAATTCACATAGGCCGCCACGATCAGCGATTTTCCCCCGCTTTGCGCGCAAGCGTTTGTAATCGCCTTATGGATGCTGTAATAGCTGTCGTAGGCAAGGCCGTCTGCGTCCTTGTCCCAGGGCCAGAATTCGGTATACAGCACGTCTACGTCGCTGACGTTTACATTTTCAATGCCCTGCGCTCCCACGGGGTTAAACGCCAGGAATTTAGGCGCGATGGCGGCCTTGGCGGCGTTGAGGAACTGGGTGTAGCAGTTCTTCACCAAGGAAATGGGCGCGCCGCTTTCATCATAGCCCAGCGGCCCGCCCGCCGCCGTTTTCATGGGGCCGTTTTCGCCGATGGTGTCGCCGTGCCAGCCGTCGAAGGCAAAGGAGGAAAACACCTTGTTTTCCTGGGCGAAAATGTAATTTTGCCATTCCTCGTTCAGCGGGTTAAAATATTGCAGCACGCCCACCGGCCCCAGCCTTGCGTTCATATCGCAGGTAAAATCCTGGCCGTCTGCCTTCACCAGCCGCCATTCCGGGCTTACGCCCGAGCCGTCGGTGAGATAGGTCTGGTTGGCGGCGTAGATCATGTTATAGGCCATGCAGGCCATATTTCTTTCATGGGCCGCGTCGATATACGCCCGCACCGCGTCGCCGGAGATCGTCCTGCCCGACCAATCCTTCCAGGCGGACAAATCCTCCGCCACGGGCTGATGATGACGATACTGCCAATCATAAAACTGCACGCCGTTAAGATGATAGCGGCTCATGGCCTCGATTTTTGCGGAAGCGTCCGCCACCGGGGTAAAATCCCACACATAGCCGTAGCGGGGAAACTTCGTCCAGCTGGAAGAAACGTCCACCGCGCCAATGGCCTGGGAAATCGTCTCGCCCGCCGCATTCAGGGCCTGGATTTTCAGCAGATAGCCCGTAAAATCCGCTTCCGGCAGGGAAAGCGAAACAGTTTCCGCAGCGGGCAGCGCCTCCGTCCGCACGAGGTTTTCCAAATGACGCAGCGTCGCGCGCAAAAAAGCCGCTTCCTCCGGCAGTCCCTCCATGTGAATCACCGCCGTCTCGCCGGGGGCGTACATGCTTTTTTCCGTGTGGAAGTTCATGGTTCCTTCTCCCTTCGCGCATCCTATACAGCCGAGAAACGCAAGCGCCAGCCACAGGCAAAGCCTTCTGTTTCGTTGTTTCATGCGTTTTTCACTCTCCATGACCAAGAATAACAGAAACGCCTGTACTATTCCATATGTTATGCGCATAACCAATAAAATGAAGAAAAATAAACCGTCCATTTTGTTCGAAATGACGGTTTTCAGCGTAGGTCCTTCACGCTTCCGCCCCGCACCACCCGGGCGGGCAGCACCAGGGAAACCGGCGCCTGCGCCGTGCCATCCAGAATATCAAATAAAACCCGCAGCGCGGTCTGCGCCTTCTGGGTCACATTTTGATGAACGGTGGTCAGCCGGGGCCGGACGATGCGGGAAAGGATGTTATCGTCAAAGCCGGTAATAGAAATTTCCTCCGGAATCCGCACGCCGCGGTCCGTTAAGAAATCCACGGCCTCTACCGCGTAATAATCCGAAATGAACAGGCATGCCGTGTCGCCCTCCCGGCGGAAGCGCTGGACGAGCCGCAGATAATCCTCACCGCGGCGCTTTCGATCCTTGGAAATGCAAAAATACCGCTCCTCGGACCAGGAAATTCCCGCAGCCTCCAGCGCCTGGCGATGGCCTTGCAGGCGACGCGCGTCCACGCCCCAGAGGGTGGGCTGGTCGCCCACCAGCAGCATCCGCCGGTGGCCCAGCTTCAGCAGGTATTCCGTCATCTGGCGCATCCCCCCCTGATCATCCAGGCCCACGTTATTATACTGCTCCCCCTGATCGAAATAGCAATCCACAAACACAATGGGCTTCCGGGTCACCTGCATCAGTTCCCGGCACTGATTAGCCTGAAGCCCCATCACGATGAGCCCCACGGCGTTCCACGTTTGGGAAATCCGATGAATTTCAGCCGCGCTCTGGGCGGCCCGAAGCATGGTATAATAGCCGCGGCCCCGAATGGCGTTTTCCAGCGCGGCGATCATTTCGCTGACAAAGGGATCGGCCAGCGCCAGCTTTTCCTCGCGGTTGGGATAATTGGTTATCACGCCCACAATTTCGCTGTCGCCCTTGGCCAGCATCCGCGCCCCCATGTTGGGGATATACTGATACTGATCCAGCTTCTTTTGGATAAGCTGGGCGGTTTCCGGCGACATTTTCTCCAAGTGCCCATGAATCACATTGGAAACCGTGGCGGTGGATACCCCCAAAGAATTCGCAATTTCCTTGATGGTCACGCGGAAGCCCCCTTTGTTATGCGCATAACAAAAGGATAGCATGTTCCGCCTTATCCGTCAATCCCAGGCGCGCGCTTTGGGTATGCATTCGCTTTTTCCTCGCGCGTTTTTTAGTGATCGGCGACGCCTAGAAAAACGCGCCGATGTTTATCTATGCCCGATTCAGGATGATCTCCTGGTGTCCATGCTTTTCTACGCCGGTTTTCAGGTTGTCGCACTGAATCATCCTGGCAACGCCGCCGAAATAATTGAAAGCATTGACGTGCGCAGTCGTCCATGCCTCCTGGTCCATGCTCAGAAATGCTTCCACATAGCTGTAGGCACTGCACCACAAAGACATATGCGGGGATGATCTCGCCGGTCTCCGGGTCCACGATTGCTGCTGTATCACCAGCCCAGTCCACCTGCAAGATCTCACCGGGCTTGTGATTCAGATGCATGGTAGCGTTGATCCGATTGAGGTAATCACTGTAGTACTTGTTGAACTGAGTCGACTGGTATGGCATGGCGCCTTCTGCCTTACATTGGTCGCAGTATTCCAGCAACAGCAGCGTCACGCTGCGCATATACGCCCACGCGCTGCGCCGCCGCGATGAAGATGCAGCGCAGGCCGCGCAAGGCTTGCTTGATCGCGCCCAGCTGGGGGAAGAATTGGGGGATAAAAAAGAATAGCGGCGTACCGTTTCCGGCACGCCGCCTGCGTTCCGCACCCATGCGGGACGCTTTCTTTTCTCCCAAACTCCCCCAGTTTTCCCCCAATTCGCTAATAGCCCGGTGGAAAAGCAGGGTTTTTGATGCACTATGAACAAAAAAATCCGTGCAACACTTACACATTGCACGGAAAAATGGTCGAGGTGACAGGATTTGAACCTGCGACCTTTTGGTCCCGAACCAAACGCGCTACCAAGCTGCGCTACACCTCGGGAATGGAGCCGATAAAGGGACTCGAACCCTTGACCTGATGATTACGAATCAGCCGCTCTACCAACTGAGCTATATCGGCGCGTGGCAATGCCAACATCAGATATTATACCAACGAAGAAAGAAAAAGTCAATCCCTTTTTGAAAAAGAGTTCCGCCGTTGTTGTTCGTTTGTCAATAAAGCGCTTCCCGGGCGAAGGCGGCTGCAAGGGTAGCTCGGCGAAAGGAATACGGACAAAGCTGGAGGCCGCCCGGTAGGCTTGCGGAAAGCGCCCGGCAGAAAGAACATCCATATATAAAGGATTGCCCGTCAAGCGCGGCCATGGAAATATTGCCGGCGCGATTCCAATAACGTTTCATGGGCTCTGTCAGCTTCGCACAAGCGTAAACCCAAGGACGGTTATGGAGGACAGGCATTCTTGGGGCAAAAAAGGCGCGGCCCTTGGCCGCAGTCCCCCCCTGTCCGCCGCAGTTCAGGGCAAGGGGTAAGCGTTCTCCGCCAAGGGCTGCTCATGAGCGAGGGCATTCCATTGATAAAAGGCCGCCGCTTCCTTGGCCCCCAGCAAAAACCATAGCCGCCGCGCCCGGGCCCCGCCTTCGGGCAGCCGTTCCCGATCCCAGCAGCAATCCAGGAAATACCACTGTCCCTCCAAAAGAACCCGGTTCCATTGGTGCGCCGTCGCGCCGGTGGGGCCGTTTCCCTGGCCGTACTGATACTCCGCCTGGAGCCCCGCCAGCGTGGCCGTTAAATAAAACGCATCCGCGTAGCCGTCGCAATCCGCCCGCCCTTGCAGCAGCGCGCCCAGAGCGGTATCGTTGTCGCCGTATCCACCGGCGGACGGGCTGGGCGCATAGGCGATGCGCTCTGCCAACAGATCATGTACCGCGCAGACGGTTTCCAGCTTGCTCTCTCCCACGGCCTGGGCGGCAAGCACCCGCGCCGTTTCCAGGGCGGCGCGCTCCTGGGCGGTAAGGCGCTCCTCCTCCCCCGTCGCCGCGGCATGGGCCATGCGCAAGCCGGGATAATACGCAATCCGGTTCAGCGCCAGGGCGGAGGCTGAATCCAGGCAGGTGAGCCGGTAATCCATCATGCCGCTGCTTCCCAGAATGGCATAAAGCAGCGCGGCGTTTTCCGCCATCAGTTCCTGATATACCTCCGGCGCGCAGGGAAGATACAGGCGCTCCCCTTCCTCCGCCACGCAGGCGGCGATTTGGGCGCGGGCCTGGGAAAGACTGTCGCAGCGCTCGGATTGACCGGTCTGGGCGGAAAAGCACAGCACCAGACAGGTCAATGCGGCGGCGATTCTTCGCAGGCTGTTCTTCATGGCGCTTCCTCCTTGCGATCTGGGCAGGCTGCTTCCTTGTCGTGAATCACGCCCCGGCTTCTATGGCCTGGGCGATTCGCTCCGCCCCGTTGGAGGGCAGACAAGCCTTCTGAGCGGCCAGCATACGGGATGCCATTGCGGTATCATAAATCAGGCGATCGGCGCAACGGGCGGCCTCATCCGCGTTCTGGGCGAAAAGAGACATGCCGTGGGCGGCGAAGAAACGGGCGTTCAGCGTTTCCACGCCCGGGATAACCATGGTGTGCACCAGCGGCGCCCCCAGAATCGCCGCCTCGGAGCTGGAAATGCCGCCCGCTTTGGAAAGCAGCACGTCCGCCGCCCGCATATAGACGGCCACCTGGTCGGTAAACGGCACAGTAAGCAGCTGTTCATTTCCCGGGAAGGCCGCCTGCAAGGATTGGCGCAGTTCGTCATTCCGTCCGGTGAGCACGCACAGCAGCGTGTCCGGAGCGGGCACCTTGCGAATAGCCGCGCAAAGGGCGGCCGCATCGCCGCAGCCGATTCCACCGGTCATGATGAGATAGATTTTCTTGTCAGCCGGAAGATGCAGCTTTTCCCGGGCCTCTAACCGGCTTATGGGCGCTTGAAAGGCCGCCGAAACCGGCATGCCCGCCGCCTCCAGCTTTTCCGCCGGAATGCCCGCCGCCTGGCATTCCCGGGCCACATCCGCATGGGGCACAAAATAGCGATCCAGCGACGTTTCCTTTAAAAAGGGAATGCAGGTGTAATCAGAAAGCACGCCGTAGCACCGGGGCAGCGTCGCGGCCCGCCGCCGCAGATAGGTAAGCGTTTCCATGGGGAACAGGTGGGAGCACACCACCGCGTCGTATTGATGAGCGAGAATAAAATCGTGCAGCTGCGCCGCATGACGGATATTGGCCAGATAAACGGGGGAAGTGGCGTTGGTGGCGCTGTACATCTCCCCTGCGTGATAAATCATGCCAAACAGCGCGGGGGTTTTCTGCGATACGTTATTCAGCAGTTTTTCAAAGCTGAGGGGGCTGTTGCCGCCGCCGAACGTTTGCAGCATATCCAGAAATTCCGCCGTATGCCCGCGCTTTTTCAGCGCCTCCTGAACCGCCAGGGCGCAGCGATTGTGGCCTTCTCCCGTGCTGCAGCTTAAAAGCAAAATTTTCATTGTTCATCCTCCTCACGCCGCGTTCTGCCCCGCCGCGTTTTAATAGGTTATTCCGCCGTCATGAAAAATGCCGGAGCAATTCTCAATTACTGCATAATTGTAAGCGTAACGCTTGCTGCATCCCGCTGACCCGGAAAATGCCAAGGCAATTTTCCTAATCCTATTATAGCATTTGCTTTTCGTTTTGCCAACCATTCCAGCCGGACGCATTCGCCGCCCAGCAATGCAAAGCGGAAATTGACAGGCGCGAAAAAGCATGCTATCATAGCAGAGCGATTACACGGGGCGGGGCGATTGCCCGCGCCGCGCGAAGCCTGCTTTTCAGTCCTTGCGCGACGCTCTCCCCCATTGGAGTGAGAAAGCACAAATGATCACTTGCTCAGAGCGAATGGCGCACGTCCATTCGGATATTCGCGGTCCGCTTTATGAAGAAGCGCTTCGCATGCAGGCGGCCGGGGAAAAGGTGCTGAAGCTGAATACGGGCAATCCCGGCATTTTTGGCTTTCGCATGCCCGAAAGCGTACGGCAGGCCCTGGCCCGGCATCTGGAGGAGGCCGCGCCTTATTGCGATCTGCGGGGCATGCGCCCGGCACGGGAGGCGATTTGCACCTATCACACCGGGCGGGGCCTGAAGGGGCTGGCGCTGGAGGATATATTCATCTGCAACGGGGTCAGCGAGGCGGCCTCCATGCTTATGACCGCGCTGCTCAGCCACGAGGACGAGGTGCTTATGCCCGCGCCCTGCTATTCTCTTTGGAGCAATAACGCCTATCTGCGGGGTGGCAAGCCCGTTTTCTATCGCTGCGATCCACAGCGGGCGTGGAACCCCGATCTGGACGACATGGCCCGGAAAATCACGCCCCGCACCAAGGCCATCCTGGTCATTAACCCCAATAATCCCACCGGCGCGGTATATAGCCGGGAAACCCTGCTGGCCATTGCGGAGTTGGCCCGGCAAAACCATCTGCTGCTGATTTCCGATGAAATCTATGATCGTCTGCTGCTGGATAACCGGCCCTACGATTCTCTGGCGGCGCTGGCCCCCGATCTGCCCTGCGTCACGCTGAACGGGCTTTCCAAATCGCATATTGTGTGCGGCTTCCGGTGCGGCTGGATGGCGTTCACCGGCCCGCGCAGCGAAACCAGCGAACTGCTCGCCGCGGTGACGCAGCTGGCTTCCATGCGCCTGTGCAGCAACGCGCTGATGCAATTGGTGATTCCCGCCGCGCTGCACGACCCCGAAAGCACCCAGGCCATGCTGACCCCCGGCGGGCGGCTGTACGAGCAGCGCCGTGCCACGGAAGAGGGGCTGCGGGGCGTTCCGGGCGTTTCCTTTGTGGAAAATAAGGCCGCGTTTTATCTGTTTCCGGGGATCAGCCGGGCGATGTATCCCTTCCGGGACGGCTACGATTTCGCCATGAAATTCCTGCATGAGGAGCATGTGCTGGTGATTCCCGGGGAGGGCTTTGAATGGCATGAGGATCTGCGCTTCCGCATCGTGATGCTGCCCGAGCCGGAAGAACTGACCCGGGCCATGGCGGCCTTTCGGGCGTTCCTGGCCCGCCACCGGAAAGCGGAATAAGCAGGAAAAAGCTATGTGAGAGGGGATTCTTTGCCGAGAAAAAGCTTCTCCTCTCGCGCGTTCTTAAGAAAACAGAATAGAAAAAGCTGAACACATAAAGCGCGCTCCAGCCCGCAAACCTTGGCTTTGCAAGCTGGAGCGCTTTTATTCTGTTTGCTTACGGAGAAAACAGCGGCTTTCTTGCCGGACGCTTTTATCCGCACGTCCTTCTTGAAAGGAGGGGGAAAGAAAGATTTTCGCCTACTCCTCCGCTGTCATGAAGCGATACTGCGCTTCGCATAGGCCGCGGTAATGGCCGCCGGGAATTTTAATAAGCTCGTCATGGTTGCCATGCTCGGCGATATGCCCGTCCTGCACCACCATAATACAATCGGCGTTGCGGATGGTGGAAAGGCGGTGGGCGATAACAAAGGAGGTGCGGCCCTTCAGCAGCACGTCCAGGGCCTTCTGAATCAGCATTTCGGTGTGCGTATCAATGGAGGAGGTGGCCTCGTCCAGAATCAGGATCTTGGGATTGTTCAGCAACGCACGGGCGAAAGAAATCAGCTGCTTCTGCCCCTGGGAAAGGGAGGAGCCGCGCTCGTTCACCTCGGTCATATACCCTTTGGGCATACGCATGATGAAATCATGGGCGCTGACCGTTTTCGCCGCCTGAATCACTTCCTCATCCGTCGCGTCCAGCCGCCCATAGCGGATGTTATCCATAATGGTGCCGGAGAAAATGAAAGAATCCTGCATCATCACGCTCATTTGCTTGCGCATGGAGGTGAGCTGCATATCACGCACATCGTGGCCGTCGATAAGCACCCGGCCGTCCGTCACATCATAGAAGCGGCTGATCAGGTTCACCACGGTGGATTTTCCCGCCCCAGTGGGGCCTACCAGCGCGATGGTTTTGCCTGCCGGAATATCGAAGGATACATTCTTGAGAATCATTTTCTCATGGTCGTAAGTGAAGGAAACATGGTCGAAGGTGACGTGCCCCTGGATGGGCGGAATGGGCTGCGCGCCCTCCTTATCCTGAATATCCGACGGCGTATCCAGAATTTCGAAAATGCGCTCCATGGAGGCCATGGCGGAAAGCAGGCTGTTATAGAAATTGGAGAGAGTGTTCAGCGGCTCCCAGAAGCGGCCCAGATACCACAGCAGCAGCAGCAGATCGGCCAGCGCCAGCCCGCTTTGCTGCATAAAGCGCACGCCGAAAATGTATACCAGCACCGTGCCGATATTCCCCGTCATATCCAGGGCGGGCCAGAACATGTTGTTAATCGTAACCGCCTTCATCCAGGATTGGCGGATATCCTGATTCACATTGCGGAAGGTATCGCTGTTTTCATCCTCCCGCACGAAGGCCTCCGTCACCCGCATGCCGGTCAGGGATTCATGCAGATAGCCGTTCATGGTGGAGGTTTTCACCCGCACCCGCTGCCAGCGCAGGCGCATCACGCGCTTGAGCTTAAAGAGAATCAGCAGCAGCAGGGGGATGATGCACATGCCGATGAGCGTCAGCTTCCAATTCACTGCGAACATGATAATCAGCAGCAGCACCATCGTCAGGCATTCGATCAACACATTCACAATGCCGCTGGTGAACAGATCGTTCAGCGCGTTCACATCGTTAATCACGCGCACCAGCAGCTTGCCCGCGGACCGGGTATCGAAAAAGGAGAAGGACATATTCTGGATATGCGCGAAGAGATCCTCCCGCAGCTTGGCCAGGGCCTTGCGCCCGGCCACATCCATCCAGCGGATTCGCTGGCGCGTACACAGCGCGCCGATAACCGCCACCAGCACCATGCTCCCCAGCAGATAGGGCAGGTATTCCGTGGTGCGCTCCTGCAATTCGCCGATGGCGCGGCTCATGAGATAGGGGCTGGCCAGCGAGCAAACCATGGCGATCACCATCAGCAAAAGCGAACCGGCGATCTGCCATTTATAGGGCTTCATATAGGCCAGCAGGCGAAGGAATTGCTTTTTATTAAACGGGCGCTCCAGCACCTCGTCGTCCAGCTGTCGAATCATGCGTGCCATGCGTTTTCCTCCCCCCTTCAAACCTTCACCGCGGAGGACATCTGATCCATCACCATCTGATAATAGATGCCGCCCTTGGCCATCAGTTCCTTATGGTTGCCGCGCTCGGCAATCGCGCCGTCCTCCAGCACGAGAATCTGATCCGCATTCTTCACAGAGGAAATGCGATGCGCGATAATGAAGGTGGTGCGGTTTTTCAGCACCTCCTTCAATTCCTGCTGAATCTGATATTCCGTTTCCATGTCCACGGCGGAGGTGGCGTCGTCCAGCACCAAAATGGCGGGATCGATCAGCACCGCCCGGGCGATGGCCACGCGCTGCTTCTGGCCGCCGGAGAGGCCCAGCCCGCGCTCGCCCACAACCGTTTCATAGCCTGCGGGCATATGCTCGATAAATTCCGTTGCCTGGGCCACCTTGGCGCTGCGCTCCACCCGGGGCATTTCCGCGTCCGGCTGGCCGAAGCGGATATTATCCGCAATGCTGTCCGAAAACAGGAAGGTGTCCTGCATCACATAGCCGATCTTCCGCCGCAGGGGCTTGAGGGAATGCTCCCGCACGTCGATGCCGTCGATTTGAATGCTGCCCGACTGAATATCATAGAATCTGCCCAGCAGCGAAACCAGCGTGGATTTGCCCGAGCCGGTGGCCCCCATCACGGCGATGGTTTCGCCGGGCTTGGCCTCCAGGCAGATATCCCGCAGCACGGGGTGATCGCCATAGGAGAAATTCACATGATCGAAGACCACGTGCCCGGCGTATTTCTCAGGCTGCCGGGGCGTTTCCGGTTCCCGGATGGCGGCGCCGAAATCCACATAATAAAACAGCTTTTCGGCGGATGTAACCGCCTGGGCCAGCATGTTGATGATATTGGAAAGCTGACGCATGGGGTTCACCAGCATCCAGATGTACCCCGTCACGCCCACCATGGTGCCGATATCCATTTCGCCCCGGGCGATGAGCAGCGCGCCGCCCACCAGCGCCACGGGCGTGCACAGCGCGCCCATTAAATCCATCAGCGGCACAAAATTAGACCAGATCCAGGAGGCCTTCAGGTTCAGCCGCAGCAGTTCCTGGTTTTCGGCGTTGAAGCGCTCCTCCTCATAGGGCTCTTGGGCGAAGGCCTTCACCACATGCATGCCCGCCAGGTTTTCCTGGGTGCGGGTGTTCAGGGTGGCGTTCTGCTCCCGGATCTGGCGGAACACAGGGCGAATCTTTTTATTGAAGCGCCAGGCCAGCACGGAGATAATGGGCGTCATGGCCAGAATCATCAGCGTGACCTGCCAGCTCATGGTCATCATGAAAATCAGCGCGCCCACAAAACACAGCGCGTTGTCGAACACCGTCACGATCCCGCCGGCCAGCAGATTGCGCACCGCGTCCAGATCGCCGGTCATGCGGCTCATGATCTCGCCCACCCGGTGCTTATCATAGAACTGATAGGGCAGTTCCTCCAGATGGGCGTACAGCCCCGTGCGCAAATCCCAGACCGCGTTCTGGCTCATGCGCTCGAAGGTCATGCTGCGGCCAAAATTGCTAAAGCCGCGCACAAGCGCCAATCCCAGAATGGCGCCGCACAGCGGCAAAAGCAAATCGTATTGTTGGTTTGTAATCACGTCGTTGACCACCGTCTTGGTCACATAGGGGGCGACCAGGCGGGTCAGGATCACGAGCAGCTGGAGTGACAGGCCGAGGATGATCTTGCGTCGGTAAGGGCGTATG
This sequence comes from uncultured Clostridia bacterium, assembly GCA_934667105.1. Classification (GTDB taxonomy): domain Bacteria; phylum Bacillota; class Clostridia; order Christensenellales; family Aristaeellaceae; genus RUG563. The sequence continues at coordinate 104,680 of CAKULG010000002.1, forward strand.
AGCCCCCCTATGCGCTTGATAGTGTCCATCGTATATTCCTCCAAAAAGCGTAAGGCTTATGTTTATTATAACAGGCTTTTCCCGTTCGTCAATGTAAAAAAGGAATTTTTCGCATTTTTTCTTTTCCAGGGCGGCGGTCGGGCGGAATAAAAAATTTCTCTTTGAAAAAAATAATTATCTGCGGCGCGCCTATACAAATAGAAGAAAGTGTGCTAAAATATGGCCGCGGCGAAGCGCCGCAAAAAAAGCAAGAAATCGAAAGAGATGAAAACCATGACGAAGATCGATATTTTCTCTGGCTTCCTGGGCGCGGGCAAAACCACGCTGATTAAGAAGCTCATCGCCGAGGCCTTCCAGGGCGAAAAGCTTGTGCTGATTGAAAACGAATTCGGCGAAATCGGTATTGACGGCGGCTTTATGCAGGACGCCGGCATCCAGGTGACGGAAATGAGCCAGGGCTGCATCTGCTGCAGCCTGGTGGGCGATTTTGGCAAGGCGCTGGAGCAGGTGCTGGAAAAGTACGCCCCCGACCGCATCCTCATCGAGCCCTCGGGCGTGGGCAAGCTCAGCGATGTGATTCGCGCCGTGCAGGGCCTCTCCTCCCCCGAAATTTCCCTCAACAGCTTCACCACCGTGGTGGACGCGAAAAAATGCAAGATGTACATGAAGAATTTCGGCGAGTTCTTTAACAACCAGGTGGAATTCGCCGGAACGATCATCCTCTCCCGCACCGCGGGCATGGATTCCCAGAAGCTGGCGGAAGTGACGGCCATGCTGCGGGAAAAGAACCCCACCGCCGTGATTATCACCACCGATTGGGCCGCCCTCACAGGCGCGCAGATTCTGGAAGCCATGGAGCGCCGGGACACCTTGGAAACCGAACTGAAGCATCTCAGTGAGGACGCGGAGGTTTGCCCCGTCTGCGGCCATCATCACCATCATGACGACGAGGACGATGATGATGATGATGAGCACGAACATCATCACCACCATCACGGCGATGACGAAGACGAGCATGAACATCATCACCACCATCACGATGATGACGACGATGACGAAGACGAGCATGAACACCATCATCACCATGAAGACGGTGAAGAATGCTGCTGCCATGACGAACATCATCATCACCATCATCACGGCCATGACGCGGACGAAGTGTTTGTGAGCTGGGGCGTGGAAACGCCCAAGAAGTATTCCGAAGCGGAGCTGGAAAACATCCTTTCCGCCCTGGACGACGCGGAGCGCTTCGGCGCGGTGCTGCGGGCCAAGGGCATCGTGGCGGGCGAGGACGGCCGGTGGATTCATTTCGATCACGTGCCGGGCGAGCAGGATATTCGCCATGGCTCCGCCGCCGTGACGGGCCGCCTGTGCGTCATCGGCAGCAAGCTGAACGAAGCGGAACTGAAAAAACTGTTCGGGGTATAAGCGATGGAAATTCCTGTTTATCTCTTTACCGGTTTTCTGGAATCGGGCAAGACCAAATACATGCAAGAAACGTTGGAGGACAAGCGCTTCAACGAAGGGGAGCGCACGCTGCTGCTGGTGTGCGAGGAGGGCGAGGAGGAATATGATCCCTCCACCTTCGCCTCCCCCAATGTGTTTGTGGAATATGTGGAGGATGAGGCGCAGCTGACCGAGGACGCGCTGGAAGCCATGCTGAAAAAGTATCGGGCCAAGCGCGTGATGATCGAATACAACGGCATGTGGATGCTGCAAACCCTCATAGACGCGCTGCCCGACGAATGGACGCTGTATCAGATTTTCCTGTTCTTCGACGCCTCCACCTTCATGAATTACAACGCCAACATGCGCAGCCTGGTGGTGGACAAGCTGCAATTATGCGATCTGGTGGTGTTCAACCGCTTTGCGGAGAGCATGGATCAGATGGCGTATCACAAGATCGTCCGCGCCCTCAACCGCCGGGTGAACATTGTGTATGAGTATGTGGACGGCCATATCGTGCCCGATGAAATCGAGGATCCCCTCCCCTTTGATCTGAACGCCCCAGTGGTGGAGATTGAAGACCGGGATTACGCCCTCTGGTATAAGGATCTGACGGAGGAGCCGAAAAAATATATCGGCAAAACCGTCCGTTATAAGGCTCAGGCGGGGCACAATGCCAGCGTGGGCGAGGGCTATTTCGTGGTGGGCCGCCAGATGATGACCTGCTGCGCAGCGGATACGCAGTTCGCCGCCCTCATTGCCCGGAACAATTGCGGCTATGACGCCCGGGGCAGGCAATGGGTGACGATTCAGGCGAAAATCGAAGTGCAGTATCACAAGGCCTATGGCAAGCGCGGGCCCATCCTGCTGGCGGAGGCGGTAACGCCCGCCCAGCCACCGGAGCAGGAAGTGGCCACCTTCTATTGATTTCTCTTCGCAGCCGCGTTCGATTTGCGAAAAGTCGCAATCGAGCGCGGCTTTTTTGCGCGGGGGGACGAAAAAAGGCGCGCGAGGGATAAACCTCGCGCGCCGGGAATACGGACAGCTTAGCGCTGGAGCAGGGTTTCTTCGGTGTCCTTGTCGAAGAAGTGCAGCCGGGAAGTATCCAGGGCCACCTTGATGTCGTCGCCGGTACGGGTCGCGGTGCGGGGATCAACGCGGGCGATAACGCTCTCTTCCTTGCCGGAAGTGGTGAAGTACAGGTAGGTTTCGGAGCCCATCAGCTCGGTCACTTCGATGTGCACGTTCATCGTGGAATCGGGATGCGCGGCCACGAAGGCGGGCGCGTCGTCGATGTTCTCGGGACGGATGCCCATGATGACTTCCTTGCCGATGTAGCTTTCGTCAACCAGCTTGTTGATCTTTTCCTGGGGAACGACGATCTTGTTTTCGCCGAACACGGCCACAACCTTGCCGTCTTCCTTTTCCAGCTTCACGTTGAAGAAGTTCATCTGGGGGCTGCCGATGAAGCCGGCCACGAACTTGTTGTTGGGATAGTCGTAGTTGTTCTGGGGGGTATCCACCTGCTGGATGAAGCCGTCCTTCATGATAACGATACGGGAGCCCATGGTCATGGCCTCGGTCTGGTCATGGGTAACGTAGATGAAGGTGGTCTGCAGGCGCTGATGCAGCTTGGTGATCTCGGTGCGCATGGCCACGCGCAGCTTAGCGTCCAGGTTGGACAGCGGTTCGTCCATCAGGAAGACCTTGGGCTCACGCACGATAGCGCGGCCCAGAGCGACGCGCTGACGCTGGCCGCCGGAGAGGGCCTTGGGCTTGCGATTGAGCAGATAGCCGATGTCCAGGATGCGGGCGGCTTCTTCCACGCGGCGCTTGATTTCGTCCTTGGGAGTCTTGCGCAGCTTCAGGCCGAAGGCCATGTTATCATAAACGGTCATATGAGGATACAGGGCGTAGTTCTGGAACACCATGGCGATGTCGCGATCCTTGGGGGCCACATCGTTCACCAGCTTGTCGCCGATGTACAGTTCGCCGTCGGAGATTTCTTCCAGACCGGCCACCATGCGCAGCGTGGTGGACTTACCGCAGCCGGAGGGACCGACCAGAACGATAAATTCCTTATCTTCGATTTCCAGGGTGAAATCGCTCACGGCGGTAACGCCGCCGGCATAGACCTTGTAGATGTGCTGCAAAGATACGCTAGACATGTAATAAATCCTCCCTTTAATTTTTCCTGAGAAAGCGGGAACGGGAAATACGCTGTACGCCCTCCCGTTCGGTTGCTTATATTATACTTTTAAACAGACAAATTGACCATTCCCAAAGTTCCACAAATATTCAAGCCGTTGTTTGTGCATCCACTGTTTTAATTGGTTTTGCCCATGCCACATTCATCATGAGCGGATGTTTTCGCCCTTTCCCCGGGCGATAATCTGCACAAAGCGGGCGCTTTTCCCCGCAAAAACGCGCGGCGCGGCCAGGGGACGGTGTGATTACGTTTTCTTGAAGGAAATCTTCCGTTTCTGCGGCAAAATGATTGACAACGCTTCATATTTCTGATATAAATAGTAAAGAAGAAACAGCGTTTGCTTTTCTTTGCGTATGATCGAAATCGGGCGTGAAAGCGCCTTTGTTGAAAGGTGATTATGATGGCCAAAAAGCACACGGACGCTTACAAAAAGCTTGGGCGCGTTTTAATCGTTCTGTTTGTGGCGGCGGTGATCTGCGCGGGAGGCTACGCGCTGATGGATCAATCCATTAAGGCCCAGGTGGAAGAAAACGAGCGACTGGCCGCGGCGGAAAACGCCCAGCTGGAAGCGCAGTATCAGCAGGCCAAGCAGGAGGAGCAGCAAAAGGCCCAGCAGGGCGAAAGCATTCAATGGCCCGAGCCTGCGCAGCAGGGCTGGGACGTGCTGGACCTGACGGGCTACCCCGTGGTGAGCCCCATCACCGTCAGCGCCACACGCCGCGATCTGCTGCTGGGCGGCATGCTGCTGCTGAACACCTGGCATTCCATGCCCAGCGATTTCCCCGAGGACGAGCTGGTGAACGTCTATGATAAGCAGAGCCACCCCATTCCCGTTTCCAGCGCCAGCGTGCGCATGCTGCCCGTGGCTGTGACGGCGCTGAACGAAATGCTGGAGGCCGCCAAGGCGGAGGGCCTGGAGGGCTATGTGATCGACGAGGGCTACCGCACCATGGAAAAGCAAACGGAATATTACAACGCCGAGGCCGCCAAATATTCCGATCGCTATTCCGGCGACGCGCTGATCGAGCGGGTGCGCAAAATCGTCAATTACCCCGGCACCAGTGAATATCAATCCGGCTTTTCCTGCCGGGTGGATCGCTACAGCAAAACGGATACCGACCTGATGAACAAAAAGTTCTTCGAAACGGAGCAGTCCGATTGGCTGGTGGAAAATTCCTGGAAATACGGCTTCGTTTTCCGCTTTCCCGTCCAGGGCTACCCCAACGCAACCGTGGTGGATAAATCCTACAAAACAGGCGAAAGCCGCAAGCTGAGCATTTACCGCTATGTGGGCAAGGGCCACGCCGCCGTGATGCAGGCCATGAACTTCTGCATGGAGGAATACATCGAATACCTGGTACAGCATCCGCACCTGGCCGTGTACGAAAACGGCGTGAAGAAATACGAAATCACCCGCGTTTCCGGCGGCGTTACCGCGGCGGATGTGCAGGTGGAGATTTCCAGCCAGGCCAAAAATTACGTAGTTTCCACTGATAACATGGGCGGCATAATCACCTGCATGGAATTTTAAAAAAACGTTTTTCCCGCCCTCCTTTCAAGAAAGCCGTAAGGAAAGAAAAGAATATATTCTGCATGCGCTCTGGCCCGCAAACGATCGATCTTGCAGGCCGGGGCGCTTCTTTTTATAAAACGTTGTGGTTTCACCGTTCGTTCGCCCTGCGCTCCTGGGCGCAATTTCCATTGCTTTTGCGGCAATGAATCTATATAATTGAAGAAACGTGATTTTTCTTTGAAGGGAGCGACAAAATGAAGCGAAAAAATACGTTTCTTTTGGTTTTCTTACTTTGCTTCGCCTTGATTTTTCTGCTTCGCTTCGGCGGCTCCGCCCAGGCGGAAAAGCGGGTCAACGTGTATTTCGCCAACTGGAATATCTATCAGGACGCATCGGGCGGCCAGGCCAAGGCCCTTCCCTGGGACAGCGTGGACGGCGTATACCACGCCTTTTGGAAAATCGCGCCCCAGGACGGCGGCTTCGCGCTGGTTCCCCAGGACGCCTGGGCCGATACGGCGGCGAACAACCCCAACGCGCATTTTGCCCAGTACGCCCGCCTGACCCAGCAGTACCCCCAGGTAGAACTCATGCTTTCCATCGGCGGCTGGACGTGCAGCGGCTTTTTTTCCCAAATGGCGCTCACCCGGGAAAGCCGGGAGAGCTTCATTCAAAGCTGCGTGGATTTTCTGAAGCAATACCCCTTTTTTTCCGGCCTGGATCTGGATTGGGAATATCCCGGCGCGGCCCGCAAGGGAAGCGGAAGCGACGAGGGATGCCCCGTGGCAGGGGACGATTTCACCAATTACACCCTGCTGCTCAAGGAACTGCGTTCCGCCCTGGATGAGAATTTCTCCGCGCATAAGCGGCTTACCGTCTGCGCTGCCGGGGCGGTATCCACTCTGAAGAAGCAGGATTACGCCGCTCTACACCCCTATGTGGACACGATTCACCTGATGACCTACGATCTGACCGGCTCCTACGCCGGAACGACGGGCCACCATACGCCCCTCTACGGAAGCGTTTCCGCCGATTCCGCCGTTCAATATCTGCTGGGGCTGGGGGTTCCGGCGAAAAAGCTCTCGCTGGGCACGCCGCTCTACACCCAAGGCTGGAAAAATATCGACCTGTCGGACACCCCCCTGGGCGCTTCCGCCTCGGGGAAAAATAAGGGCGGCGCGCTGCCCTACGCCCAATTGCAGGCCCTGGAAAGCCAGGCGGTTTCCACCGGCGAGGCGGGCTGGCACGCGGGCTACGACGAAGCGGCCCAGGCCGCCTATCTTTGGAACGACGATTCCGCTTCTCCCTATTATAGGAATTTTCTTTCCTATGAAAGCATACGCTCTCTTGACGCGAAGCTGAATTACGTCTCCGCCCGCGGGCTGGGCGGCCTGATCGTGTGGCAAAGCGGCGGCGATGCGTCGGGCTTTCCCATGATTCGCCGCGTGTACCGGACGCTGCACCCCTAAAACCGCCTCCGTCCCACCCCTCCCCCTGGGCAGGATTGACGGAAACACCAAAAAGCGCTATAATTTGCAGGAACCGGTCTTTGCTTACGGAATGCGACTATTTTGAGGGGGAATTAATATGTTTGGACGCAGAGCCGACGGACGGCTTTTAAAGCAGATTGACCCGATTATCGCGCTGACTCCTTATCTGATGCCCATGCGCTGCGACGCGCAGGTTTTCCTCAATTACAAAGTCGATTATGAAAAGCTGGCCCGGTATATCGTGGCCAAGGGCAACGAGGGCGTGAAGATCACCTTTATGGAAATGCTCATCGCCGCCTTTGTGCGCACCGTTTCCGAAATTCCGGAGGTTAACCGTTTCGTATGCAATAAGCGCCTGTACGCCCGCACGCAGCTCACCGTTTCCTTCGCCCTTTTGAAGGAAACGGCGGACGCGAACGCCATTGAGGAAAACACCGTGAAATGCTATTTCGACCCCCGGGACACCATCTACGATGTGGCCGAGCGGGTGAGCGACGCGATCGAGAAAAACCGTCGGGCGGAGGCGGATAATTCCACCATGAAAGTGGCCCGGCTGCTGCTGCATCCCTCCTTGGCCAACAGCGTGGTGTTCCTGGCCCGGCTGCTGGATCGCTACGGCATCATGCCCAAGTATATCATGGACGCTTCTCCCTTCCACACCAGCATGTTCGTCACCCATATGGCCTCCATCGGCATGCCTGCGGTGAATCACCACATCTACAATTTCGGCACCACCTCGCTTTTCTTCTCTCTTGGCTCGGTGGAGCGCGTCACCGTGATGGGCAACGACGGCAAGCCCGTGCGCAAGCGCTATATGCCCATCGGCGTCACGGCGGACGAGCGTATCTGCGCCGGGGCCATGTACGCCCGGGTGACCAATCGTATCCTGCACTATCTCAATAATCCCGAGCTGCTGGAAACCGCGCCGGAAAGCGTGCGCTTTGAGGAAAACAACGTCTATTCCATGCCCGCCACCAAGGCCCGCCGCTTCCGCCGCCGCAAGCAGGAAAGCATCGCGGGTTAAGGCCCGAAAACCCATATTTTACATTTCCAGCGCCCCGTTTTCATTGACAAGCGGGGCGCTTTGCATTATCATGAAATGGTTCAGGATTCTACGATTAGGGAGGCCAATATGTACGTCAGCAAAAAAAAGGCGCTTCTTTTTCTCCTGCTGCTCCTGGGCCTTTTTCTGCCCCTGGGGCGGGAGGCACGGGCCGAGGGCGCGCAGATTTCGGGCGTAGTCTGGCTGGAAAAAACAGTAGACGGCGCTTATAATAACGAATCCGGCCTGGCCGGGGCCACCGTCGCTCTGGCCCAGCGCCAGGAAAACGGCGAAGAAAAAAGGCTGGCCTCCGTCACCACGGATAAGGACGGCGCTTTCGCCTTTTCCGTTTCCCAGGCGGGGGAATACCGCCTGCTGATCGATCTGCCCGAGGATTACTATTTCACCTTGCCCGGCACGGCCAGCGCCGCGCTGCCCGCCCAGGGAAGCAGCAGCGCCACCCCCTATTTCTCCCTGACCGACGGCCAATTCGCGGTGAAGAATATCGGCGCGTGCCGCGCCTCCGCCGCGGTGACGGCCATTGCCTTTGAGGATGAAAACGCCAACGGCGGCCGCATGAGCACCGAGCCCCTGGTGCGGGATATGCAGGTGGACCTGGTGTATGAATGCGGGGGCGAAATGTACGTGGTGGCCTCCGGCAAAACAGATAAAACGGGCACGGTGACGCTGCGAAACGTATCCCCCTGCGACGCTTACCGGCTCCGCGTCTGGCTGCCCGATCATTATGCCGCGGGCCCGCTGGGGCAGAAGGTCAGCGTCTATTACAACTGCGTCAGCCCCTACGACGGCGAAAGCGCCCTGAGCGCCCCCTTTACCGCCGAGGTGAAGAAAAACGCCGGGCTGGGCGTGGGCGTGGTGAAAACGGGCGCTATCGAGGGAACGCTCTGGCTGGATGAAAACCTGAACGGCCAGCAGGACGGCCAGGAGCCCGGCCTTTCCGGGGCCGTCGTTTCCCTTTCCTCCCTCTCCACCCCCGGCTTCACCCTGCAAACCGCTTCGGACACGGAGGGCAATTATTCCTTCAGCCGCCTGCAGCCCGGCGCTTACCGCCTGGATTACACCCTGCCCGGCGGCATGATGTTCACCTTCGGCGAATCGCTGATTACCGACGCCGCCGCCCAGGGCTCGCTCCAAACGGCGGTGCAGGCGGAGACCACCGCCTCTCTGCGGCCCATCGGCGCCATGCCCGTCACCTCCCTGCGGGTGGATTTCTATCAGGATCTGAATTGCAACGGCGTTTGGGATGCGGAGGAGCCCGCCTTCCTGGAGGGCGCTTCCCTGCGCGTTGTGCAGAACGGCGCGCAGACCGCTCAGGCCGACGCGGATGTATCCGGCGCGGCGGCGATCCCCCTCCTGCGCGGGGGCGATGCGCGGCTGAGCTGCGCGCTGCCCGAAGGCTTCGTCTTTACCGGCTCCCAGGATAACTTTCTTTCCTTCGCCCCCGGCGCGCTGACCGGAGAGGGCGATGTTTCGCTGGCCCATGGCCGGGAAAATTCCTTCTCCGTGGGCGTCACCGCCGCCGCTTCCATTTCCGGCGCGCTCTTTGAGGATCCCGCCAATACCGGCGTTTATCAAAGCGGTTATCCCCTCCTGGAGGGCTTCACCGTGCAGGCGGTGAACGACGCGGGCGAAATCGTCGCCGCCGCGCAGACGGACGCGGAAGGCCGCTACCAGCTGACCCAGTTGGCCCCCGGTTCCTACACGGTACACTTCCTGCTGAAGGATCCCTATGTGGCCGCTCCCTATGCGGCGGATCAAACGGTGGAAACCATGACCAACCACATTCTTTCCCAATCCCCCGCCTATGGCGAAACCGAGCCCGTGGCCCTGGCCTCCGGCCAGCAGGCGGAGCATCTGGACGGCGCGGTGTTCCGGGCCGGGGTGGTTTCGGGCAGCGTGCTGATCATGCCCGACGGCGCATCGGCTCAGGGCGGCCTTGCCGGGGCGGTGGTCACGCTGCTGGATGAGCACGGCGCGCCCTATTCCGATTTCACCTACAGCGTCACGGACGCAGCGGGCCATTTCTTGATTAAGGGCGTGCAGCCGGGAACGTATTCCCTGCTGTATGAACTGCCCCAGGACGCCGCCTTTACCGCCCCCTATACCGAGCAGGCCGAATGGGAATCCGAGTCCTTCCAAATCGACAGCGGTTCGGAAATCGCCATGCCAAACGTGGGCGCGGTGCCCACGGCCACGCTGTCCGGCCATGTGCTGGAGCGGCGCGGCGGCATGGATTTCCCCGTTTCCGCCACGCTGACCCTTACCGCCCAGACGGGGGACGCGGTGTATGAAACCAGCGCGCTGGACGACGGGCAATACGTTCTGGAGCATGTGCGCCCCGGGACGTACACCCTGGCCGTTTCTCTGCCCGAGGGATACGTGTTCGCCTATGCGGAGAACGCGCTGATTTCCGGCGTATCCGCTTCCGCCGCCACGGCGGAGCTCACCCTGGCCCAGGGCGAGGCTCGGGAAGACGCGGATTTCTCCGCCGCGCAGCCCGTTTCCATCTCCGGCCTTGCTTTCTACGATGCGGATCAATCCGCCTCTCTCAGCCAAGAGGAGGCCGCCGCGGCGAACCGGGAGCTCTCCCTTCTGCACGGCGAGGAAACCATTCTGGAATTGACCACCGATGAAAACGGCCGTTTTGAACTGAATCAAATGATTCCCGGTAGCTACACCCTCTATGTGCCCCTGGAGCCGGATGAAATCCTGGTGGGCGAAACGCAGCGCGGGGAAACTGCGGCGCGCATCCCGCTGACCCTCGAAAGCGGCGATGAAACCAACGAAATCACGCTGCCCCTCTTCCGCTACGGCACGCTGGAGGGTCAGATCTGGTGCATGGACGGCAGCATGCGCGGCGTATCCGGGCTGACGGTTTCGCTTTGCGACGAAATGGGGAACGCGCTGGATTCCGCCGTGACGGATGAAATGGGCGCGTACCGCTTCAGCGGCCTGACGCCCGGCGTTTACACCCTGCAAACGGAGCTGCCCCAGGGCTTCCTTTTCGCCCGGGCCCAGGATGCGCAAAGCCGCGACAGCTTCCTGCAAAGCCGCGCGGACGGCAAAACGGAACGCCTGTCCATCGCCCTCGCTATGGGCGACGAGCTTTCCGGAATCGATATCGGCATGGGCGCGATGGGAACCATCGGGGATTTCGCCTGGCTGGACGAAAACGGCAACGGCATGCAGGATCTGAATGAACCCGGCGTGCCCGGCATTCAGATTTCCCTGTATCAGCATGGCGAACTGGCCGCATCCACCGAAACGGACGCTTACGGCCGCTATCAGCTGAGCGGGCTGTATCCCGGCGAATACGAAATGCGCGTCGTCATGCCCGCAGAACTGAAAACCACCCTGTGCCAGACGGAGTTCCCGCTGGTGGCCAGCATTCTTCCCCAGGGCGAAGAAGGCGAAGCGACGGCGCAGGGAATCATCGTTCCCTCCGGCGGCGCAATTCTGCATTATGATCTGGGCTTCCAGCTGAAAAAGGCCAAGGTCTACCCCGCTTCCATGGAAAATCTGCCCCAGAAGGATTGGACCCCCTACGCGGATCGATGAACCCGAATAGAGAAAACAGCACGTCAAAAAAGCAGACGCGGGGCCGAACGGCCTCGTGTCTGCTTGCGGTTTTGGGCGCGCTGCTGTATCTGAGCGTGCTGCTGCCCATGTGCCATACGGCGGCCTCCCTGGCGCGGCGGGAAAGGCGCGTCGCCGCCGCATCGCCGCTGCCGCCCCGCGTGGAAACGCCTGCGCCCGCCGGGCTGCTGGATATCAACACGGTCGACGCAAAAGCCCTTCAGGCGCTCCCTGGCATCGGCAAGGGGCTCAGCCAGGCCATCGTGGATTTCCGGCAGGCCCAGGGCGGCTTTCATTTCATCGAGGATTTGCTGGCCGTGCCGGGTATCGGCGCAAAGCGCCTGGAGGCCGTCCGCGATTTGATTACCCTCTCGCCGCCTCATCCGGGGCCTTCCCCCGCGCCCCGGATTTACCGCTGATTTTCCTCCTGCCAGGCCGCCAGCTTGGCGTTCAGCTTGGAATACACGCGCTGCACCATCCACCGTTCGCTGCATGCCCGCAGCGCTTCCTCCAGCGGGAACCAGCGCACGGAAAGGTTTTCATCCGGCTTGCTGTAAAGGGGCGCTTCGCGGCTTGCCTCCAACAGATACGTCACGTTCAAATGCAGATGCGAGGGCACATAACGCCCTCTTTTTTCATGCCCGTCCACCGTCAGAATCTCCAGGGAGAAAACGTCCCGGCGCAGGGGGCGGGCCGGCACGCCAGTTTCCTCCTGCGCCTCCCGCAGCGCCACGGCCAGCAGATCGGTTTCCCCGTCCGCATGGCCCCCCGTCCAGGCCCAAGCGTCATAAATGCGGTGATACGCCATCAGCGTCTGCTCCCGTTTTTCATCCACAATCCAGGCGGAAGCGCAGAAATGCGCCTGCAAATTCTCTCGGGAAAAGCAATTGGGGCACGTCCGCACAATGCGAAGCATTTCCTCCCGGTCGCAGGCCTCCTGCTCGTTAAAGGGCCGAAAGGCCAATAAATCTCGCTCCAGCCGCATTTCTTTCATTCCTTTCCGCACATCATTCCACCTGGGCGTACCGGGCCGGGCCGGAAACGTACAGGTTGCCGCCGTGCGCGTCCATCAGCACGATCACAGGGAAATTCTCAATGGTAAAGCGGTGAATGGCCTCGGGCCCCAAATCGGGATAGGCGATCACTTCGCTTTTTTTAATGCTCCGGGAAATCAGCGCCGCGGCCCCGCCCACCGCGCCGAAATACACCGCGCCATAGCGCTGCATGGCCTTTTGCACCGCCTCGTCGCGCATGCCCTTGCCGATCATGCCCCGCAGCCCCATTTCCAGCAGGCGGGGGGTGTACGCATCCATGCGATAGCTGGTGGTGGGCCCGGCGGAGCCCACCGCGTGGCCCGGGGCGGCAGGGGCGGGGCCCACATAATAAATTGTCTGGCCCTTTAGATCGATGGGCAGGGGCTGCCCCGCGTCCAGCAGGGCGGCCAGCCGCTTGTGGGCCGCGTCCCGCCCGGTATAAATCTCCCCCGTCAGAAAGGCCGTATCCCCCGCCCGGAGCATTTGCACATCCTCCGCCCGCAGGGGCAGCCGCAGCGAATATTCCGCCATAAAGCGCCTCCGTTTTGCAAGAAATCAAAGGGTTATTTCCGCATGCCGCGCGGCATGGCAGCACACGTTCACCGCCACCGGCAGCCCCGCGATATGCGTGGGTGCCCATTCCAAATGCACCCCCAGGGCGGTGAATCGCCCGCCCACGCCTGCCGGGCCTACGCCCAGGCGGTTAATGGCCGCCAGGGCCTCCTCCTCCAGCCGGGCGTAGCGCGGATCCGGGTGCCGCGTGCCCAGTGGACGGGCGGTCATGCGCTTGGCCATCAGCGCCGCCTGCTCCATGGTGCCGCCCACCCCCACGCCCAGAATCATGGGCGGGCAGGGGTTGGGGCCCGCGCGCCGGGCGGTATCCACAATAAAATCCAGCACGCCCTGCTCCCCCTGGGCGGGAGTGAGCATTTTCAGCGCGCTCATATTTTCGCTGCCAAAGCCCTTGGCCAGGGCCAGGATGTGCACCCGATCCCCAGGTACCAGCCGCACATGCAGCACGGCGGGGGTGTTATCTCCGGTGTTCCGACGAGCGAACACGGGATCGCTCACCACGGATTTGCGCAGATACCCTTCTCGGTACGCCCGGCGCACCCCCTCCTGCACGGCGGCCTCAAAATCGCCGCCGGTGAAATGCACCTCCTGCCCGATTTCCAAAAACAGCACTGCCATGCCCGTATCCTGGCAGATGGCGATCCGTTCCTCCCGGGCGATGCGGTAATTTTCCGCAAGCTGCGCAAGCACCCTGCGCCCCACAGGGGATTCCTCCGCCTGGCAGGCACGGCAAACCGCCCCCTCCACATCGGGGCCGATTTCGTAATTCGCGGTTAAGTATAATTGCTTCACGGCCTCCGTCAGCCGGTCAAGTGGAAATTCGCGCATGGTTTTTCCTTTCGTAATGCAAAAATTTCAGGGCAGAATCACGGGCGCTTCCCGGTATATCTCTCCCCGGGGAAGGCCCGCCCCAATGCGCCAAAGCTCGTCCGCCCGTATATCCAGCGCCATATCCGCCGCCCGGGCGGGGCGGCTGTAAAGCGGGAAGCCGCTTTCCTGCATGCGCCGCAGAAGGGGGCGCGCCCCTTCCCGAAAGCCCAACAGCCGGGCATAGCCGGGCAGGGCGGGAAGATCCTCCGCCGAGACGTGCATCAGCGCGTGGCACAGCGCCCGGCTGATGCGCCCCCGGGTGTAGCGCCGGGTTTTCACCTGGTCGATCAGCGCCTCCCGGGATACGGTTTCCGCCGCCGCCCGGGCGATGCGCCGTTCCAGTCCCTCGCCGATTCCGGGCAGCCGGGCCAGCGCCTCCTCCCCCATGGAAAGCAGCCGCGCCCGCAGCAATCCGTCCAGCGCGGCCGGGGGGCAAAGCGCCCCATCCAGCGCGGCCCGGCGCAAGGGCGCCTGGCTGGGGGCGGGAATCGCGCCCCATACCCCCTGCCAATCCCCCCGCAGCAGGGCCCGGCGCACGGCGGAGGCGGCGGGAAAAGGGGCCACCTCGGCGGCGTGATACGCGCCCTGACGAAGAATGGGCAGCGGGACGATTTCGCTTTTCAGGCGAAGCAGCGCCCGCAGATACGCAATGCCCAGGGCGTTATTGGGGGCGGAAAGCGCGCCGGGAGAAAGCTCCAGCGTCTCCGCTACCGCCCGGCCCTGGGCCGCCGCATGAGATAACCCCGCATGCAGCCCCGCCTGCACCCGCGCCTCCAGCGCATCGTCCGGCGTTTCCAACAGCCGGGCGGCCTGAAACAGCGTTTCCGGCTCAGACGTTTCCACGCCGAAGGACAAATGCGTCACACAGCCCAGGCGCTGAAAGGTATATACGCCGCCCAGGGCGAAATATTCCGCCTCCCGGGCGGAAAAGGCATAAGGCATTTGCAGCACCGCGTCCGCCCCGCCTCGCAGGGCCATTTCCGCCCGCGTCCGGGGGGAAAGCAGGGCGGGCGCGCCTCGCTGGGTGAAGCAGCCGCTGATAAGGCACACAACAAAATCCGCCCCCGCCGCCTGGCGGGCCTGGGCCAGATGATAGGCGTGGCCCTGATGAAAGGGGTCGTATTCCGCAATGACGCCGCAAACCCGCATGCCGCCCGCCTCCCCGCGTACAAAAAATCATAAAACGCTTCGCTTCTTCTATTATACTTGTTTTTCCCCATGCCGCAAGCCCCGTCGCGCAGGAAATGCGCCTTTTCCCGCGCAAGCGCCCGGTTTTCCCGGAAGGGTTTGACTTTTCTTCCGGCCCTCGCTATAATGGATTTCGTATACTGATCCCCCGTCGAAAGGAGCGCGCCATGCTGTATCACATTTCAAAAACACAGGGGCTGAAGGAGCTGCGCCCGCATGTATCCACCCACGGCAGGGCATATGTTTACGCCGTGCGCAATCTGACCACCGGTCTGCTTTTCGGCGCGCCCCACGATGATTTTGATTTTTTCATCGATGAAGCGGCGGGCGTAACCGTGCTGATGGAATGCTATCCCGGCGCGTTCGACGGCATTTTTTCCGGCGTTTCCTGCTCCATTTACGAATTGCCCGAAGCAGGCTTTCAAGGGGGAATCACTGGGTGGGACGCGGAATACGTCTGCCCCCAGGCGGTTCCCGTGGCGCGGGAGATTTTCGTGCCGTCGCTGCGTGACCGGCTGTTGGCCGAGGAAGCGGCGGGACGGCTGCAAATTCGCCGCTATGAAAAAAACGAAGCGTACAAAAAAATAATCGCCGGGCACATCGTGGACCGGCTGGTGCGCTTCGATCAGGTATATGCCCGGGAGCCCCGGCTGCTGGCCCATTACGGGCAGATCATGGCCGCGCTTCAGCGGGCCATGGACGGCAGCCTGCTTTCGGATTAAGCGACGCGGGAAAGGGATGTTTCTTATGCATATAGCGATTGATATCGACGATACGCTGACGAATTCCTTTGATTATTTTATCCCCTTCGCGGCGGAATATTTCGGTGCGGAGGAAAGCGATTTACGGCGGCGGGGCACCGAATCGTTATCATCACGGGCCGAACAACGGATTTATATACCGATCCTGAAAAAACCACCCAGGAGGAGTTGGCCCGGGGCGGAATTGTCTATGACAAGCTGATTTGCACCCTGGATAAGAGCGCGGCTTGTCGAGCAGAAAAAATCGATCTGCTCCTGGACGATCTGCCCGCCAATTGCGCCGCAGCCCAAGGGCAGGGCGTCGCCGCGCTGCTGTTCAGCAGTAAGGCCAATCAGAACGCTAGTCAGGGCTTTCGCCGGGTGAACGATTGGCGCGAAGCAGTGCCCGTCATCGCGCAGATGGAAAAAATGTAATACAGGACAGCAAAGCCGCTTGGGCAAAGGCAGGCTGAAAGAAAACGGCGTGCTTCCCCGCAAACAAAAAGAGGAGACGTTCCGTGAACCGCCTCCCCCATGCGCGCATCCCCTATGGGCTTATTCGTTCTTTTCCAGCCTTTCCCCCTCATACCAGCGGCTATGAACGGCCCGGTAGTTTCCGGCGGTCATGCCCTCGGCGGCCTTGAACTTCCGCAGGAAATTGGGCACGTCGCTGTAGCCAACCGAATTAATCAGCTCGTTGATCGTCAGGCTGCTTTCCACCAGCAGCCTTTTAAATTCATTCATCCGAAGGGTGGATACATACTGAACGAAGTTCATCCCCACGCTGTCCTGAAGAATCATGGAGACGCGGTTCTTCCGAAGCCCCAGCGCTTCGGCCACGGACTGGATGGAAAGGTTGTAATCCTTATAATGGTTCATAATATAATCCATCAGGCGGTTGGACAAATCGGTGCTGTCCTGCCGCTGTTTTTGATTGACGCGGCTGCACAAATCGCCCACGAAGGCGGCGACGTTCTGCTCAAATTCCGTTCTGGATTTGAACTCAATTAAAGAGCGGAGGTCGCCGCTGTCCAGGGAAATTTGCTCTCTTTCGGCCGTTTGGATCAGCTTGCCCACGATCTCGCTGGCATAATAGCGGAAGAACAGCATGCTCTCCGTGGTGGCCCCGATCTGGCCGGTCACTTCCTTCAGAGTGCGGCAGGCCAGCTCCGTTTCGCCTCTTCGAACGGCCCCCGTCAGCAGCGTGAGGGAAACGTCGGGCAGCGTTCCACGCTCCTCGCTTGAGCACTGATTGCTTTTCCAGGAATCATACCGGATAATCCGCTTTTCCGTTTCATCGGGAAGGCGGGCGGCTGCGTCCGCCTCCGCAAATGCGTCCGGGGTTTCGCTTGCCTGGGTCCGCACAGAGCCCAGGCCGATTTTCACCCGCCCCAGCGCCTGCCCGTCCAGTTCCTCCAGCACGGTTTCGGCCAGGCGCTCCAGGTGGGCGGCGGCTTCCTGCTGGGAGGCGGAGAAGTTCGCCAGCACCGCCACGGAATTTTCATCCGCCAGTTCGCCAAACGCCAGATCTCCTTCCGTGGCCGTGATTCTGGAGGAAATTTGCAGCATCTGGCTCAATTGAAGCTCCGCGTCCTCATGGGGCGAAGTTTCCGGAACGATATACATGGCGCCGAAATACGGCTTATCCATCGGCAGGCCGGCAAAGGAAGCCACTCTGCGAATCTCCTGCTCGTCCTTCAGCCGTCCCCGAGTCAGTTCCTGGATAAAGTGCTGGGTCATCAGCGGGGTGATTTCGCTCAACTGGGAGGAAAAACTCTCGGCCTCCTCCACCGTTTGCCGGTAGGAGCGCCGGATGATTTCGATTTCGTTCATGTTAGCCTGAATTCGTTTTTTGCCGGTGATATCGGTCATCAATTCCCCGATGGGCTGATAATTAAAGAAGGTCAGGCAGACGAAGAGCGCGGAAATGAGCAGCAGAATCAGCGCGCCCAGCCCCATCATGCTTCGCTGGCTCGCCAGCACCTCGCGGTACAGCTCCGCGCTGCGAATCAGCATCAGGCAGGTCAGCCCGTTTTCGGAATTGGTCACGGTAAGCCGCTCCAGGCCGTCGGCGTAAGGCAGAAGGCCGACCCCCTTGGTTTTCATCAGCTTTTCCAGCGGCACCATGGGCGCTTCCCCGGAGATATGGCTGTAGAGGCAATGATAATGGTTATCATAGATATACAGATCGCCGCGGATGGTTCCCAGATAGTTTTCAAATTCCTCGGTGATGCAGGAATCCGAAAGGATATAAATCAGGACGGCGTTATCCAGCAGCGGTTTCCCGCCGCCCAGGGGCAGAACGTAGGAAAGGCCGGTGAGCCTGGAGCCGTCGGAGGTCAGCAGCGGGATGATGGTTTTGTCCCGCAGCGTCATCACGCCGCTGAAAAAACGGGAGGGGTTCAGGCTGTAGCTGTTTTCCAGCAGCCGCTCAAATTCGGCGTAGGGAAGCTCCTGGGAGGAGGTGTAAATCGTTTTTCTGCCCCGCAGATACAGGAACACCTTTCCGCTCTTTGGCATATTCTCTTCCAAATTTGCCAGCGCGGCGGGAATTTGCCGGTCCCAGCGGGAGGCGGCGGCGTCCTCCTCCCCCAGAATGGCCCGAAGGGAATCCGCCGATACGGTGGAGGATTCAATGCGGGAAAGCAGCGTATCCACATTCTGGGCCGCGAAGGTGAATTGCTCCAGCGTGACGGAATTGGTATAATTCCGTTGGGTGTTGAAATAGGCGGTCATCAGGAGGACGAAAAGCAGAACCACGACGGCAAAGATCAAAATGAACGAAATCAAATATCGAATCTTCAGGCTGATTTTTTCAAACACGGATCCATGTTCTCCTTCCGGATAAACGTATCATCGATGAAAGTATAGCAGAATCAAAGGAAAAAAGCGAGAAGAAAGCGCCCAAAAAAGCCAAAAACACATTTGCAGGTTCAAAAACATAATAGGTTTATTACCATATACAACAAAAAACACACAAATAGAATCCGGAAACAAATTGTTTTTAGGCCCGCGGAAGCATATCATATAAGCGAAAAGAAAATCCAATCAGGAG
This sequence comes from uncultured Clostridia bacterium, assembly GCA_934667105.1. GTDB lineage: Bacteria > Bacillota > Clostridia > Christensenellales > Aristaeellaceae > RUG563. Next base: position 123,434 of record CAKULG010000002.1, read on the forward strand.
AGCGAGGGGGAAAACCTTGAATCAGGGAATATCCAGAAGAACGCCCGCGGCGGTGAGAAAGCCCTTTATGAAGCAGCTTTCCCGGGACTTTAACCGCAACAAATACGTCTATCTAATGTTGATCCCCATTTTGGTTTTCTACATTTTATTCAAGTATGGGCCCATGACCCGCATCGTCATCGCCTTTCAGGATTACAAGCTGTTCAAGGGCATTGCGGGAAGCAAATTTGTGGGCCTGAAGAACTTCGAAGCCTTCTTCAAATCCAAGGATTGCTGGCGGCTGATCCGAAACACGCTGCTTTTGAGCGCTTATTCCATCGTGTTTCATTTCCCGCTGCCCATTCTGCTGGCCATCATGCTCAACGAGGTGCGGCACAGCGGCTTGAAACGCACCATGCAGACCATCAGCTATATGCCCCACTTCATTTCCGTGGTGGTTATCTGCGGTCTGCTGCGCAATTTCTGCGCTTCCTCCGGCATCATCAACGCCATCATTTCGTTCTTTAATAGGAACCACCCCGCGGTAAACCTGCTCAGTAAACCGGAATATTACCGCACGATTCACATTCTTTCTTCCATGTGGCAGGAGGTGGGCTGGGATTCCATCATCTATCTGGCCTCTCTCTCCGCCATCGACCCCCAGCTCTACGAGGCGGCCTACATCGACGGGGCCAACAAAATTCAGCGGATTCTGCATGTAACCCTGCCGGGGCTGATCCCCGTGATTACGGTTCAGTTCATCATGCGCGTCGGCCGCGTGATGGGCGTGGGCTATGAAAAAATCCTGCTGCTGTACAACCCCGCCATTTACGAAACCAGCGACGTTATCGCCACCTATATGTACCGTTACACCTTCCTGAACAGCAAATACGGCCTGGGAGCCGCCGTGGGCGTATTCAACTCCGCCGTAAACGTTTTTATCCTGGTCACGGTGAACGGCCTGTTTAGGCGCTTCTCCGAAGACAGTCTTTGGTAAGGAGGAAAAAGCCATGGCCATTGTTGAAAGAAAAACAGCGGGGGAACGCACCCTGCACGCCCTCAATATCACCGTGCTTCTGCTGATCACCGTCGTATTCCTGTATCCCATGTGGCACTGCCTGATGGCCTCCTTCTCCGAGCCCACCCGCCTGATCGGCTATCGCGGCTTCATTCTGCTGCCCATGGGCTTCAGCCTGGAGGGCTACCAAACGGTGTTCCACAATTCCAACATCTTTATCGGCTATTTCAACACCCTCTTCTATCTCATCGTGGGCACGGCCATCAACATGCTCCTCACGATCGTGGGCGGCTATTGCCTGGCCCGCAGGGAAATGAAGCTGAAAAAGCTGATTACGCTGCTGATCGTGTTCACCATGTACATTGATTTCGGCCTGATTACCAATTTCCTCAACGTGAGGGATCTGGGCCTGTACAATTCTCGCTGGGCCATCATCCTGCCCACGGCCATCAACACCTACAATCTGATCGTTATGCGCACCGCCTTCGCCGCGCTTCCCGCCTCCATCGAGGAATCCGCCATGATCGACGGGGCCAACGATTTCTGCATCCTGTTCAGGATCACCCTGCCCCTGACCAAGGCCACCCTGGCGGTGGTTGTGCTGTTCTACGCGGTGGAGCATTGGAACAGCTGGTATTCCTCGCTGCTCTATTTGCAGGATCGCGCCAAGCACCCCATTCAGATGTTCCTCCGGGAGATTTTGATCGCCAACTCCTCCTCCGTTACCGCCGGCGAAACCAATTCCATCGACGGCGTGCAATTTCTGGACGAGCTGCTGAAGTACTGCACCATCATCATTTCCACCGTTCCGATTCTGGCGGTGTATCCCTTCGTGCAGAAATACTTCGTCACCGGCGTGATGATCGGCTCCGTGAAGGGCTAAAGCTCGATTCAAGGAGGCAGACGCCTCTTGAAAATAGGAAAGGAGAGACTCCCATGAAAAAACTTCTCGCCCTGGTAATCGCCCTCCTCATGCTGTGCAGCGCCTCCGCCCTTGCGGTGGAAGAACTGCCGGGCTACTACAAGCCCCCCGTTATGCTGGAAGGCCAGTACCCCATCGCCGAGGAAGGCGTTCAGCTGAAGTATTGGATGCCCATCAATTCCGGCGCCGCCAACTTCATCGCCTCCTACGACGAAAACCCCACCTATCAGCAGGCTCAGGAAAAGACCGGCGTCGACCTGGTGTTCATCCATCCCGCTGCCGGCACTGCCAAGGAAGCCTTCGAACTGATGCTCAGCGGCGGCGAGCTGCCCGATATGATTCAGATGGAAAAGAGCACCTGGTATAACGGCGGCCTGGAGGCCATGTATCAGGATGGCATCATCATTGATCTGACCCCCTACCTGGACGAGCTTGCCCCTCAGTACAAGGAAGTCATCACCCACACGGATCTGGCGTGGCGGCAGTGCTCCAGCGATGGAAAGGTGCTGGGCTTCTGGAAGATCACCTTTGCCGACAAGATGCCCTACAACCGCTTCAACACCAACAAGGATTGGCTGGACGAGGCTGGTATGGCCGAACCCAAGACCATCGCGGAATATGAAGCCTACTTCGATTGGATTCTGGCCAACAAGCCCGGCGTGGCCCCCATTTACTTTGACATCAACGGCGCGGCCGAACAGGTCATGAACCTGACCATGGGCGCATTCGATCAGCTTTTCACTTGGTACATCCAGAAGGACACCGAGGACACCGTGAACTACTGGGCCGTGGGCGACGGCTATAAGGATTGGCTGGAGCTTATGAACCGTTGGTATACCAAGGGCTATCTGTCCTCCGACTTTATGTCCACCACGATGACCGAGGCACAGGCCATGTTTGACGCGGGCAAGATCGGCTGCATCGCCGATTCCGTGGACGCTACCTACAGCCGCGATAAGGACGCCTTCACCGTGACCAACCTGCCCTACATGCGCAAGGAAGCCGATTCCGTGCTGGGCTCCAACCTGCCCAACACCCCCGTGGGCGACGGCGGCGACTGGGTGACCGTTATCACCTCCGCCTGCAAGAACCCCAAGGCCGCCATCCAGTATTTGAACTACGGCTACACCTATGAAGGATCCCTGCCCTTCACCTTCGGCATCGAGGGCGTGCATTGGAATTGGGGCGAAAACGGTCTTCCCCAGTTCACCGATGAAATTCTCCACAATCCCCAGGGCATGACCATCTCCAACGTTTCCTACGCGCTGAAGTGTCACTTCGCTTCCCGCTATTGCTATCCCGACGCCATCGGCCATCCCGGCACCGCCAGCAATCAGGAAGCGCTTCGTATCCGCACCATGTGGGCCGGCGATACCAACGAGCAGAACTTCCTGCAGATGCCCCCCATCACCCTGACCACCGAGGAAGCCAGCGAGCGTGCCGATCTGATGATCGTCATCGACACCTACGCCAAGGAAATGATGTTCAAATTCATCACCGGCGCCGCTTCCCTGGACGATTTCGGCTCTTATCTGGAAACGGTGAAGAGCTACGGCATGGATCGCGCGCTGGAAATCACCCAGACCGCCGTCAACCGCTTCTACGGCAAATAATCGCTGAGACATTCCCAATCCGCCGCTCGTCCGCACCTTCGGGCGAGCGGCTTTTCGGAGGAAAAAAGATGGGCGTTCAAATGATGCAGGCCATCGGAAACGAGGGCCGGCAAACAATCTATGAGGCTCCCGCGCGCTTTTTCTTCAGCACGGAGATGAAGCTTTCCCGCCCGGGATGGGCAGGCGTCTGCTTTGGCCTGGCGGACGGGAAGGGCTGGGCGCTGATGGCCAATAGCGCGCTGGGCGAAATTCATTTTATGGAATTGAAGCACAACGCCGTGTGGCTGGACCGGGGCATGCGCCGCACCGATGTGGACGCGGATACCTGGATTCCCCTTCGTGGGGAATACCGCGAGGGAGTTTTGAAGATTTTCTTCCTGAATAATCCCCTGGACCCCGACCCCTGGCCGGTTTTTGAATTTCCCGTGACGATGACCGCCTCCAACGCGGCCTGCGATCCCGGGCGGAATGCGGCGGAATTCAGGAATACCCGCGTGGGCGAGCTGCCCGCGGAGGATCCCCGCCCCGCCTATACCAATCCGGTGATGATCGGAGCGGACCCCGATGTGCTGCTGCACGAGGGCCGGTATTACCTGTATAACCGCGTGCCCAACGACCCAAATTCCGCCGAGGACGCCTATCTCTACAACGGCTCCGACCGCGCGGGAATGGATACCGCGGGGGACAAAAACGCCGTCTTCCGGGTAACTTCCTCGGAGGATCTGGTGCATTGGACCCCCTACCGCACGGTTTTCTCCCGGGACAAGGCGCTGGAGGGCGCTTTCTGCATGAGCCCCAACGTGGTGGAGCGGGACGGCTGGTTTTATCTTTTCTTTGCTGGCGGGCGCTTCCGGGGCGAAGAGAATTTCCATGTGTACTGCGCCTCCTCCCGCTCCCCCGAGGGGCCCTTCACCCTGAAATCCGCCGAGCCCGTGCATCGGGATATTGAGGAAATCGGCGGCATGCCCTTTGTGGACGCCGACGGCACGGTCTATCTTTCCATGGTTCGCTTTGACCGGGGAAATCATGTGTGGCTGCAAAAGATTCATCTTCGGGAGGGCGTGGCCGTGGCGGACGAAAGCCGCGCGGTAAAGCTCATCAGCCCGGAGGAGGACTACGAGGTGGACGAATACGGCCGCATCGTGGAGGGCGCGGTTTTCATTCCTCACAATGGCTATTACTATATGATTTATGCGGACGGCCATTACATGGGGCATTACGGCGAAAGCTGCGCGGTATCCAAAAACATTTTCGGCCCCTACGTCCGGCAGCGGAACAACCCCATTCTGCACCATCATTTCATGGCGGACGGGACGGGAGACGGAATCGTTATTTACAACAAGGATCACTCCGAAATGCTGCTGGGCTATCACCGGCATGTATCCCTAGAACACATCGAGCCCCGGCAAACCTGCATTGACCGGATGAAATTCGTGCCCGACCCCAAGGGCGGCCCCGACTTACTGGTGGTTTACGGGCCCACCGTCACGCCCCAGCCCATGCCATTCCAAAAGTGAGAAAGAAGGGAACAAATATGATTCAGATGGAAAAAAACGCCCAGGGAACCGCGTTTCTCCTGAACGGCAAGCCCGTTGCCGTCATTCCCGCTCAGCCCGGCTGCGCGGATGCGTTCGAGCCGCTGGACGAGGGCTTCTGGCGCTGGACGCGCACCTGCGATACGCCCGCCGCGGCAATGAAGCTGACGCTTCGCGCCCAATATACGCCCACCTATTTCCAGGTGCCCTCCGTCAATTATAACGGCAACGGCTGGGGCTCCGGCGCGCAATACTACGGCTATCGCTGCGACGACGGAACGCCCTGGAGCTACGCCTGGCACCGCGTGGCCATTCCCGCCTGCACCTACACCGAAAACAGCGAAAGCGCCGCGGTGGCGCTGTTCGGCGACGAAAAGGGCGGCATGAGCTGCTCCGTTTACACCGAAGGCGAGGAGACGATTCAGGAACTGATCTGGCCGGAGATGGAAGCGCCCAAAGTGCTGTATAAACGCTGCTGGGAGGAGCCCATTTACACCGTCATGGCCCCGCAAAAGGTTTTCACCGGCCTTCTGATGGTTCGGGAGGCCGTCAAGCCCCGCCAGCAGATCAAGCGCCTGCTGGATTTTTCCTGGGATTTCTTCCGCCGCGACGTAACGCCCCTCTACAGCCCGGAGCGCGTTCGCGATCTGGATACCCTGTATTTCCGCCAGTTATATCACGAAACCTTTGAAGGCCTCTGCGGCATTGCCTGCGGCATGCACTGGGTGGAAAGCGACGGCGAATTCCGCAAGCATCTGAACGGCTTCGAGGCAGGCTGGGTCGGGCAGAATATTTCCGTCTCCTGCCTGCTGCTGGAAGCCTATGAGCGCATCGGGGACGAGGACCTGAAGAAAAAGGCCCTCGCCGTGCTGGATACCTGGGATCGCGAGGCCTTTCTGAAAAACGGGCTGATGATCGTGAACCTGCGCGTGCCGCTCCATCGCCTGGACAGCGTCGTGAACGGCGATATCCCGGTCAATCTGGATAGCTGCAATCTGGGCACCGCGGCCACCTATTTCTTCCGGGCCGCAAAAATCTGCAAGCGCCTGGGGATTGACCGCCCCAGCTACGAAAAGCGCGCGCTGGGCCTGTGCGATTTCGCGGTGAAGGCCATGAAGCCAAACGGCGAACTGGCCAAGAGCTATTTCATGGACGGCACCGTAAACGCGCCCCACGGCAGCGTGGGCTGCTTCCTAGTGCTGCCCCTCTTTGACGCATACGAAGTCACCGGCGAAAAGCGCTATCTGGCCGCCGCCCTGAAGGGGATGGATTTCTACATCGGCGAATTCCTGGAAAACTGGGCCACCACCGCCGGCGCGCTGGATTCCAACTGCATTGACAAGGAATCCGCCGCCCCTGTTCTGCGCGGCGCGATTCGCGCCTACGATGCTACCGGGGATAAGAAATATCTGGAGCAGGCAGAGGAACTGGCCTATTACCTGGCCACCTGGCAATGGCACTACACCGAAGCCTTCCCCAAGGATTCCCTGGCCGCCAAGGCGGGCTTTGACACCTATGGCTGCACGGCCGTTTCCGCCGCGCACAACGCCCTGGATTTCTATGGCATCTATTGGGTGCCCGAGTACATTCGCCTGGGCGAGCTGACGGGGAAAAAGGTGTGGAAGGAACGCGCCCGCGCTTTATGGTACAACGGCCTGCAGCTGGTTTCCGACGGCACGCTGGTTATCAACAACCGGGTGCGCCCCGCAGGCAGCCAGGATGAAAGCGTGCGGCATACCCATTGGGCGCGCCCCGATCACCGCTGCTTCGTGACCAGCGAGTGGCTCACAAACTGGCAGGGCACCTATCGCGAAATCGCGCTGGATATGCTGGATAACTGGGATTTGCTGAGATAAAATAAAATTTGAGGTTGTAAACAACACATCTCCACCAGCGAGGAAGCTGGAATCACGGCGCTGATTGAGGTTGCGGAAGGGGGGCCGAAATCTCCCGCCGCCAGTGGCGGATGAAGGGAGATGGAGGCCCAATGAGGCACAGAGTACAGGGGCGCAGTTTTCTGCGCCCCTGTACGACAATGCCGAATTGCGGACAACCATTCTAAAAAGCAGAAAAGCTCTCCGCCGCTGCCGTTTCGCTATACCGCATACGCCGCCCGCCCATTGCGTAAGCGTCTGCTTTCATGCCTGCGGGCGCGGCGGCTTTTTCCGCGTTTTTCTTCCGTTGGGAAAGATCTTTCACGGCGCGCGCTTTGCTTTCAGCGTCTGAATATTCCCATTCTTCCTGGCAGTCCGCCCTTATCAAACGTCCAGCATGCTCCAATCCTTTTCGCCGCAGGCCCCTGTCAGCCGGTCCAGAGCGGTCAGCCGGTACGCGCTGACCCAGGAAACCAGCCAATCGTTGAAATGGCCGCGTTCCTCGCAGTCCGGGCGGTATTTGGTCCACCGCGCCTGGAAAAAGCCTTCGTTCTGGCTTCCCAGGGGCCTTGCCAGACCGTGAAACTTCTCCCCTTCATAGGAGGCGATGCCCAGCAGGGATTGATTCCACATCATCCTGGCGCGGGTGATCCATTTCTCATCGCCGGTATATTTACCAAGCCGGATGAATTCAGGCACCAGCAACGCGCCCCACGGATCGATGGCGTGATGCTCGGCGGAAATCGCCGTGCCCCCCTGCGTGGAATATCCGTATTTGGCGAAATCGCTCGTATCCGGATAAAGCGCGTCGTATTGGAACGCCCAGGAGAAGAAATAGTAGGCCGCCTTTTGCGCGTATACCAAATACTTTTCCTCCTTGGTAATTTCAAATAGGTCCAAGGAAGAAATCACAAAGGGGAAGGACGTTTCCTTGTCCACCGCAACGCAGTCGATGGCCCCGGCGGTACACACAAAATGATTCACATCGCGCTCAAAATAGAAATCCAGCGCCTTCGCAGCCGTCGCAAGATATTCCTCCCGGCGGGTAACCCTCCAGGTATCCAGCAGGCCGTTGATGATAAATCCGCCTACAGAGCCCGTCGTTTCCAGGGCCTCCCCTTCCATGCTCCAAAGCTTCCCAAACCCCGTTTCCGGGCTGTAATGCGCGCAGAAGAAATCGCAAATTCGGGTGGAAAAGCGCAGAAATTCCGGTTTTTCTATTCCGTTGTCCCGGAGAAGCGCATAGATTTTCGCCATTTCGGAAGCGCCCCAGCCCAGGTTGCAGGTTTCGGGGGCGTACCCCTGGCAAAGTGCGGCCTTGGCAATTTTGGCCGGATCATAATCGTCGTAGCGCTCAAAATGGGGCAGAATCATGCCGTTTTCCTGCTGCTTCTCCGCCCAGCGCTCCTGAATGCCGATCAGCATTTGCAGGGTTTCATCATCGTGATGCGCGATCGCGTCCTTCATCATCAGCCGCACGGATAGAAAGCCTTGTCCCGCCCAGCCGATCTCAAAAATAACCCGGTTGAAGCCGAAGGTATTGTATTCGGGATCCTTCATCAGGGCGCGCATTTCATCGGGCGACATCTTTGCCCCCATATGGCCCGCCTGCAAATGCGACAATTTGGTATCAATGCCCGCAATGAACATGGGCTTCCCATGCCAGGGAACAAGCAGCCGCTTCAGATAGCTGACGCCCAGTTCCCACACCCTTTCCGGGGTGAACCGCGGGGCTTTTCTGTAGGGGAAAACCTCCTGCATCCGGTCCAGCAAATTCGCGCAGGCGAAGTTTTCCCATTTGGGCCGACAGGCGAACACATAATAGATCACCGTAAAGGCTTCCCCGTCCGCAAGGGTGAGGAATTCATCATACCGGCCGCTCATGGCGTTCTTCTTCCCATAGGTAACGGGGGCTTCCGTGACGGGATACCAGATCTGCTGTTCAAAGGCGCCGTCTTCCCTTTGAATCATGCTGGCGGACGTTCGAAGGCTTTGCGCGTCCACATCCGAGGCAAACAATGCAACGCCCACTGATGCGTTCTCCGTCACCGTGCAGGAGGGAATGCCCATGCGGTCATAGGCAAAGACCCACGGCTTGCCTTCATAGCACAGGCCCTTGGGTGAATTTCCGTCCCCCCATGCGTTTCCGTCATAGCAGATGCAGGGCATGGTATATTTCGCCGGAACAAATCGCGTGAGCAGACGGGTTATCATTTTGAAGGTGCGCACCCGTCCGCTGAGATTTTCCAAGCGCCGTCTTAAGCAGAAAAGGCCGTCCTTTTCTGAAAGAATGGAATCGTAATAGCGAAATCCGGCCGCTTCCGCCGAAAGGGTCTGCCCCTCCTCCTGGATAGACGGCCCGGGGATTTCCGCCAGCACCTGCCCGCCTGCCTGATCGCTTATGCGATAATGATTTCCTTCCACGCGCAAAAACATGATACAACCTCCTTTTGAAAAACAGTGCATTCTCGCTGATAAAAGAATACCCTGCTTCCCGGCCCGCCGTCAATTTGTTGTTGACGGAATGAATTTGTTTTTGGATGAAAGATCAAAAAAGCAGCCTGTCAAAAAAAGGCCGTCTGGCGCGGCCCTTTTTTCGGCAGACTGCCCCGGCCTCACCGGCCGTTCCCATCCCTTTTCAGCGCAGCTCCCGCATCCGGCGCTCCAGCACGTCGGGGGCGGCCACGGAATAGCCGAAAAAGCCCAGGGCGGGGCCCAGCGTATAATACACCCCGTGATTATAGGCCACCAGCTTCGCCTGATTAAAATCAATCTTCCCCGTAGCGTCCATCAGTTCGTTCCGCACGCCCACCGTTTCAATCCGGGCCAGAAACAGATCGTGGCTGCCCAATTCCTGACAGGATACCACCCGGCACCCCAGATACAGAGGGCACTCCGCAATGGCGGGAGCCTGGAAGCCGGATACCGGCTGGGGCGTTAGCCCGCAGGCGGAAAATTTATCCACATCCCGCCCCGATTTCACGCCGCAGAAATCCGCCGCCCGGGCCTGGGCCTGGCCCACCAGATTAATGATAAATTCGCCCGAATCGCGAATGACGGCGTGGGAGAAGCGCTCCTTCCGCACGGAGATGGAGCACATGGGCGGCTCGGAGCACACCGTGCCCGCCCAGGCAACAGTGATAATATTGGGCCTTTCCCCCGCCCGGGCGCAGGAAACCATCACCGCCGGAACGGGGGCCAGCAGCGTGCCGGGGCGAAGCGAAGTGAATTCAGCCATGTTCATTTCCTCCTTGTTCTGGTCATGCGCCATTACGGCGCGCGTCAAATCCCTGCGGCGCGCCGGGCCGCCGCCTTTCCGGCGATCAAGCCGGAGGCAAATGCAAACAGAAGATTATACCCACCGCAATCTCCATCCACATCCAGCACCTCCCCGGCGGCGAACAGCCCGGGAACCAGGCGGGAAGCGAAATCGGCTGGATCAAATTCCTCGCATTTCAGGCCGCCCCGCGTCACCTGGGCCTGGCCCATTCCCCGCACGCCCGTCACCGGCGCGGGGAAGGCGCAGAGCATGCGCGCCGTTTCGGCAATGGACAGCCCCTCCAGCCGCTGAGAAAGCAGCCGGGGCGTAAGGCCCCGCAGCAGGTTCTCCGGCCTTAGAGTATGTGCCCGCTGGCGCAGATATGCCTCCATGGCCTGAAAATTTCCTCCCGGCGCTTGGGCGGGCGCCCGGTCGTACACCCGGGGAATCAGCCCGATCATGGGCGAAAAATCCAGATACAGCACGGGCCGGCGCTTTTTTTCCAGCAGTTCCCCCGCCTTGCGGGACAGCTGCATGGCGCACACGCCGCTGACCCCGTAATCGGTAAACAGCGCTTCGCCCTGGGCGGCCTCAACAGGCAGCTCCCCATCGCAGAGGGTTAGCAGCGCGGGCAGCCGCAAGCCTTTCAGGCCCCGGACGGCGCTTTTTTCCGTGGTCAAGGGGGCCAGCGCGGGGCGCGGGGCGCGCAGGGAGTGGCCCAGGCCGGTGAACAGCGCATACGCCGCACCGTCGTGTCCCAGGTTTTCCCCCGCCATGCCGCCGCAGGCGGCCACCACCGTTTTGCTTTCCAGCGCGCCCTGAGGCGTGGTCAGCCGAAAGCCGCGATTTGTCTTTTCCAGAGCGGTCGTCCGCGCGTCGCAGCGCAGCTCCACGCCCCTCTCCTCCGCCGCGCCCCGCAGCACATCCAGCACCGCCGCCGCCTGGCCGCAGGCGGGATATACGCGCCCGCCCTCCTCCTGGCAGGTGGCCAGGCCCAGGCCCTCAAAAAAGGCGCGCACCCGGGCCGCCGGGTATTGCCGCAGCGCCGCCAGGGCCAGCCCCTCTCCGCCGGGATAGCGGGGCGCGCCCATATTCAGCAGGTTGCACCGGCCGTTGCCCGTGGCCAGCAGCTTGCGCCCCGCCCGGGGAGCTGCTTCCAGAATCAGCACCCGTTTTCCTTTTCCGGATGCGGAAAGCGCGGCAGTCAATCCCGCCGCGCCTCCGCCGATGATCGTCACATCGTATTGCATCATTTTATTTTGTTCCGCTCTTGGAATGGGAATATGCATAGTCGATAGCGTTCTGATGGCTGAAATAGCCGTTGGCCTGGGAAGGCTTATCCACTTCGTTGCTCCTATGCACGCGGCTGTTGACGAAATGGACGCAGAACTGACCGTTGTAATTGTTATCGGGAATGCGGTCGCCGGCAAAGTTATGGGGCACGCCGTACATGGAGGCGGCGAAGGTGCGCCCGCCAATGGTGACCCACAGGGGCCGCCGCTTATAGGATTGCAGCTCCTGCTCCCGATCGGAGATTTCCTGGGCGTTGCTCACCTTGTAAATGGCGCAGATGGCCGCCGTATCCGCGGTGGTCAGGGGCTCGCAGTCGGCATGCGCGTCGCCGTAGAGCCGCTGGGCGCGGAAGGAAATGCCGGTGTACACATCGGTGATAATCGCCACCGTGCCCGTGGCCCAGATGCTCTGGATGCCGCCGGTATACCAATCGATCTTCTCCACCGGGTAAAGGGTGGGCGTAACCGTGCCGCCGTCATAGGTGCCCTCGGGCACGGTGCCAAAGAGGGCGTGCTGGGTCTTTTCGCCCGCGATGCCGTCCACCACCAGGCCCTTGGCCTTCTGGAAGGCGATAACCGCGTTTTCCGTGCTGGTCAGGTAGGCGCCGGAGATTTCGGAGGCGGCCAGATAGCCCTGATCGGCCAGCGCCTGCTGCAATTTGCGCACATCCTCACCCACCGAGCCCATGCTCAGCGTGGAATAGCTGGCTTCCTTGGGCGCGTCGGGATCGCCCGTCAAATCATACAGCTTCTTTTCCTCCGCGGTGAGGATGCGCACATAGTCGCCCCGCATCCAGCCCGAGGTGCCGTTATACTGCACGTTGAACCAGTAATAGTTGTTGTCTACCGTGGGCGCGGTATACTTGCCCAGGTAGGTCAGCTTGGTGCCCGCAGTGTAAACCAGCTTCAGCTCGCGCCCGGACATGGAGCCCGTGGCCCGGAGCTTCACCCGGTCGGCGGTGGTCAGGGCCAGATCGCTGAGGGTGGAGGGATCGGGCAGCGCCGAGGGCGTGGGGGCCGGGGTGGACGTGGGCAGCGTGCCGCGCCAGGCCTCGTATTCCGCATTGGTCATTACCCGGACGTAGCCGCCGTGCACCCAGCCGTATTCCTTGCCGTTCAATTGAATCTTATACCAGGTGACGGAGCCCACCGTCTTCTTCTGATAGAAGCGAAGAACGGTGTTCTGCCCCAGCTTGCCCAGGGTTTCCGCCTTGGTGCTGGGCGTTTTGCGCACCCATAGGCCGGAGGAGGTGGTGATGATATATTCGCTGTTGCCCGGCTTGGGGGTGGCGGGAGCGGGCGTGGGCGTGGGGCACACGCCGTTCTTCTTGTAATATTCCAATTGCCACTGGGCCAGCTGGAACACGCAGTCGCCCCGCAGATAGCCCCGGGTGCCGTCGCTGAGTTGCACGGGATACCAGGTGTACAGCCCGTTCTGCACCGCCGTGCCCACAACCGGAACCACCGTGCCCTTGGCGGCCACCTTGCCCGCCGTGGCGGCGTTGGCCGCCGGGGCGGAGCGCAGCCACACAGAGGAATACAGCGTGGCTACATAGCCGGTAGTGGTGGAGGGCGTTTCGGTTCCGGCGGGGGTGGTGGGCGCGGGGGTCACGGTGATATCGCCGCCGTCCGCGCCGCAGGCCACCGCCATGGTGGAAAGGATAAAGCCGTTGGCCCCCAGCTGGCTGGAATAGACCTGATACCAGGACGAGCCGTCGGAGGAGGAATACTGGGTGCCGTAGCAGGGCAGCACCGTGCCCTTATTCAGCTGGCCCAGCGTTTTGCCCCAGGGAGATACGCGCAGATTCACGCCGCCCTTCGTCAGGCGGATATAGCTCACGCCGGGGGCCGCCGTGGGCCCGGGAGCGGGGGTGGAGGTGGGCACGACGGGATCGGTGACGAGGTTGCCGGCCTTATCGCAGAAGGCGTAGCAATCGCTGCGGATATAGCCCGTCTTGCCCGCGTAGGTGATCTTCACCCAGCGGTAGCCCGAAATCACCTCGGTGGGGCCTTCTGAATAGGCCAGCACCAGGCCCAGGGGCAGCTTTTCATAATCCGCCGCGGTGAGCACCGTGCCGCCCGGGGCCTTGCGGATGTTCACCTTATCCAGCGTCAGCCGCACATAGCCCGTGCCGCTCTGGGCAGGGGTGGGGGCGGCGGTCGGCGCGGCGCCGGAAGGGGCGGGGGGCAGAGTGTAGCCGCCCAACTCGCTTTGCGAAAGGATGCGCACGGAAGCGGCCTCCACATAGCCGTACAGACCGTTCAATTCGATATAATACCAGTTATCGTAGGGCTTGAGGATCACGTTGACCACCGTGCCGGAAACATACGCGGTCAGCGCCGCGCCGCCGGGGGTCTGGCGCAGGTTCGCGCCGTTTACCACGATGAGGGCGTAGCTGCTGTCGCCCGCGGGGGCGGGGGTGGCGGTGGCCGCCGCGCCGGTGACGGTGAAGTAACCGCCATGGATATAGCCGGTGTAGGTGCGGCCGGGATTGGCCGGGGTGCCGCCGCGAACCTTATACCACAGCGTCGTTCCCTTCACCTGGGAGCCCAGCACCTCCAGCGTCCAGCCCTGGGGCAGGCGCGCCCAGAAATCGCCGCTGGTGTTCATGGTTTTGCGGAACATTACCTTGTCCGCCGTGGTGCGGCCGTAAACGCCCTCGCCCAGGGCGGGCGCGGCGGTGGGGGCGGCGGGAACGGAGGGGGCGGTGGGCGCGGCGGTAGGCGCGGCGGTGGCGACGCCCCCGGGCGCGGCGAGCAGATTGCCCGCCACGTCGGAATAGCCGTAGCAATCGCTGCGGACATAGCCGAGCTTTCCGTTATAGCTGACCAGCGCCCAATTATAGCCCTGGGCGCTTTCCTCGCCGTAAAAAATCAGCACTTGACCCAGGGGCAGCTTTTCCGCGTCGCTCTCGGTGAGCGAATCGCCCGCGGGGGTGCGGCGCAGGTTCACTTTATCCTGCGTCAGGCGAATATAGCCCTTCGCCTCGCCGGAGGCAGCGCCGGGCGCGGCGGTGGGCTGCTGCGCAGGGGCCGCGGTGGGCGCGGCGGCGCTCTGCATGGGCTGCTGGGGGTTAGCCAGCCAAGCCGCCTGCTCCTCCGCCGTCATCTTCACCATATATTGGGCCACAATGTAGCCCGTCTTGGTCTGATTCGGGTTTTCAGGGGTGGAGCCCTTCACCTGGTAATAGGCGACGCTCCCCTTCGTCGTTTCCGCGACCACCTCCAGCACCCAGCCCTGGGGCAGGCGGGAGATGTAATCGCTGCCGCCCATCCTGGGGCGGAACATCACGTCGGAGGTGGAGGTATACGCATATTGCTTGTCCTCCGCCTGGGCGGCCATAGGCAGCAGGGATAACGCCAGCGAAAGCGCCATCATCAGGGAAACCAACCGTCTGAGCATTTTCATAGAAACCGACACCCCATCCAATCGCTTTATTGGGCACGCGCGGGCATACGCCCGCGTATCATGGCACGTCAAAAGAAAGATAGAATCCTTCTCTTGCATTGTATTACATTTTTGTTACGCGGTCAAGCGGTTTTATTTATCTGTTACAAAAATAATCCTTCCTATCGAAAGGCTCTGCTTTACGCGGGGAAAGAAATATGCTATACTAGGCTTGGATTATTATAAAGAAGGGCGGCCGCCCGGAAAGCTGGCGGCAGGCAGAGGAAGCGATTTTCCCCGCCGGCCCCAGGGGGGCGGGCAAAAGCCGTCTTTCAGGAAGGATATTTCCATGGATATTCTTTCAGTGATTGAAGCGAAGAAAAACCACCAGCCCCTGACGGAGGCGCAGATCACCTATTTCGTCCAGGGCGCGGCGGACGGCACGCTGCCCGATTATCAGCTGGCGGCGCTGCTGATGGCCATTCGTTTAAACGGCATGACCCCGAAGGAAACCGCCGCCCTCACCCTGGCCATGACCCACTCCGGCGACGTTCTCTCCCCCGATGTGGGGGGCGTGCCCGTGGATAAGCATTCCACCGGCGGCGTGGGCGATACCACCACGCTGGTGCTGGCCCCGCTGGTGGCCGCCTGCGGCGGCAAGGTGCTGAAAATGAGCGGGCGCGGCCTGGGCCACACCGGCGGCACCATTGATAAATTGGAAAGCATTCCAGGGGGCATGCGGGTGGAGCTGCCCGAGGAGGAATTTGTGCGCATCGTGCGGCAGGTGGGCTGCGCCGTGGTGGGCCAGAGCGCGCATCTGGCCCCCGCCGATAAGCGGCTTTACGCCCTGCGGGACGTGACGGGCACGGTGGATTCCGTTCCCCTGATCGCCTCCAGCATTCTTTCCAAAAAATTCGCCTCCGGGGCCCAGGCCATCGTGCTGGATGTGAAAACGGGCTCGGGCGCGCTGATGCCCGATCTGCAATCCTCCATCGATTTGGCGGAAACCATGGTGGATATCGGCCGGAAAATGAACCGGCATGTGACGGCGGTGGTTTCCGGCATGGAGGAGCCCCTGGGCTCCCATGTGGGCAACGCGCTGGAGGTGAAGGAAGCCATCGACGTACTGGCGGGCCGCACGGGCGGGCCGCTGCTGAAGGTGGCGCTGTTCCTGGGAGCGCAGATGCTGCTGGGCGCTGGCCTGGCCGCCGACGCCCAGGCGGGCGAAGCGATGCTGCGCCGGGCGCTGGAAAGCGGCGCGGGCCTGGAAAAGCTGCGTCAGATGATCCGCGCCCAGGGGGGCGACCCCGCCGTGTGCGACGATGTGTCGCTGCTGCCGCAAGCCCCTGTGATTCGCCCCGTTCCCGCCCCGGCGGACGGCTATCTCGCTGCCACGGACGGCGTGGCCCTGGGCCTGGCCGCCCAGCGCATGGGGGCGGGCCGCGTCCGCAAGGAGGATATTATCGATCCCGCCGTGGGCTTTGTGATGGAAAAGCGCATCGGAGATTTCGTCCGCGCCGGGGAGTCGCTGTGCATCCTCCACGCCCGCACCCACGAATCCGCCGACGCGGCGGAGCAGGCCGTGCTGCGCGCGCTCTCCTTCTCCCCCGCTCCCGTTCCCCCCGCCCGGCTGTTTTACGCGCTGGTCACGCCCCAGGGCGTTTCCGAAATAAAGAACGAAGCATAAAAAGCCCGGGGCAATCCCGCGCCAATAGGCGCACAGGGAATTGCCTCAGCCAAAGGAGATGACATTGTTTATGAAGAAACTGCTTGCGCTGCTGCTGGCCCTGACGCTGATCTGCCCCGCCCTGGCGGAGCCCGCTCAGGAGGAAAGCGCCCCTCTCACCCGGGAGGAGCTGGAAATTTACGCCGACGCGCTGGTGAACGCCGCCCTGGAAAAGGGCGCGATCACCGTGGTGACCAGCCAGGACGGCCCCACGGTGGCCTTCACCGGCTGCGGCTCTCTGACCATTGCGGACGACCAGCTGACCCAAACCACCGCGCTGCTGGACGCGGCGCTGGCCGTGGGCCAGGCCTGCCCCCGGGGGCTGGAGATCGGCTCCACGCTGGAGGAAGTGATGCAGGTTTATCCCAACGATAACCCCCAGCTTCTGGGCACCTACTACGACGCGGCCCTGTACGTCAGCGGCGAAAAGCCCGAAATCACCGCCGGGTGGATCCTGCGGGACGGCCAGCGCGTCACCCAGATCACCCACTGCGTTTACGCCTGGGGCGAGGACGGCGTGGGCAAATGCGGCGTGACCTATACGCTGGATCAAGGGTATGTGACGGACATCGAGGTGTTCGGCCTGGGCGACCGAATTGAGGAAGAGCAGGCGCTGGCGGAGCTGGCGGAGGTTTCTCAGATGCAGGAGCAGCAGGAATATTTCGCCTATCCCCAAAGCGCCTCGGCGGATTTGACCCCCTTCGGTCGGGAGGATCTGGCCTTTGGCGGCCTGGATTTTCTGGATCTCACCCCCGAAATGGCCTTGAACGCGCTGGGCGATTCCCCTGTGGACGAATGGATGGAGGATTCCAACGGCGAATATCTGCGGCTGCGGGAATGGGAGGGCGTATCCATCCTGTTCCGCTATAACGCCAAGAAGGAATTTCTGCATGTGGACAGCCTCGCCGTCAACGAGGATACCCTGGAGGGCCCCCGGGGCGTGCGCGTGGGCGATTACATGGAAACGGTGGTGAACCGCTTCCAGCACGGCCAGGGCGGCTCGGACGCAGAGGGACAATTGTACCTCTACGGCCAGAGCGATCCCGCCAATTACGGCGTGATCTCCTACAGCACAGAAACCGTGGCCATTACCTATGCCTTCGCCCTGGAGGGGCAAAACGTGCTCTGGCAGCTCACCTTCGCAAACGGCGCGCTGCAAAGCATGCGGATGCTGCTGCGCTGATTCCCGGCGCTTTTGTTTCCAAGCTCATCTAATATAACGGAGGCGCTTTCGCCATGAAAATTGATCTGACCTGCCCGGTGGAATTGTGGCATTGCAAAATGCCCACCGCGCAGGAGCCCGTCCTGGCCATGCAGGTATACAACCTTTCCGATAAAGCCGTCAGCAGCATCCAGGTTTGCGTGCTTTGCTTCGACGCGGCGGGGGAGCAATTCGCCCGCCGGGTGGAGCGGGTGCAGGGCCTGGACGCGCCCGCCCGCTACGCCTTTGAAATGGCCGTGGACGTGGAGGAGGCCGTGGCGGCCCAGGATCTGGAGGTGCTGATTGAAAAGGTATGGTTCGAGGATGGCACGGTCTGGCGGCGGGGCGCCTCCGAAACGCTGGATTTCCGGCCCTCTCCCCTGCTGCAGGGCATGCGCCTTCAGGTGATGCAGGAGTTGGCCGGGCGGGACGCCGCCTCCTATCCCAGCGATCAGGGAAAGGTGTGGGTGTGCGTCTGCGGCCGGGCCAACGCCGCCCGGGAGGAGGAATGCCGCCGCTGCCGCCGCAATAAGCACGATATTTTCACAAAATTCAACGAAGCAGCCATCGAAAAGATCATCTTCCAGCGTCAAAGCGCCCTGGAGGAGGAGCAGCGCCGCCAGCGGGAGGAGGCCCGGAAAATCGCCCTGGCCAAGGAAAAGCAGCAGAAAAAGCGCCGCCGCCGCCGCCGGATCATCCTGACGGCCGTGTTTTCCACCGCCGCCGCCGCCGCCCTGGCCTACGGCGTATATTTCCATGGCATTCCCTACTACAACTATTATCAGGCCTCCCGCGCCCTGGAAAACGCCCAGTATGAAAGCGCCAAGGAGCAATTTCTCGCCCTTGCGGATTACCGGGACAGCGCCGTCCTGGCCCTGGAATGCGATTACCGGGCCGCCCTCTCCGCCCTGAACGGCGGAACCTATACCTCCCTGCGCGCCGCCCAAAGCGCCTTTGACGCCCTTGCGGATTACCGGGACAGCGCCGCCCGCGCCCAGGAGGCCCGCTACGTCTACGCCGAAAAGCTGCTGGCCGCCGGGGAATGGGAGCAGGCCATCGCCGCCTATGAGCAGGTGCCCGCCTACAGCGATTCACGCATGAAGCGCAATCAGGCGGAATACGAATGGGCCGGCGCGCTGATGGAGCAGGGGGATTACTCCCTCGCCCGGGAGAAATTCCTGGCGCTGGCGGATTATCAAAACGCCGCCGTCAACGCCCAGGAATGCCTGTATCGCCCCGGTGCCGCCGCCCTGGCCCAGGGGGACGCCGCCGCGGCCATCGAATATTTCCAGGCGCTGGGCGATTACCGGGATAGCGCCCTGCAACTGCAAATCGCCTATTACACCGTCGGTGATCAAAGCTATCAGGCGGAGGATTACGATACCGCCGCAGAATATTTCCTAAAGGCGGGGGATTACGCCGATTCCTATCGCCGGGCGACGGCCTGCCTTTACGCCCCCGCCGTGGCCGCCATGGAACAGGGGGATTACGCCCGGGCTGCGGAAATGTTCGCCAAAATTCCCGGCTATCAGGATGCGAAGGAACGCCGGATGGAATGCATTTATCAGCAGGGCGAACTGCTGATGAACGAAGGGGATTATGAAGGCGCGCTGGTCTTTTTCGATCAAGTGCCTGAATTGCAAAAGGCCCAGGACGCCCGCCGGGAATGCACCTATCAGCCCGCCCTGGCCGCCCTGGAAAGCGGAAATTCCCAGGAGGCGCTGGAACTGTTTCTGACCATTCCCGGCTATAAGGATGCGGACGATTACGTCCATCAGCTTCGCTACGCCGCCGCCATCGACGCGGTGAACGCCCGGGATTACGCCGGCGCCATCGAACAATTGGAGCTGCTGGGCAATTATAAAAACAGCGCCGAGGAGCTGGAAAACGCCAAGTACGGCTACGCCGTAGCGCTGCTGGAGCAGGGGCAATACGAAGAAGCCATTACCCGCCTGGCCGCCCTGGGCAATTATCAAAACAGCGCGGAATATCTGCGCCAGGCCCGTTATCTGCTGGCGCTGAACCTGCGGGCCGCGGGCGATCTGTCCGGGGCCATGACCATCCTGGAAACCATTCCCGATTATCAGGACGCGCAAACCCAGTATCAGGGCTGCGTGTATGAAATCGCCCGGCAGAAGGCGGAGGAAGGGACGCTGGAAGAAGCGGCGGAGCTGCTTTCCTCCATTTCCGGCTATCAGGACGCCGCCGCGCTGCAAAAGCAATACGCCTATCAGGCGGCGGCCGCCGCCGAAAATGCGGGCGCGCTTTCCGACGCGGCCCGGCTCTATACTCTGGCGGAGGATTATCAGGACGCCCGGGCGAAGGCGGAGGGCTGCTCCGATCAGTATTTCTCCGCCGCCTATGAAACCGCGAAGCAGGCCATGGCGAAGGCGGATTACAAAACCGCCGTGGAGGCCCTCTCCCCCCTTTCTCAGGAATATTTCACCGCTAAATACGCCGATATTCCCGAAATGTATCAAGAGGCCTGCTATCAGTACGCCAACGCCCTCTACGCCGATAAGCAGCCCTTCGAGGCCCTGAAATATTACCGGCTCATTCCCGATTATAAGGATGTAACCTCCAAACGCCTGAAAAGAACGGTGTATGAAATCATGGGCACATGGGAAACCAGCAAAGGGGTGCGCATGGAATTCAGGGAGGACGGCACCTGCGCCATCGACGGCCGGGAATACTATTACTCCGCCTCCGTTTACGCGCTGAACCTGGGCGACCGGCCCGAGGAATTGAGCCTGGCCTACAGCATCGTATCCAACAGCGAAAAAAAGCTGACGCTTCAGCATGTGAAGCAGAAAACCTATTACCGCATGACGCGGGTGACTGAATAATTCATGGAAAAAATACGCGCGCGAATGCTCGCCTATCAGGAGACGCCCGATCCCGCCCATCTGGATGTGATGGACGGCTTTCGGGCTGTGCTGATTTTTCTGGTGGGCTGGTATCATATTTGGCAGCAGAGCTGGATTTCCCCTTCTTTCCGCTTGCTTGGCCAGGAAATTAGCCTGGATTTTCTGCTGCGCTCGGGGTACATCTGGGTGGACGGGCTGCTGCTGCTTTCGGGCTTTCTGCTGTATCTGCCCTATGCGCAGGCCGCAAAGGCCCCCGCCATTCGCCCCTTCTACAGGCGACGGCTGATTCGCATTGTGCCCTCCTATCTGCTGTGCGTTCTGCCGCTGTTTGTGCTGGCGATGATCCGGAGAGAATATCCTTCGCTTCAGGATGCGGGCAAGGATCTTCTGGCCCATCTCACCTTCACCCACCCCCTTTTCGAATGCAGCACCGCTCGCACGCATCTCAACGGCACGCTTTGGACGGTGGGGGTGGAAATGCAATTTTATCTGCTGTTTCCCTTCCTGGCACGGGCCTATCGCCGCCGTCCGCTGCTGACCTGGTGCCTGATGACGGGCGCGGCCTGGGGCTTTCGGGGCTGGGCCTCCGCTCAGGCGGATACCACGCTGCTGTTTAACCAGCTTCCCGCGTTTCTGGATGTTTACGCCAACGGCTTTGCCGCCGCCGCCATTTTCACCGTCCTGCGCAAAAAGCTGGGAAGCGGAAAATGGGATGCGAAAATCCGGCTGTTTTTCACGGCGCTGTTCTTTTTCTGCTGCGCGGCGCTGATTTCTATGGCCCGGAATCAGGCGACGGTTAACGGCTACGCGCAGATTCGCCGAGAGCAAATGGCCCTGCGCTTTCCCTTTTCGGCGGCGCTGGCCTGCGCCATGCTGTGCGCCGCCTTTGGGCTGCCCGCTCTGCGCTTTGCCTTGGGAAACCCGCTGATGCGCTTTTTTTCCGCCGTTTCCTTTCAATTCTATATTTATCATCAGCTCATCGCCGTACAGCTTAAGACGTGGCGCTTCCCGCCCAGCGCCCTGGCCGCCCCCTGGGCCGCGCCGGATTATGCCTGGCAGGTATCCTACACCCTGTGCTGCTTCCTAGTTTCCCTGACGTTTGCCGCGCTGATTACCTTTCTTTTTGAGCGCCCCCTGGCCCGCCGCCTGAACAGGCCCCGGCCCCGGCGCGCCTCATAACCGGCTTTGCCGCAAATTTTTTTCCGCCGAGGACAGGAGGAGCTATGCGCTTAAAGGTTGTCGTGATTGAAAACGACGAAGCTACGCTTCGCATTTTAAACGAACAGATGGATTGGGCCAGCCTGGATTGCGAACTGGCGGGCCAGGCCGCCGACGGCGAAGCGGGCCGCCAATTGATTCTGGAGAAAAAGCCGGATATTATTCTCAGCGGCATCCATATTTCCAAGATGGACGGGCTGGACATGCTGGAATCCATCCGCCCCGCCCTGCCCGAAAGCAAGATTATCCTGATTACCAAGCACGCGCGTTTCCCCTACGCCCTGCGGGCCATTAAGCTGGGGGCGTGCGATTATCTGCTCAAGCCTGTCACCGCGGAGGACGTGCAGCAATCCGTCCGCCGGGCCGTGGCCATGTCCCGCAGCAAGCAGGCCGCCGAGGTGGCGCGCAAGCAGGTGGACACCCTCAAGCGCCAGGCCCAGCTGCTGGCCCTGCTGACCAACGATTCCCAGCGGGGCCAGGGCGTGAACGAAATGCTGGCGGACGCGCGCCTGGGCTTTGAGGCGTATTATATTATGGTGCTGCAATTGCCCGGCGAGCGCTTTTATTCCCAGGCCACGCTGAACCGGGTGGACGCGGCCTTTGCCCGCCACAACGCCAACGCCGTCACCATTCTGCTGTATGATTCAGTGGTGGTTTTCGTGATGCGCAATCAGGGGGACGCGGGCTGGCAGGCGGAGGCCGCCGCCCTGGCCAAGGCCGTAATGGCGGAAATGAAAATGCCCCTGCACATCGCCTCCAGCCAGTTCCACACTTCTCGCCACGCCATCCGCCAGGCCTATTATCAAGCCCGTCAGGCCCTGTGGGAGGTGGCCCTGAGCAAGCAGACCCAGGAATTGACCTTCTATCAGGATCACCAGACCAGCCGCGCCCCCAGCGAGCGGGTGGCCGAAACCCACCGGCGCATCGACGAGCTCATCGAAAAGGCGGATTTAAGCGACGCCGCCGCCGAAAAGGCCGCCGCCGTGCTGGTGGAGCTCAGCGGCCATCAATACAGCAATCTGCGGGCCATGATCGCCCTGTACACCCTGGCGCTGCAAAAAAAATACGCCGACGCTCCCGATCAGAAAACGGATACGGCGCTGTTTAACACCTGGTTCGTCAGCAGCGAATCGGACGCGCGGGAATGCTTATTGCAGCTCAGCGCCGCCCTGCGCTCCCTGCACGAAACGCCTAAGCATTCCCTGCTCATTCGCAACGCCATTCAGTATATCAATCTCCACGCCATCGAGGGCATTCAATTAAACGACGTGGCGGAAAAGCTCTGCGTCAGTTCCAATTATCTGTCCATGCTCATCCGCAAGGAAACGGGCGTCACCTTCCACGATCATGTGCTGCGGGCGAAAATGGCGGTGGCGCGCTCCATGCTGGCCGACCCCCGTATCCTGGTGGACGAGGTGGCCCGGGCGGTGGGCTATGGCAATTATATTTCCTTCTACAACGCCTTCAAGCGGGTGGAGCATATGACCCCCACGGAATTCCGCAATCAAAAAGCGGGCGTATCATAAAAGGGGAACGAGAGAAATAATGCGTGGGAGCCTTCTTTGCCGACCAAAGAAAGCTCCCACGCATATTATATTACCCGCATTTTCTTCAGATATTGGTTTTCATCACTTCGTTGCGGCGAGAGCTTTCGAAGGCCAGATCCACGATCTGCATATCCCGGCGCATATCCTCGAAGCTGACATAGGGCTTTTCCTCGCCCCGGACGGCCGCCGCCAGGTTGCGATGGTATTCCATCACATCCTCCTCCACCACAGGCAAGGGCAGCGTTTCCAGATATTCGGGCTTCAGGGGAGCCATGGTGCGGCTGGGGCCCAAATTTTTGCCGAACACGCTGTCAAAGCCCTGCACCTGGCCCTTAATGCGGGCCATGCCCCCCGTCTTGCCGGAGAAATCGTCAATGCGCAGCGTGCCGCGATCGCCGTAGACGAACCAACGGGGCAGTTCCTGCAGGCAGAAGGTGCCCACCTGCACCTTGGCGCACACGCCGTTATCAAAAATCATCTGCACCTCAAAGCTGTCGTCCACCGCCGGGGTGAGGATGCTTTGCAGCCGGGCGTACACGCTGGTCACCTTGTGGCCCCGGAACATGCAGAGGAACTGGTCGATCAGATGAATGCCCCAATCGTAGAGCATGCCGCCGCCCGCCTTGGGATCGGCGCGCCAGCCGAAGCACACGCCGCGCTGGCCGTACACCCGGGATTGGATGGAGGTAATGTTGCCGATTTCCTTCGAATCCACCACCTGCTTCACCATCAGATAATCCGCATTCCAGCGGCGATTCTGATGGGCGGTGAACACCCGCTGGTTCTTTTCCGCCGCGGCGATAATCTGCTCCAGTTCGGCGGCGTTCATGGTGACGGGCTTTTCGCACATCACATGCTTGCCCGCGTTCAGCGCGGCGATGGCCAGCTCGGCGTGCACGTTGTTGGGCGTGCAGACGAACACCAGGGAAATCTGCTCGTTAGCAAGAAAATCCTCCAGCTTGTCATAGGCCTTCAGGCCGTTCTCCCGGGCGTCCTGCAATTTCTCTTCGTTAATGTCGTAGGCGGCGATAACCTCCAGTCCCTCCGTCGCCAGGGCCTTGTTGAGATGATAATGGCCCATGTAGCCAAAGCCGATAATGCCAGCGTATACCTGCTGCATGAAGCGAAACCTTCTTTCTTTCGTCTGTTCCCCGGCGGGAAAGGCCTTCGCCGCCCAGGGGGATTCAAACCGGCCAGCGGTTTTCATCATCAGTATATCACACTTCCCTGCCAAAAGAAACGGCAAATTGCGCGGAAAAATAATAAAAATTTCTCTCGTTTTGAAGAAAGCGCGTCCTTATTCCCCGGGAAAGCGCCGCTTTTCCTTCCGCCTGACATATACTTTTCCCGGGAGGGATGCGCATGCGGAAAAAAGCGGACTGCGAAGAAAAGAAAAAGGGGCTGGGGGCTCGGCTGCGCAGGGTTTTGCGGGCCGCGCTGATCCTGACGCTGATTCTGGCGGCGGCGGCATTGCTGCTGGAAAAGAATTTGGAGGAGGTCATTTTGGATATGGCCTATGCCAAGGCGGAGGCCATGGCGGTGGAATATATCAACGAAGCGGCCAAGGAGGTGCTCAGCGGCCAGGCCGCCTATTCGGAAATGATTACCGTACGGGTGGACAGTCAGGGGAAAATCACCATGCTGGAGGCCAATGCCCCCCGGATGAACCAGCTGGCCACGGTGACGGCCCTCAAGGCCCAGGGCATGCTGGAAAGCGCCGAGGCGCAAAGCGTTTCCATCCCCCTGGGCGCGGCGCTGGGCGTGCCCTTTCTTTCCGCCATGGGGCCGCTGATTCCCGTGCGCATTGTGCCCGTCAGCGCGGTTTCCGCCGCGTTTTCCACAGAATTTGAATCCGCCGGCATTAACCAGACCCGGCACAAAATCTATCTGTCCCTGCAAACCAGCGTGCGCCTGGTGATCCCCTCCGGGGCGCGGCAGGTGCTGCTGCAAAGCCAGGTACTCATCGCGGAATCCATCATCGTGGGGGAAGTGCCCCAATCGTATGTAAGCGTGCCCGAGACGGGGGATGCGCTGAACTTCGCCATTCCTTGATTTTTTGGAGAAAATGTGATAAAATATAGACAGGAAAGCCGAATAAGAGGAGGCGATGGGTTTGCTGTTTCGGAATTGCGCGGGAGGAATCGTTTTCTATGAAAATCGGGCGCTGCTTATGCGCAATGAAAAGGACGAATGGGTGATGCCCAAGGGGGTAATCCGCGAGGGCGGGGATATGCGCCGCGTGGCCCTGAACCGGGTGAAGATCGAGGCGGGCGTGGAGGCGGAAATTCTCGCCAGCGCAGGGGAAACCTGCTATGAATTCTATTCCGTCACGCGGAAACGCCCGGTATGCAATCGCATTCAATGGTTCATCATGCGCGCGAAGGCGGATTCCTGCGCGCCCGCCGCGCCCTTCACGGAAGCGGCGTTCTTTGAAAAGGAAGCGGCGCTGGAAAAGATCACCTACACCCAGGATCGCTCGCTGCTGGCCGTGGCCTGGGAGAAATACAGCGAAATTGCGGAGAAAATGTAAATTACCCCCTTAAAATAGAAGGAATATGCGCCGCTTGCTTGACAGCGGCGCATTCTTGCACTAAAATGCAAGAGAGTGGATATTTTTCTCCCGGCGCGGGCCCCGGCCCGTTCGCTTGGAAGGAGGGAGGGGCAAGAATGATGTTTGCCCATAAAAGAACCTGGCGCGTCGGCCTGGCCTTGCTGCTGGCGGCGCTTTTCCTGGCCTTGGGCGCTTCCGCCCTGGCCGCGGAAACCGATCCCATCGAATTTACCATGGAAATCAATCCGTCCAGCCTCACCGCGCCCGGCGAGGTGAAGGTTTCACTGCGGGTGGCCAATACCGGCAGCGAGGATATGGTGGATCCCGTCACCCTTTACGACCCGGACGGCAAGGTGGTGGCTTCCTTTGGCGACGGCGGCTCTTATATTCTGTCCGCCGGTTCCTTCCGCACCTGGGAAGGCGCCTGGAACGTCACGCAGGAGCAGCTGGACGCGGGCGAATTTTCCTATACCGTGAAATATCATCTGCCCGATGAAAACGGCGAATTAGTGGAAATGAGCCGCAGCGCCGTGGCCCAGGTGAATTTCACGGGCGAGCGCGTGCGTCTGTCCGTCAGCCGCACCATCACCCCCGAAGTCGCCCGCAGCGGCAGCACGGTGTCCGTGGTTTACGAGCTGTATAACAGCGGCAACGTAGATCTGACCGACATCCAGGTGAAGGAAAAAATTGCCCGCACCGCGCAGACGGTGAAATCCCTGCCTGCGGGCCAGAAGAGCACCCTCACCTTTACCAGCAAAATCGGCAACGCCGATCTTGCCAGCAGCGCCTCCATCACCTATAAGGCCAAGGGCAGTACGAAAACGCTGAAGGAAACCGTGGCCGAGGCTGCCATTCCGCTGGCGAAGCCCAATCTCTCCATCACCCTCTCCTCCCCTGCGGCGGGGGTGAATATCGGCGAGGCAGCCACGCTGATTGTCACCTTTGAAAACAAGGGCAACGTTTCCTATTCCAACGTGACGGTGAGCGACGCGAAAAAAGGCGAAATCCTTTCCAACCTTTCCATTCCCGCCGGGGCCACCGTGACCGAGCAGAAGGAATTCATCCTCACCGAGCCCACTACCTTTAAAGTGACGGCTACGCTGCCGGATAATACCGGCGCTACCAAAACCCTCACCACCGACGCGCTCACCATCGGCGTTTTCGATCCGGAAAAAACGCTGCTGCTGACGCTGAACCTCACCTGCGATCACGAAACCATCGATCAAAGCCCCGCCGATGTGCGCTTCACCCTGAACATCACCAACAACAGCAACATCAAGGCGGAGAACATCGCCATTTCTCACGGCGCTACGGCCATCGCCACCATCGCCGCCCTGGAGCCGGGAGCCAGCGAAACGCTGGTGCGGGATGTGCGGGTCGCCCAGGCGGGCAAATTCCGCTTCACCGCCACCGTGAAGGATTCCATGCAGAACACCGTCACCTTCGATTCCAACACGCTGCAATTAACCTACGCCGCGCCCACAGCAGCCCCCACCACGGTGCCCGTGGTGACGGTGGCCCCGCCCGTGCTGGTGACGGCCGCCCCGGCCGACCCCCTGCTGGAAAACACCCGCAGCGTGCTGCTCACGCTGCTTAGCGTGGTGGGCGTGTTGTTTGGCGCGTGCCTGCTGCTGTTCCTGGTTAGCACCGTGCTGCGTATCCGAAATAAGAGCAAATCCGCCGCGGCCTACGATCATCTGGAGTTGGCCGAGCGCCGGGATTACACCGAGCCAGCCCAAGAAAATGCGGACGAGAACGACGAAGACGATGAAGCGCCGGCGCAGGAAGACGCCCTTCCCACGGATGCGGAGGAGGAGCGATTGCTGCCCCATGAAAAGCTGATCCAGAAGGAAGCGGAGCCGGAAGCCCCTGCGGCGGAGCCCGTTCCCGAGCCGGAGAAAATGCCCGCTTCGGACGGCGAGGGCGGGTATCGCATTTCCCGGGCGGAGCCCAGCGAGGCGGCGCAGCCTGTGGATGCGCCCGCCGAAAAAGCCGCTGAAGCCGCCCAGGCCCCTGCGGAGAGCAAGCCCCGCCGTCATCGCAGCCAGCGCGCCCAGCGGACGGAGGACGGCGAATAACCCCCTTGCGCGTAAGGGATTCCAATGAAAAATCGCGCCGTCCGTCTCCCGGGAGGGAGCGGACGGCGCTTTCCATAACAGGAGGGAAAAATGAAACCGCTGCAATTGATGATTGTGGACGGCCAGGGGGGCGGCGTGGGCCGCCAGCTGGTGGAGGCCGTGCGGGCGGCGCAGCTGCCCTGCCGAATCACCGCCGTGGGGGCCAACAGCGCCGCCACGGCCGCCATGCTGAAGGCGGGGGCGGATCAGGGGGCCACAGGGGAAAACGCGGTGCGGGTCTGCGCCCGGGAGGCGCAGGTGATCGCCGGGCCCATCGGCGTCGTGATTGCGGATTCACTGCTGGGCGAAATCACCCCCGCCATGGCCCTGGCCATTGGGCAAAGCCCCGCGCAAAAGCTGCTGCTGCCCGTGAACCACTGCCGGAATAAAATCGTGGGCGTGGCCGATCTGAGCATGAAAGCGCTGATCAACGATTTTATCGCCCAGCTTCGGGGCTTGACAACGGCGGCGGAAATATAGTATACTTTTCCCGTCGGCAGGAAGCCGGTATTCGCCCCGCAGAAGCAGGGCGGGCCGCAAGGCCGTTATGGGAGAACGTCTTTTTTTCGCATGGATGCCCGAAGGCATGAAAGCGCGCAAAGCCGCTTTCTGCCTTCTTTTTTATGGCGTTTTTCCGCAATCACCGGGGTGAAAAAATTCGCGGCTTCACCCCGTCCCATCCTTCCGCCTGCCGCAGCGGCGCGAGGCTTTATGCGCTCCAAATTTTCCGTTCAACATTTGGTGCTTGCCGGGCTGTGCCTGGCCCTTTGCATGGTGCTTCCCTTCCTGACCAGCCAAATTCCCCAATTTGGCCGCATGCTCTCCCCCATGCACATTCCCGTGCTGCTGTGCGGGTTTCTGTGCGGCTGGCCCTGGGGCCTGGCGGTGGGGCTGATCGCGCCGCCGCTGCGGTATCTGCTCTTTGGCATGCCGCCGATTTTCCCCTCCGGCGCGGGCATGATGGTGGAGTTGGCGGTGTACGGCCTGTGCACGGGGCTCTTCTATCGCCGTTTTCCCCGCAAGCCCGTCTATCTGTATGTGTCGCTGGTGCTGGCCATGCTGCTGGGACGGCTGTGCTGGGGCGCGGTGCGCTGGCTGTTCACCTGCTTCGGCGCGGGCGCTTTCACCTTCCAAGCCTTCCTAACCGGCGCGTTCATCAGCGCCTGGCCAGGCATCGTGTGTCATCTGCTGGTGATTCCGCCGCTGGTGATGGCGCTGAAAAAAGGCGGCGTTTTGAAGGATTAAGCCGCTTCCGCGCAGACGCCGCCCTGCCGCTGGAAAGGGCGGGGTATCCTTCCTGGTTCCCGTCCGGAACGGCGCGCATATTCTGATAGCAAGGGAGGTTCTCTCCCGCCATCAGCGGCGGCAGCCGCCCGTTGGCTGTCGCCAGCGGAGCGTGAATAAATCGTGAAACGCGGTGACATATATTTTGCTGATCTGGATCCCGTAATCGGTTCCGAACAGGGCGGCTTCCGCCCCGTGCTCATCATTCAAAACGACCTGGGCAATCGCTTCTCTCCCACCGTGATTGCGCTTCCCCTCACTTCAAAAACCGGCAAAGCGCCTCTGCGCACGCATGTGCCGCTGGTTCCGCCCCAGGGGGGCGTAAGCCGCCCTTCCATCATTCTGTGCGAGCAGGTGCGCACCTTGGAAAAATCGCGTCTGGGCCGGTATCTGGGCACGCTGCGGCCTGAAAAGCTGCTGCTGGTGGAGCGCGCGCTGGCGGCGGCGGTGGGCCAAAGCCAGCCCACGGCGGATGAAGAAAACGAAACGGCCTGTGAAAACGAAGAGTAAAAATACAAAAATGCGGGAGAGGTATTCTTTGACCGTCGAAGAATACCCCTCCCCTCGTTATTACGGCTTTATCCCCTTACAGCAGCAGCATCACCAGCGGAATGGTAGCCACGGAAAGGGCGGTGGTCAGGGCCACGCCGCCCACGGCCAGTTCCCGTGCCCGGGGTGTGGAATAGGCGGAGGCCTGCATCACCGTGTTCGAGGCGGCAGGCATGGCGCAGGTGATGAAGATTGCCCGGGCCAAATCCCCTGTAAGGCCCAGCAGCCGCATGGCCCCCAGCGCCAGCACCGGAAAAAGCAGCAGCCGCACGGCGCAGGCCGCCAGAAACCGCCCGTTTTTCAGCAGCGCGGGACGAAGCTGGGCGAAATACGCCCCGGCGATCAGCATGGCCAAGGGGGTGGCCACGCCGCCCAGCGCCGCCACGGTATCCGACAGCACAGCGGGCAGCCGCAGCCCCAAAAGCTGCATCGTCAGGCCCAGCGCCACCGCGACCATCACGGGGTTTACCATCTTGCGCAGGCCCATTTTTATATCCCGATAAAACAGCGCCAGCGCCACCGACCAGCTGATGATATTAAACGCCGTCACAAAGGCCACGCCATACCCAATGGCCTGGGGCCCCAGCGCCGCTTCAATCATGGGATAGCCCATAAACCCGCAATTGGACAGGACGCACAATTGCACATACACCGCCCGCTCGTCATGGGGGCACTTGCGATAAATCAGAAAGCAAACGCCCAGGGCCAGCCCCAGAAAAATCAAGGAGAAAAAGAAGGCCTGAAGCCAATCTAATTGCACCGTGCCGTGCTCCAATTGCTCCAGCTTGGAATAATTCAGGCAGGGATTGGCGATATTCACCACCAGGCTGGTCAACGTGAGGATGCTTTGATCGTTCCATATTTTTTTCCGCGCCATCAGATAGCCCGCCGCGGCCATCAGAAATAAAATAAGCACCTGGTGCAGCGTCGCCATTTCCATGCAGGTTTCCCCCTCGTCCTTTGTAGCAGCACAGGAAGAGTGTATTCTTCAAGCAAGCCGCTTCCTCCTGCCCGGAAAGAAAATTCTTTTCCCGCCGCACTCCTTTTTCGCCGCCGCATAGGATGATGATGAAACCAGGAAAGGAGCGATGATCTGCATGGATACATCCAATAATCAAGCGAACAACAATCAAACGAACTGCGCCTACCAATACACCGTGAAGCGGGGCGACAGCTTCTACCTGATCGCCCATCGCCACGGCGTGCAGCTGCGGGATCTGCTGGCCGCCAACCCGGATATTCCCCCCTCCCGGCTGACGGTGGGCGACGTGCTGTGCATCCCCTACGGCGACGCGGTGCAAACCCCGGCGGGCGACCGGGAGAATTGCGAAACACCCTCTACCCCGGAAACCCCGTCTACGCCGGAAACGCCGTCCACTCCCGAAACGCCTTCTACCCCCGAAACCCCGTCCACCCCGGAAACGCCCTCTAACGTATGCCCGCCCAATCGCCGGGCCGTTGTGCAGGAGGGGCAGACGGCCAGCGATTTACAGCTGCGCTACGGCCTGAGCTATTACACCCTCAAATCCACCAACCAGGATACTGATCTGGAGGCCCTCAAGGGCGGCGACGTGGTGTGCATTCCCCAGGCCAACGTGCCCTGTCCCCTGCCTGCCAGCGTGACGCTCCAGGAGGGCGACACCCTGGAATCCATCGCCGTTACATACAATCTGCCCATTGCCAGCCTGCTGCGGGCCAATCCCTGCCTCGCGCCGGAGGATTTCACCGCCGGAGCCGTTGTGAAGCTGCCCAACTAAATAAATTGAGGCTGTGCGAAAAACGAAAACAAAATATTTGCGGGGGAACCGTTCTTTGTAAGCCAAGGAACGGTTCCCTCCTCCAAGAAGACTGTATGGGTTAGGCAAAAGCAGGCGCTCGACTTGCATTTCCGCCGGCAAAAAGGAGCTTGCTTCTCGCCGTAATTCCAAATTCCTCGTTGTTGAAGATGTGCTTTTCACAGTCCCGATGCAAACACGAATAAATGCATAAAGCATGCGCTCCGACCCGCTGGCAATTTTTCATTGCAGGTCAGAGCGCATGCCTGTTATATTCTCGCTTTTAGCCGCCGTCCGTTTTTAATCCTCGGGGCTTGGGGTGGGCGTGGCCTGGCTGCGCGCCTCGTCATAGAGCGCCTGCAGCGTCTGCTTGCCCGCCGCGCCGTCGGCGGAAAGGCCCCGGGCCCGCTGATACGCCTTCACGGCACTCTTGGTTCCCTCCCGGTATTGGCCCGTCACGGTGCCGGTATAGAAGCCCAGTTCCTTCAGCTTCATTTGCAGCCAGTAAACGTCCTCGCCCGATTTGCCCACGGACAGGGCCCGCATTTCCGTGGCCGGGGGCTGCGCGCCGTCGTAGGCGGGGAAGGGAGTGGGGGCGGGCGTGGTCTTGGGCGCGTATTTGGAGGCGTCGTAATCCCCGGGCTTAATGGCGTAGCGCAGCTCGGGATCCGCCTCCGCGTCCTCATGAATCCACACCTTCATGCCCTTCTTGGCATGCTCATAAATCCATTTCGCGTCCGCCAGCGTCAGGCGGATGCAGCCGTGGGAGCCGCGCTTGCCCAGCCCCGTCAGGGAAGCGACCTTCAGGGTGGTATAATCGCTGCTATCCACATACAGCACGCTGTGGAAAGCGATTTCGGGGGTGATTTTCGTCCAATACCGGCCCTCGCCGCCGCCCCAGTTGGGAAATTTGCAATGGGAGCGTCGCTCGCCGCTCAAAGTGAAGGTGCCCAGAGGGCTGGGATATTTCTTCGTGCCGGTGGCGCAGAGGAAGGCGCGATCCAGAATGGTGTAATCCTGGGTTTCCTCGCTGTATTTCCACACCTTCACCACCTGGTTGTTCACATCCACCTCAAAGAAATAATCCTTGGGGCGTTCGGGGCGGGGAGTGCTGGCACTGTCCACCACGTCGGTTTCGTTAAAGAGGGCGTTCCAGGTGGCCTCGTCCACCGTGCCGGTAACGTCCAGGCCGTTATACTCCTGGAATTGCTTCACGGCCGCCTGGGTTTGCCTCATATAGTTGTTGGTGGTTTTATGATAGGTGAAAAAGCCCAGATCCATCAACCGCTGCTGCACCAGGGGCACCTCGCTGCCCGTATAGCCGTAGGAGAGGCTTTTCTTAAACTCCCGGTAGGGCCCCGGCGTGGGCGATGCGGTGGGCACGGGCGAGGGCGAAGGAGTAGGCGTGGGCGAGGGGGTAGGCCGGTCCATCAGGGCAAAGAGCGCCTCCTGGGTTTTCACATCCGCCGTGCCGGTGATTTCCAGGCCTTTTTCCCCCTGGAAGGTCTGGATGGCGGCGGTGGTGCCCTCCAGGAAATTGCCGCTGGCGCTGCCCCAATAATAGCCCAGCTCCGTGAGCTTTTCCTGAAGCAGCTTCACATCCTCCCCCGAATCGCCATAGCGCAGGGGGCGATAGCAGTCGCCATAGATAATTTCCAGGGTGCGCGCGTCCGCCTCCCCCGTTTCCTCCAGGCCGTAGGCCGCCTGCACGGCGCTCACCGCCGTCTGGGTGGCGGCGGTATACTGCTCCCCGGCCCGCACGGAGGTATAGTTCAATTGGCGCAGCCGGGTGTTCAGCTCCAGCACCTCGGGGCCGCTGTCGCCCAGCTTCAGGCCCTTTTCCTCGCCCAGGGCGAACCCGCCCAGGCACAGGGAAAGCAGCAAAAGAAATGAAATGAACCGCTTCATGCAATCATCACCTCGTGTGTTTTGGCATGCCCTCGTATGGCCTGATTTTACCGCGAATTTCGGAGAAAAATCAAGCGGAACATTCTGCCAGGCGCGGCGCCTTTTTGCTTTGGCAGGCTTGCGTTTGCGCTTTTATTCCTCCTGCGCCAGCTGCTGGCCCATCATCACGCCCATCACGGAGGCCATCATCAGGCCCCGGGTCCAGCCGCTGGAATCGCCCAGGCAGTGCAGGCCCTGGATGTTCGTGTTAAATTTCTGATCCATGCGGATGCGATTGGAATAGAATTTCAGCTCGGGGGAATACAGCAGCGTTTCCGCCCCCGCGAAGCCGGGCACCACCTCGTCCATGGCCTGCATAAAATGGATAATATTGGTCATGGCGCGATACGGCATGGCGGCGGTAATATCCCCCGCCACGGCGTCGGGCAGCGTGGGGCGCACGTTGTCCCGGGTCAGTTCCTTCTGCCAGGTGCGCTTGCCATCCAGAATATCCCCGAAGCGCTGCACCAGAATATGGCCGCTGCCCAGCATATTGGTCAACTCGCCCACCTTCTGGGCGTAGGCGATGGGCTGATTAAAGGGCTCGGTGAAATTGTGGGAGCAGAGAATGGCCAGGTTGGTATTATTGGTTTTCAGCTCCTTATAGGAATGGCCGTTCACCACCGCCAGGTCGTTATCATAATTTTCCTGGCTTACAAAGCCGCCGGGGTTCTGGCAGAAGGTGCGAACCTTATCCTTAAAGGGCCGGGGATAGCCCACCAGCTTGCTTTCATACAGCACGCGGTTCACCGTCTCCATCACCTCGTTGCGCACCTCCACCCGCACGCCGATATCCACCGTGCCGGGCTGATGCGCAATGCCGTGCTCCTCGCACAGCTTCTCCAGCCAATCCGCGCCCCGGCGGCCCGTGGCCACCACCGTGTGCTCCGCGCGGATTTCCTCCTGCACGCCCTTCTTTTCCACCACCGCGCCCGCGCAGCGGTTGCCCTCCAGCAGGATGTTCACGCAGTTATAGCCGAACCAAATTTCCACGCCGTGCTCCAGCAGATATTTTTCAATATCGTGATAGAGAATCTGCGCCTTTTCCGTGCCCAGATGCCGGATGGGGCAATCCACCAGCTTCAGCCCCGCCCGGATGGCCCGAAGGCGGATTTTCTTGATTTCCTCGTTCTGGCCCAGACCCTCCACATGGCTGTCCGCGCCGAAGGAGAGATAAATCTGATCGGTGTAATCGATCATTTCCTGGGCGTGATTTTCCCCGATCAATTCGGGCAGCTGGCCGCCCACCTCATAGGAAAGGGAAAGCTTGCCATCGGAAAACGCGCCCGCGCCGGAAAAGCCGGTGGTGATATGGCAATAGGGCTTGCAATTCATGCACGCCCCCGTTTTCACCTTGGGACAATGCCGGTTTTCAATGGCCGCGCCCTTTTCCACGATCATAATCTTTTTCTTGCTGCCCTTGCGCAGCATTTCCAGCGCGGTAAAAATTCCCGCCGGGCCCGCGCCCACAATCAAAATATCCGTCTGCATTTTCTCCACCCGCTTCCATCGTTATGGGCCTTTGCGCCCAAATATATTAAAAGCCAGAAACGCGAATCTGTCAACCGTCTTTGTCAAAATTGTTACAGTTATTCGCTTTTCCGGGGAAAACTCGGAAAGCCGCGACGCGGATTTTCTTTCCCGAGGCGGGCAAGCAAAGGAAAACGCAGACCCGGGCCAAAAAGGAGCCGGCAAACGACGCTTTCCAGCCTGAAAACCGCATTATTTTTCTTCCGTCCGCAGGCCGCGCAGATATGCCCGGGGCGTGCAGTGCATCCGCTTTGCAAAGGCGGCGGAAAAGCGCCCCACGTTGCCAAAGCCGCAGCGAAGGGCCGCGTCCGTCACGCTGGTTTCCCCCCGGCTCAGCAGCGCCATCCCCTGCTCCACCCGGTAATCCTCCAGATACTGCGAAAGCGTTTGCCCCGTCATACGCTTAAAAAAGCGGCAGCAGCCCGCCCGGGAAAGCCCTGCCAGCCGCGCCATCGCATCCAGGGAAAGCGGCTCGTCATAGCGCGCGTTCAGGGCGGCCAGCAGCGTTTCCAGCCGCCGCAGTTCCTCCCCCGTGGGCGATCCGCCGCCGGAAAGCAAATCCCGATAGCGCAGCAGCAGCGCATAAAGCACATGGCACAGCTTTTCCTTGCACAGCAGCGCCCAGCCAAAGGGCCGCTCCGCCTCCTGGCGGGCAATTTCCCGGCAGGCGCGCAGTTCCTCCGCCTCCAGCGGCACGGCGGCCAGGCTTTTCGCCGCCAGGAAGGGCCGCAGAAGCTGGCTTTCAATGACGCTGCCCGGAAAGCCGTAAATGAACGCCGGATGCACGATCAGAACCAGCATCTCCACTTCCTCCTTCCCGCCGGGAAACACGGCGTGGGGGACGTTGGCGTTTATCAAGATCCCCTCTCCGGCGGAAAGAAGCCGCGCGCCGTTCCCCAGCACATACCGCGCCGTTCCCTTCATTACCAGGGAAAATTCAATTTCCTCATGCCAATGACAGCCCACATGGCCAAAGCGAAAGGCGCTGAGCCGGTCGTGATTCACCTGTAGCGGAAGCGCCACCGTGCCATGGGGCGACAATTCCCGCAGGGATTGATCCACACTGATAATCCGATCGCTTTTTTCCATTGCCGCCTTCCCCTTTCTCTCGTCGTTCCCAGCGGCATTATAGCACGGGCGGGCGGCGAAGATCAATATCTGTCTAAATCAAAGCAATATTCCGCTTTTCTTTTGCGCGGGGAGACGGTATAAATAAATGCGCGGAATGATCCGCCTTTTTAACGGAGGAAGACCTATGCAAAAGCAATTGACCCAGGGGCGGCCCTTTACAACGCTTCTGCGATTCACGCTTCCGGTGGTGGGCGGAAATCTGTTTCAGTTGTTTTACACCCTGGCGGACACCGTGATCGTGGGCCGAACGCTGGGGGCGAACGCCCTGGCCGCCGTGGGGGCCACCAGCATCGTCAGCTATTTTCTGCTCTGCTTTATTCAGGGGCTCACGGGGGGCTTCGGCATTTGCCTGGGGCAGGCATGCGGCGCAAACGATCAGCGGGGCATGCGGCAAAGCGGAGCGGTTTCCTGGCTGCTTTCCCTGCTTTTTTCCCTGGCGCTCACCCCGGCGGCCTGCGCCCTGACGCGCCCTTTGCTGACGCTGATGAAAACGCCGGCGGAAATTGCCGCCGACGCTTACGATTATCTGTTCGTGATTTTGCTGGGCACGGGCGCGACGATTTTCTACAATGCGGTTTCCTACATGCTCCGCGCCCTGGGCGACAGCCGCACGCCGCTGTTTTTCCTCATTTTCTCCTCGCTGCTGAACATCGCGCTGGATCTTCTTTTCATCGTTCCCTGCGGCATGGGCGTGGCGGGGGCGGCCTGGGCCACGATCCTGAGCCAATTGCTTTCCGCCGTTTTATGCGCCGTCGTCGCCCTGCGCCGTTTTCCCGCGCTGCGCTCGCGCCCGGGGGATTTCGCCGCCTGCGGAGGGGCTATGCTGCGGCATCTGCGGGTAGGATTTCTGATGGGGTTTCAAATGTCGGTGATGTGCATCGGCCAGATTGCGATGCAGGCGGCGGTCAACGCGCTGGGCACCGCCGCCATCGCCGGATACACCGCCGCCTCCAAGGTGGATCAATTATCGGTGCTGATTAACAACGCCTTCGGCATTGCCCTTTCCAGCTATGTAGCCCAGAATAACGGCGCGCGGGAATGGGGGCGCATTCGCCAGGGCGTGCGGGCGTGCCTGATTCAGGCGCTGCTGGCCAATTTGCTGATGGCTGCGGCGCTGCTGCTGGGCCGGGAAGCGGTGGTGCTGTTGTTTATCGATGCGCCCACCACAGAAATTGTGCGTTATGCCAGCGGTTATCTGCTGGCGATCGCACCCTTTTACCCGCTGTTGGGCATGCTGCTGGTGTTTCGTTCCAGCGTGCAGAGCATGGAAAACGCCGCCGCGCCCTTTGCCGCCTGCATCGTAGAATTGATTCTCCGCATTGCCAGCACCCAGGGTCTGGCGACGGTCTGGGGCTATACGGGTATTTGCCTGGCCTCTCCTCTGGCCTGGCTGGGCGCCACCGCGCTGCTGATTCCAGTGTATCGCCATGAAATCCGGAAGCGGCTTTATCCGCAGGCGGAAATATGAAAGGCGGGGAACCGCTCAAAAAGCGGCTCCCCGCGCATCAGAAAGCTATATGGGTAATTTGAGAAAGCAAGAAACCGGCCCGATTCTCCGCCGACGAAAAGGAACCCGGAGTCTGATTCTCCACTGGACAAAAGCCCAAAACGTCTCTTTCCCGCAATATCTTTCCGTTTTTCCGCGATTCGCCGACCGTTATTTTTTGTATTCCGTCCGGTAGCGCTCCAGCGCCCGGCGAATATAAAAGGCCAAAGCGGCCAGCGTCAGCGCCACGGCGCACCAAAGTACGATCAGATGCAGCGGGAAGCCGATTTTATTAAACCAATCCCCGAAGAACGCCAGAATGAGGGAAGATACCATCAGCGTTTGGGCGTATTTGCCGATTTTCTCGGCATACACCACAATGCCCCGCCGCAGCAGGAAAGCGCCCCCCGCCACCATCAGCAGCTCCTTGCCCAGCAGAATCGCCATCGTGGGCCAGGGCAGCGTTCCCGCCAGCACCCAGCCCAGCATCACGCTGAGCACCATCAACTTATCCGCCAGGGGATCCATCAGCTTGCCGAAGCTGGTGATTAAATGATATTTGCGGGCGATATAGCCGTCCAGTAGGTCGGTAATACTGGCCAGAGCGAAAACCGCCAGAGCAAAATAGCGCTGTCCCCAGGTAAACAGCAGCCAATAAACGGGGATAAGCAGCATCCGAAACATGGTAAGCACGTTGGGAACATTCAAAATACGTTCTTTTTTCTTTTCTTCCATGGTAAAAAATCCTCTTCCGCCGGGCAGCATTCGTATTTTCTCCGGCTTCCTTACAGGATACCGCATTTTCCGCAAAACCGCAATAGTCAATTTGCCTCTTTTGTCGCAAGACGCTCGTCAAAGGATATTGCTCAGCATCAGCGCGTCCCGATGATAGAGATGGGAAACCGCCTCTCCCAGTTCCGTAGCGTAGAGCAGGGAAAGAAAACGCTCCTCCTGCTCCAGGGCGGTTTCCAGCCGCTCCAGGCCCAGGCTCACCTCGTCCACATCCCCGTGATTCACCCACAGGGACAGCAGCGCGCTTTTCTCCTCCCAGCCCCTGCGCATATCCGCCGTGCGCCACAGGGCCGTTTCCAGGCTGCCCGCCTGAATTTCCCCGCGCATTTCCCGCACCTGGCCCTGCATTTCCTCGCTTACGCCCTTGCTGTACGCCCCGCAATACAGCCCCAGCGCCAGCATCAGCGCAAAGCTCACGATCACTGTCGCCGTCATCGCCCGCATTTTACCACCCCGCCGCCTTTTTTTCCAGCGCCTGCACCAGGTGCATTTTTCCCTGCTCGCCCTTGCCCTGCACGAACAGCCGCCCCTGAGTGTCCAGGCTGGCCAGGAGCACGCTTTCCGCCCGTTCGTAACCCAGCGGCCGCAGCCGGTTCAGCAGCCATCCCGCCGTGAGCCCGCACTTTTTCAAATGCTCCGCCTGCACCCGGCCATCCACCACCAGCGTCATGGGAATGCCCTCATAATCCACCTGCAATTGCAGATCCTCCGGCGTGGCGGGGCGCTTATTAGCATAGGGAAACACGCTGAGCTTGCCGCTGGTTTCCAGCACGGCGGTGCACAC
The DNA here is from genome assembly GCA_934667105.1 of uncultured Clostridia bacterium. Classification (GTDB taxonomy): domain Bacteria; phylum Bacillota; class Clostridia; order Christensenellales; family Aristaeellaceae; genus RUG563. Next base: position 162,819 of record CAKULG010000002.1, read on the forward strand.
ATCGGCAATATTTAAAAACCCCTGGGCCCGCAGTTCCTCCAATAAATCGGTGGTGGTATAGCACATGCGGCGCATCTCTGCGTATTGAATGGCCCCCTTGCGAATAATCACGCTGGGGCCGCCGGAAATCGCCCGCCGCACGGGCGTGAATTTCACAGAAAGCAGCGTGCCCAGCCCATGCAGAAACAGCAGCCCCAGAATGGGCACAATGCCGTAGAGCAGCGGCGTGCCCACGTTTTCCATAGGCGAGGCTGCCAGCTCCGCAATCATCAGCGCCAGCACAAATTCATAGGGCTGCAATTGCCCCACCTGGCGCTTGCCCATCAGCCGCATGGCCAGCACGGATACAACGTATAATATCAGCGTGCGCACAAAAATCGTCAGCATATTTTCCCCTCCCATCGCATTATGCCCGCCCGCTCCGGGCCGCATGCAGGGGAACGCAAAAACGATATAATAGCGCGGGGGAGGCGTTCTTTGAAATCGAAAGAACGTCTCCCCCGCGCCTTCTTCAGGAAAGCCGGAGGGGGATTGGCGCAAATATTAAATCAACCTGCTAAAACGCCCCTCACAGCAGCCGCAGGGCCAGCATATACCCCGTCGTTCCCAGGGCGATGCTCAGCAGGGTATTATGCTTCCAGCGATAGCTGAAAAAAACCACAGCGGTTCCCGCCAGCAGGGGAATGCCGGCGGAAAGCGGCTTTTCAAAGCCCTCCCGCAGGCAGTATATCACCAGCACCGCCATAATGGCGGGAGGCAGCGCCTGGCCCAGGCGGGTCAGCCAGGGGGGAACGGGGCGATTTTTCCCAAAGCAAAGGAAGGGCAGCGCCCGCAGCGCCAGCGTGCAAAGGGCGGAAACCAGAATGGCCGCCAGGGTATAGCCCATGTTCATCCCCGCCGCGCCTCCTTTCTATCCCGAAAAACCAGCAGGGCGGAGGTAATCAACAGGGCGGGCAGCATAAAATTCGCCCCGCCGAACACCGCCAGGCAGGCAAACGCAATCGCCCCGCCCCAGAGCGCGGGCGCATGATCGCGGCTTTTCTCCCATTGATCGATCAAAATAATTTCAAACAGCGCCGTCATGCAGAAATCAATGCCCGTCATATCCCAGGGAATCCATTGCCCCAGCAGCGCGCCGCAGAGGGTGCCCAGCATCCAATAACACCGGCTGAACAGCGCCACCAGCAGCATCAGCGTGTGCCGCCCCGGCTCATCGGGCGCAAGGGCGCAGTTGACGGCGTAATTCTCATCCGTCAGGGTGTAAATCAGATAGGGCGCGCGCCAGCCCAAACGCCGGAATTCCTCCAGAAAGGTGAGGCTGTAGAAAATATGGCGGCTGTTCATCAGCAGCGCCGTCAGCGCAATAGCGCCCAGCGCCGCGCCCGCCGTCAGGAAAGAAACCAGCGCGAATTGGAACGTGCCGGTATAAATGGTCAGGCTGGCAAGCAGCGCCGTATACCAGGGAAAGCCCGCGTCGGCCATCACCATGCCATAGGCCATGCTGATAAACACATAGCTGCAAAGAATCGGCAGGGAAAGGGCAAAGGCCTGCCGCGCCAGGGATTTTTTCATAAAGCCCGCGCACCCTCCTTTTCCCAGGGCGCATTGCCCAGAAAATTAGTAGTATTATACGTCGTGCTCCCCGTCCCTGTCAATCGCCGTTTTTCGACCTTTTTCCGCAAATAAAAATACGAAAAAAGCCGCCTCCCTGCGCGGGAAACGGCTTCTTCCTTGAAAAAAATTTTTATTTGGAAACCTTCATTTTCATGGCGCAGAGCACGGGGCTTTCCATCGCGCCCCCCGGCGCAGCCCCCAGATAATTTTCTCCCAGCAGGGAGAAGAAATCGCCGCTGACCGTCAACTCGGGCAGACGGCCCACCAGGCGGCCGTTTTCCATCAGATAGGCCAATTGCACCGGGGTGGCGAAATGCCCGTCCGGGGTGGTATCGCCGCCGGAAACCATGCCCACGAAAATCGCCTTGCCGGGAACCAGCTGGGCCAGGGAATCGGCGGTAGGGGCCGCATACAGCCCCGTCAGGCCATAGCCGGGTACGCCGTCATAGACCGCATCGGCGGCGCCGGAGACGGGCAGGCCGAAATGCGCGGCGGTATTCTTGGAAACCGCCATGCCGGAAAGCACGCCGTGATCGATGAGGGGCGCGCGGTAATCCGGGGCGATGTACCCCTCCGCGTCAAAGAAGGAAACGCCGGGACAGGTGGCGGGATTGCGGTCCATGGACAGGGTGAGCTTATCGGAGAACAGCTTCTCCCCCATCTTCCCACTCACCAGCGACGCGCCGGAGGCGTACATTTCGCCCACAAAATTGCGCAGGAAGGTAACCAGCAAATCCACCGGGGCGAACACCACCGGCCATTCCCCTTCCTCCACATCGACGGGGTTGAAATATGCGTCGTGCAGTTCCTTGCAGCGGGCCACGACGGCGGCGGGGTCAAAGCTGCGGCCGGTATGCTCAAAGAAGCAATCCATGAGGTTGCCCGAGCCCCGGGCCTGGAACAGCAGGGCGATACTCAGCGCCCGCTCGTCGCTGAGCAGATGCCGGCCCTTGGAATTGCGGTATTCCGTGAAATCGTGGGAAAGGGTGATCTTATTGCTGATGGCGAAGCGCGGGCAGGCCTGGCCGATCTGATCCAGCAGCGCCTGCATAACGGGCGCCAACTCCTTTTCGGGCAGAATTTCCGCCGCGTGTCGCTCCTCCCGTTCCAGGGGGCCGTCCAAGGCGCAGACATAGGGAATGCCCAGGGAAAGGGCCTCCTCCGCCTGGCGGGTCAGTTCGCTTTCATCGGGCTCGCCCAGGGCCCCGGCCACGCCGATTTTCCCGTCGGCATAGGCCCGCACGGTGCCGGTGGTTTCTTCCTGCATGCGATAGCTGTCAATGCGCCCCGCCGTGATATTCAGCGTTACGGAGCTTTCCTTTTTCACAATAAATTCTTTTTCCATAGCGTTTTTTCACCTCACTGCACGTTCATCGCAGAAACGCGGACATAGGGGCCGCCGAAGCCAACAGGCAGGCCCTGCTGCTCCATCTTGCCGCAGCCGCCCGTTACAAAGGAAAGCATTTCCGTTTCCCGGGTCAGGCCGTCGATGAGCCCCAGGGTTTCGAACACGCTGCCCGTAATCACGCTGATCTGCACCGGGCGGCCCAGGCGGCCGTTTTCGATTTCATAGGCCAGGGAGGGGGCGATGGTGAAGGTGCTCATGCCGCTGCCGTGACTGATAGTTTTGATGAAATAGCCCTTTTTGATGGGGGCGATCAGCTCGTCGAAGGAAAGCTCTCCCGGCTCGATATAGGTGTTGGTCATGCGCACGATAGGCTCGAAGGTGCAGTCGATGGCCCGGGCGTTGCCCGTCAGCCCCTCCTCCAGGGCGGCGGCGGTCTGCGCGCTGTGGAGGCGGCCCGCCAGCACGCCGTTTTTAATCAGATAATTTTTGCGCGCCTTCGAGCCCTCGTCGTCGTAGGGCACATAGCCGCTGCCGGGCAGCAGGCCGTATTCGGCGATGGAAAGCAGCGGCGAACCCACCTGCTTGCCCAACTGCCATTCCTGGCGCATGCTTTCATCGGAAAGCATGAAATCGGATTCAGATTTATGCCCGAAGGATTCGTGGGCGAACACGCCCGCCGCCTCGGGGGACAGCACCACCGGGTATTTCCCCGGCTCCACCGGAACGGAGCGGCGCATGAAATCCGCCTGCTCTCGCATGGCGGCGCGCAGGGGCTCCGTCAGGCCTTGGAGCGCGTCGAAGCGCGTTTCTCCCCGCTGCCAATGGGCGGAGAATTTCTTCTCGCCCTCCACCATGCTGCATCCGAAGGCCATGCCGCAGGTCTGGTAATCATATTCGATATCCGCCCCTAGGGAGGAGCGGAAGGTGAAGCGGCTGTTGCGATCCAGATACACGCCCGCGGGCATGGTCATGCAGCCGTCCTCCTCAAGCAGGGGCAGATAGCCCTGAAGCAGCGCGTTCTTTTCCGCCGTCGGAACATCACGCACGGAGCAATCCGCAAAGCAAAGCACCTGCGCCTTGTTCCTTTCAAAGCGGCTTACGATGGGATCCTGCAAAATATCCGCGTGGGGCGTAGCCGCGTCGTACAGCCCGTCCAGCGTTTTCTGCAAATGGTTCACATCCGTCACGGAGGCGTAATACCACATTTTGCCGTCGTACACCCGCAGAAAGGCGCGGATTTCCTTACGGACTTTCATTTCCTGCAAAATGCCCTCCCGATAGCTAATCACCGTTCGAAAGCGATCCTCCTGGCGGACGTCGGCATAATAGCCTTCCCGAAATTGAATCATATTTGATTCCTCCCTGCATAAAATTGACGACGGGCCCGGCGCGCCGCGCACAGGCCCATCTGAAAAGCGCATTATACGTTGAAACGGAAAAGGGTGATATCGCCGTCCTGCATCACATAATCCTTCCCCTCGGAGCGAATAAGCCCCTTTTCCCGGCAGGCGTTCATGCTGCCCAGTTCCCGCAGCGTTTCAAAGGGCACGATTTCCGCCCGGATGAAGCCGCGCTCAAAGTCGGTGTGGATTTTGCCCGCAGCCTGGGGCGCCTTCGTGCCCCGGACGATGGTCCAGGCCCGGCATTCGTCCTCCCCCGCCGTGAGGAAGGAAATCAGGCCCAGCAGATGATAGCATTTCTGAATCAGCCGGTCCAGGCCGCTCTGGCCGATGCCCATTTCCTGCAAAAATTCTTCCTTTTCGGCCGGCTCCATCTGGGAAATTTCTTCCTCGATCTGGGCGGAAATCACCAGCACCTCCGCCTGCTCCCGGGCGGCGATCTTCTTCACCTGGCGCACGAAATCGATGGAATCCTCCGGTTCGCCCACCATGTCCTCCGCAATGTTGGCGGCGTAGATCACGGGCTTGGCGGTCAGCAGGAACCAGCCCCGCACGATCTCCCGCTCTTCCTCCGTCAGCTCGCAGGTGCGGGCGGGCTTGCCCTGCTCCAGATGCTTGAGCACCTTCAGCGCCAGGTCGGCCTCGGCGGCGTATTTCTTTTCGCCCGTTTTAATCAGCTTCCGGGCCTTTTCCTCCCGCTTGGATACGGTTTCCATATCCGCGAAGATCAATTCCAGATTGATGGTTTCAATATCCCGGGCGGGGTTCACGCTGCCGTCCACATGGATGATATTTTCATCCTCAAAGCAGCGCACCACATGCACCACCGCGTCGCATTCCCGAATGTGGGAAAGAAATTTGTTGCCCAGGCCTTCGCCCTTGCTGGCGCCCTTCACCAGCCCGGCAATATCCACAAATTCCACTGTGGCGGGCGTTACCTTCTTGGGGTGATACATGCCCTCCAGCACCTTCAGCCGCCCATCCGGCACGGCCACGATGCCCGCGTTGGGCTCGATGGTGCAGAAAGGATAATTGGCCGCCTGGGCCCCCGCCCCCGTGATGGCGTTAAACAGCGTGCTTTTGCCCACGTTGGGCAGCCCCACAACGCCTAATTTCATAGCTTCTGTTCCCCTTTGCGCGTCTATTGATGCGAAAGCACCACCTCATATTATACAGGATGCGCCCTGCAATTGCAAGCGCTTCAAGGGGGAAGGCGGGCGGATACACAGCCGCATCCGGAGGCTTTTCGCCCCATCTTGAAAAATGCGAAAAAAAATGGTACACTATATGCTGTAAAAGCATCGTTTGGCATTTTTTGCGCAGGGAGGACGCGACGCGATGATGAACAAGCGCTATCTGGCCGCGCTGGATCAGGGAACCACCAGCTCCCGGGCCGTTATTTTCACGCTGGAAGGCCGCGTCGTGGCCTCCTCCGCCCAGGAATTTCCCCAGTATTATCCCCGGCCCGGCTGGGTGGAGCACGACCCGGCGGATATTCTTTCCACCCAAATCGAGGCGCTGCGCGCCGCCGTGCGCAAGGCGGGCATTAACGCCTCGGAAATCGCCGCCCTGGGCATTGCCAATCAGCGGGAAACTACCCTGGTGTGGGACCGGCAGACGGGCCGCTGCGTCTGCAACGCTATCGTGTGGCAATGCCGCCGGACGGCGGGCACGGTGGAGGCGCTGAAGGCGGCGGGCTATGGCGATACGATCCGCGAAAAAACCGGGCTGGTGCCCGACGCTTATTTTTCGGGCACCAAGCTGAAATGGATTCTGGATGAGCTGAACCTGCGGGAGCAGGCAAGGCGGGGCGAATTGTGCTTCGGCACGGTGGATTCCTTCCTGGCCTGGCATCTGACGGAGGGGAACCCCCATGTGACGGACGCCACCAACGCCGCCCGCACCATGCTGTTTAACCTGCACACCCAGCAATGGGACGACGAGCTGCTGCAAATGCTGGATATTCCCCGGGCCATGCTGCCCCGGGTGGTGGATACCGCCCAGGTGATCGGCGTGCTACGGGGGGATATTATCGGGGCCCGCGTTCCCGTGGCCGCTCTGGCGGGGGATCAGCACGCGGCGCTGTTCGGCCAGGGCTGCTTTGAAGAGGGCATGGTGAAAAACACGTACGGCACGGGCTGCTTCATGCTGATGAACGCCGGAGAGCGCTTTCGCCTCTCCCATCACGGCCTGATTACCACCCTGGCCTGGCGGCTGAACGGCCGGCCCGTTTTCGCCTTTGAGGGCAGCGTGTTTATGGGCGGCGCGTCCATCCAATGGCTGCGGGATGAATTAAAGCTGATTTCCACCGCGGCGGAAAGCGAGGCGGTGGCCGCGTCCGTTCCCGATACGGGCGGAGTGTACCTGGTGCCCGCGTTTACGGGCCTGGGCGCGCCCTATTGGAGCATGTACGCCCGGGGCACGCTGGTGGGCATGACCCGGGGCGCGGGCCGGGCCCAGATCGTGCGGGCCGCGCTGGAGGCCATCGCCTATCAATCCCGTGATCTGCTGGCGGCCATGGCGGAGGATTGCGGCAAAATGCCCCCCGCCCTGCGGGTGGACGGCGGAGCCAGCGCCAACCGGCTGCTGATGCAATTTCAGAGCGATCTGATGGGCGTGCCGGTGCTGCGGCCCCCCGTGCTGGAAACCACCGCCCTGGGCGCGGCCATGCTGGCCGGGCTGGGCGCGGGGCTGTTTTCCTCCCCGGCAGAAACGGCGGAGGGCTGGCGCCCGGCGGAGCAATTTACCCCCGCTATGGATTCCCCCCGGCGGGAACGGCTGCTGCGCGGCTGGCGGCGGGCGGTGGATTGCGCCCTCGCCTGGGCCCAGAGCCAGGAAAATGAAGAAAAAACAACCGAGTAATGGAGCGTTGAATATAAAATGGACGAAATTAAAATTCACCTGCTGGGAAGATTTGAAATGCTTTATAACGGCCGCCGCATTGACGAGCAGGTGGCCAAATCCCGCAAGGGCCGGCTGCTGCTGCAATATTTATTGGTTTGGCAGACGGAGGCGGTGCCCTACAGCAAGCTGTACGAGGTGCTCTGGCCCGATGAAAAAAGCGCGAACCCGGAAAATGCCCTGAAAACGCTGGTCAGCCGCATGCGGGTGGCGCTTTCTTCCTGCTGCCCGGGGCTGGGGAAATGCATTGTAACGGCCCGGGGCGCTTATCGCTGGAAATCGCCGGAAAACTGCATGGTGGATGTGTTTGAATTTGAAAAGCTGTGCCTGGAATTAAAAAACGCGGAAACCCTCACCCCTGAAAACCGGCCGCTCTTTGAGCAGGTGCTTTCTCTTTACACAGGCGATTTGCTGCCCGAAAACGATCAGGAAAGCTGGGTGGTGGCCCGCAGCGTATACCTGCAAAATCTGTATATGAATACGGTATATCAGTATCTTAAGCTGCTCAAGGACCGAGAAGAATACGAACAGATCATCCACGTCTGCCGCCGGGCGCTGGAAATCAACGCCTTTGACGAGCAGCTGCACCTGATGCTCATGGAAGCGCTGGTGCGTACCAACCGCAATCACGAAGCGCTGATGCAGTATAAGCACGCCACCAACCTGCATTTTCGCTATCTGGGCGTGAAGCCCCCCGAGGGCATTCAGGAATTTTATAAACAGATCGCCCAGGCGGGCCGTGTGCTGGATGGAGATCTGGACGCCATCCGCGCCGATTTGCGCGATTACCGGGAGGCCCGGGGCGCTTTCGTGTGCGAATACGCGGTGTTTAAGGAAATCTATAATTTGCAGCTGCGCTCCCTGGAGCGCACCAGCACCACCATCTTCCTGGCGCTTCTCATGGTATCCAGCGTGGGCCAGGAGGATATGAACCCCTTAAAGCTGGATGATATAATGAAGCAATTGCTGGAAGTGCTGCGCGGCTCTCTGCGCAAGGGCGATATTATCACCCATTATACCGCCTCCCAATACGCGCTGCTGCTCCCCCTAAAATCCTATGATAACGGCAAGCTGGTGATGGAGCGGGTGAAAAGCGCCTTTTACCGGCAGCACGCCAATTCCTCCGTGGTACTCAATTACCGGCTGGGCCTCATCTCCCCCGAGCACCCGCAGGATACGGAAAGATAAAATAGGGACTGTGAAAAAACGAAAACAAAGCATTTGCGGGAGAACCGCTCTGGCAAGCGAATCCCCCGCATTTTTTAATCTTTCTTTCCCTTTTCGTCCGCCGTCTGTAGATCCTCCGCCCGCAGTTCCATCAGCTGCTCCCGGGTGAGGGGCTGCGGCTGAGCGGCCAGGCGGTCAGCCTGGGCTGCGACGGTCCGCTCAAACAGGTTGCGCACGCCCCGGGCGTTGCCAAAGCCCTTCACATCCTGGCTTTCCCGCGCCAAAATCTCCCGCAGGGCTTCCTCCGCATCCGGGGCCAGGGCATAGCCGCTTTTACCGCAGCGCATGCGGAAAATACCCGTCATTTCCTCCACGGTGTAATCCGGGAAGAAAAGAAAGCGATTGAAGCGGGATTCCAGCCCTGGATTGGAATGAACGAAGCGCTCCATCAATTCGGTGTAGCCCGCCACGATGACGATTAAATCCTCCCGCTGATCCTCCATGGCCTTGAGCAGCGTGTCCACCGCCTCCTGGCCGTAGTCGTTTTCCCCGCGGCTGGTGAGGGTGTAGGCCTCGTCGATAAACAACACGCCGCCCTTGGCCTTTTCGATAACGGCGGCGGTTTTTCCGGCGGTCTGCCCCACATAGCCCGCCACCAGACCGGAGCGATCCACCTCCACCAATTGCCCCTGGCTGAGCAGACCCAGGCATTTATAAATGCGCGCCATCAGCCGGGCAATCATGGTTTTGCCCGTGCCGGGATTGCCGGTGAACACCATGTGCAGGGAAAGCTCGGGAGCGGGCAGCCCCTGCTCCTTGCGCAGGGCGCAGATCTGCACCCAGTGAATCAGGCTGTCCAACTCCTGCTTGATGGCGTCCAGGCCGATATAGCTGTGCAGCTCCGCCTTTAATTCCTCGAGGGTTTCCTGAGGCGTTTCCTCCTGGGCGGAGGCGCTGACCGGGGCCTGCGCCGTTGTTTCCGTTGTTTTTTCCGCCGCGGCGGGGGCGGTTTCCGGGATCTCGGGCGCTTTCACGCCCCATAAATCCTCGCCGATGAGGCGCATGCGCTGGTTCATCAGCCCCTGCATAATTTCATTTTGCAAGGTGATGATTTCATCCTTGTTTTCCATGAAAAAGCTCCTTTACCGGTTAATGTGCTCCCGGATATATTGAAGGGTGCGGTTCAATTCGTTAAAATGAATCACGCCGTCCGGCAGGAAGGAAGTGGCCTCCACGGTATAATCCCCGTCGTAGCCCACCTCCCGGACAAAATCAAAAAAGCGCGCGAAATCGATTTGTCCCTGGCCGATATGCAGCGTTTTGAGCCGCGCCCAATCCATATAGCCCCCGGCGTAATCATTTACATGCAGATGGCGGATATGCCCCTCCGTCCAGAGAAAGCGATTTTCCGGGGCGTAGTATTCCTCCAATTGCTGATGAAAGGCCGCCATTTTTGTATCCAGGGTAAAGGCCGCCTGGGGATACAGGCGAAGCAGCTCCCGCCAATGAGTCAGCGGATCGCGCTGATTGCACACCACGTTTTCCACCATCAGCTCCAGCCCGTGGCGCTGGGCCTGCGCCAGCAGCAGGGGGTAGGCCCGCAGGTTATTTTCGATATGCTGGTCGGAGGTCATGCCGTCCCATAAATGCATCACCATCCGGCGCGCGCCCAGAAACACCGCCATCTGGCAATTGATTTCAAACAGGCGCGCGGCCTCCTCCCAATCCCCGGGGCCGTTGCGGCTGATAGCCTCCCCGATATGCTTTTCGCAATGATACACATACACGGGCAGCCGCAGGCGCGAAAGCAGGGCGCTGAGCCGATCCAATTGATCGTACCAGACGCTGTAGAGCATAAATTCATAGCCGTCGCAGCGCAGGCGCTCCGCGCATTCCGGCAGCAGATAATAATTTCTTCCGTTGGGCACGCCCAGCAGCGCCCCGGTGGAGCAAAGAACCCTGTGCATTTCCACCGCCTCCCGTTTTTTCCATCATTTATTATAGCACATTTCCGCCGCAAATGCGAACACAAATTGCCGGGGAGCAATTTCGCGCGCATTCCCTTTCCGGCGATTGACAAGGGAAAAGCGAATGCGCTATAATGGACGCATCAACGAAAGAAGGGAGAGCGGCCGCATGAAAAACGAAGCGCGGTTTCCGGATTTTGCAATCACTCCGGGGGCCTGCGCCCGCCCGTTTTCCGCCGCGCTCTCCGGGAAAGGCTGCGTTTTGCGCGGCCTTTTTGCTAATTTAAAGGGCATTATAAAAACGGGGAGGCCGAAACATGCTGGCGAATGAAACCTATCTTGAAAAAGTGCGGCGAAAGCTGGAAAAAAAGCAGCGGGTCATTCGCGTTGCGGGGGGCGCGGAAAAAGCGGATCTGGTGCTGAAAAACGCCACCTACCTGAACGTATTCAGCAATGAATTCTGCCATGGGGATATCGCCGTGGCGGAGGGGCTGATCGTGGGCATGGGGGAATATCAGGGCGTGGAGGAGCTGGACGTTTCGGGCGGCATCGTCTGCCCCGGCTTTATCGACGCCCACATCCACCTGGAAAGCTCGCTGGTAACGCCCTGGGAATTCGCCAAGGCGGTGCTCCCCCACGGCACCACCACCGTGATTACCGATCCCCACGAAATCGCCAATGTGATGGGGCTTGCGGGCGTTGATTATATGCTTCAGGCCAGCGCCGGGCTGCCCATGGACGTGCATTTCATGCTGCCCTCCTGCGTGCCCGCCACGCCCCAGGATGAAAGCGGGGCCGTGCTGGATTATCAGGCCATCGATCCCTATTTCGAGCATCCCCGGGTGCTGGGCCTGGCGGAAATGATGGATTACGTCAGCATCATTCAGCAAAAGCCCGAGGCCGTGTGTAAAATTCTCTGCTCCCAGGCGCATCACAAAAAAATCGACGGCCACGCCCCCGGCCTTTCCGGTCTGGAGCTGAACGCCTATATCGCCGCGGGGGTTTATTCCGATCACGAATGCTTCACCTATGAAAACGCGCTGGAAAAGCTGCAAAAGGGCCAGTTCATCATGATTCGGGAGGGCACCGCCGCCCAGAACCTGAAAGCGCTGCTGCCCCTGCTGAACCAGCAGTATTATTCCCGCCTTATGTTCGCCACCGACGATAAGCACCCCAGCGATCTGCTGCACGGGGGCCACATCGATTATATCGTGAAAAACGCCATCAGCATGGGCGTGGATCCCATCATCGCCATGAAGGTGGCCAGCCACAACGCCGCCCGCTATTTCCTGATGAACAATAAAGGGGCTATCGCTCCCGGCTATCTGGCGGATTTTGTGATTCTTGATAACTTCCGCAATTTTGAAATTCAGCGGGTGATTAAGAAGGGCAAGCTGGTTTTCGAGGCCGGACGGCTGTTGGATATTTCCCGCCCCGCCGTGGCCCCCGAATTGGAGGCGAAGGCCCGAGATACCTTCCATCTGCCGGAAATTTCCCCCGCCCTGCTGCGCCGGGACAAGCCCCTGGGGCGGCTGCGGCTCATTCCCGGAGAGCTGATTACAGAAAATATGGGTTACGCTGCCGGGGTTGATACCGAGAATGACATTTTGAAAATCTGCGTGGCGGAGCGCCATCACGCCACGGGGCACATCGGCGTAGGGTATCTGACGGGATACGGCCTGAAGGAGGGCGCGGTGGCCACCAGTATCGCCCACGATTCCCACAACATCATTGCCGTGGGCGCGGGCGACGAAGACCTGGCCCTGGCCATGAACCGGGTGCACGCTCTGGGCGGAGGCATCGTGGTGGCCCGGGCAGGAGAAATCCTGGCCGAGGTGCCGCTGCCCATCGCGGGCCTGATCAGCGATCAGCCCCTCTCCCAGGTGAACGCCCAATTGGAGCGGGCCAAGGAAACCGCCCGGGCCCTGGGCGTGAAGCCGGGGGTGGATCCCTTTATGACGCTCTCCTTCATGAGCCTGGCGGTTATTCCCTCTCTGCGGGTGACAACCCGAGGCGTTTTCGACGTAGCCAGCCAAACTTATCTGGAATAAGAAATACAATGACGCGGGGATGCTTTCAAAGAATGCATCCCCGCGTCTTTTCTGGGAAGGCTGTATGAGGAAATTGAGAGGCCGGGAAATCAGAACAGATATATCATGCTTCCGTCCGTTCGATGCTCAGCCAGGTTTCGTAGCGGCGGGTTTCCCCGGGGGCGATGCTGTCAAAGCCCGTTTTCTCCCGGGGAAAGGGCGCGTTGGGGCAATTGGAAAGCCAGGACTGGGGCTCCACGCACAGGGCCTTGCCCGGCCCGCCGTGATACACCATCCAATACCTGAAGCTTTCCCCCGCCCGATAACGCACAGCAAGGCCGCGTTTCCGATCGGTCAGGCGCATTTCATGGCGCGCACCCATTTGGAAAAGACGGCTGACGGCTTGATCGCAGGGCTGATACGTTCCCTGCGCCAGGGCCTGACGGTCGGGGTATTCCGTGAAAACGCTGCCATCGGGCAGATAATTCCGCATATTGCGGCCGTACTCCCTTTGGGTGTCCAGCGTGAGAAAAATATCCTCCGCCCGGCCCTCCGGCGCAAAGGGCGCACGGAAGGCGGTGTGGAAGCCCAGCGCCACGGGCATATCCGCATCCGAAAGATTGGTGAAGGACGTTTCCTGGCGCAATCCATCCGGGGAGAGCGACCAATCCAGCGTCAGGGAAAAAGCGTGGGGAAAGGAAAGATAGGGCTGCTCCACCGTGGCGCGATAGCCCAGGCGAACGCCCCCCTCCCCTTGCGATAGCACCTGGAAGGGCGTTTTATACAGTTCGCCGTGCAGGAAGCAGCCTGTGGCCGGCTCGTTCACGGGGAATGAATAGCGCCGTCCCTGAAAAGTGAATTCCGCGCCTGAAATCCGGTTGGGCGGAAAAAGCAGGGGCGTACCGAAAAAGAAGGGGGTTTGCGCCAGTTCTTCTTCGGTTTTCGGGGTGCAGAGCGCTTCCGCCCCCCACCGGGAAAGGCGGAGGCACGCTCCGCCCCTCTCCGGCGCAATCCAGGCGGTGTAGCCGCCCGCATGCAATTCCAGCATATTTTTCTCCTTACAAAATCCCCAGCATCTGGAAGAAGGCCAAGGGCGTGCCGTAGGGATCCAGCGCCCGCAGCTGGGCCAGCGTTTCCGCCTTTTCCGCCTGCATGCCCAGGCCGTCCTCCGCCAGGGCGCGAATCAGCAGCGCGGGAATGGTGTTCTGCCGCTGGATGTTCAATTCAAAGGGCAGCGGGGAGGGCATACCCACGCCGAAATAGCCGTACAAATCGGCGTTATCCAGCTTATCCTGGGCAAAGGCGCGCATGGCCTCGAACAGATCCTTGGCCTCCTGGCCGCGGCCCAGCTTTTCCAGGGCCTTGCCCGCAAAATAGCTGATTTCGCTGATGTGCTTGGGCTGATTGGCCGCTTCCTCCCAGGCCTGCTTCGCGCCCTCTTCGTTCCCCTGGCTTTCCAGCAGCAGTCCGGTGTAGTAATAGATATTGCCCTCCTGGGCGCTGTAATGGCGGCCCTCGCCGTAATTGGCGGGGAACGTAAGCGCCTGCTTATACCATTCCAGCGCCTGAACTGGCTTGCCCTGGGCTTCCGCCTCCCGGCCAAGCAGGGTGTACAGCCAGCCGTGATGGCGGGTCAGCTTGCCCTCGCCGCCCTCGTAAATATTGAAGCGCTTGGAAAGCAGCAGTTCCCGGGCCTCCTGAAGGCGGCCCACCTGGGTGAGCAGAATGCCCATTTCCAGATAGCAGTCGTCCCGCTCCCGGGCCTGCTCCCGGTGCGTCTCCAGCAGGCGCAGCCGCTCCTCGGGAGAAATTTCGATGTTCTTATACAATTGCAGCAGCTCATAGAGAATGCGCGCGTTATCCGGGGCCAGGGCCAGCGCCTGCTCCAGCAGCGCCCGGGCCTTTTCCGGCTGATGCAGATGATCGAAATACGCCTGGGCCAGATTGCGGCAGGTGAAGGCGTCCTGGGGCATCAGGGCGCGGGCCTTTTCCCAGGCGTCCGCCGCTTTTTGATAATTCATCCGGTCGTAATACAGGCAGCCCAGCAGATACTGCGCCTGGCCGTTTTCCACATCCAGGGCGGGAATATCCTCCAGCCGGTTGGGGAAGCAATAGCGCATCTCCCCCGCTTCCGGCGCCTCGCCCGTCAGGCGGGAAAGGTGCAGCCGCAGCAGCATGCTGGGCTTTTCGCACAGCCGCAGGCAATCGGCCGCTTCCTCCCGCAGGCCCGCCCGCTCAAATTGCAGCGCCGCGTCCAGGCAATCCTCGGGCCGATGCAGAATATACGCCTCCACCGGCTTTTCCGTCAGGAAATAGCGGGCGAAGCGGGCGGCGGCGTCCTGGGGCGCTTCCCGAAGCACGGCCTCGATCGTTTCCACATCCCGGGTGAGATAGCCCAGCAGCGTGCGGGCGGCGAAATGCCGGGCGTTGGTAACCAGGCATTCCCGCAGCTCCCGAACCGCTTCGTCCGTATCCCCGTTCAGCGCGTCCAGGCAGGCCATTTCATACAGCGCCGGGGAACGCCAGGCGTATTGCCACGCCGCGTCGGCATACAGGGCGTAGGCCTCCTTCAGCCTCCCTTCCAGGCGGTAAAGCCGGGCCAACAGATACAGGCTTTCCACGTCGCCGGGGTTGTCGTTGCGCATTTTTATGCGCTCCACCGCCGCCTTCAAATGCGCCTCCGCGCCCGCATAATCCCCGCGCTCGGTGAGCAGGCGGCCCATTTCCAGGTTGCAGCGGTAATCCTTGGGTTCCCGGCGCAGCGCCTCCATGAAATAGGCCTCGGGCTCGTAGGTATGATGCTTATACTGCACCAGATGCGCGCCGTGGAGATACAATTCCTCCACGCTTTCCACATCCTTGGGCCGGGGCGGAATGGCGCGGGCCTTGGGGGGCTGGCGCTTGCCCTTTTCCACCGGCTGATAGCGCAGCAGCACCGCTCCGGAATCATCCAGCAGCGTAACCACGCAATCTGTTTCCTTCGCGCCCTGGGGAAGCGCAGCCTCGCCCTGAAGCAGCTTTTCGGGGCTGATTTCGCCGCTGACGCTCAGCAGCTCCTCCTCCCCGCACAGCAGCGTCAGGAACGCCTGCTTGTGCGGCGCGGTGGTCACGGCGGCGGCCTTGATTTTCCCGTCCTTGATTTCAAAGGAAAGCGCGCCGTTGCGGTTGGCGTTTTTCGGCTCGCCAATGCCCCGGATGGGGAACCAGATCTGGGTAAATTCCCGGGTTTCGCCGGGCATAATCCAGGTGAAATCCGGCTGGTTATCGGTATACGCACCCGTCATCAATTCGATATACCGGTCGCCGTTGTCCGTCAGGTTGGCGCACCAGGCCCGGCCGAAGGGGCCGTCGCCCCAGGTCCACATTTTTTTGCCGGGGCTCACCCGGTGATCGCTGACGGTAACGGTGCCCGCCTGAGCGGCGAAATCATAGCCGCCCACGAAATCCATATCGCTCTGCCCCTTGGAAACCATCACCGAGGAGGGCAGCTTCACAGCGGGGAACCAGGTCACATCCGTGCCCTCGCCGTAATCAAAGGGCCGGGCGGTGTGATACACGCCCTTCATCACCGGGAAGGAAATCACGGCCCGGCGGTCATGATCGTTGCCCCATTCCACATCCGGGGGGAAGCAGGCCTTGTACTGATCGTGCACCCGCACGGCCAGATTATTCCACCACATGAAGGGCAGGGGCTTATCCGTTCGGTTATACACGGTGGCCTTGGCCTCCACCACGGAGGAGCCAGGGTACACCGTCACGGCCACCTGGCCGCGCATGCGCTGGAAGGGATCGGCCTCGCCCATCACGCAGGTTTTGGAGCCGTCCTTGTTTTCCCGCAGCGTGGCCTCCAGGGGCATAAAGGTGGTGGGGCGGTGATGCTGGGGCCAGTTGA
This sequence comes from uncultured Clostridia bacterium, assembly GCA_934667105.1. Lineage (GTDB taxonomy): Bacteria > Bacillota > Clostridia > Christensenellales > Aristaeellaceae > RUG563. The sequence continues at coordinate 179,138 of CAKULG010000002.1, forward strand.
ATTCCACGCCGCCCGACACCCAGGGCCCCGCCAGGCCCACCATGGCGGGCTTGATTACGGTGTTCTGATAAATAAATTCGTAGCCGTTATGCAGATCCTTCGCGCCGTGAATTTTGCCGCCCAGTTGGGGCAGCAGCGTCACCTCGATATGCTCGTTGCGCAGCACCACGGCGTCCCACGCCTTATCCACCGGTGCGTTGGAAAGCCGATCGGAATACGGGATGGGATAGACGCGGCCCGTGGCCCCCTGATACGCCTTTTTTTCAAAAAACATGGGCAGTTCCAGGGGCGCGGCGGGCTCATAGGTGGGGATATGCAGCGAAATGCGCTTCATTTCAACAGCCATTTGAACGTTTCCTCCTCTTTCTTGCGCTGGTATATTTTCTGCGCTTATTATAGCAAGAGAAAACGCCCGGGCACAATACAAGAAATTCCCGGGCGCGGCGGAAAAAATTTTAATTGACTGCTTCTCAGATAAATAGTATAATTAAAAATTATGTTTCCGGAATATTTTCCATCTGCAATTGAGAAAGAATCAGCGAAAGCAGCGTTTCCTTGTGATCGCACTGGGCCAATTCCAGCATGCGCTTCACCCGGTATTTAACGGCGTTTTCCGAGGTATAATGCGTTTCGGCCATCAGGCGGTAGGAATCGCCCCGGGCCAGGCCCCGAAGAATGGCGAAATCAATGGGCAGGCAATGGGCGATCAGGTTTTCCAGGCGGAAAATCCGCTCCACATCCGCATCGGCGTAAAAGCTGCGCTGCTCAGGGGGCGCGGCCGGGCCGGAAGCGGCGAGCAGGACATGGGGCGGGAGGCCCAGCTGCTCCCCGCCGGTAACCACCCCCCGCATTTTCACCTGCAAGGAGGTGATGGCGGGGTTGCGGCGCAGAATATTATACAGCCGCACCGCATTATGCCCTATATCTTGGAAATTCAGGGCCGCAGTAATAATTCGGGGCCGCGTCAACTGGGACAGGCGCGTTTCACCAATGCTGGCCAGCCGGAGCTTCTCCGGCACGGGCACCCCCCGGGCCTTCAAATCCCCTTGCAGCTTCAGCGCGATAATATCATTGGAGCAAATCACCGCGTCGAATTCATCGATTCGCTGATAAAGCTGCTGGCAGGCCCGGCTTAAATCCCCCAGATTTTCAAAAATCGCCGAGGGCCGATCCTGCTTATCCCGCAGATAATCGACATAAGCCTGCCGCTTGGTCAGATCGTTAATGGAATTGGGATGCACGCCGAAAAGCGCCACCCGGGCGCGGCCCATTTGCTCCAAATACCAGAACAGATCGAAGATCGCCTGGTGGTAATCCAGGGAAATGGCGCTGGCCTCCAAATGCGCGTCCGGCGGTGCGGAGGCGGTCATCAACCCGTGAATGCCCAGGGCGTTCAGGGCGCGGGCTGCATCCGTCATCCAATTCACCAGCGAACCTACCAGAATCATCAGCGGCCGCTCACTCGCCGCAATCCGGCGCAGCGCCGCCGCGTCCCCCGCAGGAATTTCCTCCACCACGCCCTTTCCCCGCGCCGCCTCCTGGCGAATGCCCTGCACGCATTGCTCGCACCAATGCGTGCCCGCGTATTCGGGCTCGATCATCATGAAATACTGGGTGCTCATCGCCTGCGCCTCCGCCCCTTGATCTATTTTTATTTTACCACAGGGCGCGGAGAATTGTCAAAGCGCCGCCCGACGAATAAATGAATGCACGGCGGAAGGCCGGGCCGCCTTTCCGACTTGACAAGGAGAAAAACATGGGTTATAATAATGTTGTTGCGGATATGCAGAAGCGCTTTTCCTCAACAGCTAAAAATGCCGGTGTGTTGGAATTGGCAGACGAGGCGGACTCAAAATCCGTTGGGCTAATAACCCGTGCGGGTTCGACCCCCGCCACCGGCACCACACCTTGAAGGCTCGCAAACCCTTGATACAACTGGGTTTTCGGGCTTTTTTGTGTTCTGTTTTTTAAATAGACCTCCGCGAATTTAGCGAGCACCGCTTCACCGGCACAGCCGATCATTCAGCCCGAGAGCGTTGCCGTAATGCTTTTAATGTTGCAGCCGTATTCCTCAGAAATCAGTCCATACAGGACAACTCCGCCGATCTTGTCTACAACAGAACCGTCTTGTTTATTCCCGGCCATTCCCGATTCATAAGTCGTTCCATATGCTTCAACAGCTTTGTTGCGAGCCGCGCCTGCTGCAAATAAATCTCCCGATTGTCTGCATTGGAAGCATAATATTGCCCGTAATAGTCGCAGACGGCAATCTGATAGAAATACAGCTTGCCATTTCATCGTGTGCAAATATGTGATTCCGGAGCTGCTCAAGCAGTCCAAGAGCGTGATCCTGAATATGTCCACCACAGGAGCGCATCGGGGCGAGGACGGATACTTCGGTTATTCCGCCGCCAAGGCCGGGCTGGAAGCCCTGACGAGAAACATCGCGGCGCAATACGGCCGGCAAGGGCTGCGGGCCAACGCCCTGACCCCGGGGCTGATTCTCTCCGAGGAGTTCGACGCGATGGTCAAGGGCATTCCTGCGGTGCAGCAGGCCTTTCATCGCATTGATCGCAACAACCTGCTTTTTGAGGGCCACGGCAGCGGCGAAAATATCGCGGATATCGCGCTGTTTTTGCTCAGCGATCTATCCGGCTATGTGACCGGTCAATGCCTGATTGCCGACGGCGGCGCCACCATACATTTTCCCAAGTGGGCGGACGCCCGGGATATTTGACGCGCAAAGCGATAATAAAAGAAAGAAGGGTTTTGAATCATGGCGACTTTTGATTTGACGGGAAAAGTAGCGATTGTAACGGGGTCTACCAGCGGTATCGGCATCGGCGTGGCGCGGGTGCTGGCCGCCAACGGCGCGCATGTGGTGGTCACAGGCCGCCGGGAGGCCCGGGCCAGGAAGTGGTGAACGAGATCGTCAAAAATGGCGGAAAAGCCAGCTTTCATAAATTTGACATCATGGACGAAGCTACCATTAAGGCTCTGATCGAGGATACCGCCCGGGATTTCGGCCATGTGGACATTCTGGTGAACAACGCCGCTTCCGTGGACGCGCAGGATGGCAACGTGGCCGATCTGACGGCCGAGCAGTGGGATTATATGCTTGACTCCGATCTCAAGAGCGTATTCCTGGTGAGTAAATACGCCATTTTGCAGATGCAGAAGCAGCATAAGGGCAGCATCATCAACATCGGCTCCACCGCCGGGATCGCCGGAAACCTGGGCTGGAGCGCCTACGGCCCCGCCAAGGCCGGCGTAGTAAACCTAACCAAGAACATCGCCTATCAGTACGGCAAGGACAACATTCGCTGCAACTGCATCCAGCCCGGCCTGATCGTAACCCCCCAGAACGACGCGAACGTGCCCGATTTCTTCCGCCAGATTTACCTGGATCTATATTGACGGCGGCTGGACTTCCGTCTGACGCGGCTCATCGCCGACGGGAATCGCCGCGCCGCGTTTTCCCGCCCTCCGCATTTATGAAATATCTAAGCGCCGCGTCTGTTTCATGCGAAATAGACGCGGCGTTCGCTTGTTATCCCCCGCCCAGAAAACGTGGGCTGCCACGGCTTTTAGCTTGCGCTTCGCTCCTTCGCTTTCTGTCTGAGGTTCTTTCAAGCCGCCATACTCAATTTTACGAAAATCTGGCGAAAAAGGTTGACAAGCGCTTCGGAATGCGTTATACTGGATAAGCTGTGTGAAAGCGTCAGCAATGCGGCCGTGGCGGAATTGGCATACGCGCACGTTTGAGGGGCGTGTTCTTAACCGAGTACGAGTTCAAGTCTCGTCGGCCGCACCATTTATCCGTCTCAAAAGAGGCGGATTTTCTTGTTGTCTTGCAAAGCGGTGCGAAACGCGGGCCGAAGAAGCCCCGTATCGCGCCGTTTTTTTCTGCATTTGCCATACGGATTTCTGCAAAAAGGCGCAGAGGAAGCGTCCCTGGGCCTACAAAGAACGCTTCCCCCGCAATGCGTATTTTTTTGTCTTCGCTTTATTCCTGCGTTCAGGAAAGCAGCATACGGTCGTTTTCCAGCTTATCCCCGCTGGCCTTTTCAAACAGAGCGATCAGATCGTTCCGGTGGAGCGATTGCTTTTCCTCGCCGCTGATTTCCACGGCGATATGGCCCGCGTTCATCATAATCAGCCGGTTGCCCAGGCGAATGGCGTCGTTCATGTTATGCGTAACCATCAGCGTGGTCAGATGATGCTCGGCGATGAGCCGCCCCGTTAAATCCAGCACCTTGCTCGCCGTGCGGGGATCCAGGGCGGCGGTATGCTCGTCCAGCAGCAGCAGCTTGGGAGGATTCAGCGTGGCCATCAACAGCGTCAGCGCCTGGCGTTGGCCGCCGGAAAGCAGGCCCACTTTATCCTCCAGGCGGTTTTCCAGGCCAAGATCCAACTCCCGCAGCAATTCACGATAGCGGCCCCGTTCCGCCCCCGTCACGCCCCAGCGCAGCCCCCGGCGCTTTCCCCGGCGAAGGGCCATAGCCAGATTTTCCTCAATGTTCATATCGGCGGCGGTGCCCATCATGGGATCCTGAAACACGCGGCCCAGATAGGGTGCGCGCTTGAATTCAGGCAGGCGGGTCACGTCCTTGCCGTCCAGCAGAATCTGGCCGCCGTTCAGGGTATATACCCCGGCGATGCAATTGAGCAGCGTGGATTTTCCCGCGCCGTTGCCGCCGATAACGGTGACAAAATCCCCTTCATCCATGGAGAAGTTCACCTGAGAAAGCGCTTTTTTCTCATTCACAGTGCCCGGATTGAACACCTTGGTAATATTCTTCATTTGCAGCATTTTCTTCAGGCCTCCTTCGCGCAGGATTTTTTCAGCGTCCGTAGCAGCGTCTTGCCCTGAGGCAGCCACAGCGCCAGCGCCACCGTGGCGGCGGTGAACAGCTTCAGATCGTTGGTGGGCATGCCCATCTCCAGCACCAGCGCGATAATCAGCCGGTATACGATAGCGCCCAGAATCAGGGAAAGCAGACGGCTGAAAAAGCCGCGGCGGCCGAAGAGCACTTCGCCGATAATCAGCGAGGCCAGGCCGATTACAATGCTGCCCGTACCCATCTGCACATCGGCGAAATTCTGGCTCTGGGCGATAAGCGCGCCGCTGAGGGCCACCAGCGCGTTGCTGATAACCAGGCCCAGAATCTTCATGGTGTCGGTGTTGATGCCCTGGGCGCGCACCATTTTCTGGTTATTGCCGGTGGCGCGGATGGCGCTGCCCAACTCGGTGCCAAAGAACCAATAAAGCGCCACGATCAGCCCCAGGGCGCACACCGCGCCAACGGCGATCATGGCCGCGTTTTTGCTCATGCCCAGCCGCTCCAGGGGCTGGAACACCGTGGGCATCCGCAGGATGGAAAGATTGGGCATACCCATCACATGCAGATTCACCGACCAGAGGGAGATCATGGTCAGAATGCCGGAAAGCAGGGCGGGAATTTTCAATTTGGTATGCAGCAGCCCAGTGCAGAGCCCCGCCAGGCAGCCCGCCAGCAGCGCGCACAGCGAGGCCAGATAGGGGTTTACCCCCTGGGTAATCAGCGAACAGGCCACCGCCGCCCCCAGGGGCAGCGAGCCCTCCACCGTAAGATCGGCAATATCCAGCACGCGATAGGTAATATACACGCCAATCGTCATGACCGCCCAAAGCAGCCCCAGGGACACCGCGCCTAAAAATATCTGCATACGCTCAAACCCATCCTGTTCCTGTTAATTCGCAGGGAGCAGCGCGGGGAAGCACGCCTCCCCGCGCCTTTTCCTTCATTATTTAATCCGTTATTCCGCCGTCGTGGTCATTTCGAAAGCGAAGGGCAGCAGATCGTCCGGAATTTCCAGGCCGATTTCATCGGCCACGGTCTTGTTAATGGCGTATTCAAAGCCCTCGGTGGCAAAACGGATGGGCATTTCGGAAATGTCCGCGCCGCCCAGCACTTCTACCGCCATCAGGCCCGTTTCATAGCCCAGCTGGAAGTAGCTGATGCCCAGAGTGGCCAGGCCGCCGTTATACACCATGCCGGATTCGCCGCAGATTACGGGGGTTTTGCTTTCCGCCGTCACGCCGTAAATAATGGGCATGGAGGAGGCCATCACGTTATCCGTGGGCAGGTAAATGGCGTCGCACTTGCCAACCAGCTGCTGCACGGCCTGCTGCACGTCGTTGGTGTTGGTGGCGGTGCCTTCCACATAGGTCATGCCCTGGGCCTCGATAGCTTCCTTGGCCATGGCCGCCTGAATGACGGAATTGGTTTCGCCGGAGGTGAAGAGCACGCCCACCGTCTTGGCCTCGGGGGCCAGCTTCTTGAGCAGCTCGATCTGCGCGGATACGGGGTTCATATCCGAGGTGCCCGATACGTTATAGCCCGGCTTTTCATTGCTTTCAACCAGCTTGGCGGAAACGTAATCGGTGATGGCCGTGCCCAGGATCGGAATGCTCTCCGTCTTGCCTGCCATGGTGGTAGCGGCGGTGGTGGCGATGGCCAACACCAGATCGGCCTTTTCGCTGATGAAGCGATCGGCGATGGTGGCCAGGTTGGATTGGTCGCCCTGGCCGTTCTGAATATCCAGGGTAATGGTTTCGCCGTCTACAAAGCCGTTATCCTCCAGGGCCTTGACAAAGCCGTCTCGGGCGGCGTTGAGGGCCACATGGTCCATCTGCTGAATAATGCCGATCACAGGCTTGTCTTCCGCATAGGCGGCGCCGCAGGCCAAAATAAGAGTGAGGGACAGGAGCACCGCAAGCAACTTTTTCATGAAATCATTCCTCCAAATAAATATTTCATAAGGGGCTTGCGCCCCGTATGAGCACGCCGCGCCGGGATAAAAAGAAAATCCGCCCCTGCACGATGCAGAGGGCGGATGAATTTTCATCCACGGTACCACCTCTTGTTCGCCCCGATTGCCGGAGCCTCAACGGACAACCAACATTGTCCCTCCCGGTAACGGCGGGATTCCGGCGCGCCCTACTGCGCTTGCGCGTTTCAGGCGGCGGCTCTCGGGATGTATCTCCGGCTCCATCCTGCTTCCTTTCCAGCCCCGGAAGCTCTCTGGGAGGATGCTGTCAGCCGGCATTTTTCCCGGTCAATGCCTTTGAATGATGCCGATTATAGAAGCATTCGCGCAAAAAGTCAAGCCCTTTTCGCGGGAAAAACAATTCGTGAACAATAGGCCGTAAAAAGTGGGAAATAAACGGATTGCCCGGCGAGCCAAAGCGAAATTTGTTAATTATTGCGGAAATGTGTAGAAATCATTTCTTTTTTGCTGTATAATAATCGCGTGTATCGGAAAGGAGGAAAGCCCATGACTTCGTATTCTTCCCCCCGCGTCGGGCGCGCCCGGCGGCCGCGGCTGAGCCTGTGGCACCGGTTCGTGCTGCTGGTGGGGTACGGCGCGCTGCTGTACGGACTGGCCCGGGCGGTGATTTATGTATTGGTTTTTCTGGAGCGAGGCGCATGAAAAAAATCGGGAAATATCTTTTGCGGCTGCTGACGCTGACGCTGGTTACGCTGCTGGTCGTCACGCTGCTGCCCTACGCCCGGGAGTGGCTTGGCACGTTGCTGCCCGAGGGCAAATACCAGCGCGCGTCCCAGCTGCTCACCCATCAGATGGAAAAGGCGGGGGAACTGACCGCCGTGCGCCATACGGATACCGGCGTGATGACCGCGCATACGGACGCGCTGCTCATCGGAACGGTGCAGCGGGTAAGCGTTCCCTATACCTATGAAATCGGCCTGGGCTTTTCGCTGAAGGATGTGCGCCTGACGGCCACAGAGGACGGCATCCAGGCGGCGCTGCCCGCCGTGCGCATGCTTTTTGACAGCTTCCAGGTGACGGGCGCGCCCCAGATCGAGGATTTCTGGTATCGCCTCTCTGAAACGCAATATCAAAAAATGCTGGATGAACAGGCCGCCGCCTGCCGCAGCGCCTATCTGGAAAACGACGCGCTGATGCAGGAGGCCTGGGCCGCCGCCTGCGAAACGCTGACAGGCCTGTTTCAGCAATGGTCTGGCGAGGCGCTGCCCCTTTCCTTCGTCCATACGGGCGATTCTCAAGCGCCGCAATAAGCTAGGGCAAAACGATGGGCACAGGCGAATCCAACGTCATGCCCCGGGGTGTAACCAGGCAATCATACGCCATCAGACGCACCCCCGCTTCCCGGGCCTCGCAAAGGGCCTGGGCGAAGGCGGGGTGCGTTTTTTGATTGGGCGAAAAGGCGCGGGGGCCCTTCATCTGAATCACAAAAAGCGCCGCCGCGCCGCCTCCCGCCCGGGCGATGCAGGCCAACTCCCTCAAATGGCGCACGCCCCGCTCCGTGGGCGCGTCGGGGAAAAGGGCCAGGCCGTCTTCCTCCAGCGTGACCCCCTTCACCTCCACAAACCAATTTTTCCCCGCCGCCTCCAGATAAAAATCCAGCCGGGAATCGCCGCATTTCGTCTCGGGCCGCAGCAGCGTCAGCCCGGGAAACAGCCGGGGCAGGGCCTCCCCCGCAGCGCGGTTGGGGGCCTGGCTGTCCATGTTGATATACAGGCTTCCTTTTTCCACCGCCACCAGGTCGCAGCGGGTTTTCCGGGCGGCGTTATCCGAAACCGCCAGCGTCACCCGCGCCCCGGGAACCAGCAGTTCCCGGCAGCGGCCCGTGTTTTTCACATGGCAGATTTCCAGCCCCTCTTCCGTTTCCACCTGGGCGATAAAGCGATTGGGCCGGGTGCGGAACTCCCCCGGAATCACGCGATGATATAGCAGCATGCTTACTCCTTGTATTGATAGCTGTATTGCGAGGGGGGGCAGCCCATAGCGCGCCGGAAGGCCACGGAAAAATACTTTTCATCCGTATATCCCGCCTGCCGCGCCGCCTCCCCTACGCTGTAATATCCGCTGGTAATCAGCGAAGCGGCGTGGCGCAGCCGCATAGAATTGATGTATCGCCGGGGGGATTCCCCCATCTCCTGGCGGAAGATGCGCCGCAGATACACCTCGCACACCCCCACCTCCCGGGCCAGACGGGCCACTGTCAATTCAGGCTGAGCAAAATGCGCGTCAATATATTTCAGCGCCCGACTCATCAACGGCGAACGCCTGACCAGCCGTTCGCTGCATTCCCCGTAAATTTCCGCGAACAGCGCGTAAAACAGCGCGTTGACCCGGTATTGCCGGTCGGGCCGGTTGCGAAGCCATTCGGCGTAGATCTCGGCGAACAGCGCAGCCAGGCGCTGGGGCTGTCCGGTGACGAAGCTTTCAATTTCCCGGGCGGCGCAGTTGAGCAATTCAAAATGCACCACCGTCATTTGATCCACCGACGCGACGCGCTCATAATCCACATCCGCAGGAAAAAACGTCACCGCCCCCGGCTTCATTTGGATGCGCCCCTGGGAATAGGCGATCACCGCGTCAGATTGCTCCCGGAAGGAGAGTGCGCTGAAATGCCGGTTGCTGTTCATTTTTCGAACGTTCCGCTGCTCGATGCGCAGCACGTCGATAACGCGAAAGGTCATTTCTCCATTTTCGAAAAACACGCGAATTTCGCTCCCTTCCCGCCGCTGTCGGGCGTGATTTTTCTCGCCGCGGGCGCGTCTCTATTATAACGCCGTCAGTTTCGTTTTTTCAACCTTTCATTTCGATTTATCGGTTTCTTTTCCCGGCCAAAAGGTGTTTAATGAGGGGGACGAAGGCTTTTTCATAGAAAGGGGCGATTTTTCGATGTCCGAAATCATTTCCTCCAAGATCAACCGCTGTTCCTCTCCCTCCGATCTAAAAATCACCGATATGCGCTTTGTGGATATTGACGGCGCGCCCAAACGCTGCACGATTCTGAAAATCGAAACCAATCAGGGAATCACGGGCTACGGCGAGGTGCGGGACGCCTCCAGCAAAACCTACGCCCTGATGCTCAAAAGCCGCATCCTGGGCGAAAATCCCTGCAATGTGGATAAGCTCTTTCGGAAAATCAAGCAGTTCGGCGGCCCTTCCCGCCAGGGCGGCGGCGTGAGCGGCATTGAAATCGCCCTGTGGGATTTGGCGGGCAAGGCCTACGGCGTGCCGCTGTATCAGATGCTGGGCGGAAAATTCCGTGATACCGTGCGCGTCTATTGCGATACCGACGTGGAGGGCCGCCACACGGGCCATGATATGGGCCTGGCGCTGAAAAAGCGGATGGAAATGGGCTTCACCTTCCTGAAAATGGATTTGGGTATCGGCCTGCTCATGGACGAGCCGGGGGCCCTCAACGCCCCCTTGGGCTTTATCGACGATATGAAAAAATACGCGCCGCATATCCTGAACGTTCAGGGCGGCAGCGTCACGGCGGATATGGTGAAGCATCAGAAAAGCTATGATATCGTGCACACCGCCCACCCCTTCACCGGCATCCATATCACGGAGCACGGCTTGGACCTTCTGGAAAACTATGTAAAGGAAATTCGGGATGTGATCGGCTATGAGGTGCCGCTGGCCATCGACCATTTCGGCCACGTATGCGTGGAGGACTGCATCCGCTTCGCCCGTCGAATGGAAAAATACAACCTGGCCTGGATGGAGGATATGATTCCCTGGATGTACACCGAGCAGTACGTCCGGCTGCGCAACAGCACGGCCATCCCCGTCTGCACAGGCGAAGATATTTACCTAAAGGAGAATTTCAAGCCCCTCCTGGAGGCGGGCGGCGTATCCGTCATTCATCCGGATATTCTCACCTGCGGCGGCGCGCTGGAACTGAAAAAGATTGCGGATATGGCGGACGAGCACGGCGTGGCCGTGGCGGTGCACATGGCGGAAAGCCCGGTGGGCTGCCTGGCGGCGGTGCAGACGGCGGCGGCCATGCAAAACGTGCTGGCGCTGGAATTTCATTCCGTGGATGTGCCCTGGTGGGGCGATATGGTGACGGGCGTTCCCAAGCCACTGTTTGAAAACGGGTTCATCCGCGTGCCCGAAAAGCCGGGCCTGGGCTTCGACGAGTTGAACGAGGAGGTGCTGCGGGCGCACATCAATCCCAGCATCCCCGGCATGTGGGAATCCACCGACGCATGGAACAAGGAATTCTCCAACGACCGCATCTGGAACTGACAAGCCGAAAGGAGGGAACCGCATTGAAGGATCGCGCGCTTACTGCGCCGGAGTGGCTGGCCCGCTCCGCCGTTTATCAGATCAACCCCCGCACCTTTTCCGCCGAAGGAACGCTTAGCGCCGTGGCCCGGGAAATTCCCGCGCTGCACGCCATGGGGTTCCGGGTGCTGTATCTGTGCCCCATTTTCGAGGCGGACGCTTCGGACGACACCGCCTTCTGGAGCGACCGCCAGCGCAAATCCCAAACCATGAACCCCAAAAATCCCTACCGCATGCGGGATTATTTCACCATCGATGAAGAATACGGCGATATGGAGGATTTACGGCGGCTTATCCAGACGGCGCACGATCTGGATATGCGGGTAATTCTCGACCTGGTGTATCTGCATATCGGCCCCAACGCCCCCGTCATCGCCCGGCACCCCGAATTTGCCAAGCAGGATGCGGAGGGCAACATCCAATACAGCCAGTGGCGCTTCCCCTCCCTGGATTTCCGCAGCCCAGGTCTGCGGGAATATCTCTACGCCAACATGTGCTATTACATCGGCGCGCTGGATGCGGACGGCTTTCGCTGCGATGTGGGCGACGGCGTTCCCCTTGATTTCTGGGCGGAGGGCCGGGCGCGAATACAGCGTATCAAGCCCGACGCGGCGCTGATTAACGAGGGCCGCCGGGGCGATTCCCTGCGGCTGGCCTTCGACGCGCTTTACAGCTTCGATTGGCATGAAACGCTGTATCGCATCCTTGCGGGGGAAGCCCCTGCTTCCGCGCTGATGAGCGCCTGGCGAAACGAGGAAAAACCCGAATGGCTGCTGCCTCCCGGCGGCCTGGCCCTGCGGGATCTGGATAACCACGACACCGTCACCGATTGGCCCATGCGCGCCGAAACGCTGGCCGGGCATGCGGGAATGGATTTGGCGCAGGCCCTCAATTACGCCATTGACGGCATTCCCATGGTCTATTGCGGCAACGAACTGGGAGATGAAACGGAGCTGAGCATGTTCGCCAATCGTTTCCATCCCGGCCGTTTCCACGCCACCGACCGCTCCCCTGCCGCCCAGCCCTACGCGGCGCAGCGCGCGGCCCTCATGCGCCGCCTGAACCAATGGAAGCGGGAAAGCGATGTGCTACGCTATGGCGAAACGCAATGGATCGACCATAACGCGCCCCGGCAGGCGATCTGCTTCCGCCGCGTCTGGCAGGGCAAGCAGATTTTCATGCTGGCCAATTTAAGCGCCGCTCCCTGCGCGGTAACGCCCCAGGAAGCGCCCCAGGGAAGCGCGCTGTTTGAAAACGGCTGCCGGGCGGAAAACGGCGTTTTCCATCTGGCGGGCCGGGGTTATATCATTTTCAGCCAGGAAGCCTGAAAGGAGCGAGCAATCATGAACCGTCTGGAATATCTCTCCGCCCCCTTTGAACGGGAGCGGGAATACCTGGAACGCCGGGCCGCCGAGGGAATTGAAGCGCGAAAGGCGGCGGGAAAGCTGCTGCTGCGCCAAAAGGACGGCGCGCCCCTGGCCGGAGCGCAGATAAGGCTGCGCCAGACAAGTCATAAATTCCTCCACGGCGGCAATATCTTCATGCTGGAGGAGCTGGAAACGCCGGAAAAGAACGCGCTGTACCGGGAGGATTTCGCCCGGGCCTTCAATCTGGCCACGCTCCCCTTCTATTGGGCCGACTTGGAGCCGCGCCCCGGCGCGCTGCGCTTTAAAAAGGACAGCGAACGCATTTATCGCCGTCCCGCCCCTGATCTTTGCCTGGAATACTGCCGGGAAAAGGGGATCACCCCCAAGCTGCATTGCCTGAACTACGATCAATGGTCCCCCGCCTGGTTAGACCCCCACGATGAGGAGAAAGTGAAGCGTCTGCTGGAAAAGCGGATTGCCGAAATCGCGGCGCGCTACGGCGACGCCATTCACTGCATGGAAGTGATTAACGAAACGCTGTGCGGCCCTGGCGATTGGCCGGCCCAGGGCCGCCACAGCACGGATTTCTTCTGGGCGGATGATCTGATCGAATGGTCCTTTGCCTGCGCCCGGAAATATCTGCCCCGAAACGAATTGATTATCAACGAAGCCACCGGGGACGCCTGGAACGTATATCAGCGCAGCCGCAGCCGTTATTCCATGGTCATCGAGCGGGCGCTGAAAAACGGCGCGTCCATCGACGGGATCGGTCTGCAATACCACCTGTTCCACCGCCTGGAAAACGAGGAAAAGGAAACCTGCCCCCTGCTGAGCCCGCAACGGCTCTACGCCTGCATGGATCACTACTGGAATCGTTTCCATCTGCCGCTTCAGGTGACGGAAATCACGCTGCCCGCCTATTCCGCCAGCGCCCAGGACGAGGCGGCCCAAGCCCTGCTGCTGGAAAAGCTGTACACCATCTGGTTCAGTCATCCGGCCATGGAGGCGGCGATTTATTGGAACCTGGTGGACGGCTATGCCGCCTTCGCGCCCCAGGGCGATATGACGGCGGGCGAAAATTATTTCTACGGCGGCCTGCTGCGCTTTGATTTCAGCAAAAAGCCCGCCTACGACATGCTGGTGGAGTTGTTCCAGCATCGCTGGCGCACTGAGTTGACGCTGACGGCGGACGGGCAGGGCTGCGCCGAATTCCGGGGCTTCGAAGGGGATTACACCGTGGAGATCGTCAAAAACGGCCATACCGCCCCCGGGCGCTTCCGCCTGGAAAAGGGCGCGGGCACGGCCGAAATCGTGGTGGAGGAATAAAAAATGAGCATCTTTTATTCGCCTGAGGAAGTCATCGCCCTGACCCCCTCCTGGACGGGGGAGCGTTTTCCGGACGGACGGCCCAAGGTGGCGGACAAATACCTGGACGCGCTTTACGGCATGACGCTGGAGGAACTGTGGAAGCCCATTTTTGTGCAAGGCTATGAAAACCAGTTCGCCGCCATGCCCGCCCTGCATCCCGAATTTAAGGAGGACGGCTCGGTGAACCGCAAGCTGGTGGGCCGCGCCGTCACCGCCGTGTACGCACCCGTCCGCCCCGATTTCAAGGTGGTCATGAACGAGCAGGCCAGGGCCCGGGGCCTCTCCGGCACGCCTAATCAATGGGTGATCGACAGCCTCGTCGATCGCGACGTCATCGTCATCGATATGTACGATAAAATCTATAAGGGCACCTTCCTGGGCGGCAACCTGACCACCGCCGTACACCAGAAAACAGGGAACGGCGGCGCGGTAATCTGGGGCGGTATCCGGGATGTGGAGCAAATGCGCCGGGTGCCCGGCGTGCAGGTGTATTACCGGGGAATCGACCCCACCCCCATCCGCGATTTCGCCCTGACGGGCATGAACTGCCCCGTGCGCCTGGGCGATGGGGAGCACGCGGCCCTCTGTCTGCCCGGCGACGTGGTGTACGGCTGCTCCGGCGGCGTGCTGTTCATTCCGCCCCAGCTGGTGGTGGACGTGGTGGACGGCGGCGCGAAAACCCAGGTGAAGGATATGTTCGGCTTTGAAATGATCAGCCAGAATAAATTCACCACCGCCCAGATCGATAAAAATACCTGGAGCGAGGAAATGCTGGATCTGCTGATGGAATTCATCAAAACGGACGAGCGCGCCGCCGCCTACCGAGATATTGACTGGAGCAAGGAATACGACCTCGCCCGCAACGGCGACCCGACGGACACGCAGTCCGCCCTGTGACAAGAAAGGAGCGTCATCGCTTATGAACGGAAAACGGGCGCTGATAACGGGCTCCAGCCGGGGCATCGGCCGGGCGCTGGCCCTGGGCCTGGCCCAGGACGGCTTTGAAGTGATCGTGCATTACGCGGGCAACCGGGAAAAGGCGGAGGAAACCTGCCGCCTTATCCGGGCTGCGGGGGGCGCGGCCAGCCTGGCGGCGGGAGATCTGAGCGATCCCGCCGCGGCGGAGGGCGTGATGGCCCAGGCCGGGCCGGTAGACGCGCTGGTGCTCAACGCCTCCATGCAAATTCGCAGGCC
The DNA here is from genome assembly GCA_934667105.1 of uncultured Clostridia bacterium. Lineage (GTDB taxonomy): Bacteria > Bacillota > Clostridia > Christensenellales > Aristaeellaceae > RUG563. Next base: position 194,185 of record CAKULG010000002.1, read on the forward strand.
CTGGCAGGAAATCACCCAGGCGGAATTTTTTCAGCAGATCACCTGCAATTTTTATTCCTCTCTGCGGCTGATGCAATTGGCCGCGCCGCATATGCGGGAAAGGGGGTGGGGCCGCATCGTAACCATCGGCTCGGTGCAGGAGCGTAAGCCGCATCCGGATATGCTGGCCTATTCCGCCTCCAAGGCGGCCCAGCGCAACATGGTGAAATCCCTGGCCCTGCAATTGGCCAAGGACGGAATCACCGTCAACAACGTGGCCCCCGGCGTGATCTATACTGATCGCAATGTGGACGCGCTGAGCGATCCCGCTTACGCCGCCCAGGTGACGGCCTCCATCCCCGCGGGCTTTTACGGCGAACCCCGGGATTGCGCCGGAATCGTCCGCCTGCTCTGCTCCGACGCGGGGCGCTATATCACCGGCCAATCCATCTTTGTGGACGGCGGAAAGAGCGTGCAGTAAGCGGAAAAAAACGTGGCAATAAGTTATTAAAATATTGCGGGGGAAGCGTTCTTTGTCGACCAAAGAACGCTTCCCCCGCGCCCGTTTCAGAAACGTCGTATAGGGAAGGGCATGAAGCAGCCGATAACAGACCCGTCCGCCCCCGAATATCAGAAGAAAATGCAGGCGACGGTTCTGCCCGCCATGATATCCCTCCGGATTTACCGGGCGATAGTCATGCCGTAATACAAAAGCGCGTATCCATCCCCGGCACGAAGCTCCAGCCCGCTCAACTCCCGGTCTGTCTCCAGCGGCAGCCGAAGCAGATGCGCCACATAGCGCTCGCGGTCCGGGTCGTTGACAAAACGCAGCACACAAGGCGCATTGGAAGCTATGGGGCGGATGCGGGAGGGGCCGAACCAACCTGCGGCGGTCGTGACCTCCCGGCCGTTGCGCAGAGGAATGCGCCGTCGATCGCCGTCCGCATAGCAAACGATGCACTGGCCCGCCTCCTCCTCAAACTCCCCGTCGATGGGGAAGCCCTTGGGCATGCTGACACAGCCAATTAGATACAGCGCCCGGCCGGAGTCGCTTAAACGGAGAAATATTTGCCCGGCATCGGGCTTCATCACCACCAGCGGCTTTTCCAGCAGCGCTACGGGCAGATTTCCCAGCTTGTCCGGCGTTTCCGGAAGCATGGGGCCGAAGCGCATCACACGCAGCTTCCGCTCCCCAAAGACAAAGCGTGGGATAGGCTGCGCGGCCAGCGCCATCATGGCGTTCCAGGCGGTGGCCTGGGACGGCTCCGCCGCCGCGCCGGTCAGGCAGACCGGTTCCAGTGCCGTCTCCTTCACCAGCGTGGGCAGAAGTTCCATACTGCGGCGCTTCGGCCGGGGCAAAGTGAAGGCGCGGCATTTCGCCTGAAATACGGCATAATTCAGCAGCGGTTGCCGGAAACGGTCTACCAGCGCTTCGCATAAAAGGCCCTCGTGGCAGGCGGGCGCAGCCCGGTTAAATTCAAATACCTCGGCCCAGCACCACAGAAACGCCCCCGCCAGCACCGGCTGATCGTCCGGGTTTTCCCAAAGGGCGCGCAGGGTATCCAGAAAGCGGCCAAACAGATCGGGATTGTTAAAAACGTGATAACCGCCCCACTCGGTGAACAGCAGGGGCTTATCGCTCAGTTCCCGGGCGCTTTCCAGCATCCGTTCCTCCGTCGGCGCATAAGGATGCATGGTATAAAAATCCAGCCCGCACTCGGCAAAATATTTGCGGGTCATAGGAATATCCATGCAGTTGGCCCCGGAAACCAAGTGAATGGGGTCGTTTTCCCGGCATACCTGCGCGGCGGCCCGGAGAAATTCCGGGGTGAAGATACACTCGTTAAAGCTGAGCCAGAAGGCCACGCACACATGGCTTCGATCCCGCAGGACGGTGCGTCGCATAACCTCCAGGCTGCCGTCGAAAATCGCCTGCTTCTTCATATCCGACCACCACAACCCGGGCTCTTCAGAAATCATCAGCCCCAACTCGTCGGCCAGTTCCAGAATGTAGGGATGATGCGGATAATGAACGAGCCGGACGAAATTGGTGCCCGTGGCCTTGATCATGGTCATATCCCGGCGCATCTGCTCCCGGGTCATCACATGGCCCTGATCGCCCCAAAGGTCGTGACGGCATACGCCCATCAGAAAGAGCGGCCTGCCGTTCAGCAGGAAGCGCCTGCCCTGTACCTTCAATTCCTTAAAGCCTACCCGCTGCGTCAGCCGGTCGCATGGGACGTTTTTCCGAAGGAGCGCGGCCTCCAGCGTGTACAAGGCGGGATTCGCCGGCGACCAGAGCAGGGGACTGGTCACGTCAAAGGAAAGCTCCTGCGCCTTCGTTTCCCCCGGCGCGGAAATGGGAAATACGCCGCTGTAGGCGATCGAACCGTCCGGGGCCCTCAACGTCAGGGAAAGCTCGTCCGCCGCAGGGCCGTCGGCGGTCATCTTCACATGGCACAGGGCGAAACTAAAATCCGGCGACAGTTCCGGGTAGAAGAAAACATCCATGATCCGGCTCTCGTCCGTATAAACGACCGATACGTCCCGGATAATCCCGCTGTAGTTTTCCCACCCCTCCGCCGGGCCGAAGGCTGCGGGCAAGTCGCTAATGAGCACCCGCAGCTCATTTTGAGCGGCGAGGAGCCTTCCGGTGACTTCAAATTCGTAGGGAACATACGGAAGCATAGCGCCCAGTTTTTCCCCGTTGAGAATAACGTCCGCCTCGTAGGTGACACCCTCCAGCCGCACGAAGGCACGGTGGCCAGCCGCGTTCGCCGGCAGATCAAAAAAGCGGCGGCATTCAGTGAAGCCCACTGGGAAGTCGGCGTAGGGAACCTCCCGTTGCGTCCACGAGCCGTCTGCCACCCGATAATCCCAGATTCCATTCAGCGATTGAAGCTCGCGCACGATTGTCCCTCCTTGTTTGGGGCGCCGCATCATTCTGGATGCCATGCTTGTCGCCGTGCGGCTTGTGTCCCCGCCCGGCAACCCGGAAAACCGCAAAAGCGATTTTCTTAATCAATTGCATATTTCCTTTTTTATGTTTGGCAGAAAAGGTTGCATAACCATTCCGCTGCATTGCTCGATTGCACCTTGCTCAAGTCGCTCCTTATCGCTGCATCGGAATGCAAATTTTTTTACTTTATTGTAGAAGCGTCAAACGCAGATTCCTCAAAGTTCAAAGGAGCGCAGTTAAGGAAATGGGGGACGATTTGCGAAGCAAATACAGCCTAACCTTGACCGCGGTAAGAAAGAAGCGCAATGGGAGGGGGGCGGCGTAATACCGCGCCACTTTTCTGGCCCCAGGCCAAGGCGGGCGCGGCGGTCAGCAGCAGCGCCAACAGCATGGCCGTCAACCGTTTCCAATAATTCCGCATGTTCTTCTCCTTCCTTCAATTCATAACCGCGTCAGGGGGCCGAAAAGCGCGCGATCAATAAACGGTGTGCCCCGCGCCGGAGGGTTCCTCCTGGACGGGCGCGGATGCTGGCGCGTCCTCATGGGCCGTCACGTCGATTTTCAGCTTCGCCACCGGCAGCCCCTCGCAGAAGGCGAACACCCGGGTCGTCCCCGCATTTTTCGCCACGGCTCCCACCGCAATGCGCCCGGCGAACATCCGCCGCTCGGTATCCGTCACCGAGTGATGATCGCTGGTGGAGGAGCCTGTGCCCACGATCACGCCACCGTTATCGCACTCAAAGCGAACGGTGAGCTCTGCGTTGGGCACGGGGTTGCCCGCCGCATCCACGGCATAGCAGCCGATAACCGCCATATCCTCTCCCAGGCGGGAAAGGGGGCCGTTTTCCTGCGTCAACTTCAGCGCGCAGGGCCGCCCCGCCGTGCGATGGGTATCCCGGGCCGCTTCCTCGCCCCCGCGATAGCCCACGCAGGCAATTTCGCCCGGGGCGTAAACCGCGTCCCATTCCAGATGGGTGTAGGGCTTCACCGTCTGGCGGCCCAGGCTTTCGCCGTTGAGGAACAATTCCGCCTCTTCGCAGTTGGTATATGCCCAAACCCGAATCTTTTCCCCCTCCATGCCGGGGTGCGTCCAATGGGGAAGCATATGAATCATGGGCTTCTGCGTCCAATGGGATTGATTCTGGAAGAAAGCGTCCTTTTTGCGCATGAACAGATCAATCGCCCCGGAAGCGGAGCAAAGCCGGGGCCAAGTGGCTTCGCCGCGATGCTCGATGGCGTCCCATTGATAGCCGCCGGCCACCCAGTCCCGCTCCATGATAAATTTCCAGGTGCCCTCCCGGCCGAAATACCAGGTGGGCACGTCCCGATCCCGATCCCGGGCGTCCAGGCGGCCCTCCGTCTCACGATCGCCAAAGTATGTGCCGAAGGTGCTGCCCACGGCGCAGTTTTCAGTGGATACCACGGGCTTATCCGGGAACTGACGATGGAACTTTTCAAATTCCATCAGGCTGTAATTAATGCCGATCACATCCACCACGGGCATCACGGCGGAATACTGCGGCTTGCCCACGGCGGTGGTCACGGGGCGGTAGGGATCCAACCGCTTCACCCGGGCCATCATGGCCCGCTGGATATTCACGCCCTGCTCGTAATTATGATAGCGCATTTCCTCATTGCCGGTGGACCAGAAAATCACGGAGGGACGGCTTCGATCGCGCTTCACGGTGATTTCCAGCTGGCGCATCGCATCGTCGTTGGAATCGAAATGGCGAATTTCCGCCAGCACAAGGAAGCCCATTTCGTCCAGCGCGTCCATGGTGGCGGGATCATGGGGATAATGAGAGGTGCGATAGCCGTTCGCGCCCATTTCCTTCATCATTTCGACGCGGTAGCGGTAAATGTTATCCGGCACGGCGATGCCCGTGAGGCCGAAATCCTGATGGGCGCAAAGGCCCTTGATTTTCACCGGCCTGCCGTTGAGCAAAAAGCCCTTTTCCGCATCGAAAACTGCCGTGCGGAAGCCGAAGCGCGTTTCCTGGGTATCGCAGACGCGGCCCTCTCGCACAACCTCGGTGCGCAGGGTATACAAATAGGGCGTTTCTGTATCCCAAAGCTGAGGCGCGTCAAATTCGCCCGTTGTGCGAAGGGGTGTTTCCTCCCGGGCCGCCGTCAGGCCCTCCGCCCGGTATAGGGCGCGTTCCCGGCCCTGGGCGTCCAGAATATGATGCAGCAGGATAACCTGCGCGTCCGCATAGGTATCGTTGCGAAGGGTGGTTTCGATGGGCACGCGCCAGCGCCCGTTTTCCCCCGCCAGGGGATAAATGAAATTGCCGTACAGCGAAACGCACACCTTGTCCGCCACCATCAGCCGCACATGCCGGTAAATGCCCGCGCCGCGATACCACCAGCCCTCCACCAGGCTCATATCGATATACACGGCCACCACGTTTTCCCGGTCGAAAAACACATAATCAGAAATGTCCGCTTCAAAGGGGGTGTAGCCGCAATGATTGTATTGAATCAGGCAGCCGTTGAGATACACAGTGCTGTTGCCGCTCACGCCCTCAAAAAGCAGGGAGATGCGCTTGCCCCGGTCCGCCGCGTCCAGGGAGAAATGCTTGCGGTACCAGGCGTTGTGATAATGGAAAAAGCCTGAGGCGGCGTTTTCCTCTTTATTGGGAGTCTGGCCGATGATATAGTCATGGGGCACGCAAACGGCGCTCCATTTTTCATTGGGCATTTCCTCCTCAAAGGACCAGGAATCGGGATCGTCATAATGGTGATACGCCCCGGGGCCGTTCTTGATGCGCTCTGTCTTGGCCGCGACATACATAACGCCCTTATTGGTGGGAATCGCCGATTCGCCGGGCACCTCCGCATGGTATCGCCAGCCCGCGTCAAAATTCCTGTATTCCGCCATGATTTTATTGCTCCCTTTCGCTCGTTTCCCCCGGCCGCGCCGTCAAGGGATGTATTCTATCAATTATTATACAGAATCCATGCGAAGGAGTCAACTCGCGCATGCTTTTCTGTCAAGGGAAAAATGCAAGCGGCCCTTATCCCAAAAATGCAAGCGGCCCTTATCCCATTTCTTTATCCTCTCCCCGAGAAAGCCCTGCCCGGCTCCGCGCTTCGCTGGGGGTTACGCCAAAGAATTTCTTGAATTTTTTTGTGCTACTGCTGCGGTCGATATAGCCCACCAGCCGGAAAATATCAGAAACTGATTGCGTGGTGGTGGTTATCAGCCGCCAGGCGCTTTCCATGCGCAGCTTGGTGATATAATCAATATAGCGCATGCCCGTCCGGGCACGAAAAAGGCGGCTCATATGTTCCCGGGACACGCTAAAATGCGAGGCCATTTCCTCCAGGGAAATATCCGCCCGGCAATAATTGTTTTGCACATACCGGATGATTTCCTCGCCATTTTCGGAGGCGGTGTTATGGCGGCAGTATTGCTCCACAATGTCGTTCATTCGGGCGAAGAATGTCTCTGCCTCTTCCGGCGATGTCTGACCAAGCAGCACCCGCAGCGCCTCGTCCGCAGGATTTTCCGATTTATTGACTGCAGAGGCAAGGACCTGCACCACGCCGCCGTTCAGATACCGCCGTATTTCCGTGGGAAGCTCGGCGCGGGCGGTTTGCTGCAATATTTTTTTTAAAGCCCGCTGTGCCCGAGGCGCGTTATAATCCTGAAGCGCGCGGGCCAATTCCTCCAGCGCGCCCGGCGAAAGGGCGTATTCCTCAAGCGCTGGGCTCTCTCGGGCGATAAACACGCCCGCCGCTTCCCCGCCCGCTTCCAGGCGGCGGTTCAGCTCCGCCATCGCGCTCATATATGCGTAATCAATAATGCCCAGACAATCCACTGGCACGCTCAGGGCAATCAGCGCCCGCCGTACCCCCGCAGCCCGAAGCGTTTCCTGAAGCCTTTCTCCTCGGTTCCTTCGCAATTGCCCGGTTTCATCCAGGTTGGGCAGCTCCTCCAGATAATAATACGCCATTCTTTTCCCCGCCTCGGCGGCGCAATACAGCCTCTCCGCCAGCAGTGTGGAGACGTCCAGCACCTCCTCCGTGCAAAAACCGACGACAAAAAAATACTCCTCTGCCAATTCCACATCGCATTTATCCAGCAGCGGGGCGTATTCCTTTTCTTCCCGCAGCAGCCCGTGAAACAAAAGCCGGGCCGTCTGCTCCCGCAGCGCGGATCGGTAGTGACGCATCAGCGCGATATTATTCCAGTTCGCCTGCTGAATCACGGCATGAATGTCAGCAAATTCGCCCACTTCGCCGCTTCCTTCGCCCCTTCCCTTTACTGCGTTTTCCAGGTTCCGCAGGTGCGTAAGCCTGCGGCTGGCAAGAGAAACAGAGAGTAGCCCGGAGAGCAGCATGCCCACGATCAGCAGCGCGTAATTGGCCAGCTGCGTCCGATTCACACCAGCGTACATCAGCCGCTCGTCAACGCGCAGCTCCACCCGCGCATCCATGACGGCGCTCTTTCCCGACAGCGTGCACCATTTTTCCTTCGCCTGCACCGCTTGAGCCTCCGCCCCTGTCAAGCATTTCAGGCCACCGTTTTGCGGGCCAAACAGAATGGGCGCAGAACCCGAAAAGGAAAGGGAAATCAGCGCGTTTTCATCCCCCGCCAGGCCCTGCAGGAAGGCGGCGAGAGTGGAATAATTCACGCAGTAATTCATCGATATGCCACTGGACATGAAATAATGAAAAAGCACGCATCCCTCGTTTTCCTCCCGAGGCAGAATCGCCGCCCCGGGCTCTCTGGCCACAAGGCAAGCCAGCGCAGTTTCATAGGCCGCCCCCGAAAGCCGCAGATCGTTGCGCAGATACACCGCCGCGCTGGCCAGGCCTTCGCTGCCATACAGATGCTCCGCATCGTAATAAAGCAGCAGATCGTCAATCATCCGATCGAAAAAATACACCGTTTTCAGCCGGTTCATCCCCCGCTGGGCGGAAACGGCGCTGGAGCGCATAGCGGCGGGAGAAAGCTCGGGAATAGAGGCCAGATGCGCGCTGCCCTCATAATAGCGGGCGTATTGAGTTTCTAGGCCGGAAATCACACGCTGAAGACGCGTTTCCAGCTGCGCCTGGGCGTCTCGCCGTAATTGCCCCATGCTGGACGAATGCAGCAGGATGCTCATGGTCAGAAAAGGCAGCGCCACGCAGGCATAGGTAATGAAAAAGCGAATCCCGATCCGTTTTTGCATCCTCGTTTCCTCCCGCTCTTTTCATACGGAAAGGCATGGACGACGAAGGCTCGCCGTCCATGCCCTCCGGGCTTCAGCCGAGAATTATTTCAGGTTCACCGCATAGCGGTCGTACGCGCTCTGCTCCACGGCCAGCAGGTCGTTCAGCCCCATCGCCTGGATCGACGCTTGGTAGGAATCCCAATCCGCATCAATGTTCGCTTCACCGGTGATGAAAGCCACGCGCATGGTTTGTAGATAGGTGATCAGATCGGTCTTGCACCGGGTCTGCACCTCCGCCTCCTTCTTATTATAGGCGAACACAGGATAGGTATCCACCATGTGCCCCGTGCGGACCAGCTCCTCGCGGTAGGCGTAATTGGTCAGAATTTCATCCTTCTTCATGGTCTCCAGTTCCTCCTGGCTGGCCTGGGCGGCGACGGTGTAATACATGCCATGCATCTTGGTCATCAGCTGGGTCACATTCAAATACTGATCGCGGAACACGCCCTCGCTGTCATATTTGTCTTCCCAGGCGGATTTCTTCACCGCAGGTATCCGGAAGCCGGTTCCAGTGGTAACGTAATCGAAGGTATCCCCCTCGACGCCGCAATTATACATTAGGATATATTCGTCCGTAAACAGCGTGTCGATAACCTTGCAAATTTCCTGGGGATACTTGGTATCTGCATTGACAAAAATCTGCGCGCCTGGATTCACCAGCGGCCCGCCGGGATACGCCACAGGCGTATCCTCAGAGCCTAAGCCGTACATCATGGCCCAAGTGTCATAGGCCTCTGGCGCGTTTTTTCCGCAGGTGCCCGCCAGCAGGCCGCTCCAATCCGAGAACATGCCCACCCTGTTGCTGATGGCTTTTTCCCGGCGCTCGGAATAAGTCTGAATGAAGCAGGTGTCGTCCATCAGCTTTTCCGCATACAGGGTACGCATGAATTTCAGGTAGTTCTTGAAGTTTTCGGTGGTCTCATACAGAAATACCTTCCCAGCCTCGTCTACGCCTAGCATCAGATCGGTGGCAGTACTATAAACGCCAAAGCCTGCCTGGAGCAGATTCATGACCCTTTGGCCCGCGTAGGTATCAAAAGAAAGGGGGATTTCATCATTGGGATCGCCGTTGCCGTTGGCATCCTGCTCCTTAAAGGCTTTCAGTACGGTGTACAATTCCTCCACCGTCTGCGGCACTTCCATATTCACATTTTCCAGCCAGTCCCGGTTGATATAAACCAGCGCCTGCGTCCGCTGGGCTTCAAACACAGAAAGATTGGCCAGGCTGTAAATCGCGCCGTCCTCCGTGGTGTGATAAGTCCTGTAATCCGGATATCTCTCCAGGGCGGCCTTGAAATTCGGCATACTATCCAGATACTGGGTTAGGTCCAGCAAATAGCCCTCCTTGCCGTAGAGGTTCATCGCGGATTTGTCCGCATTTGCCTTAAAGCAGACGTCTGGCAGCTCGTTGCTGGTGATGAGCAGGGTGGGCTTGGTGGGCCAGATGTCGGCGGGGTACAGCTTCACATCCCACCGGGTGTTGCTCATTTTTTCCAGATACTGCACCGCCAGCGTTTCCGTCCAGCGGCTGTTGGTGGAATCCGGGCCGGATACCGTGATGGTAACGGGCGCGTCCTCCGCCAGAGAGGGCAGCGCCGCCGCAGACAGCAGCAGCGCCAGCGCGAGGAACAGAGCAGGGAACCGTTTCATTGAAGAGACACCATCCTTTCATAATATCTTCCACTGCCGCCCGTAAAGAGCGCGCAGGTAGAATCGGTTTCTGGCGGCCGCAGCGGCTAGCCCTTTACCGCGCCGATCATGATTCCCTTGGCGAAGAAGCGCTGCAGGAAGGGATACAGGATCAGCATAGGCGCAGAGGAAACGACGATCAGCACATATTTAAGCATATTGGCGGTGGATGCCTGCTTGAGCATGGCCTCCATTTCCTCCAAGGAAAAGCCTTCTCCCGAGGTCATGGCGCTTTCCGCCCACTGGCTCTGCAAAAGGATCTCCCGCAGGAACACCTGCAGCGGGTATTTATCGCTGTCATTCAGATACACCATGGCGTTAAAATAGCTGTTCCAGTGGCTCACGCCATAATAGAGAGTAAGCACCACGATGATAGGCTTGGACAAGGGTAGCACGATATGGCGAAACACCTGCGCGTCGGTGCAGCCGTCGATAAAGCTGGCTTCATGCAGCTCCCACGGAATGGTGTTCGCAAAAAATGTGCGGGCCACGATCAGGTTATAAGTCGAAACCAGGCCGCTGAGCAGCATATACGTCCGGGTGTTGATAAGGCGCAGCCACCGCATCAGCATATAAGAGGGAATCAGCCCGCCGGAAAAATACATCGTCACCAGAAATACGCCCATGATGACGCCGCTTCCCTTTAGATCCCGTCGGGAAAGGGCATAAGCGCAGGGCAGCGTGACCAGAAGGTTCAGCAGGGTGCCCGCCACGGTGTAAAACAGGGTGTTGCCGTAGCCCGTCCATACGTCGCGATAGCGCAAAATGTATTGGTACCCCTGCGTGGTGAAGCCCACAGGAAAAAGCACCATCCTGCCGCTATTCACCGCCTCGGGATCGCTCAACGACGCGCTAAGCACAAATAGGAGCGGGTAAAGCGTGATGATAAACGCCAGAAAAAGAAGAAAACGATTCACCAGAAGAAACGCATTGTCCGCCGCCGTCTTATGAATGCCGCTTTTTTTCATCGCGCGTCCCTCCTTACCACAGCCCGCTCTGGCCCACCGCGCGAGAAAGCCGGTTGGCGACGATCAAAATCACAGAATTACAAACGGAATTGAAAATGCTGATAGTGGTGGAGAAGGAAAAATCGCTGCCAGCCGCCAAGCCCACCTTATAAGAATAGGTAGAAATCACCTCTGAGCCCATCATATTCTGCGCGGTTTGCAGGGCGTACACCTTTTCATAGCCCACGCTGAAAAGCGAACCGCAGCGCAGAATGAACAGAATGACAATCGTGGGAATCAGCACAGGTAAATGAATATACCGAATTTTCTGCAGAATATTCGCTCCATCAATGCGGCTGGCCTCTACCAGCGATTTATCCACCCCGGACAATGCTGCAGCATAGATAATGGTGCCCCAGCCCGTTTCCTGCCAGACGCCAGAAAGCACATAAATCCATTTAAACATCCCGGGCTTCGCCATAAAATAGATGGATTCGCCCCCCAGCAGCGTCAGCAGCTGATTCACAATACCTGCGTTGGGGCTGAGAAACAGCGTAATCATGCCGCACAACACCACGGTGGAAATAAAATGCGGGGCGTAGGACGCCGTTTGAAAGAGCTTTTTCGTCCTTTCGCTTTCCATTTCATTCACCATCAGCGCCACAATAATGGGAATTGGAAAACCAACAACCAGAGACAGCACGCTGATTGTAAGCGTGTTTTTCAAAATAATCGGAAACCAATAGGAGGAAAACAGCCGGGTAAAATTATCAAACCCAATCCAGGGACTGCCAAGAATCCCCTTGCGCACGCTGTAGGATTTAAAGGCGATGGTAACACCGTACATGGGGCCGTAATGAAACAGAAGAATATACGTCAGCGCCGGAAGAATCATGAAATACAGCTGCGCATGCCGAACCAGATAGCCGGTTTTCTTCCGTCGCGCTCCCGGCTGCGTCCACCGGGCCTTTATGGACGAATTCATTTTTCTCCTCCTCGTGTTCTCGATGCCTTTAGTAACGTCTGCGCCACTACAGGGAAGGCCAGGCAAACAGCCCTCGTTTTCGGCAGCTTGAGTATATCGCGCAGGCGTTTATGTGTAAAGCGGTCGTTTTTGATCATTTCAATCAATATCAAGGAATACTACATCCGCAAAAACAGCAGCGCATCCTTGGCCTTTAGCGTTGTGCGGAGGATTGACGCCGCGTACTGCCCGCCGTGGAGCAGCTCCTCCCGCGGCGCGGCCTCCCCCAGCCACAGGTTCGCCTCCTGATCGAAGGCAGGGAAAAAGCCGGTAAAGCGGCTGTCCGCGTATACGGTGCAAGAAGGCGGGGCGTACATCCTGCAGCCTGCGTCCCGGGCCAAAGCGGCAAAATCCGCCGCACGAAAATCCATAGAAACGCTAAGCAGATGGTTTCCTTTTCGTGCGACGCGGATGTGGCCGTCCGGATAGCGCCGCAGTGCTTCCACTTCCTCTCCCGGCAAAATTTGGAGCGGCGGCAGCTTCACCTCCACGCCATATCCATTATTGACGGCATAATCCGCCGCATACGGCGCGACGGCCATGCCGGTCAAATCCCGCACGTTGTCCCAGGCAAAGGCGGGATTCCGAACCCCCGCCGCGTAGTGCCAAACGCACAGTGCGCCAGGTGCCAGGCGCTGCCGCAGGCATTCGCGCATCGCCCGATCCACGCAGAACGCATTAGCAAATACGAGCATGCGGTATTTTGACAAATCCATCTCCATTAAATCCCGCAGCCGGTACTGCTCCACCGGCGCACCGCAAAGTAGCAGTTCCGCCGCCATTTCATCGGCAAGCGCCGTATGATGCCCGCCCATCATGTTGGGATCCTCGTTTTGGTAATACAGGCTCTCTTCATCCAGGATAAACAGAATTTCGCAGCGGCTTTCCCGTTTCATTGCCCGCGCCCTGCGGATAAAGCGCAGCAAATCGGGAAACAGCGCCATAGTTTTCTCATCCAGAAACCAATTCCCGCCCAAATCCATCCACCAGAAATTCTGGTTGCCCCAGGCAAGGTTCTTCGCCGCTTCTCGCCAAAGCACGGTTTTCGTTTCCTCCAGCGTGTTGGGATAATACTCCGCCTTATGCACACGCGCGGCGATATGCGTTCCGTTATCCAGTTCATCCAGCCACAGCTTTTTGCGCCTCGCCGAGCAGGAAACGCTCTGCGCCCCGCCGGGCTGTCCGGGGCCGGAGCGATAATACCCCTTGGGGGAGGAAAGAAAATCCACCGCCTCGCAATCCAGCAGCCGCTGCACCGCCAAATGCCCAATCTGGGCCGGATATGAGGAAAACAAATATCCGTAAAACGCGCCCACGGGCTTCCTCGTTTTTTCCTTAATCACGCGGGCAAAGCGGCAAATGCTCTCCGCCGTTTCCTCCGAAAGGAAGCGGGCATACAATTCCGCCTGCGGATTATCCGCCCGGAAATACTCCGATAGATCGCGGGGTGCGCGGCGCCGCCGCTCCACCGCAGGAACCAGGCATACGGGATCGCCCGTATAGGAAACGCCAAAGGCAGCCGCCGCTTTTTCCGCGTTTCCAAAACGCTTAACGCAATACGCCTCAAAGCGCTCTGCGGCGGCCAACCCAAAATCGCCGAAGCGCCGGGGAGCCACCCAGCCGCCCCACCAGGCGTTCTCCGCGCACATGCCGAACCCGATCTGGTATCCAATGATCCGCCCGGCGTAGGGACTCTGGGCAAGGTGCGCAAGTAGCCGTTCCAACGCCCGGGAAGCATCCTCCCGCCATTTTTCGGAGCAAATACTTTGCAGCCCCACGGCGCGCCCTTGATCGTCGTAGTCCCAAGCCAGGCCGCCAGTGGAAAAAAAGGGCAGCTGCGTTTCCAGCGCCTGGCGAATTCCCGCCGCATCCCGGGATGCAGCCTGGGCCAGATACAGCTCCTGCGGATAGCGCAGGCACCATTCAATGGGCGCGTTCAGCTTGATGCGAGGCATATACAGAAGCTCCGGCGAAATGCCGCAAATTGCTTCCAGCGTTCGATCCACCCCGGAATAATCATACCGCTCCACCCCCACCCAACCGCTGTGCAAAACGGTAGTATGTACCCGCACCCCTACCTGCAGAAAGGCCGCGTGCTCCGCCGCATAGCCGCTCCAGTCATCCTCCTTAAACAGAATTCTTCCATCCTCCCCATAGCGCGTGGGATCTTCCGCCATACCCAGGCGCGACCAGAACATCGGCTCCTCCAATAAAATGCGCAATTCGTCCATTCGTCCAGCTCCTTTGCGGCTGTGCGCCGTATTGCTTCGCATCTACTATATAAAACGGGCAGGGCATGTGTAAAGTGGCAATTTTTGATCTCCTGGCAGAGGATTACGGATGACCACGCCCGCAAGGAGCCGCCGACTGTATCATCGACGCATTTATTCCATCCGTCAAGGGCGACTTCCCCTGTGTTTGACGCTTCTACAACCCTGGGCAAAATAATTTTGGTTTAGCCCTTGCCAAACGGGAGCAAAATGTGATACAATATTTCTGTTGTGATACGGGCGGTCCGCTATGGGGTTTCTCCCATATGAACGTCTATGAGGGAAGGAGGATATGAACCATGAGCGAAATCATCCGTTCTATCGAACAAGCGCAGCTCCGTACCGATCTGCCCCAGTTCAACATTGGCGACACCCTGCGGGTGTGGGTCAAGGTTGTGGAAGGCAGCCGCGAACGCCTTCAGGCGTTTGAGGGTACTGTGATCGCAAAGCGCAACGGCTCCAGCCGTGAAACCTTCACGGTGCGCCGCGTTTCCTACGGCATTGGCGTGGAGCGTACGTTCCCGCTGCATTCTCCCCGCGTCGACCATATCGAGGTCATCCGTCGCGGTAAGGTGCGCCGTGCGAAGCTGTATTATCTGCGTGATCTGCAGGGCAAGGCCGCTAAGATCAAGGAAGCCGGCCGCCGCTGAGTTCCATGCGAAAAAAGTCCGTTTCGGAAACGAAACGGGCTTTTTTGTTTGCGGCTGCTTAACCGGCCAATTTTCCGCCGCTTCAGTTTATTCGCGCGGCTTTCCCGAAGGAGGCGCGGGGGCGGGTATTCCCCGGCTTCCAAGGCCCCTCTCCCCCCGCCCCGCTTATTCACGCCTCATCGTCAAATTGCCTGTGCGCCACCTGGGCGATCAGCTGGGCGGTTCCCTCCACGCCAAAGCGAGAGGAATCGAGCAGCAAATCCTTATACTCCAGAACGGATTTTGCCTCGCCGCAGTACCGGCGGTGATAATAAGAGCGGGCCAGATCCATATCGTGCAGCGTTTTCCGGGCGGTCTTTTCATCCATGCCCAGGCGCTCCACGCAATTTTTGATCCGCTGCTCATAGGGCGCGAACAGATACACCGACAGCCGGTTGGGATGCTCCCGCAGGATGTAATCGCTGCACCGGCCCACAATGATGCAGGAGCCCTGCTTCACCGCATCTTGAATAATGCTGCATTCAGTGTCGAACACCTCGTCGCTGATGCTGTAGCTGGCCAGGTTCATTTTCTCGCGCCGATGGCGGAAAAGCGAGGGCTTCGCCCGCTCCTCCACATCGCTGATGAGGGGCAGGCTTTGGCCCATGCGCTGGGCGGCGGCCTCCACAATATCCCGATCCCAGAATTCCACCTCCAGCAGTTGAGAAAGCCGCTGGGCCACCGTGCGCCCCAGAGCGCCGAATTCCCGGGAAATGGTGATGACATACTGCTTCATATTGCGCCTCCTCTCGCCGCCCGGACGGGCCTGGCCGATTTTTTCTGCATCCGCCGCACGATCAGGGACAGCGAATAGTTAATCACAAAATAAATCGCCGCCGCCAGGCCGAACAGCACAAACACATCGGATACGTTAATGGTGCCCAGACCGTTATAGCGGTTGGCCGCGCTCATGATCTGCTTGGTGCGGGCCATCAGCTCAATCACGGCCACATTCGCCAGATAGGAGGAATCCTTAATGGTGGTAATCATCTGGCTCAGCAGCGTGGGCACCACATGATGAAACGCCTGGGGGAGCACGATATAGCGCATAATTTGCAGCGTGCTGAAGCCCTGGGCATGGCCCGCCTCAAATTGCCCCTCCGCCACAGAATTCAGCCCGCCGCGAATGATTTCCGCCATAACGGAGGAGGTGAACAGCACCAGCGCCACCGTGGCCTTGAACAGCAGCTTGCCATCCGCCGAGGAGCTCAGGCCGAACAGCTTGCGATTGAACGCCTTGGGCGCGGGGCAAAACACCAGGCAGATAAAAATCCACAAAAGCAGCGGCGTGTTGCGGAACACCTCGATATAGATAATCGCAATCCGGCGGAAAATGCGGGCCTTGCCCTTTACGGCGTAATTCCGCGTCAGCGCCAGGATGGAGCCCAGCGCCACCCCCAGCGCCACCGCCACCAGGGAAATCATCAGCGTGAACACCACGCCCCGCAGCAGATATTGCATCAGGGCGGGATTTTTCAGCATCCTCAGGCTGGCCTGCCACTCGCTCATAAATCCATCGCCTTCCTTTCATCGCTGACGCGCACTGCGGCGCGCCGGTCCCGCAGCTTCAGCCGCTGCTCCCAGCGCCCGGCCAGGCGGGAAAGGGGGAAGCAAATCAGGAAAAACAGCACGCCGCACACCAGATAGGCCGGGCCGTAGGCGCCGCCCGTGGACGCGCCGGTGACGAAGGAATAGGTGAGCGAAATCAGATCGGAACCGCCGATGATATACAGGCAGGAGGTGTTTTTCACCAGGTTCACCACCTGGTTCACCATGGGCGGCAGGATGATCTTCACGCTCTGGGGCAGGATGATATAACCCATCTGTTCCAGATAGGTAAAGCCCTGGGCCTGGGCGGCCTCGAATTGGCCCCGGGGAATGGCTTCAATGCCCGCACGGAAAACCTCCGCCATATACGCGCCGTGATAAATGCCCAAGGCCGCCACGCCTGCGGGCAAAATGCCGATGCTGTTGCCGGAAAAGGCCAGAATATAATATAGGAAACAGATTTGCAGCACCACGGGGGTGTTCTGGATAAATTCCACATACACCCGCGCCAGCGCCCGAAGCGCCTTGATCCGCCCCGTGGCGCACAGGCCGAAGATCATGCCCAGCGCCAACGCCAGCAGCACCGCCAGCGCCGCCGTCAGCACCGTATTGCCCAGGCCCAGCAGGAAGGTATCGCGGTACGTCCACACATTTTTCCATGCGTCGGCAGCAAAAAGCGACATGCCTCCACTCCCCCTTGTCCCTTGGAAGATTCCTTGCTTCAAAAATGTCGCTATGGCAAAAAAACAGAGCGCAGGAAGCGCCCGGAAGCCGCCTCCTGCGCCAAAGGAAATTTACTCCACGCCGTTATCCGCCATAAAGCCTGCAATGGTGCCGTCCGCCAGCCAGGCGCTGATCTTCTCCTCCACAAAAGCGGAGAAGCCGGAGCCCTTCTTCGTGGCCACGCCGTATTCCTGGGGCGCGAACTGCGCGTCGATAAAGGAGCGGCCGGGGGTCTTGTAAATGGCCAGGATGGATTTATCCACCGAGAAGGCGTCCAATTCGCCCGCGCTCAGGGCGGTGGAAATGGTGGGATAATCGTCGTACTGCTGGAAGGATACGGTGTCCGTCCAGGTGGCGGGGTCAAAGGTATCTCGGCTGTAATCCTTGCCGTCGATCAATTCGGCGGCGATCATGGCCTCCACCACGGAGCGGGCGGAGGTGGAGCCGGAGGAAACGCCGATTTTCTTGCCCGCCAGATCGGCCAGCGTTTTGATGCCGGATTTATCCTCCACCAGCACGGTCACATAATCGGTGTAATAGGGGGTAGAGAAATCCCAGTTCCTTTTGCGCTCGTCGGTAATAGTAAAGGTGGCCAGAACGCAATCGATGTCCCCGGAATCCAGCAGTTCGGTGCGGGTGGCGGCGGTGACGGTGGTGAATTCCGCCTCCACGCCCAGTTCTTCCGCCAGCTTATTGGCAATATCAATTTCCATACCGCTGTATTCGCCCGTAAGCATATCCTGATAGCCAAAGCCGACCACTGCGTTTTTCACGCCCACCCGCAGCACGCCGCGATCAATAATCGCCTGCACATCGGGCGATACGCCTTCCGCCAGGGCGGGCGCGCACATAAGCAGCAGCGCCAGAAGCAGACAAATCATTCGTTTCATCGTTTTACCCTCCTTATGTTATCCGGATACCGGAAGGCCGTGGCCGACGCTTCCTATTTCAAGCCCGCAGGCCGGAAATCAACTTACTTTCGCAAAATCTTTCCCAGGAATTGCTTCACCCGCTCGTTTTCGGGATGCTCGAAAAAATGCTCCGGCGTTCCCTCCTCGATGATCTGGCCGTCCGCCATGAAAACGATTCGATCCGCCACCTGGCGGGCAAAGCCCATTTCGTGGGTCACCACCACCATGGTGATTTTCTCCTTGGCCAGGCAAATCATCACATCCAGCACCTCCTGAATCGTTTCCGGATCCAGGGCGGAGGTGGGTTCGTCAAAGAGGATAATTTTCGCCTGGGCGCACAGGGCGCGGGCGATAGCGATGCGCTGCTGCTGGCCGCCGGACAGGGTGGTGGGATAGGCGTGGGCCTTATCCCGCAGGCCCACCACATCCAGATAATGATAGGCCACCCGCTCCGCCTCCGCCCGAGATTTATGCTGTAATTTCATGGGCGCCAGGGTCAGATTCCGCAGCACAGTCATATGGGGATACAGATTGAATTGCTGAAACACCATGGCCATGTTCTCCCGGATCACGCGGGTCTTATTGTGGGCGGTAAGCTCCTGGCCGCTTATGTATACATGGCCGCTGCTAGGCTCCTCCAGGAAATTCATGCAGCGCACGGTGGTGGATTTCCCGCTGCCCGAGGGCCCGATAATTACCAGCTTCTCCCCCTCGGCAACCTCCAGACTCACATCCTTGAGAACATGCAGCTCTCCAAAATACTTGTCTACGTGCTCCAGCTTAATCATGCCGCTTCCTCGCCTTCTCCGTGGGAGCAATCTGCAAAGGACGGCCGTCATGGGCTCGCGCCTTTGTTCTTGGGTATTATAAAAAGCCGCGGCCTGTCTGTCAATGGATTTCCAGCGGAAAAACAATTAAAATGCAGGATTGTATTCTTGAAAATTCATATTTTGCAATTTTTCGTTTTCTAATTCGTTATTTTTGACATAGCAATTTTCTTTTCCTGCACAACGACCTATCTGAAAAAGCGCCGCGGCTTCGAGCAAACGAACGGAAGCACGGGGTGCTGCCGCGTCAAACACAGGTTGCACAAAGCCCAAGGAGAGCGATCAAGGAAAAGGCGGAGATTTGCAATCCAGCGCGGTCAGTCTCCATTCGACCGCCGCTCGCCCGCCCTGTAAGGTAGAGCCAGGTGCTGCAAACACGATGTTCTGGGGCTTACTTCTCGCCCGGAACAGATATAAAAGTGGATTTTTCGCAAATAACCTCCAATCAGCTTGACACCACCCGTGACACCAAGTATAATATGAATGGAAGGGATAATCCAATGTCCAAATGGGAAAAGCTAATCCAAAGAATCCTGTCCTTATCCAAGGACTTACGATTCGATGAATTGCGTAAGGTATTAGAGAGCTGTGGCTACCAGATGTTTGCACCCTGCAGCGGAAGCAGCCATTATACATTCCGAAAACCGGGGTGCCAACCCATCACCATTCCCAAACATGAACCGATTAAAAAGATCTATGTGGAAATGGTGCGTGATATTGTAGAAAGCGAGGCGAGCTATCATGAAAACAATTGAAGAATATATGGCTTTGCCCTATCGGCTGGAGATTATTCCCGATCCAGATGAAGGCGGTTTTGTGGGCGCGTATCCCGAACTGCCAGGATGCCTGACCAGCGGGGAAACGATGGAGGAAGTCGCCAAAAACGCTGAAGATGCAAAACGCGCATGGATCAGCGCGGCATTGGAGGAAGGCATCACGATCCATGAACCGGATATGCTCAATGCCTATTCCGGACAGTTTAAGCTCCGTATTCCCAAATCCCTTCATCGTTCATTGGCCGAGCATTCCAAAAGCGAAGGAATCAGCATGAACCAATACTGCTTGTACCTTCTATCCAAGAACGACGCACTATACGGCGTATAACTCTCAAACCGTCTTGCCTGGGCAGGACGGTTTTTAACATTTCTCTTCCTGTTTTTGATTAAGGCAGCTTTCGCAAAGAGGCCGTCAGTTGCTTTCATCCCAGAGCAGCTTCTTGTTTTCCTCTTATAGTATTCTTGTAATTCATGTTTTCTCCTCAAGCTCTTCCTTCAGACATTGCTCAATGAAAACGCCCTTTTCCGTTCTGTAGCCCAGTCTGTCCCACGGATACTTTTCCGCAAGGCGCATCTTGAGTGCGGCGTATTCTTTGCAAAGCGCGGGCGACGTCTGAAGCAGGTGCAGGAATGCCATCTGATCCTTCGCTACGGGATTGTCCGGCGTGGTCAGGTGGATGTATGCCGCGTTATGCTCGTTATCGCCCATTGAAAAGAACCAGCGTCCGGGACGGCCGCACTCGCCAAGGCACAGGAACTCTTCCGACAACCCGCGAACAGCGTGCAGCAGATCTTCCGTCTTCACCATGACCAATATATCCACAATGGGCTTGCCGCACATACCCGGGACAGCCGTTCCGCCCACATGGCGAACATCGCATTCGATGTCCTGTGCCAGCAGAATGCCAATGATTACTTCCTTTGTCTGACGGAAGCGCTTCCGCCATTCTTCCTGATGGGGAACAATTCTGACTTCGTCACGGAAAGACATTCTGCTCATGCATTTACTCCCTCCAAATCCGAATAGAACTCCTTCATATCGTCCAAACGCAGGCAGGCCAGTCGGCCCTCCGGATAGGCGCAGCCGCAGTCGACGCCGATTCTGCCGCTGCCATGGTATATCCTCATGGGAGTGCCGCTCTGGTAATGGCAGGTCGGCGTATGCCCGAAAATCACGGTTTTTCCCTCCGGGAGCACAGTCGTTTCATCCAGCCGCATCCAGACGGAATCTCTCACGGGATCATCGTATCTGTGCCGGTAGCCCAGCGGGCCGCCGTGAACGAGCAGGTAATCCGTATCGCCGCAGCAGATTTCAAGATTGACGGGCAATGCCCGGATGATGTCGAGCATTTTCTGCCGATACGCTTTGGAGCAGTGCAGCAGACGCGCATGCGTAATATTGCCGCCGTTGCGGTACCAGCGCCGGATGAACTCGTTTTCAGGCGATGCTTTCGTCAGTGCGTCCAGCATCATGTATTCATGATTGCCCAGCAGCACGGTTGCGTTGGGCATAAGGTACAGCTCCTTCAGAATTTTCAGCCCGAAGGGATTGCGGTCAA
>CAKULG010000003.1 GCA_934667105.1 uncultured Clostridia bacterium
GATGGGAGCAAATACGATTTCCGCTGTAGAACACCTCAATCGCGGAGCGGGTCACGCGCACATCTACTTTCTGCCGGCTGTACTCAAATGGCACCGAGTAGTTCATACCTACATTTTACCGTGTGCTCAACCTGTGCGGAAGCCGTGCTCAATCTCGCCGGAAGCCATGCTCAATTTGCCCGATGGCGATGCTCAATCTGGCGCGGAATACTCAAAAATCGCGCCCGTTTCGTTTGAAATAGGCGCGATTTATATTATATGCGGCGTTTGCGCTTGCCGGGTTATCCTCTTATTTCCCTGCATCGGCGCGCATTTGCAGGAAGGTATCCCGAATGCGCAGAGTTAGCTGCTGCACGGCCTGGCTGTCAAAGCCCTGGGCGGACAGATCGGAAATATCCATAGGCTGGCCGACGTAAACATGGGTGCGGTGGAAAAGCCGCAGCTTCCCATTGATATACACGGGCAGCAAGGGCACGTTGGCCCGCAGAGCCAGCACGGCCGTTCCGGTTTCCACCTCGCTCATCAGATCGGGCAGGTGCCGCGTTCCCTCCGGGAAAATGCCCAGCACATGCCCCTCCCGCAGGGCCTTGGTGCATTGCCGCATGGCCTGCAAATCGCTGTGATGGCGATCTACCGGAATCATGTGCATATGCCGCATCACCCAGCCCGCCAGCTTTCCTTGGCTCAATTCCTTTTTCCCAAGAAAGCGAATTTCATATTGCTTGCAGGGGTAAGCGATTACAAAGGGATCCAGCAGGCTTTTATGATTCGCCATCAGGATATAGGGCGCTTGCATGGAAAAGCGATCCAGAAAATGATAGGTGACGGGAAAAAAGAAATGCACCAGCAGAAAGGCCAGCCCCCGGGCGATAGTATACAGGAAGCTGCGCTCCTTCTTCGCGGGGGTTAATTCGCTTGCTGCGCTCATGAATGCGCCTCCACCAGCGTCAGGATCGCCTGCACTGTTTCTTCAAAATTCAACGCGGAAGCATCCACGCAAATCGCGTCCTCTGCTTGCCGCAGGGGATCCACCGCCCGGGTCATATCCTGATGATCCCGGGCGTTCACCTCAGCCAGCACCTGCTCAAAGGGCGTTTGATCGCCTTTTTCGCGCAATTGCAGCATGCGGCGCTGGGCGCGCACTTCGGGGGAGGCGGTCAGGTAGATTTTCACGGTGGCGTCCGGCAGCACCACCGTACCGATGTCCCGGCCGTCCAGCAGCATGGGCTGGCTCTGGGACAACTCCCGCTGGCGGCGCACCAGCATCTGCCGCACCGGCAGATATCGGGATACGCAGGAGGCCGCCATGCCCGCTTCCTGGGTACGGATGCGATCGCTCACGTCCTGACCGTTTACGAGGGTGGCCTGCGCGCCGTTATGATAGCGAACGTCCACCTGCGCGCCGCCCTGGGCGCATAAGGCGCAGACCGCCTCCTGATTTTTCGGATCAATTTTCGCATCCAGCGCGGCCAGACCCACCGCCCGATACATGGCCCCGGTATCCAAATGCAGGATGCCAAGGCGCTGGGCAACGGCGTCCGCCACGGAGGATTTTCCCGCGCCCACAGGGCCGTCAATGGCTATCGTCAAAGGCATATCTACGCCTTCCTTTCTTTTGTATGCGGTTTCCGGCGCGCTTCATGCGCCTTTTTTATTGTATGCGCGGCGTGGAAAAGCGTCAGGGAAAATCAAGCGTTTTTAGAGAATGTATCGCCGAAGATCCATCTGCTTCGCCGCCTTGAGATGCTCGCGCACATATTCGGCGGTGATGCTCAGATTGACGTCGGGCATATTATCGCCACCGGCGTTAAAGGATACGTCCTCCAGCAGTTCTTCAAACACCGCGTGCAGCCGCCGGGCGCCGATATCCTCGCCCGTTTCGTTTGCCAGCATGGCCACGCGGGCAATCTCATTCAGCGCATCCTCCTCGAAGCTCAAATGCACCTTATCCACTTCCAGTAGCGCCTTGTATTGCAGCGTGACGGCGTTATCCGTCTTGGTCAGGATGCTGACGAAATCCTCCTGGGTGAGGCTTTTGAGGGTGACGTGCACGGGGAAGCGTCCCTGCAATTCGGGGATCAGATCGGAAACCTTGGAAACGTGGAACGCGCCCGCGCCGATAAACAGCATGAAATCGGTGCGCACGGGGCCGTACTTGGTGTTCACCGTGGAGCCCTCCACAATGGGCAGAATATCCCGCTGCACGCCCTCGCGGCTCACATCCGGGCCGGTGCCCGCGCCGCGCCCGGCGATTTTATCGATTTCATCCAGGAACACAATGCCGCTCTGTTCGCAGCGGCGCACGGCCTCCTCCTTCACGGCGTCCTCGTCGATGAGCTTTTCCGCTTCCTCCGCCGTGAGCAGCTTGCGCGCCTCCTTCACCTTCACATGGCGCAGCTTGGTTTTCTTGGGCATCATGCCGCCCATCATATCGCCGATGCTAATGGAAGCGCCGCCCACCTCCAATTGGGGGGAGCTTTCTTCCACTTCGATTTCCAATTCGTTTTCTTCCAGTTCACCCCGGCGCAGCTGCTCCCGCACGTCCTCCCGCTTGCGGGCCACCTCGCCTTTTTCTTCTTCGGTGGGGGCGGGCTCGGTTTTGCGGCCCAGCAGAAAATCCAGGGGGTTATTATTGGCGGGCTTCTTGGGGGGATGCAGCAGCAGCGTGACCAGCCGATCCTCCGCCAGCACCTGGGCCCGGGTTTTCACCCGTTCCTCATGCTCGGCCTTCACCATGCGCACCGCGTTTTCCGCCAGATCGCGGATGATGGATTCCACATCCCGGCCCACATAGCCCACTTCCGTAAATTTTGTGGCCTCCACTTTGATAAAGGGCGCGTCCACCAGCTTGGCTAGGCGGCGGGCAATTTCCGTTTTGCCAACACCCGTGGGCCCGATCATCAGAATATTCTTAGGGTAAATTTCTTCCCGCATTTTTTCGGGCAGCTGCGCCCGGCGATAGCGATTCCGCAGCGCGATGGCCACCGCGCGCTTGGCCTCATCCTGGCCGATGATGTAGCGATCCAGTTCACGAACCACTTCGCGGGGGGTTAATTCTTTCATGGTCAGACCTCCTCCACGATGATATTATCATTGGTGTACACGCAGATGGAGGCGGCGATGTGCAGCGCCTTTTCTGCGATTTCGGCGGCGGAAAGATCGGTATTTTGCAGCAGCGCCCGGGCCGCGGCCAGGGCGTAATTCCCACCCGAGCCGATGGCGGCCACGCCGTCGTCCGGATCGATCACTTCGCCCGTGCCCGATACGATGAGCATGCTTTCCTTATTGGCCACGATGAGCATGGCCTCCAATTGGCGCAGGCCCTTATCGCCCCGCCATTCCTGGGCCAGCATCACCGCCGCCCGTTCCAGATTGCCGCCGCATTGGCTTAATTTATCTTCAAAGCGTTCGCACAGGGAAAATGCGTCCGCAACCGTGCCGGCAAAGCCCGTTACAACGGAATCGTTAAAAATGCGGCGCACCTTGTGGGCCGTGCCCTTAAAGATGGTGTGTTCGCCCATGGTGACCTGGCCGTCGCCCGCAATGGCGATATGCCCATTTCTGCGAACGCCGCAGATGGTGGTGCCCTTCATGGTCATGGCTGTCAACCTCCGTAATGATTTCGTATATATTATCGATAGAAAGATGCGCTGAAGCGGATAAGAATCCGGCAAAAATGTGGCAGCCTCAGCCTTCCAACTCCGGGGCCATAGCGTCCACGATTTCCAAAGCCCGGTTTGCGATTTTTTCATAGCGCTGCTGTTTATTCCGGATGCGCTCTGAAATACCCTCCATGATGCCGAATGTGACGTTCATGGGTTGGAAATTTCGGTTTTGCGCGGCCACATAATGGGCCAGCGCGCCGATTGCCGTTTCCCGGGGAAAATCGGGCAGGGCCCGCCCCTGTAATTGAAGCGCCAGACATATGCCCGCCACCATGCCGCTGGCGGCGGATTCCACATATCCTTCCACTCCCGTCATCTGGCCCGCGAAATACAGCCCGGGGCGGGAGAGCATCTGATAGTGCGCATCCAGCAGGCCGGGGCTTTGCAGGAAGGTGTTCCGGTGCATCACGCCGTAGCGGGCAAATTCGGCGCGCTCCAGGCCGGGAATCATGCCGAACACGCGCCTTTGCTCGGGAAATTTCAGGCGGGTCTGGAAGCCTACCAGGTTATACAATTCGCCCGCCGCATCGTCCTGGCGCAGCTGCACAACGGCATAGGGATCGCGTCCCGTGCGGGGATCGGGCAGGCCCACGGGCTTGAGCGGGCCGAAGGCCAGCGCCATATGCCCCCGCCGCGCCATGGATTCCACCGGCATGCAGCCCTCGAACACGCGGCTTTCCTCAAAGCCATGCACCGGCGCGGTTTCCGCCGCCAGCAGCGCCTCCACAAAAGCGTCGTATTCCTCCCGGGTCATGGGGCAGTTGAGGTAATCGTCCCCCCGGCCGTAGCGGGAGGCGCGGTATACCTTTTCCATATCCAAGGAATCCGCCGTCACGATGGGGGCGGCCGCATCATAGAAATTCAGGGTGGATACCTCCGGCATGGCGGCGATGGCCTGGGCCATAGCATCGGAGGTGAGGGGCCCGGTGGCGATCACGGCGGGGGGGGCGGGAATTTCCGTTTCCTCCCGGGCCACTACTTCAATCAGGGGATGGGCGCGCAGCGCGTTGGTAATATAGCCGGAAAACTGCGCCCGATCCACCGCCAGCGCGCCCCCGGCGGGCACCCGCGCCTGATCCGCCGCCGCCAGCACCAGGGAATGCAGCCTGCGCATTTCTTCCTTCAGCAGGCCCACCGCGTTTTGCAGCCGGTCGGAGCGCAGGGAATTGGAGCACACCAGCTCCGCGAACAGGGGGGAATGATGGGCGGGGCTCATGCCCGCCGGCTTTTGCTCGATCAGCGTAACCGCCACGCCTCGCCTGGCCAGCTGCCAGGCCGCCTCGCAGCCCGCCAGGCCCGCGCCGATAACCGTCGCCTTCATTCGTCCGCCTCCGTTTGTCCGGGGGCGGGAACCCGGTGACGGCAGGTTTCGTTGCTGCACAGATACCAGGTTTCGCCCTTCCGGGAGCGTTTCAGGGTCATGTAGCTTCCGCATTTTTCACAGCGCTGATCCACCGGCATTTCCCAGGAAACGAAATCGCATTCGGGATAATGCTCGCAGCCGTAGAATTTGCGGTTTTTCCGGCTGGTCTTTTCCAGCAGCCGCCCGCCGCATTTTGGGCATTTGGCCTGGATATAGGTGAGGATGGGCTTGGTGTTGCGGCATTCGGGGAAATTGGGGCAGGCCAGGAATTTGCCGAACCGGCCCACCCGGTACACCATCTGCGCCCCGCATTTATCGCAGACCACGTCGCTGGGCTCATCCTTGATTTCTACTTTTTCGATTTTCTCCTCCGCGCTTTCCAGCATGCTTTCAAAGGGCGGATAAAATTCCCGCAGCACCTGCCGCCAATCCATTTCGCCCTCTTCCACCTCGTCCAGTTCGTCCTCCAGCCCGGCGGTGAAATCAATATCGATAATGGGACCGAAATATTCCATCATCATGGCGTTCACGGTGCGGCCCAGCTCGGTGGGGAAAAGGCGTTTGTTTTCCCGCATCACATAGCCCCGTGCCAGGATGGTGGTGATGGTGGGGGCGTAGGTGGAGGGGCGGCCGATGCCCTTTTCCTCCAGCGTGCGCACCAGGGAGGCCTCCGTATAACGGGAGGGAGGCTGGGTGAAATGCTGCTGGCTTTCGACGGATTCAATGATAACCGGCGCGCCTTCTTCAAACTGGGGCAGGGTGGATTCGGCGGATTCCTGCGCGTCGTCCGTACCCTCTTCGTACACGCTGGTAAAGCCTGCGAAGCGCTTGTGCTCGCCATAGAAGCGCATGCCCACGCCGTTGCCCGCCACATCCATGCTCAGGGTGTCGTAGAACGCGGGCATCATCTGGCTGGCCAGGAAGCGGGAATAAATCAGCCGGTAAAGCTGAAACTGCTCCTTGGTAAGCGAGGGCTTGATGGCCTCGGGGGTGCGGGTAATATCCGTGGGGCGGATGGCCTCGTGCGCGTCCTGGGCGTTGCGGCGACCCTTGAATTCGTTGGCGGTTTCGGGCAGATATTCAGGGCCGAAGCGCTTGGGAATATAGGCGCGCACGGCGTCCAGCGCCTCCTGGGAAACGCGGACGCTGTCGGTACGGATATAGGTGACGATACCTTGCGTGCCTTCGCCCTCCAGATCCACGCCTTCATAGAGCTGCTGCACCACCTGCATGGTTTTCTGGGTGGTGAAATTCAGCTTGCGGCTGGCCTCCTGCTGGAGGGAGGAGGTGGTGAAGGGCGGGGCGGGCAGCTTTTTGCGCTCGCCGCGTTTCATACCGTATACGGCGAAATTCGCGTTTTCCACCCGCTCCCTGGCCGCCTGAGCTTCCTGGGCGTTGTGCAGCTCGGCTTTTTTGCCGTCCAAGGTGGAAAGACGCAGGGTGAAGGTGGTCTTGCGGCCCCGGGCGCTGGGCAGCAGGGCGGAGGCGGAAACGTCCCAATATTCCTCAGGAATGAAATCCTCGATATCCTGCTCGCGATCCACCACCAGTCGGGTGGCCACCGATTGCACACGCCCGGCGGAGAGTCCTTTTTTCACCTTGGCCCACAGCAACGGGCTGATCTTGTAGCCGATCAGCCGATCCAGCGCCCGGCGGGCCTGCTGCGCGTCCACCTTGTCCATATCGATGGCTCGGGGATGCTTCATGGCGGTCTCTACGGCCTTCTGCGTGATTTCATGAAATTCCACGCGGCAGGGCTCCGCCACGTCGATGCCCAGCGTTTGGGCCAGATGCCAGGAAATTGCCTCCCCCTCGCGGTCAGGGTCTGTCGCCAGGAAAACTTTGGAGGCGGTTTTTGCTTCTTTTCGAATTTTCGCCAGAATTTTTCCACGGCCGTGGATGGTAATGTATTTGATAGCAAAATCGTTTTCAACATCCACGCCTAATTGAGATTTCGGCATATCCCGAACATGGCCCTGGGAGGCTTCAACCTTGTAGCTGCGGCCCAGGAATTTGGCGATGGTGCGGGCCTTGGCGGGGGATTCGACGATAATCAGCTTGCTTGCAGTGGGCACGGTGCATTCCTCCGTTTTTTAATCGAATTTTATGTGAATGGAAATCGCTTCGTTATGGGCGAACCAGGGCGTAGGCGCGGCCTGCGCGGCGCTCCACCCGGCCGTTTAATTCCAGCAGGGTTAATTGCGTGCCCAGTTCTCCCGGAGAGATCCCCGTTTCCGCAATCAGCTCCTCCAGCGTTTTTTCTTCCAGCGCCAGGGCGCGCAGAATGGGGTCGGGCTCGGTTTCCGCATCAGGCCATAAATCCGTCTGGACGGGCGGTCGCTCCGCCCAGCCCATGGCGGAAAGAATATCCTCTCCGCAGGCGCATAAGCCCGCGCCCTCCTTCAGCAGCCGCAGCGGCAGTTCGCTTCCCGGCGCGTCCACATTGCCCGGCAGGGCGAACACCTCGCGCCCCTGGGCCAGGGCGTAATTCACGGTGGAATGAGTGCCGCTTTTTTCCCGGGCCTCCACCAGCAAAAGCGCATGAGCCATTCCGGCGATAATCCGGTTGCGCACCGGGAAATGAAAGGCGAGCGGGGGAGCGTCGGGCGCAAGCTCGCTGATAACCGCGCCGCCGGAATCCAGAATGCGGGCGAATAATTCCTTGTTTTCCGGGGGATAGCATTGCGTCAGGCCGCAGCCCAGCACCGCCACCGTGGGTCCGCCCCCCTCCAGCGCGCCCAGATGCGCGGCGGCGTCAATGCCGCGGGCCAGGCCGCTGACCACCGTCACCCCTGCCTGTGCCACCGTCCGGGCGATTTTCCGGGCCTGCGCGCCGCCGTAACGGGTGCAGCTGCGGGAGCCCACGATGGAAAGCGCAGGGGCGCCGGGCGGCGGCAGCTCGCCCCGGACGAAAAGCACGTCGGGCGCGTCGTCCAGGGGCTCCAGCAGTGCTGGATAATCGGAATCGCCGCGAAAAACAACGCGAATCTGCCATTGCTCCAATTGCCGCAGAATGGAAGCGCAGCGCTGGGCGCGCAAATCGGCCAGGACGGTGAAATTGGCTTCTCCCAGCAGTTGGTACAGCGCCGGGGTGAAATGATCCCATACGCCCAGCGCGCCGCCGAATTCGCTTTTCAGCGCGTCCAGCCGGTTCCATGCGCCCATGGGGGCGCACTTGAGCCAGATGCGCGCCAGCTGCTCCTTGCTGTACATGCGTCGTTATCCTCCCCAGTATTTGCTGTCCAGGGCGCGATATTGAATGGCTTCCGCAATATGTCCGGGGCCGATTTCGGCTTCTCCCGCCAAATCGGCGATGGTGCGGGCAACCTTAATCATGCGCGTGTATCCGCGCATGCTGACCCCCATTTTTTCCACCGCCCGGGTCAGCAGCGCCTGAACGGGGCCGCTGAGGGGACACAGTTCCTTCAGCGCCGCCGCGTCCATTTCGGCATTGCAATGCATGCCCGTCTCCGCAAGCCGCGCCTGCTGGCGTTTGCGGGCGGCCTGCACCCGCTCGCGCACAGCGGCGGAGCATTCCGAAGGGGCAGATTGATTAATTTCGCTTACTGAAACCGCGTCCACTTCCACCTGTAAATCAATGCGATCCAGCAGCGGGCCGGAAATACGGCTTAAATATTTGCGAATCGCCCCTTCGCCGCAATGGCAGGTGCGGGTGCGGCTGCCGTAATAGCCGCAGGGGCAGGGATTCATGCCCGCCACCAGCATGCAGCGGGATAAATATTGCGCCCGGGCGCGTACCCGGGAGATACTTGCAAAGCCGTCTTCCAAAGGCTGGCGCAGCGCTTCCAGAACGTTGGGCGCATATTCGGGAAGTTCGTCGAGAAACAGCACCCCGTTATGCGCCAGGGAAATTTCCCCCGGCTTCGCATCCGCGCCGCCGCCCACCAGCGCGGGGGCGGAAACGGCGTGATGAGGCGTGCGGAAGGGCCGCTCGGTCATCAGGCCCTGGCCTGGACGCAGCAGCCCGGCCACGGAGTGAATGCGCGTGGTTTCGCACGCCTCGGCAAAGGTCATGCGGGGCAGGATGCCGGGCAGGCAGCGGGCCAGCATGGTTTTTCCGCTGCCCGGAACGCCGATCATCAGCAGGTTATGCCCGCCCGCAGCGGCGATTTCCAGCGCCCTTCGCGCCCCCTGCTGGCCCCGTACCAGGGCAAGATCCAGCGCGGGAACGCTTTGTGACAGGCAATCGTCATAGGCGGTTTGTACCTGAGCGGAGAGGGGAATTTTTCCTGATAAATGCCCAACGGCCTCCGCCAGGCTTCGCGCGGGGTAAATCAGCATGCCCGTCAGGGATTGCACCTCCGCCCCGTTTTCCGCAGGCAGGATAACGCTTTCCACTCCCCGCTGACAGGCGGCGATCACCATGGAAAGCGCGCCGCGCACAGGGCACAGCGAGCCGTCCAGCGATAATTCGCCCAGCAGCAGCGTACGGGGCAATGCGGGCATGGCGGCCTGACGGCTGGCGGCGATGATGGATACGGCGATGGGCAGATCAAAGGCGGCGCCTTCCTTGCGCAAATCGGCGGGGGAGAGGTTTACCGTCACTCGTCCGGCAGGCATGGCGAAGCCGGAATTCCGCAGCGCGCCCGTCACCCGGTCGCGGCTTTCACGCACCGCCGCATCCGGCAGGCCCACGATGGTAAAGGTATTCAGCCCGCTGGATACATCCGTTTCCACATGCACGGGCTGGCCCTCTACCCCCTGCAAAGCAAAGCACAGCGTTCGCGCCAGCATACCGCCGCCTCCTTTCGTGCGAGTTTCGTTAATACCACAGCCAATTGGGGAACCATTTCATGGCGTCCAGCCATTTTTGCGAAACCATCAGGCCGCTGGCATAGGGGAAGAACGCAATGAACAGCGCAAGCGCCGCCGTCAGCAGCACAATCAGCGCGATGCGCGCCGCCTTTTCCCGTTTTTCCGCCCACAGATCCAGGCAGAAGACCGTGCAGAGAATAATGAAGGGAACGGCGGTAAAATAGTGATAGATGTAGGTGCCCCGGGGAACGGGAATCCAGGGCAGGTATTGCGCCAGGAAGCAGATCAGCAGCAGCGCGTAGCGGGGATCGTCCTTGGGGGCGTACAGAGAAAGAACGCCGTCTTTTCCGATGTGCCGTCGCACCCACAGCGCCGCCACCGTAAACAGGGCCGCAAGGCCCACCCACCAAACCGCCGGGTTGCCCATGACCATGATGGTCATCTGCATGCCCGCAGGCTCATAGGCGTTGGAGGAATACCACATGGGCTTGATGATAAGGGGCCATTCATACCAGGGGGAATAGAAGGGATGATCCATCCCCAGCCCGGGCTTGGAATGATAGCCCAGCATACCGCCCACCTCGCCGGTGGAAAAATAGGGGCCCACCGCCGCTTCGATTACTTTTTTCACCGTCACGCCGCCGTTATAGGCGAAATAGGGAATATAGGATAGGTAATAAATCACCAGCGGAACGGCCACAAAGAAAATCAGGCAGCTAAGCAGCGTAATCAGCAAGGGCTTCGTCCCCGCAGCGGCGGCGGAATCATGGGGCGTTCGCTGCCTGGGCGGGAGGGCGATGGCGGCGGATACCTCCCGAAAGCGGCGATACAGGCCGTAGAAGAAGATCAGCGCCAAGCCCGCTCCCGCGTAGCAGCCCGTCCATTTGCTGGCAATTCCCAGCCCCATGCACAGGCCGGAAAGCCCCAGGGGGACCAGCGTTTTCCAAAGCGGCGCGGCGAAGAAATCCATCAGGAACCAGCGCAGCATGAAATACACCATCCAGATGATGAACAGCACGACGAAGGAATCGATGGTGGCGATACGGGTCTGGGTGAAATGCATCAGATCAAAGGCAAGCAGCAGCATCGCCCCCAGGCCGCCCCAGCGGCGCTTAAAGAGCAGCTTGCCCAGCAGATACATGCCCGGCAGCATCAGCACCCCCGCCAGCGCCCCGGCAAAGCGCCAGCCAAAAGGCGTCATGCCGAAAATGGCGATGCTCCAGCTGATGAACACCTTGCCCAGCGGGGGATGCGTGGTTTCGTAGGTGGGCAGCCCGTGCAGGTGCTCATAGCCGGTGCGCGCGTGATAGATTTCATCAAAATAAGTGGAATTGAACCAGCCGGGTTCGCCCTCCAGGGTGTCCTGCTCGTCCAGCAGGGCGGCGGAGGTTTCGTTTTTCACGGAATCGGAAAGCAGGGCGGCGGTCAGCGTTTCGCCCGTTTCCTGATCGCGGAAAAGGGCCTCGAAAAGCGTCAGGCTGATGTGATCCGCCGTGATGCGCACATAGCGCCCGTTCAGCGCGGCGGGAAGGGAGGAGCCCGCCGGCTCGCAAAGATACTGCCATTTGAAGCATTCGCCGATTTTCATGGACGCGGAATACGCCCGGGCCCAGCTTTGGCCGTCCGCGCTGGTTTCCACGGTGAAATCGCTGTCGTATTGATGAATGCCGCCGTAATACAGCATGTGGAACTGCTTTTCCGCGCCCAGATCCAGGATGAGCTGCTCGCCCGCATCGGTGGAAACCCAGGCGTGCTGCGGGGCCTTTGTGGAGCCCAGGTTGGTAAAGGCCAGCGCGGCGTAAAGCACGGTGCAGCAAAGCATCAAAACCCAATCCCGCCGGGTCATTTTGCGAAGGGGGGCGTTTTGCGGCAGCGGCGCGGCGGCGACGGCCTTATTCTGCTCCGCCGCCGAGTTCGCTTTCGCGGCGGGAACGCGCGCAGGCTCCTCGCCGCCGCAAAGGCGCAGCGACAGGGAAAGCGCCGCCATGGCCAGCAGGCAGTTGCCCGCGGCGGCAAGGTATTCCAGCACGCTCATATCGCTGGCAATGCCGAAAGCGGGGGCGTTCAAATGCCCATCCGCCCCGCCGATGCGAATGTTTCGATCCAGCACGCAGCCTACGTTCAGCAGGCCCGTGAGCGTAACTCCCAGCGCCAGATAAAGAATGCGCTTATCCCGCTTCCGCACATACGCCAGCAGCAGCAGCGCCACCGCCGGGAAAAGGTAGCGTTCGTGCATCATGGAGCCCGCGGCGAACAGCAGCATCAGCTGCGCCGCGCCCAGAAGCGCCAGGTTATCGGGCGCTTTGCCCCAGGCGTAGAGGAAAAAGGCCAAGGCGATGCTGCCCGCGATGAAGCAGGTGCTCAGGCTGGAATAGGTAAGCGCGCCCAGAAGCGCCAGCACAGCCACGGCCAGCGCCGTCGCCGCGGCGATTCCCAGAGCGATAAGGCAAAATTTCTTTTCTTCCGCCGGGCGCGCCTTTTCAGCGCTGGCCCGGAAGCGGGGCAGCGCGTAGCACAGGCAGGGAAGCAGCAGCAGCGCTGCCGCGCACAGAACCAGCGGCGCGGAAAGCGATTCCACCGAGCCTACCCAATTTTCCCCGAACAGGAAATATAGATTGCAGCCGTTCACCGTGGCATAGCCGTAGGAGCCCATGGTTTTCGCATACAGCGAGAAAAGCCAATCGGGGGATTGCCTCCAGGCGAAGGGCAGCGCAATGGCCGCGCAGGCGACTGCCGTGGCCGCCAGTCCCAGCGCCGCATCCTTGAGCAGCGCGCGCAGCGCAGGCTTATCCTTTCGCGTCCAGAGCGCCTGGGCAATCAGCGCGCCCAGCCCCAGCGGGCCGAAAAGCAGCGCCTGGGGCTTAACCAGCACCGCCACGGCATAGCAGGGCAGCGCCGTTTTCCAGCGCTTTTTCCCCGCCGCGTCCACCGCCAGGAACACAAGCAGCGTCATCAGCGCGTCGGTTTGCCCCCAGGCGGCCCCAGCGGCGAAGGTCAGCGGGTTAAAGGCGTACAGCAGGCAAAGCGCAAGCGCCTCCCGGTGGCCCCGGGCAGGCCGCGCGCTCTTATACAGCAGCGCGCACAGCATAATATCCGCCGCCACGGAGGGCATTTTCACCAGCCATTCGCTCACGCCCCCCAGCGCCCGGCCTATCAGGCCCAGCAGCCAAAGAATCCATAAATATCCCGGAGGATAATCGCAGAAGGAAACGGATTGATAGAAATCCACCGGGCCGCTCTGGGCCATTTGCGTGGCCCAGGCCCGGAAACAGCCGATATCCACGTCATAGCCCGGCACCAGCGCGGCCACCAGCATCCGCGCCGCGGCGGCCAGCAGCAGCAAAAGCGCGACTTGCAGCAATTCCTGTCCCTTGGCGCGCGTTTTCAGCGCCTCGGGCCGCTTGATCAGCCGCCATAGCCCCAAGAAAAGCAGGGCGTAGGCCGTGCAGCACAAAATAAGCTGCATTGCCCCCGTTCGCGTCGTTTCTTCTTGAACCGGCGCGGCCTCTTCCTTATACCAATTGACGGCGTAATAGCCGCTGGGCACGCTGTCCACCCGGCAAAGCGTCACGTTATCAAAGCTGGCCTCTCCCGTGGCTTCGCCGCTGTAGCCGCCCAGCCGGGCGTATACCGTCACGCTGCGCTGCTTGGGGCCCGTTTTGCCATAGAGGGCCACCTCCTGCCATTCCCCGTCCGTCTGATAGACGGATTCGGAAAAAACGTAGACGCCCTCGATGGAAAGGTTCGCCCCCAGGCCGCCCTCCGCGTCGGCGCGGATAAAGCCCCGCAGGCAATAAAGCGTGTCGGGGGATACGGCCGCCGCCTGGGCGAAGCGCGCGTCGTTGGCGTTTTTGTTTTCAATATGCGCGCCATGACCATCCAGGCCCTGATCGCTGGAAAAAAGCGTGTAATTCTGATAAATATAGGCGTCCGTATACCAGCCCGTGGGCAGGCCGCTTTCATTCAGCAATTCAAAATCGCCGTTCTGAATCAGGTTTTCATAGCTGCCGCCAGGCCCCGGCGAACGCGGCAGGATAAAGCACAGCGCCGCGCAGAGCGCAAGCGCCGCCGCGCCGCATATCATGAGAAGCCGTTTTTTCTTCATGCTCGCTCCTTTTTCAAAATGCGTTGGGAAGATGCCGCAGCCCGTCGGCGCTGATTTCGATCACGTCGAAGCGCGCGGCGCAAGGCGGCTGCGTTTGCAGATAGCAGGCCGCCGCGTAGCGCAGGCGCTTTTGCTTGCGCGCGTCCACCGCCTCCGCGCCATCACCCAGTTTGCCCCGGGGGCGGTATTTTACTTCAACAAAAACCAGCGTGTCGCCCGCCCGGGCAATCCAATCGATTTCTCCGTGCCGCGTGCGATAACGCCAGCGCACAAGCCGCATGCCCGCGCGTCGCAGATACAAGGCGGCCCGCAATTCGCCCAACAGGCCGGTTTGATAGCTTTTCATAGAAAATGCCCGATAAAACTGCGCCGGTGCGCCGGGCAGGGGCCCAGGGCGCGCAGCGCGGCGATATGCTGAGGCGTGCCGTAGCCCTTATGCTGGGCGAAGCCATAGCCGGGATATTCCGCATCCAGGGCCAGAAGCTGCCGGTCTCGCGTCACCTTAGCCACAATGCTGGCGGCGGCGATGGAATAGCAAAGCGCGTCGCCGTGGATGATGCCGCGCTCCTCGCCCTTAAGATGCAGGCCGGAAACCGCGTCGATGAGGAAAAGACTGGCGGGAACCTGCTCCGCCGCCCGGCGCATGGCGGCCTTGGTGGCCTCCAGAATATTCATTTGATCGATTTCCTCCGGCGTCGCCTGGCCCACGCCCATATACAGCGCCGTTTGCATAATCTCGGCGTACACCTTCTCTCGCCGGGCGGGGGAGAGCTTTTTGCTGTCGTCCACCCAGGGAAGCAGCGGCGCTTTAGGCATCGCCACGCACGCGGCCACCACGTTGCCCGCCAGCGGGCCGCGGCCAGCCTCATCCATGCCCGCGAAAACCACGCCCGCCTCCCACAGGGGCAGATCGGTCTGGGTTAGGATGCGCAGGCGTTCTTCACGCTTCTTCGTCATCATTTTGCTCCTTGACTGGGGCTTCCAGGGTGATGCGGCCCAGCTTGCCGCCCCGGAATTCATCCAGCACCACCTTGCAGGCGCGCTCGGTATCGAATATGCCGCCGCGCATCAGAAAGCCGCGCCCCTGGCACACCGCGTCCAGCAGCGCAGGGCCGCGCAGGGAAAGATCTTTTATTTTGAAGCGCTGCTCCACCGCCTGGGGGGCGGCGACGATCAAATCGGTGAGCAATTGAATGGCCAATTGCGCCGTATCCAGCACCTCGTCCCGAATGGCGGCGATATAGGCCAGCCGCCGGGCGGCCAGGGGATCATCCAGCCGGGGCCAGAGCAGGCCGGGCGTATCCAGCAATTCCAGATAGGGGGAAACCTTCACCCATTGATTGGCCCGCGTCACGCCGGGCATATCGCCCACCTTGGCGACGGCTCCGCCGTGCAGGCGGTTAATCAGCGTGGATTTGCCCACGTTGGGCACGCCCACCACCATGGCGCGAACGGTTTTTTTGATGCCCCGCTGGGCGGCGCGATCCACCGTTTCCCGGGCGGCGCGATCGATGAGCGAAAGGGCGGCCTTGGCTTGACGGCTCATATCCAGCGCCATGCAGGGCAGCCCCTCCGCCCGGAAAATGGAAAGCCATTGGTTGGTCAGCTGCGGATCGGCCAAATCAGCCTTGCCCAGCAGCAGTACCCGCTCCTTCCGGGCGGTCAGGCGCTTCAAATCCGGGTTTCGGCTGGAAAGGGGCAGGCGTGCGTCGCATAATTCGATCACCACGTCCACCCGGTTCAGCTGGTCGGCCAGCAGGCGTTTGGCGCGGGCCATATGCCCGGGATACCAGTTAATTTCCATGGCTTCTCCTTTTTCCAGAAAATGTAAGATACGTGAACTGATGCGTTCTCTTTAAGTAATAACACTTTTTTTAAAAAAACGCAAGAGCGAATTCGTAACGTTTCCAGGGAATTTACAAACCAACGAGGGCAAAAAAACAGGCATATCCGAAAAAGCGGCGGCACATAATAGATATAAACGAATTCATGCAGAAGGAGCGATGAAATTGGCGATACAGGCGATTATCATGGCGGGCGGGGAGGGCGTGCGGCTGCGGCCGCTGACGCTGGAAGCGCCCAAGCCCCTGGTGCCGCTGCTGGGGGAGCCGGTGATGGGGTATACGCTGAAGCTGCTGAAGGCCCATGGGATCAACGAGGTGGCGTCCACGCTCTGGTATCAGCCCAAGAAGATCCGGGCCGCCTTTGGCAAGGGAGAAAAATACGGGGTCAAGCTACACTATTACGAGGAAACAACGCCTCTGGGAACGGCGGGAAGCGTGCGCATGGCTCGGGATCAGCTGCGGGATACCTTTTTTGTTCTTTCAGGGGACGGGCTTACCGACTGCGATCTGACCCGCGCCCTGGCTTTTCATAAGGAAAAGAAAGCGCTGGCGACGCTGGTGCTTCGCCGGGTGAGCGTTCCGCTGCCCTACGGCGTGGTGCTGACGGATGAATCCAGCCGCGTGACGCGCTTTATCGAAAAGCCCACCTGGAGCCGGGTGTTCAGCGATCTGGTGAACACGGGCATTTATATTTTAGAGCCCCAGGTGCTGGATATGATTCCCGCTGCGGGTACGCCGGATTTCGGCAAGGATATTTTTCCCGCGCTGCTGGCCAAGCATGCGCCCCTCTATGGCTTTGAAACTACGGGGTATTGGTGCGATGTGGGCGATCAGCGGGCCTATCTTTCCGCCCAGCAGGCGCTTTTGCGGGGCGAGGTGGCGCTGCCCCATGCGGACGGCGTGGACGCGACGGCGCGAATTGACCCCCTGGCACGGCTGGAAGGCCTGTGCCAGGTGGGGCCTGGGGCGATCGTGGGCCCCGGCGCGGTGCTGCGGGACGCGGTGATCGGGGAAAAATGCGTGATCGGGGCGGGCGCACTGGTGGAGGGAAGCTGCCTGTGGCCCCGGGCGGCGGTGCAGGAAAAGGCGAGTGTCCGCGGAGGCGTGCTGTGCGACGGGGCGATTATGCGTCAGGGCGCACAGCTGCAGGATGGCGGCGCGCTGGGCCAGGGGGCGATCGCGGGCGCTTATGCGGAGCTTTTGCCCGGGGTGAAAATTTGGCCGCACTTAAAGGCCGCTCCCGGGGCGGTGATCAGCCGTTCCCTGACGGCGGGGGATTTTTCCACCCCTCAATGGACGCGGCGGGGAGCGGCCTGCGATACGGCGGCGGACGTTTGCGCCCTTTGCGCGGCGTATGCGCGGGTGATGGGCGTGCGCCGCGTCGTCGTGGGTCATAGCGGCGCGGCGGCGCTTCAGGCGCTGACGGCGGGGGCGTTGGGCGCTGTGGGCGCGCGGGCGCTGACCGCCGGGGAAACCACGCTGCCCATACTGCGGGCGCTTACGCCCGCCTTGGGGGCGGAGGGCGGCATATTTGCCGCCGGGCAGACGCTTTGCTTCCTGGATGGTCAGGGACGGCCGCTTTCCTCCAAGCTGATTTCCGCCATGGATGCGGCGCTGCTGCGCCAGGAATTTCCACCAGCCTTTGCGCATCCGGCGGGAACGGAGGCGCTGTCCGGCGCGGGAGAAATCTATTTGGCTCGAATCTTGCCCCAAGCGGGGGCGCGCCCGCTGTTTTCGCCCGCGGCGGTTTTCTGCGATTCTCCGTTGCTGCGTCGTCTGGCCGCCGAGGGACTGGAGCGGCTCAACGCTCGGGATATACGGGTTTCCGGCATGGGGGAGAGAACGCTCCGCCCCCAGGAAACGGGATTTTTCCTCACGGAAAACGGCGAGGAATTCGGCGCGTTTACCGAGGAGTGCCACCCCTCCCGGGAGCAGCAGACGCTGCTGCTGCTTTCCCTGTGCGCAAGAAAAAACGGAAAGCTCTTCGATTTGCCCGGCGTGCCCCGCATCGCCGCCCGGCTGGCCCCGCTGTGCGAGGCGGATGAAAGCGAGGCGTGTCAGCGCCAGCGCACGCTGATGGGGGACGGGCTGGCCGCCCTGTTCGCCCTGGCGGAGGAATTGAAGCAGGGCCCCCTGGCGGGGCAATTGACCGCGCTGCCTGAGGTGCATATCCTGACGGAGGACGTGGCCTGCAAAACGCGGGATAAGGGGCGCATTCTGCACACCCTCTGCGATCAAACCCGCCTGCCCCACAGCCTGGGGGAGGGCGTGCGCATTCAGCATGAGAAGGGCTACGCCACCATCGTGCCCGACGCGCACCGGGGCATGGTGCGCGTGATGAGCGAATCGCCGGACAGCGAATTTGCCAAGGAGCTTTGCGATTTCTATCTGCGGCAGATTCGAAACATTACCGAAGATAAAAATCTGCCGTGGCAAACGCCTTGACAAGCAGGCGGCAATTGCATATAATAAAGAACGAGAGAATGATCCTGGGGTGTGCGCCAGCTTCCTGTTTTTACCCACATTTCCTTAAACGGAGCCCGCGTCGTTCACTGGATGTCATGCCCCCGTGCGCAAGCACGCCAGGGGACGGCAGAACGTGAGCGCAGGGCACCGGCCTGCTTAACATAGCGGGTGAAAAAATAGGGGCAGCGGCACTTTGGGACATTCGCTTTTTTATGCGAAGCGGGCGCAGCGACGCTGTGCGCGCCATCCTCCCGGCGGGGGGAAGGCGCGCTTTTTATGTGCCTGTTACGCGAAGAAAATAATAAAATAAGAAGCCGTTTTGCGAAGAAGCAATCGGCTTTCTTATTTTTTAAGCCATATAGGGCTTTCTTAGCCGGGGAAAGCTTCTGAAAAACCATTCCGGTGAGCGCCGCCTATTGGGGCGGCTGAGGGTTTATCAAGCGGCCCCGGCTTACTCTTGCAGCAGGCGCAGCGTTACGGTGGTACCCTGATAGGGCAGGGAGGAAATTCTGATGGTGTAGGCGTTGGGATACAGCAGACGCAGGCGGCGCGTCACATTCAGCAGGCCGATGTGCTTTCCCTTTTCCATTTCCTTTTCTTCGATTTCCCCGCTGAGGCATTGATTTAGATGCGCAAGCATTTCTTCATCCATGCCCGCGCCGTTATCCGTCACCTGAATAATCAAATGCGGATCCTGGTAATCCAACTGAATGCCGATGTAGGCGTTCTTTTTTAATTTGATTCCATGGCGCACGGCGTTTTCCAGCAGCGGCTGAAGCAGCATTTTGGGCAGCATGGCGGTGCTGGCGTGCTGCTCTGCCCATGCGTCCAGGGCGACGTTCAGGAGAATTTTATCCTCCCGCATCACGTTGACCAGCCGCATATAATTCACCGCGTTGTCGATTTCATCCCCCAGGGAAGCGGAGCCGCCGCTGTCCAGCATGGAATAGCGGAAATACTGATTGATTTGCAGGATGGATTCTGCCAATTGATCCTGCTGATAATGCTGCGCCTGCAAGCGCAGCATATCCATGGCGTTGCAGATGAAATGGGGCTTTAATTGGTTGGTCAGATCGTCGTAGAGCAGGCGCTTTTCCCGCTGAAAGGATTCGCCCAGCCGCTGATACATATGATCGAAATGCTGCGACAGGCGGTCGATCTCATCCATCGGCTCGGGAATATCGCAGGTGGAGGCGTCGGGCGATATGGCGTCGATGCGCGCCGTCAGCGCGTTCAGGCTGGTGAACTGCCGGGCGCAGAGCCAGCGCACCAGCAAAAAGGTGAGCACCAGAATACCGGCCATCGCCAGCAGCACCAGCAGCAATTGCAGCGGCGGAAGCGATGTGATGGAGGCTGGCACGCCGCAATAAAGCGTCATGCCCAGGGAGGAAATTTCCCGGGCGATGATAGTGTAATCCCGCACACGCTGAGGATTCTTTGCCCATTGTGCGGCAAAGGAATCCTCCGTGGCGCTGATGCATTGCCCGTCCTGGGCCAGAAGCAGCTGCATGCCCGTATCCCGGGAAAAGCGTGTCATCTGGTTCCAGAGGCCCTGATGCTCCACCACCAGTTCCACAATGCCGGTGGGCGCAAGATAATTGGAGGGGGGCACGCAGTAATCGATATACCACACATTGCGCTCGTCCGCACGGCCCCAGGGCATACCTTCCCTGGCAAAGCGGATGGAAAAAAGCTGGGCGCGGCCCGAATCGTCCTTCATCTGGGCGGTCAGTTCCGCCTTTGAGCCCCGGTCAATCAGCACATCCCGAATATAGAAGATGGAGGAATTGTTGTGGAGCAGCCGCATGCTGCGCAGAGACGGATAAAGAATCTGTAACTGCGTGAAAAACGGCTTGATGGTCTGGGAATACATGCGCACCACGTCCGCATCGTCTTGAGGAAGGGAAAGGAAAACGCACACCTTGGAATCCATCGCCAGGAAGGAGGCGGTATCCTTCAGGCTGGAAAGGGTGTAGGTCATTTCCTGCGCGGCGGAATCCAGGATATTATTGGCGGAGGAAACGGCGTTCTCCCGCAGCTTTCCGGTCAGGGAAGAGAGAATGTAAATGGCGATGAGCAGCAGCGGCAGGCAGAAGACCGCCATAACGGAAACAATCAGCCGCTTTTGCAGGCCCGCGCGCATAAACCATTTTTTCATTCCTTGCTCTGCTCCGTTTCTTCATATTGCGTTTCGTGATATTGGGTGGGGGTGACGCCATAGGCTTTCTGAAACAGGCCATAGAAATGCTTATTGCCTTCAAAGCCCGTAAGCCGGGCCACCTCGTACACCCGGCAGGGCGTGCCCGCCAGCAGTTCGGCCGCCTGGCGCAGGCGCAGGGCGCGTTGGTAATCATTCAAGCTTTTCCCCATGTGCTGGCGGAACAGATCGGCCAGATAGCCATAGCTGAACCCCGTGAGGGAGGCCAGCGATTCATGGGCGACGGGCGCGCTCATATGCTCCATGCAATATTGGCGCAGGGCGGATAGATGCAGCGCGGGCGGTGGGGAATGGAGGGCGGCCTGATGAAAATGCGCCACCACGGCGGGATAAAAGCCCTCCGGATTCAGGCCCTCCTCCAGCGGCGGCAGGTTTTCCAGCGCGCACATTTCATTGAACGCCGCGGGAACCAGCGAAAGCGCATTGTGCAGCCGAAGCTGAATCATCAGTTGATCCATCGCGTCCATCAGGCGCGCCTCGTCCGCAGAATCATAGGCGCTCATCAGCGCCGCGTGGGCGCGGGAAAGCAGAATGCGTCCCAGATCCAGCCGTTCATAGCCGACTGCTAGATTTTCCAGCTTTTTCTCCCGGGCATAAGCCAAGGCAAAGGCGGCCCGGCGCTGCATTTCAATCAGCCCCACATCGCGGCGGGCGATGCTGCACCCCGCGAAAAAGGCGGGGACGCATTCCCGCAGCGTTTGCTCCAGCAGGGCGCGGGCATGGCCCCGGCGGGAAAAATCAAAGGCGGTAATGATCACCAGCTCCCCGTCGCTTCGCCGCCAGGCGACGGCCTTGCGGCCCAGCGCCTCAAAGCGCGCGCAAAGGGCGGCAGGATCGATATCCCC
Source organism: uncultured Clostridia bacterium (assembly GCA_934667105.1). Taxonomy (GTDB): domain Bacteria; phylum Bacillota; class Clostridia; order Christensenellales; family Aristaeellaceae; genus RUG563. The sequence continues at coordinate 21,283 of CAKULG010000003.1, forward strand.
CTCCGCCAGGGCAAAGAGCATGCTTTCGCCCTTCAGCGCGTCAACGCCCGCCTCCTGCCGCGCTTTTTCCAGGGAGGAGGGGCCCTCCTCGCCCAGTAGAATGCGATCCAGCTGGCGCGTATAGAAGGAATGCCCCGCCCCCTGGGCGCGGTTTTTGCGGGAGAACAGATCCATCAGCGCGCTTTCCAATTGCTGCAGCGTGACGGGCTTCACCAGAAAATGATCCACCCGGAAACGAATGCCCTCCATGGCGTAATCAAATTGAGGGAAAGCGGTCATCAGCATGACGGCGGCGTCCTCATCCGCCTGGCGGATATGCTGAAGCACGTCGAAACCGCTGTTGCCGAAAAGCACGATGTCCACCAGCGTCAGCTGGGGATGATGCCGGTCAAAAAGCGCGGTGGCCTCCTGGGCGTCCTTTGCCTCCAGAATAAGGGCGGGGGCGATTCCCAGGGCGGCGAACTGGGCGATCAGCGAACGGCGCACTTCCGCCTGGTCGTCAACGATTAAAAGGCTTTCCGGCCATGCCATAGGGTTGTTCACTCCTCTTTTACGCGGTCGCTTCCCGAACGCGGGGGAAGCCATGAACGTATGGAAAGAATGCAAAGGCGAAAACCTCTGCATTCTTCATTCTTCCCGAAAGGGGAAAAATCCTTCTTTTTAGCCCTTCAGCGAACCCACCATCAGGCCCTTCACGAAATATTTTTGCAGGAAGGGATATACGCAGATGATAGGCACCACCGTGACCACCATGGTGGCCATTTGCAGCGTCAGGGAGGAGACGGGGCCGCGAGCCATCATCAGTTCCTCTGGGCTCATCAGGTTGGGATCCGCCGCCACCACATCCAGATATTGCTGGGAGAGCAGCATCTTGGCGAATTTATAACTGAGCACCACCAGGTTATCCGATTTGGTGTAGAGCATGCAGTCGTAGTAGGAATTCCAATGGCTCACCGCGTCGAACAGCAGAATGCAGGCGAACACCGGCATGGCCACGGGGATGAGGATGCGGAAGAACATGGTCACTTCGTTGGCTCCGTCCATCACCGCGCTTTCCTCCAAATCGCGGGGGATGCCCTTAAAGTAGGTCAGGAACACCATGCAGTTGAACATGTTGAAGCTCATGGGCACGAGATACACCCAGAAGGTGTTCGTCAGGCCCAGGGAGCGGATTTGCAGATAGGTGGGAATCATGCCGCCGCTGAAATACATGCAGATCAGGCCCATAAAGGTGAACACCCGGCGGAATTTCAACTCCTGATGGGAGAGGGCGAAGGCGAAGCCCGCCGTCACCAGCGAGGAAAGCAGCGAACCCAGCACCGTGCGCAGCACGGAATTCCGCGCGGCCAGGAAAAATTCATCGTCGGCAAAAACCTTCTGGAAGCTTTCCAGGGAAAACACGCGCGGCCAGAAGAAGGAAATGCCGTTCCAGGTCAGATCGGAGCCGTCCGAAAAGGCCAGCACGATGCAGTGGTAAAAGGGGATAATCATCAGGATGGAGAAAATGACCATAAACAGGATATTGATATAATCGAAAAGATTATTCTTTTCCAGGGCGCTCTTTTTGCGGCGGACGCGAACCGTTTTTTGCATTGTGCTCATCAGAACAGGCCCTCCCCGGAGATTTTGTTTACAATCGTGTTGGCGGAAAGCACCAGCAGCAGCATCGTCACGGATTCAATCAGGCCCAGGGCGGTGGCGTAGGAGAAGCGCCCCTGGGTAATGCCGGTGCGGAGAATATAGGTAGAAAGAATTTCAGAACGGGCGGAGTTCAGCGTGTTGCCCAGCAGATAGCTCAGGTCGAAGCTGGCGCCGTTCACCAAGCTGCCCACGCGCATGATCAGCAGCATGACGATGGTGGGCTTCAGGGAAGGAAGGGTGATATTGGTGATTTTCTGGAAGCGATTCGCGCCGTCGATGGTGGCGGCTTCATACTGCTCCAGCGGAATGGCGGTGAGGGCGGAGAAATAGATGATGGAATTCCAGCCCGTGGTCTTCCACACGTCGGTGAACACGGCGATCCACCAGAAGGCGTTCTTTTCGCCCAAGAAGATATAGGGCTCCTGCCGCAGGCCCAATTGCAGCAAAATGCCGTTGACCAGGCCGGTGCGGGAAAGAATGTTGGAAAGAATCAGCGCCACAACGGAATAGGCCACGAAGTGGGGGAAATAGCTGATGGTCTGCACCACGCGCTTGAGCTTGGTGCTGCGCACTTCGTTGAGCAAAATGGCGAATACGATAGGCAGCGGGAAGCAGATTACCATTTTCAACAGGCTGATGCCCACGGTGTTGATAATGGCGGGAATCAGCGTGGTATCCCGGCCCAGCTCCCGGAACCATTTAAACCAGGGATCCGCCCAGGGGCTGCCCCAAACGCCCTTCTTGAAGCGATATTCCTTAAAGGCGATTTGCAGCCCCAGAATGGGCACGAACTTAATGAGAATCATGTAGGCCAGCGCTGGAATGACGAACAGCATAAGATAGCGTTGCTTCCAAAGTTGGCGGCAGAAAATCTTCCAGCGCTGGCGCGGGGGGCGGTTCACGACTTTTGCCGAGGTGCTCATAATGTTGTTTCTTCCTTTCTGGTGCGAATCTGCAATAGAGAGGGGCCGCGCGGTTTCCCGATAGAGCGGCAAGCTGCGCGGCCCCCGTTTTTAGGGCATGGGATACGCCCTAAGCATGTTCAGCGGAAATCAGCGCTTGGCGGCCTCGTCCCACTTTTTGTTGTAATCCTCGTGGAGCTGATCGGCATACTGCCAATACCGCTCGGTGATGATCTTTTCCATATCCGCCATGCCGGCCTTTTCCATTTCGCTGTTCAGCTTTTCATAGGCGGCCTCGAAGGCGGCGTCATCCTTGGCCATCACGATGTCGGGCAGATTGTCGGACCAAACCTTCTTCAGGTTGCTCAGCAGGGCGTTCTGGTCGGTATCGGTCAGGTTGAGGGTAAGGTTGCCGGTCTTAAAAGCATGAGCATAGATAGCGCCCAGGTTGCAGTCGTAGTCGCCGATGACCTTTTCATTGCCGTTTTCATCGGTGATCACCTTGGAGGGACGATCCCACGCCACTTGACCGAAACGGCCGCGATAGTCGGAGATGCAGTTGTTGAAGTAGCCCCACTTCTTCTGGAATTCAACGTTGGTCATGTTGGCCTGATCCGCCAGCATGTCGGGGTTCTTCACCATTTCGCCCACTTCGGGATAGTTGTCGTAGCTGACGGTGTAATGCAGGCCTTCGATGCCGTACAGGCACATGATCTGCACTTCGGGCTGCCAGTAGGTGGTGATCCACTTGAGGGCTTCCAGCTTATGCTCGCTGGAGGCGTTGATCCACAGGGCGGCGGAGCCGATCTGGCTGCCGTTCCAGCACATGGCGCGGATGTCTTCCTGAGCCACGCCTTCGCCGGCGGGGATCAGCTTCCAGCGGCGGAAATAGGAGTAATCCGCCACATGCTGCTCCAGCGTCCAGGAATGGCCGATGATGAAGGCGGCGTTGTCGCTCAGGGCGATCTGCTTCACGGATTCATCATTGACGGAGGCGGTGAAGGTGAAGTTATCCGACTTGACCAGGCCCAGCTTGTACATTTCGTTGAGCCACTTGAGGCCCTTCTTGTATTCTTCGCTCTTGTAGTTGAAGGTAACGGTGCCGTCCTCCAGGGGATAGACGAAGCCGGGGCCGCCGAAGCAGTTGTTCAGCGTCTGGCCCCAGGACAGGCCGTGGAGCGGATCGGTCATACCGGTGCAGGAGAGGAAGAAGGGATATTCGATGCCCGCGGCCTGGGCCTTGAGGGCGGCGTTCTTCACATCTTCCAGCGTGGTGAGCGAGCCCTCTTCCACGCCAACCTTCTTCACCAGGCTGTTGTAGTTCACGGTGAAGTTGGCGGGGGCCTTCAGGCCGGCGGGCACAGTGGCCAGCAGGGCGTCGTCGCCGTAGTGGGAGGTGGAGTAATACAGCTTGCCGTTGATGCCGTGCGCGCCGACCAGGCCGGTGGGCATCAGATCGTAGTAGGGCTGATAGCCATACTCTTCGGCCACATCGCCCAGGGCGACCACGAATTCTTCATCGATCAGTTGGGGGACGAAGCCGCAGTTGATCACGTCGTATTCGTCGATGGTGCCGTCGGACAGCATGGTGTAAAGCTCCTGGTTATCGGAGGTGGTGGCGTAGGTGTACTGGATGTCCACGCCCGCCATTTCCTCGATCTTGGAAGAGACGGGGTCATCGCCGTATTCCCAGCCGGGATAGATTTCCGGGCTGGAGCGGTAGACCTTCAGGACGACCTTTTCGGTTTCGCCTTCCGCGAACGCGGGCGCAATGCTCAGCGCCATGGCGAGAACCAGCAGGATGCTCAGGATGCGACGAAGTTTCATTGGGTATCCTCCTTGTTGGTTTATTTGTGCCCACATTGTATAGGACAATCTGCGGGATTGTAAAGTATCCATTTGCCGGATGAGGTTTCAATTCTCCGGAATTCTACCATGCCCTGAATCTATCTTTTGCTTGAAAATGGCGAAATAAATTGGAAATATGCCAAATACAGCATGTGCAAGAACGACGAAAGCATATAAATATATGAAAAAAAGCGGGAAAATAAGCGCCGAATGCGCGCAATAATACATCAATACAAAAATGGCATTATATTATACACATAAATCAATTTTTGTCAATTCCTAATTTTGCGTGAAAAAAGAGAAAATTTTAAAAGATAAATTTTCAAAAAATTGAAAATTCGCTGAGAAACCGGCCGATTTTCCCCTCTGCCCCCTGCCATTACCCCCAATATTTGCCGCTTTCGCGGCGCGTATCCACAAAATAACGGCCTCCGTTGCGGCCTGATGAGGCGCTTCAAGCTATTTTCGGTAAAGCCGACTTCTGTTAAAGCCCTTTCGTTGGCGGAGAAGCAAGCTGGTTTCCTGCTGTTTTTCTTTACCCAATCGTTTTTCCCGGAAGGGGACGAAGCTATTCATCGCATGCCGTTTCGGTAATCCAGCGGGGTTACGCCCCGCAGCTTTTTGAATAGCTCGCAGAAATAAGCGGGGGTGGAAAAGCCAAGGCTGTCCGCGATTTCCCGAACGGTGAGCAGCGTGGTGGTGAGCATGGTGCAGGCCAGCTTCATGCGGCACTGCATCTGGAACAGATGAATGGTCTGGCCCGTGTGCCGGCGGAAGAGCCGGTTCAGATAGAAGGGATGATAGCCGAAGAGCTTGCCCAGCTGCTCCCCGGTGATGTTTTCCCGGCAGTGCTCCTCCAGATAGCGCTTCACCTCCGAAACGGTAACGGGGGTCTGGCGCTCCCCCTCCCGGGGCATGCGGCGCAGGCGCAGCAGGATGCATTTGAGCAGGGCGGAGCAGATCTCGTTGAAAAACAGCTCGCGTCCGTCCCGGGCGGCCAGCAGATCGGCGGCGTACTGCCCTATATCGGAGGAAACGTTTTCAATCAGCGTGGTGACGGGGAAAAAAGCCGGGTCGGGCTGCTCGGGCATGTGGGCGGAGCGGAAGCGCTCGGGCATGTCGGGCCGCAGAGCGCGGCCGTTGCCGGGAAGATAGGAAAGACTGAAATTGATATTGTACATAATCGCCGGGGCATGAACGTTAAAAAGAAAGCGATAGGCGCGGCCGGGGGGAATAATCAGGCAGCAATCCTTGCAAAGGGAAAGCACCCCCTCGTCTACAACCACCGTGCATTCGCCCTCCTTCATGATAAAAATGCGGTAATCATAGGCGCAGACGGGGGTTTTGTAGCTCACCGAGCAGGTGCGCAGCTCCGCGTAGCGGATAAAGGGGTTGATCTCATGCGCTTCCATGGGGTTCCTCCCGGATGTTTGTTTTGTTATAGAAACGGTTTGTTTTTCCGGTTGATTATAGCATACCCGCCTTTTATAATCAAGAAAAAAAGGAAAGGATGGACTAAAAACATGGCTCAAAAGCTAAATGTCGCTGTTATCGGATGCGGAGGATTCGCTCGCTGCTTCGTTCCGCTGTTCATGAATCACCCCTTCGTCGAAAAGGTTCGGGTGTGCGACATTATCCCTGAACGCGCCCAGGATTATTCCAAGGAATTCGGGCTGGAAATCATCGATTCGTTTGAGGAGGCGCTGAAAACGCCCGATGTGAACGCCGTGGCTATTTTCACCCAGCGCCATCTGCACGGCCCCCTGGTCATCAGCGCGCTGAAGGCGGGCAAGCATGTGTATTCCGCCGTACCCATGGGTATTTCCGTGGAGGAATGCCAGGAGATTGTGGAGCTGGTCAAGCGGACGGGCCTGACCTACATGATGGGGGAGACCTGCGTTTACTATCCCTGCTCCATGTATTGCAAAACGCATTTTGAACAGGGCGATTTCGGTAAGTTCGTCTACGCCGAGGCCCAGTATCATCATGACATTTCCCATTTCCCTGAAGAATTCCGCGCCGATCGGAAAACTGCCGGCGTGCCGCCCTTCTTCTATCCCACCCATTCCACCGCCATGGTGCTCAACGCCGTTTCCAGCTATGCCACCCGCGTTGTGGCCTTCGGCTATGAGGATCAGGAGCACGACGGCATCTATGAAAAGGGCGTGAACGAATGGGATAACGTTTATTCCAACGGCTACTCCCTCATGAAGCTGGCCAACGGCGGCACCGCCCGCATTAACGAATGCCGCCGCATCGGCTACAAGGCCCCCAGCTCCTATATCAACGGCTTCTATGGCACCCGGGGCTCCTATCAGTTCAGCAACGCCCAGCATATCTACACCCGCCTGACCAAGGAGGGCGTGGACCTGAAGGACGTGAGCGCAGAGGTGAACCCCCGGGAGATGGAAGCCCATCGCGGGGACGCGGATTTCAAGCTCCGGGTCGCCAATCATGCCTGGCAGGGCGAATCCTTCTCCCCCCAGCAGGACGCCCGCGTGGCGCTGCTGCCCGAATCCTACAAGGGCCTGCGTAACGGCCATATGGCCTCCCATCAGCTGCTGATCGACGATTTCTGCACTGCGGCGTACTACGATAAAATCCCCACCGTCAACGCCTGGCAGGCGGCCAGGTTCACCATGCCCGGCCTGCTGGCCCATGAATCCATGCTCCGCAACGGCGAAGCCATCGACGTGCCCGATTGCGGCGACGCTCCGGAGAAATAAAATTCAAGAAAAGAATACGGGGAAATCGCTCTGGCGAGCGGTTTCCCCGCAATTTATATCGCGCATTTGCGAACTATCCAATCTTCTCCCAGTCCTTCACATAATTGAGCAGGCACGCCGTCACGCCGGAATCCACGGTAAGGCAAGTTCCGGTGATGGTGCGCGCCTCCTGGGAGGCCAGGAAGTACGCCGCCTTGGCAATATCCTCTGGATAGGATTCCCGGCCCAGGGGCCAATTTGCCCGGCGGGCTTCTTTTTCTTCCTCCGTCTGCTCCAGAAATTTCTGGTTCACGATGGCCCCGGCCACCAGGCAATTCACCCGGATGCCGTATTTTCCCAGTTCGTAGGCCGCGTTCCGGCTCAGCACCTCGATGCCGCCTTTGGAGATAGCGTAGGGGATACGGTTAGGCAGCGCGCCCTTGGCATGCACCGAACCGATGAGCACAATGCTGCCCTGCACACCTGTTTCGATCATCAGCCGCGCCGCCGCCTGGGCGCCGAAGAAATAGGCCTTGGTGTTGCTGTTCATCACGAAGTCATAATCCTCCTCCGTGGTGTTGAGGATATTTTTAAAGCGGCAAACCGCCGTGGCGTTGGCCACAAAGCAATCCAACCGGCCGAATTCCTCTTTCACCCGCCCGAAGGCCGCCTGGGTTTCGGTCACGCTGCTGGGGGTCATGGCCAGGGGAAGCACCCGTGCCTCCGGCGCTTCCCGGCGGATGCGCTGGGCGGCCTGATCCGCCTTTTCCTGCGCCCGGGATGTGACGCACACATCGTAACCGCGCTGGGCGAAAAGCAGGGCGGTGGTGAAGCCCGTATACTGCGTTGCCCCGGTGACAAGCGCGACGGGGCGTTTTTTTTGTTCCATGGCTGTGCGCTCCTTTCCTTAATACCAGGTTGCGCCCTTAGCGGTGGAGGTGACGTTCCGGGCGAAAAGCCGCAGGAAGGGCTTGAATTTTTCCTCTTCCAGCCGCCAATTCACCTGGGCCAGCCGCTTTTCGATTTCCGCATCCTCCACCTCCAGATGGATGACGCGCTCGGGAACGCTGATGGAAATGAAATCCCCCTCCTGCACGGCGGCCAGCGGGCCGCGAATAGCCGCTTCGGGGGCGACGTAGCCGATGGAAAGGCCCGTGGTGCCGCCGGAAAAGCGCCCGTCCGTAATGATGGCCACCTGATCGGAAAGCGCCATGCCCGCTAGCTCCTTCTGGAAGGCGAAAGCGGTGGTGCCAAAGCGGCCCTTGGGCCCCAGATATCGGATGACCACCGCGTCCCCTGCCTGAATTTTCCCTGCGCGCAGGGCGGCGAGGGCGTCGTCCACCTCGTGGAACACCCGGGCGCGGCCCCGGAAGCGCATCAGCCCCTCGGGCACGGCGGCGGTTTTCAGAATAGCGCCCTCCGGGGCCAGATTGCCATGCAGCACCGCAATGCCGCCCTCGGCGGAAACAGGGGAATCCAGGGGCCGGATGCAATCGTTATTGTACACCGGAGCGTTTTCGTAATTCTCCCGCAGGGTTTTCCCATTGATGGAAAGGCAGTCGCCATGCAGCAGCGGCAGCAGCCGTCCAAGCAGTCCCTTCATGCCGCCCGCCTGATCGAAATCCTTTAAATAATAGGGGCCGCTGGGCTGCAAATGCGTAATCAGAGGGATTTTATGGGAGCATTCGTCGAAAAACGCCCACCAGTCCCGATCCAGCCCCGCCTCATGGGCGATGGCAGGAATATGCAAAAGCAGGTTGGTGGAGCCCGCCACGGCAGTATCCACGATGATGGCGTTTTCGATGGCCTGCTCCGTCAGGATTTTTCGGGCGGTGATCCCTTCCCGCAGCATGCGCATCACCTGCCGCCCCGCCTCATAGCCCATGCCGCCCAGGCGCTTATCCGCGGCGTTGATGGAGGCGTTGCCCGGCACCGTCATGCCCAGCGCTTCGGCGATAAAGCACATGCTGGAAGCGGTGGTCATGCTGCCGCATGCGCCGCAGCCCATGTGGGCGCAGCGCATCATATCGTCAAAATCTGCCCGGGCCATTTTGCTTTCCATCACCTTGCCCACCGCGCTGGATACTTTTACCAGGCCAATTTCCTCGCCCCGCCAGAAGCATTGCGGCATGTAGCCCCCTGTCACCACCACGGCGGGAATATCCAGCCGGGCGGCGGCCATCAGATGGCCGGGCACGATGGAATCGCAGGTGGAAAGGAGCACCATGCCGTCGAACATGTTGGCCTCCACGTTCAGCTCTACTTCGTCTGCGATGAGGTTGCGGCTGGGTAATTCGATATACCGGGGATCCCGCAGCACCATGCCGTCGCACAGGCCTGTGGTGGTCACTTCAAAGGGAAGGCCGCCCGCGTCCCGGATTCCCTGCTTCACCCGCTCCGCGATTTCCCGCAGGTGAATGTGGCCGGGATTGTATTCATTCCAGGAATTGACCACGGCGATATACGGCCGCTTCAGTTCCTCCTCGGTATAGCCCAGGCCGTAGAGAATGCCGTCCCGCTTCACGCTGGCCACGCCAAAGGGCCATTTGCTTCGCTCTAAATTCATGGTTTTTCCTCCCTTATAATCCATAGCGTTCCCCGAAGGCCAGGCAGGCCTTTTCAAAGCAGGCCAGGGGCACATGGGCCACCCCCGCCCCCAGGCGGCGGCCGCTTCGGGAAATCATCCCACCGTGAATGACGGGCTGAATGCCCGTGCGCAGCACCTTCCTAAAGTCGATGCCCAGGGGCGCGCCCTCGTAATCCAGCGCGGGAATCAGATAGGCGGGGTGCGCGCCCAGGGTGATCTGCTGAATTTCCTGGGTGCGGTTTACGCCGTCGGCCCAGCCCTTTTCCTGGGCGCGCATTACGGCGGGGGCGGCGGCTGCGGCGCTGCCGCCCAGGCCCGTCGCTTCCAGCATGCAGCTGTCGCCGATCCAGGGAAGTACGTCGTTTTCATCAATATCCGCCGCCACGAAGCTGCCCTCCAGCCGGGGAGAGGGCGCGGTGAACCATTCGTTTCCCAGGCCTGCGATTTTAACGCCGTAGGTTACGCCGTTGCCCATCATGGCGGTGACCACCGTGCTGTAGGGAATGTTGCGCACGCCCTCCAGCGTGGCCATGGCGCTGGCCATGCCCAGAGGATGGAAAAAGCGAACCGTGCCGTAGAGCAGCGAAACGCATTGATCCTTCAGCCCCTTTTCCAGATCGGAATCATACAGCAGCTTCATCAGCTCGTTGGTGAGCATCAGGCCGCAGGCGTCCTGGCGGGAATGCAGCTCGTCGCCCATTTCCACTCCGCGCTGAATCATGCGCCGCAGACCGATGCCGCCGCTTTTTTCCAGCACGCGGTTAAAGGCGGGGCCCAGATGATCGCGCATGTTGTTCAAATGATCGCGGATGGCGGGATTATACACGCCCCACCCCGCCAGGCCGCCCCGGTTGGGCCCCTCAAAGGGGGCGCAGAAGCCGCGCACGCCGGTGTTTTTATCCTCCACGATGTTCACCACCATGGAGGGGGTGGCAATGCCCGAGCCGGGCACCACCACATGGTAATCGTTGCCCGCGTGGAAGGCGATTTCTCCGGCAGCCAGCATGCGCCGGGCTTCCTCCTCCGTCTTGGCGTAGCCCTCGTAGAGCGCGCCGTTCACGCCGCCCTGCCGCTGCGTTTCGCACATATCCTCCCAGGCGATTTCCGGCCCGGAATGCAGCAGCATGCCCTCCTTAAAATCCGGGATGCAATCCTGGGCGCAGGCCATTCCCACCCAGTAAGGATCGGCCTGCTGCATCCGGGAAATGACCAGCGCGTTGGCCTGTTGAATTTTTTCAAGCAGCGCTTCGTTTTTCATGGCGTACGTCCTCCCTTATTCCTCTTCGATCTGCGCAAGAATTTCCAATATACGCGGCGAAAGCGAAACCTGGCGCGGCGGCCGCCAGCTGATAACCGCCGTATCCACCTGCTGCTCCCGCAGCGCCTGGCCCAGCAATTCCAGGCCGATGTTTACCGCCAGAATGGGCCCGTCCAGCAGCGCCTGCGCCCGTTGATTTTCATGCATGCTTATTTTCCTCGCTTTCCCGGGCCGCCAGGGCCGCAAACAGGGAGGCCTCCCCGTTGTTGCCAAACACCAGCGCCCCTGCATTCCGCAGCGTTTCTTCTTGCTTTTCCCGGTTCTGGGGATCCAGATCAGAGCCGCAGATGGACGCGGCCACGCAAAGACGCCGCCCTTCCTTTTCTGCGCGCTCCATTTCCGCCTGGATAATGGGGGCGATGCGTCCGGCAGGATCCTCGCACAGGGCGTAGCCCAGCAGGAAATCCAGCAAGATCACAGCGGTTTCCGGATCGCGTGCCTCCTGAACAAAGCGCTCCAGCCGGGGGGCGGGATCGATGGCCACATGAGGTTTGCCCAGGGTGAACTCCCCCGCGCCCATATCGATCAGGCAATGCCCGCGGCTTTTGCCCGTACCCTCCAGCATCCGCTCCTTGTCAAAGGCGACATTGCCGTACATAGGCCCCAGAACGCCCTGGGCAATTTCCAGCGTTTCCTCCGCCAGGGAGCCGCCGCAGTACAGCCCGCGCAGGTACCTCTGCTCCGGGGCCATGCCCGCCGCCGCTTTTCGCGCCAGGGGCGACAGCCGTGCCAGGCGTTCGTCCGCGCTCTCTGGCGTGTACGGCTTGCCCTGGGCCAGCGCCAGGCAGCGCAGCGCCGTTTCCTCAAAGCCTGCGGATACCTGCGCGCCGCTTTCCGCCGCCAATTCGGGCGGACAATGGATAAATTGAATCACGGCGGGCTTTTTGCAGTCCCGCAGCCGCTCGAAAATCTTCCTGGCCGTTGCCGGGGCGGGGGGCTTGGAAATCAGACCGATCACCCGGGTTTCGGGATCCGCCTCCAGCAGCTCCAGGGCCTGAAGCATGGTGCTGCCGCCCACCTGGGCGCTCAGATCGCGCCCGCCAACGCCGATGGCGTGGCTCACGCCGCCGCCCTGACCGTGGATGATATTCATTACCTCCTGCATGCCGCTGCCGCACGCGCCGATCAGGCCGATATTGCCCCGGCGCACCTTGCTGCATAGGCCCACCGCCACGCCGCCGATGAAGGACAGGCCGCAGTCCGGCCCCATCATCAGCAGGCCCTTTTCTCGGGCCAGGGCTTTCAGGCGCACCTCGTCGGCAAGCGGCACATTATCGGAAAACATGAACACGTTCAGCCTCATTTTCAGCGACTTTTCCGCCTCGGCGGCGGCGTATTGCCCCGCCAGGGAAATCACGGCCAGATTGCGCCGGAGGCCAGAGCGCGCCATGCAATCCAGGGAGGGATAGATGTTTTTACCCCGGGGCGCGCGCTTTTTTTGAAGCAGTGATAGAAAGCAATCCCGTGCGGCCAGGGCGGCGGTTTCCGTTTCCGCCGCCAGCGCGACCACCAGGTCGTTGGGGGAGGCTCCATCCCCATCCGGCAAAAGCAGCCCCAACTCGCGCATGGTATCCTTGTTCAGGGGCGTGCCCATGCCCACGGAGATATTTTTCACTCCATCGGTTTTTCCCGCTTCCGCGCCCAGACGCATAAGCAGCATGGAATCATAATACGTTTCCTTGAAAACGTAATTCTGAACGATCAATGCTTATCGCTCCCTTTCTCTGTGTTTTCCTTTTGCTGGATCAGGCTTTTCTTAAAATGCGCGTCGTCCCGGGAGGGATAATCCTGGCGATAGTGTACGCCCCGGGATTCCCGGCGATCCAGAGCAGCCCGGCAGATCAGCAGCCCCGTTCGAACCAGATGCAGCGCTTCCAGCTTTGCCTTTTGCGCCGGCCAATGCAGGGCGTTTTCCAGCGCCTGGCTTTCCAGGCATTGCAGCAAACGCGCCCCCTCGGCCAGGGTTTCTTCTGTCCGAACGGGCCCGGCGGCTTGGGCCAGCGTTTGCCGGATTCGCCCCTTCAGGCCCTCGAAATACTGCGTGTCCCAGCCCTTTCCGGCGGGAAAATCGGCGGAAAAATCTGTATCCTGCCAGGTCGGGATGGGCAGCGGCTTGGCGAACAGCGCGGCGGAGCGGCCCGCGATGCGCCCGAAAACATAAGTTTCCGCCCCCGCGTTTCCACCCAGGCGGTTCGCGCCGTGCAGCCCGCCCGTCACCTCGCCTGCGGCGTATAGCCCGGCCACGCTGGCGCAGGCGTTTTCGTCGATTTTCACGCCGCCCATCATGGAATGCGCCGCCGGGCCTACCTCGACGATCTGCCGGGTCAGGTCTATACCTGCGTCCAGAAAGCGGCGGTAATACAGGCTGTGGCGCTCCTTGATTTCCGCCTCCGGCAGTCCGGTCAAATCCAGATAAACGCCCCCGTGCTCGCCGCCGCGGCCCGCCGCCAGCTCCAGGGCGATCAACCGGGCCAATTGATCCTTGGGCGCCGCGCCCTCGCTTTCGTATTCCCGCAGCACGAAGCGTTCGCCCAGGCGGTTTTTTAGCGTTCCGCCTCGGGAAAGCAGCGTGGTGGAAATGCCCAGCGGCCGGGGCCATACCGCCCGGCAGGGCTCAAACTGGATGAATTCCAGGTCGGTCAGCGCCGCCCCGGCTTCCCAGGCCAAGTGCAGGCCGTCCGCCGTCTGGGAGAGGGGATAGGTGCTTTGGCCCATGACATGGGCCCCGCCGGTACACAGCGCCACGGCCTTGCAGGAAATGAGCAGCGGCTCCATGGTATCCAGCGCAAGGGCCAGCGCACCCTGAACGCGCCCTTCTTTTTTCAGCAGCCGCAGAGCCATGCAGTTTTCCAGAAAAGGAACCTGCGCCGCTTCCAGCGCGCCGCGAAGCAGAGCCATGGAAATTCGTCCCGTCTGATTGCCGCTGTGAACCAGGCGGGGAACGGAACAACCCAGGGGCTGGAGCAGGCGATAGCCCGTCTCTTCCCTGTCAAAGCGCTGGCCCATGCCCTCCATTTGGAAAACCGTTTCCACCGCGCCCTCCGCCAGACGGCGAATCAGCGCCGGGTCGCCCAACTCCCAGCCGCCCCGAAAGGTATCCTGGCAAAAAAGGGCGAGACTGTCGCCCGGGCCCACCGGGGCGTTGAAGCCCAGCACCGCGCCCGAGGCGCAGGGCCCCTTGGAAAGCACCAGCGTCCGCGCCCCTGCGGCGTTTGCGGCCCAGGCGGCTTCCAGCCCCGCCAGCCCTGCGCCGACGATCAATACGTCCGTTTCTTTATGCAGCATGAAGACCTCCCTGGTACTCAGGCCTTTACGACGTGCGTTTCGCCGCCGCGCTCGATGCGCGCTTCCTTGGCGGCGTAATCCACCGTCACCCGGGTGCCGTTGGAATATACGGTTTCAAAGCTCTGCGCGCCTGTCTGGCGATGAGATTGCATATAGGCGTAACGCTCGGGCCGCATCAGTTCGTAATCGTCGTACATTTCCTTCATGGCTGTCACGCTGTCCTTTAGCTGCGCGTCGGTATCGCAGATGAAATCCTCTTCGCCCATCCAATTGTTGTTGGCGGCGAAATTGGCGTAATACACGATCAGCGGGCGGCCGCCGTATTCAAAGAATTTCAGCCGGTTGTCCGCGCCTTTTTTAGCGTAATTCAGCGTGTCCGTACAGGCGTTATAAAGAATGACGCCGTGATAGACCAATTGCCAGAAGGGGATGTTTTCATCAAAAACGGGGTTCCATTTCCGATCCAGCACATGGAAGGCGGTGTACATGCAGTAATCCAGCAGATCGGCTGCGTAATCATAGCCGCCCTCGGAGGCAAAGCCGCCGATTTTTTCCCGGCACAGCGCCATGCTTTTGCGATACCACGCTTCTGATTCTTTGGGCGTGAGGGGGTGACGAGGGTCATAGCAGCCCACGACGGGCAGGATGGTCAGCACGTCGATATAGTGAATGCCGGTAAAGCCCAGAGCGCTTAGCTGTTCCATATCCCGGGTATCGAACAATTCGTATTCCCGCTGGGGGCACACCTTGTGGGGCCGCCCGCCTCCCCAGCAATAAGGGCGCTTTAGCAGGGAACCGTCCACGTTTCTCACCAGATATTCTTCATCCCAGCAATCGGCGATGGTATAGGCGGCGGTGTTATCCGTGTGGCACACGATGTTCAGCCCCTGCTTTTTCGCCTTGTCGATGAGGCGCTCCATGGGCGCTTGCCCGCCCAGCGCGGGCTCCACCGGGAAATTCTGGGGGAAACGCCCGTCGTGGCCGCCCCGGTTCCAGCCCACCAGGCAGATTTCGCCGCCCCGCAGGCCCTGACGCTGCATTTCATCCAGAATGTCGCCGATACGGTCAAAGGTGCAGGCGGCATGCACGGGCGGCTCCGTTTCGGGGGTCTGATATTCCACGGGGGAGGGCACGGGCTTCCAGGCCTGGCGAACGCGGATTTCAGGCGCGTCCGCCGCCCGGCGCAGGCGTTCGTCCGCCACGCGCTGGGAAAGCGGAACGCACCCCTCTCGCGCCATTTGATATTCCCGGTAGCGGCGGGCCATGGCGGAATAATCGCCGTCGCCCAGGTCGTAATATTCCACGACGATATCCTCATACACCGTTCCGCCATTTATTTTAAAGGTGGGATACGCCGTATACCGTCCGTTTTCCACCCGCACGGAGGCGGAATAAAGCAGCTTTAGCCCAGCGACAATGGCCAGCGTGGCGCGGCCCGCCCGGCGCATGCCGAGGCAATGCAGATGAGAAAATTCCGCCGTGTAGGCCATATTTTCCCGGGGCGTAAAGCGGGTGAGGAAGGTTCCCTCCGCGGGTGCGCCGGGAACGACGAAATAGCCCTCCTCCCCGGCCTGGGCGGAAAAGAAATCGGGCAGGAACTGAATTTCCTGGATTTTTTCGGGCAATCTCTCCCGGGACAGCGTAGCCAGAAGCAGAGAATCCTTTTTCTCCATTTGAACCGGCAGGGTAAGCTGTTCGCCATTCAGGCACAGAATACGGGCATACATCGCGGGCGTTCCTCCTTATCAAAATGCCAGAAAATGCGTAAAACAAACAAAAGCGCTTTGCGGGCGTAAGCCGGGCAAAGCGCGGGCGCGAAGGAAATGTTTTCGCTTCCTGGCGTTTACACCACCATTATAGAAAAGACGGCTCAAAATCGCAATCGGGAAAACGAATTATTGATATAACAAAACAAATATACGTATTGTTATACGCGCGGGCAGAAGCCGGGAATCAGCGCGTTAATCAGCGCCGCCAGTTCCTGCTTGGATTCCACATGGCAGGCCTGGTAAATTTTCTTCAGCCGCCGCTTGAAGGCGGTGTAGGATATAAAGGCGGTTTCGCAGAGCTTTTCGTTTGGAACCTGCGCGGCGACGCCCCGCAGCAGGGTCAGCGTCGTTTCGTCGGCGGCGGAAAAAAGGCGCTCCAATCGGGCGATATCCAGCACGCCGGGATCCAGCAGCGTTCTGTGCGCATCCAAAAGCTCCACACGCTCCAGTGTGGGCACAGGCGGCGCGGGAAGATCGCAGGGGGGCGTTGTGGCCCGGGGAATAATGCGGCATTCCACCGATACGTTCAGCGAACGCACCGTTTCATTGCGCATCAGATACAGCCAGGTGAAAAACGCCTGTCGGCCGATCTCCACACCGTTAATGGTGACGGTGGTTAGGGGCGGATCGGTCCATTCCCCCAGCGCGATGCCGCCAAAGCCCGTTACCATCATATCCCGAGGCACAGAAAGCCCCAGGGCCTTCAGCTTGTTGAGCAGCTTCAGGGCGATGTAATCGTTGGTGCAGGCCACGGCGTCATATTCCGGCAGGCTGTCCAGCAGCGCGTGGAAGCATTGCTCCAAATCATCGTTGGTGTTAAAGGCGCCGCGCACGCCGTTGCCGATGCCCAGCTCCTGCACCGCGTCCGCCCAGCCGCGAAAGCGCAAAAAATCCGAATAGATGGTGGAATCGGTGCCCAGCAGGGCGATGCGCCGCGCGCCGCAGCGATATAAATACCGCACCACATCCCGCATGGCCATGCGGCGGTCCACCGTCACATAGCTTACGTCGCTGCGGGGGTGCTGGGGCTCGATGCCCGCGCTGACCATCCAGATATTTTTGTTCAGGCATTCCTCCAGGCATTTGCGGGAGCCGCCCAGAACAACCAGCGGCCCGCTTTCCCGGGAAAGGGGCGTGCCTGGGACGTATTCCTGAATGGAAATCTGATGCCGCGCCGCTTCCTGGGCAAGGCCGCGATAAATCTCCGCGCACCAGGAGGAGCGGCGGTAATCATTTTCCAGATAAACCAGCAGGCAGTTTCGTTTCATGGCGATCCCCTTCCTGAACGCGCGAATAAAGCGGGAGCGCGGTTTATTTTGATGCGCAAAATGCAGCTTCAGTATACCAGACGGCGGAAAAATGTCAAGGCTTGCGGCGTTTTGCATTGCGCGCGAAAAATGTCGTTCAATTTTTTTGCGCCTTCGCATAAAGCGACAATTTTCGAGGCAGGATAGTATATAGGAATGCATGAATTATTCCATTGATGTACAGGGGGGAGGAAAGGCTATGGAATATACGCGGAAACAGGATACCGTGACGGTAAAGCTGTCGGGGGAATTGGATCATTGCAGCGCCCAGGGCATCCGGCGGGAGCTGGATCAATTGCTGGAGGAGCCGGGCGTTAAGAAAATGGTGCTGGATATGAAAAACATGAGCTTTATGGATTCCTCCGGAATCGGCGTGATTCTGGGACGGTATCGCGTTTTAGCCCAGCGGGGCGGAAAAATGGCGGTGAAGAATATGAACGAGCATGTGAAGCGAATCTTCATTCTGTCCGGCATGAACCAGATTATTGGAATGATGTGATGGAGGAAAACGCGATGCAAATCATGAATCAGATGAAATTGCAATTCTTAAGCGTGCCGGAAAACGAGAGCTTCGCCCGGGTGGCGGTCAGCGCCTTCGCGGTGCAATTGGATCCCACGCTGGATGTGCTGGCGGATATTAAAACGGCGGTGAGCGAAGCGGTGACCAACGCCATCGTGCATGGCTACGGCGATAAAATCGGCTGGGTGACGCTGGAAGCCGCAATGACGGAAAACGGCGTGCTTTCCCTTATCATCGGCGATCAGGGCAAGGGCATTGCGGATGTGGCCCAGGCGATGCAGCCCTTTTTTACCACCCAACCGGAAAAAGAACGCTCGGGCATGGGCTTTTCTGTGATGCAGACGTTTATGGATCAGGTGCAGGTGGAATCCGCCCCGGGGGAGGGCACTACCGTGCGCATGGAAAAGCGCATTCGGCCCGCTTGAACGCCTGAACCCCAAAAAAGCGGTGGAACCATCCTTTGAACGACAAAGAACGGTTCCACCGCGATGTTTTTTTGTTTTTCACCGTTCAGCGGAATTGCTGATAGGGGATATGCAGCGCGTCAAAGCAGTCGGTAAAAAACTGCGGCGGCTTGCTCTCATCGAAATCTGGGGCGTAGCTTTTGCCCACCATGGCGTATTTCGCCCCGGCGGCCCGCTGATAGGGCAGCACATCCACCCGCACCAGCGCCTTGGCGGAAGCGGCCAGCTCCGCCGCCCGCTGGAAATGGGCGCGGTTATCGTTTATCCCCGGAATAATGGGCATACGCAGAATAAAGGGGGTATCCCCAGCGCACAGCCATTGCAGATGGCGCAGAATCGGCGCTTGCTCCACGCCGGTGTATTTTTTATGCAGCGCGGGGTCGGATACCTTCCAATCCATCAGAATCAGGGAGCAGAGATCCATAGCCTCCCGAAAGACGGAATCGGGGGCGTAGCCGCTGGTTTCAATGGCGCTGTGCACGCCGGGCAGCCCGCGCAGCACCTCCGCCACAAAGGGCCATTGCAGCAGCGGTTCGCCGCCGGAAAAGGTGACGCCGCCGCCGGATAGCTGATATACGTCCGCATCCTTCAGCAGGCGCTGGGCCAGCGCGCCGCTTTCCCAGGGCGTGCCCACGATTTTGCGCAGTCCGGCCCGGCAGGCGGCCACGCATTTGCCGCAGGCCTGGCAACGGCCCGGCGAGGGGCACGCCCTTTGACATGCGCCGCAATGGGTGCAGGCCGCCGTGCTTACCATCAGCTGCGGCAGAGGGGAGAGCCCCTCGGGGTTGTGGCACCAGGCGCACCGCAGCGGGCAGCCCTTCATGAACACCGTCGTGCGGATACCCGGGCCGTCGAACACGGCGAATTCCTTGATATCGAATACAATGCCTGTTTCCGCCATTTTCTTTACACCAGCAGCTCGGCCCTGCGAATAATGTGATCCTGATAGCACTTATCCAACTCCACGAAATAACCGCTCCAGCCCCACACCCGGACGATCAGGTTTTTGTAATTTTCCGGGTGCTTCTGCGCGTCCAGCAGACGGTCGCGGTTGATGGTGTTCAGCTGGATTTCATGGCCGCCCCGCTGCACGAAGAATTGCACCAGCTGCGCCACCTTGCGGATGGATTCCTCCTGGGAGAACACGCTTTCGGAGAATTCGATGGTCAGCGGCCCGCCGTTGATAACCCGAGCCAACTCGGGCTTGGTGAAGGATTTAATCAGGGAAACGGGGCCGTTTAATTTAATATTCAGCGAAGGCGCGTAATTGGCAGGCAGAGGAACGCCTGCTTCCCGGCCGTCGGCGGTGGCCCCCAAGGCAGAAGCATGCTGGATGTAGAACAGCGCGGAGCCCGTCCCGGCGCGGACGATGCCGCCCCGTTCGTTTTTCAGGCCCTTGAGCGCGTCCGCAAAGGCAGCAAGCAGCCACACGGCGTATTGATCCGCCCGGTCGTCGTCATTGCCCATTTTGGGACAGTGATTTTTTAATTCATCGTGCAATTGATCGTAGCCGTTGAAGTTCGCGGCCATGGCGGCAAGCAGTTCCTGGGCGGAAACGCCTTCCTGGAACACCGCGTGATCCACCGCCGCCAGCATATCGGCGGCTTCGGCAATACCGGTGCCGTGGAAGCCCCAATTGTTGTATTTGCAGCCCAGAGAAATATCCCGGGCGTTTTCCAGGCAGCCGTCAAAGAACAAGGAAAGGAAGGGGGAGGGGATCACATAGAGATTCGTCCGCTCCGCCATCATAGCCCGGGCGCGCTGGGAAAGCGCTTCCTGAACGCAGGCTTTCAGCTGCGCCATATCCGCGCAGGCGGGAAGCTGGCGGCGGATCACCTCGTCCACCACGTTTGCCAGGGGCATGGCTCCGATATTGGGAATTTCCATGCCTTTGCCCGGGACAATGAATTCCCAGCAGGCGGCCACAACGTAATCCCGCGCGTCCCGCTCGTCGTAGCCCAGGGCGGTCATACCGGGAATGACCACGTCGTCGTTTTCATACTGCGGGAAACCCAGGCCCAACTTGGTCAGCTGCGTGCCCATTTCGTAGATTTCCAGGGGCGTGGCTTTGTTGACGCGCAGATTGATCTTGGGATCGATCAGGCGCAGCTCCCCGCAGGCCCGCAGGCACAGCCGGGAAAGCAGATTAAAGCCGTCTTCGCCATCGGGGGTCGCTCCGCCCAGCACCATACTCTGCCCGTTGTCGCCCTGCTGCAGGCCGGGATACAGATCGCTGTCCCGGTTGCAGGAAAGGAAGAAGGCTTCCAGCCATTCAAAGGCGCTTTCCTCCGTTTCCCGGCCCGCCGCCAGATCGGCCGCCAGGTAGGGGAACATGTATTGATCGAAGCGTCCCAGGGTGTTGTGATAATCCCCTTCGCACCAGAACGCATAGTGCAGAATGCGCAGGGATTGCAGCGCTTCCCGGAAGGTGGCCGCCCCGTTGGCGGGAACGCGCTCCAGGGTATCCGCCAGGGCGGTCATGCCCTGCGCTCGGGCCGCCTGGGCATAGCGCCGGGCGAAATCCAGCACCGCGTCGATGGAAACGCGCATGGCCTGATGATAGGCGCTGTTCCCCAGCTCCGCCCGCAGGGCAAGCAGGCCCTTTTGAATCACCTTGCCAAAGTTGGGGGAAATATTGCTCACGTTGCCCAGCTCATGGATGAAATGGTTTTTGGAAATTTCCGCCCATTCCGCATCGTCGTAAATCCGGGGCAGGTTAGGCAGCGTGCGCGTCCCGGCGATCATTTCATCCGGGAAAAGGAAGGGCTGCTCCATTTCCAGCGCTTGCTTCAGCCGCAGCGCCGTGCGCATAAAATCGGGCAGGCTCTTTTCCCGGTAGGGCAGGGCAAGCCCCTCCGGCAGGGGGCGGCGAGCCTGATGATGACGCTTTTCCCATTGATAATCCTTGATTGCCTGAATACGATCGGTCATAAAAATACATCCTTTCAATTAATTAAATGAACGCATTATTCCCGCGCGATGGAGGCCGCGCCGTTTTCCAGGGGCGCGAGCTGTTTTTTGCCAAGGAGCAGAATGAAGAAGCCTGCCAGGAACAGCGCCGACAGGCAAAGCACGCCGTAGCTGGAGCGCCCCGTCCAGCCGCCCAGCAGCGAATAAAGCACCGGGCCCAGCACGGAAGCAAACTTACCGAAAATATCAAAGAAGCCGAAAAATTCATTGGAGCGATCCTTGGGTACCAGCTTGCCGAAATAGGAGCGGGAAACCGCCTGAATACCCCCCTGCACGGTGCCAACCAGGAAGGCCATGCACCAGAACAGCAGCGAGGAGAAGGAAATCGCCTTGCGCAGATTTTCGGCAAGGGGCGCATGCGCGGCGTAGAAAGCGTCCGCCGCATTCAACAGGGCGACGGCGGAGGCGTCCGCATCCGTCTGTTCCGCCCGGTATTGGGCGAGCAACGCCGCGCCGTCCTCCTGCATAATGGCGTTTTCGCATTGCTTGCGAAGGGCGTCGAAGGCGGTGCGATCGGCGGCGTTCTGGGCGGCCTGCTCCGCCGCGGGGACAAACTGCGTTTCCAGCGCGGCTTCATAAGCCTCCTGATGGGGTTCCAGCGAGAAGCCCATGTAGAAGCCCACAACGCAGATCAGCGCATATACCAGAATGGCCAGCATCAGCGCCCGGCGGGCGGTAATTTTCCCCGCCAGATTGGAAAAGCCGATGGAGCAGGGAACCGCCACAATCTGCGTTACCAGCAGTGCCAGAATCATGCCCACCGTGCCCAGACCCAGCACCGTGCCATAGGCGGTGGAAATGCTGATGATGGTGCCCACGCCGTCGATATAGAAGAAATAGGCGATTACGAAAATCAGCAGGCCCTTGCTGTGGAAAATGTCCCGGGCCGTGGCGACGATATTATGCAGCGTGCGGCGAACGGAATGATCCTCGCTGTGCTCGATATAGTGGGTCTGCTCCACATGCTTCAGGAAGGGAATGGAGAAAACCAGCCACCACACGCTGGTTATCAGAATGGAGAATTTCTGCGCCACCGGGCTGGAATAGCCCAGCAGCAGCAGCATAGCGATGGAAAGCAGGAAGGGGATGGTGCTGCCGCCGATATAGCCCATGGCGTAGCCCCAGGAGGACACCTTGTCCATCCGGCTGTCGTCGGTCACATCCGTCAGGAAGGAATCGTAGAACAAATTGGAGCCCGAGAAGCCGATGCGGCTGACGATATACCCCAGCAGCATCACGCGCCAATCGTTGGTGAGCGCGATAAGGGCGGTGAAAATGACGCCCGCCAGCATGAAGCCCGTAAACAGCTTCTTTTTCATGCCCTTGTAATCCGCCACGGCGCCCAGCAGCGGGGCCAGCACCGCCACCAGGAACGTGGCGATAGAGGTGGCGTAGCCCCACCAGATATCCCCGGCTTCCCCGGCGATGCTTACGAAAATGGTGGGAAAAATTGCGGCCATGATGTTCGTGGCGTAGACGGAATTCGCCCAGTCGTAGAGAATCCAGCTCCATTCCTTTTTCGTAAACCGGCGTTTCTTTTCCGCTTTCGGCTTTTCCATTTCTGTTCCCCCTTTGATACGGCGATTTCCCTTATTTACCAAAACCCGCATAAAATTATTATACAGGATTCCGCCGTTTTTGCAAGCGCTTTTGGATAATTCCGTGGGAATATTTGCATAGAATAGGGGCGTAAGGGGAGGGGATGAGATGCGCGCCTTTTTTCAGAATTCCTGGGATGTGGCGGCCCGCTTGGCCGCGGCCGCCGCGGCGTTTATGGGGGGCGGCAATCTGCGCGCGCTGTGCCTGCTGATGATTATGGATTACGTTCTGGGCGTTTCTCTGGCGCTGCTGGGAAAGAGCACAAAAACCCCCGACGGCAGGCTGTCCGCCCGGGCCAGCTTTAAGGGCCTCTTGCAAAAGGCCACTATGCTGGGGGTGATCTTTCTGGCCGCGGCGCTGGATCGAATCGCCGGGCAGGCCGATCTGCTGCGCCGGGCCGCCGTTGGCTTTTATATTTGCAACGAGGCCATTAGTCTGCTGGAAAACGCCGCACGCCTGGGCATTCCCATCCCCGCGTTTCTGCGCCGGGCCCTCAGCACGCTAAACAAAAATCAGGAAACGCCGGCTGGAAATATTCGGTAAAGCGTGAACTGCGCAACAGCCGTCTCTTCCGTTTGTTTACAGGATTTGGAGAAACAGACGAAAAGATCACATCTTCCACATTCTGGTAAATAGCTGCTTTTTTGACAACTATTACCAGGAAAACGGCCGCTTTTTCAGGAACGGCGAGGCCGGGTTGCTCGTATTTGTTGTGTACGGCAGATGCCGATACAACAATTACTAAAGGAGGAATTCCCCATGAACACGCAAAAGAGCAAACGTTTCCTTTCGGCCATGCTGTCCCTGGCGCTGTGCGCCGCCCCCGTGCTGGGCTCCGCCAGCGAATACGCCACCGTGAAGGGCGGCGGGCTGAACCTGCGGCAGACCCCCTCTCTGGAGGCCAAGGTGCTGGGCCAGTACTGGACGGGCACCTGGGTGGAGATTCTGAAAACGGGCGACACCTGGTGCAAGGTGAAGGTGGCGGGCAAGACCGGCTACATGATGAGCAAATTTCTCAAGGGCGCTTCCTCAGGCGATACGCTTTATGTGCGCACCAATACGGGCATCGGCCTGAACCTGCGCGAAGCCCCCGCCGCGGACGCCAAGATCATCACCTCCTATCCCATCGATACCGCCGTCACCATTTTGCAGCGCGGCAGCGTGTGGCACAAGGTGAAGGTGGGCGAGAACACGGGCTATATGGCCAGCCGGTATCTCAAGGCCGCCAAAGCGCCCTCCTACACCAAGCCCGTTACCCCCTTTACCGCCACCCTCAAGAACATTAACGGCGGCAGCGTGGTGAATTTCCGTCTTTATCCGGGCATGAAAACCAAGATTCTCCGCACCGTGCCCGTGGGCACGCAGGTGAAGGTGCTGGAAATGGGCGAAAACTGGTCGAAGGTTGAGCTGGACGGCCAGCAGGGCTATGTGAGCACTTATTTCCTGGCGTACAAAAAATAATCAGAGGTGATCCTTCGAAGGAATAGAAAAGAAGCCGGCGACCGCGCAGAAAGGCCGCCGGCTTCGCTTTTTTGCGGGATTCCGCTATTTTCCGCGCCGGTGTTCGACCCCTGTGAACCTATTTGCGCCGCTATAATAACGCTATTCCGGAAACGGAGGAGGAATATGCATGCAAACGGCGCCGGTTCGTTTCAAGGGGCGAAAGCGCTCCTTTCATCGCCTGTTTTCCCGCGTTTCTCCCGGCTGCTCCGGCGCGCTGCGCCGGGCGGGGCGGCTTTTGCCGGGCGGGGCGGCTTTTTTCCTGCTGAGCATCGCCCAGTGTTTTTCCGTGCCCGCGCCTTACGCGCTCTGCTGCCTGATCGCCCTGGTTTATGAAGGCATACGCCCTCGGGGTGCGTGGCTGGGCCTGGGGCTTGGGCTGGGCTGCCGCCTGCTTTGGGGCATCGATCCCGATCTTGGGCAATACGCCGCCTGCCTGCTCTGCCTTCCGCTTATGCGATTCGACCCGCGAACGAAGGGCATGCGCCGCTTGATCGCGGTGCTTTTGCTGCTTGTCCGGGCGCTTCCCGGGGCGCTGCGGGCCGCCAACGCCCAGCAGCTGATCCTGCAGGGCGCGGGGCTTGCCATGGGGCTGGCCGCGCTGCCCGCCCTTCGCCGCGCCGCGCGGCTGCTGCACGCACGGGAAAAGGAACTGACGGGGGACGATCTGCTCTGTCTGCTTCTGCCCGGGCTGCTGCTGCTGACGGGGGCCGCCCGGCTTTCCCTTGCCGGGCTGAACGTGGGGTATATGCTTTCTGTTTTCGCATCGCTGCTTCTTTCCTGGATGCTGGGAGGAAAAACGGGCGTTTGCGCGGGGCTATGCTGCGGGCTGGCGCTGATGACCGGCGGACAGAGCGCCCTGTATCTGGTAAACCTGACCTTCGGCGGGCTGCTGGCGGGGCTGCTTCAGGGAAAGCCGCGGCCGCTGGCGAGCCTGGGCTATCTGCTGGCGTCGCTGGCGGCGGCGTATCTATCCGCGCTGAATTTTTATCCGCCCCTTTTCTTTGCCACGGCGGTGGGCGCGCTTGCCTTCAGCCTGCTTCCCGAGCGGGCGCTTCGCCGGCTTTCCCGCCTGGTGCGAAAGCTGGTTTGCAGCCGTCCACAGGAAAATGCCTATACGCGCTTGCGCATGCAGCGCTGGGTGCGGGCTATTGATTCCATCGCGGCGGCGCTGCCCCATCCTCAGCCCCCGGCGGCGGAGGAAACGGGGGAGAGCGAGGCGGTGGGCGAACGGTTGTGCCAGGAATGCGACCGGCTGCCCATCTGCTGGCGAGATCAATACGAGCAGACAAAGGCGGGCATGGAGGCGTTGGCCCGGCGAGAGACGGGGGACGACGGGTATCTGGACGTTATCAATCGCTATTTTTCTGCCTGCACGCGGATTTCCCGCATTCCTGGTATTTTGGAGGAACTGGATGAAAAAAGGCGGCAGGCTACGCAGCGCGTTCTGTGCGCGGATTACGAACGGGATATGCTGCAAACGCATCTGACGGCGCTTTCCCAGGCGGCGCAGCGTATCAGCCTGGAGGGCGCGCTGGGCGGCGAGGAGGAAAACGAATGGCTGGCACTGGTGGAGGAGGCGCTGCAAAGCCTACGCTTCCCCGGGCGGGCGGCCTTTGTGAAAAAAGTGGACGGGCGCATGCTGATCTGCCTGCAATACGAGCCGCTGGCCCTACGCCCCACGGCCAACGACGGCCTGGCCCGGCACATCGGCGTGCGGTTGGGGCTGAAATTACAGGTGACGGAGCAATCGGGCGGGCGCATCCTGCTGGAGGAGGAGCCGCCATTGCGCATTCTCACCGGCATGGCCACTGCCTGCGCCGTATCGCCCGAGCGTAAGCGCGCGGCCGGAAAGCCCCTGGATAATGGCGACGCGGTGCTGGTGGAGCCGCTTTCGGGCGGGCGCGTGCTGCTGGCCCTCAGCGACGGTATGGGCCACGGCACAGGGGCGCAGCATGAAAGCAAAAAAACGCTGGAACTACTTTCTCTCTGCATGGAGGCGGGCTACACCCGGGCCCAGGCTATGACGGCGGTGAACGGCTCCATGCTTTCCGCCACGGGCGGCGAGAAATTCGCTACGGTGGATCTGTGCCTGGTGGATTTATGGAGCGGCGAGGCGGCCATGAATAAGCTGGGGGCCTGCGCCTCGCTTCTGGCGCAGGGGCAGAAAATCCAGTGGATCGAGGGCGCGGCCCTGCCCCTGGGCATTATTGAGCATGTGGTTCCCATGGAGCATCGCTTTTCCCTGGGCGAGGGAGATTTGCTGCTGCTGATGAGCGACGGCATTATGGATGCGTTTGAAAATGAGGAGGACGTGACCGCGATTTTGCGCCAGTGCCGCGGAGACACGCCTCAGCATATCGCGGACGCCATTCTTCGGGAGGCCCTGGCGCAGCGGGACGGCCTGCCTCCGGACGACATGACCGTGCTGTGCGGCTGGGTCTATCAGCCCCATGCGGAAAAGAAAAGAAGCGCGGAAATTGCCTGAAGACGGACATAAAAAACGAAAATAAGCGGGGAAAATCCTTCTAAGAATTGCTTGTTCATCCCCAAAAGGGACGATGCTCATCAGAAGGGTTTCCCCGCTTCTTTCTCCAAGAAAGCTATATGGATTTAGGCAGAAGCAGAAGAATACAGCATCTCCATCTACAAAAACGCATTTCGTTCGCCATAGTCGCTGCTTTTTGTTTTTGTAATGCTTTTGATTTAATGCGAAAATAGGGATTTTCCGGCCAATTCCCCCGCTACGGCGATTTGTTCCCCCACGCGGGATACGATCTGCTCCGGCGTGACGCGGGAATCCTCCGCCCAATCGGCGCCCTTGCGTGCGGAGATAAACACATTGTTCAGCGCCGCCTCCACGCAGGAGGCTTCCCTGGACAGGCCCAGAGCAAACCGAAGCAGATTCGCCACGGCCCGCACCATGCCGAACGCCGCCAGCGTATCCTCCGCATCCTCCGGAGGCGGGCAGGGGGCGTACACCCCCGTTTCTTCATCAAAGGCGGCGGCGTGAATGACGGCGGGACGGGAGCAAAGCGCCGCGGCGGAGGCGGAAAAAATACCGCCCGCATAGGGCGGGCAGAGCAGCACGCCCAGCCCGGAGGGATCGGTTATCAGCATCCGGGCGGCCTCCGGCGCGGAAAGGGAGGATAATCGAACGCTCAAACGGCGTGCGGCCTGGGCCTGCACCGCGGCATCCCATGCCGCCTTCGCCGCGCCCTGAGGCGCTATCGCCGTAATGTGCGTTTCCGTTTCCTGGGCAAAGCGAAAGGCGCTTTCCATGGCCCCCGCCAGCGTTTCCGCGTCCAGGGAGAGCACGCGGGCAAGCCACAGGGAAACAGGGGGTTCGTGGCGGCCGCACAGCGCGTCCGGCACGCAGAAGGAGCGAATCTCCAGTGGGAGATTCAGCGCGTCGTAAAGCGCCTCCGTTCCCGGCCCCTCCCCGTCGCCCAGCAGCACGGCCTGGCATTTTTCACAGGCGGCCACGGCTTCTTCCGTCAGCGGCTCCTGATACGTCTGAAGCGACTGCTCCCCGATTTTTTCCCGCAGCAGGGAAAAGCTGTGCTGAAAGGCGGCGGAAACGTCGGTGAGCACCTGCTCGGCGCACCGGCACAGCGCTTCGCCCCGGGCGCTGCCCGGAAGCAGCATAATTTTGGCGTGCACGATCGAATCATCCTTTGTGGAAAGAATAAGGGCGTTTTACAGACTGTAAAGCTCCACGGCGGTTTCCCCGTCAATTTCGGGAACCTTCACGGCCACAATTTCGGCATGAGAGGTGGGAATATTTTTCCCCACGAAATCCGCTCGGATGGGCAGCTCCCGGTGCCCGCGATCGACAAGAATCGCCAGCTGAATCTGGGCGGGGCGGCCCATCTGGAAAAGCGCGTCGATGGCCGCCCGGGCTGTGCGCCCGGTATAGAGAACATCGTCCACCAGCACGATGCGCTTGCCCGTAATGGAAAAAGGCACGGCGGTTTCATTCAATTTGGGCTGCGCGTCGGCGCAGACGGGGGAGAGATCGTCCCGGTAGAGGGTAATATCCAGCACGCCTACGGGCACGGCCTTGCCCTCAATGGCGGAGATTTTTTCCCCGATCGCCCGGGCCAGCGGCTCGCCCCGGCGGCGGATGCCCACCAGCGCTACGTCGTCGCAGCCGCCGTTGCGCTCCAATATTTCATGGGCGATGCGCGTCAGCGCGCGGTTCACCATGCTTTCATCCATTAATCGCGCTTTCAATTCGGGCATGCTGATTTCACTCCCATTCCAGCGGATACGACGAAACGGCGTAATCCAGATTCTTGGAATTGTTTTTCATGGTGTTCAGAATCGTTGTGATGTTGGATTGATCGGTAAGCGGCGTGATGGCGAAATCGTTGTAATCCTTCCGGGAGGAAATGCGGCAGGGAATAATGCGGAAGGGATTGCCAATAATCTGGCCATCCTTGATGCGGAAGCGGGTTTGGAAAATAAAGGTGAACATATCGCTGGGCTTACTATTGCCCGCGAAGGAGCAATTGGCCAGGGAATAAACGATGTAGCGCCCCTGATAGCATTCGATGGGGTTAATGCGGTGGCTGTGATGGCCCAGCACCAGATCGGCCCCCGCGTCGATGGCGGCGCGCCCCAGCATCACTTGGTTGCTCTTGGGGGCGTAATCCTTTTCCTCGCCCCAATGGAAGCTGACGATCACCAGATCGCAGGTTTGTTTTGCGGCGGCGATATCGCTGGCCACCACGCCCTTTAATTCCTCGGAAGAAATGGGCTGGTTCAGCGTCTGATATGCCAGCATGGCGATTTTTACGCCCTGGGCCTCGTAATAACCCGCGCTTTTTGCGTTGCTCCAAACGATGCCGGCCTCGTCCATGGTTTTGATGGTGGAGGCAATCCCGTCCTCGCCAAAATCGCCCACATGGTTATTTTCCATGGTGACGGCTTCCACGCTGTTGTTGCGCAGCGCTTCTACATAGCTGGTGGGGGCCAGGAAAAGGAAGCTGTTGTTTTTCTTCCTGCTGGGGATGGTGTAATCATCCGCCAGCACGCCCTCAAAATTGGCGATGGTCAAATCGTCCTCCTCGAAAATATCCTTTACGTTGCGGAAAATGAAATTAATATCGCCGTTTTGCTTTTTCAGTTCAGTTTCGAAAATAGAAGCGCCCTTGTGCTGCACGTTGCGGCCGATGGTCACGTCGCCCACAGCCGTGATGGTCAGCAGCACGCTGCCGTCCGCCTGCAGGACGGGGGCGGGCGTTGCCGTGGGCTGTGGGGGGGCAACGGCCTGGCCGTTCTCCTCCGCCGCGGGGGCGGCGCCTGCGCTGGGATAAACGATTTCCTCCTCCTCGTCCGCGCGGCAACCGGAAATCAGCCCGGAAAGCAGCAGTGTGAGCGCCAACAAGGCAGATAAGAATTTACGCATCGTTTCCTCCTTTTATTGTTAAAGACTGCGGATAAAACGTCCCATCCGCTCAAACGCCTCCAGCATATGATCCATGGCGGTGGCGTAGCAGCAGCGGATGTGCCCCGCGCCGTTTTGGCCGAAGGCGTCCCCGGGCACGCAGACCACCTTTTGCTCCCGCAGCAGGCGGGTGCAGAATTCCTCGCTGGTCAGGCCCAACGCCTTCACCGAGGGAAAGCAGTAAAACGCGCCCTTGGGCTCGAAGCATTCCAGCCCCATCTGCCTGAAAGCGTCCAGCATCACCCGGCGGCGGCGGTTATAGCTTTCCCGCATAGTAGAGACATCCTCATAATCATTTTCGCGGCCATGGCGAAGCGCCTGAATGCCCGCCACCTGGGCCTGCCGGGCGGCGCACATGATGGCGTACTGGTGCACCTTGTTCATTTCATAAATGATTTCCTGGGGCGCGCAGGCATAGCCAAGCCGCCAGCCCGTCATGGCAAATGCCTTGGAAAAGCCGTTGATGGTAACGGTGCGCTCCCGCATGCCGGGCAGCGCGGCGAAGGCCAGGCGTTCACCCTCGCCGGTATAGGTAAGTTCACCATAGATTTCATCGCTGATAACCAACAGATCGTGTTTTTCTGCCGCGGCGGCGATTTTTTCCATATCCGCCCGGCGCATCACCGCGCCGGTGGGATTATTGGGAAAGGGGAAAATAAGCGCCTTGGTGCGGGGGGTGACGACGGCCTCCAGGCATTCTGGCGTGAGGCGAAATTCATCCTCCGCCCGGGTGGCCACCGGCACGGGCACGCCGCCCGCAAAGGCGACGCAGGGGGCGTAGCTCACATAGCCCGGATCGGGGATAATCACTTCATCCCCCGGCTGAACGCACACCCGCAGCGCCAGATCGATGGCTTCGCTGGCTCCAACCGTCACCATGATTTCCCGGTCGGGGGCATAGGAAACCTGGAAGCGCTTTTCAAGATACCGGGCGATTTCCTCCCGCAGGGGAAGCAGGCCCAGGTTGGGGGTATACTGGGTTTCGCCGTTGAGCAGGCTGTCGATGGCGGCGTTGCGGATATGATAGGGCGTGACGAAATCCGGCTCGCCCACGCCCAGAGAAATGGCCCCCTGCATGGTGCCCGCCACATCGAAAAAGCGCCGGATACCGCTGGGGGGAACGGCGGCCACATGGGGAGAAATAAAGCGATTCATTATGGAGACACCGCCAATCTGTTATCCGCCCGCTCGCCCACGAAAATTACGCCGTCCTGCTTATAGCGCTTAAGGACAAAGCTGGTGGCCGTGCCGGTTACGGTGTCCAGGGGGCTGAGCTTTTCGCTGACAAAGAGCGCCAGTTCCTTGAGCGTGCGCGCCTCCACCAGCACCAGCAGATCATAGCTGCCGCTCATGAGATACACGCTTTTCACTTCTTCAAAGCGGTAAATACGGCCCGCGATGGCGTCAAAGCCCATATCCCGCTGGGGCGTTACCTTCACCTCGATCATCGCTTCCACCCGTTCGCGCTCGGTACGGTCCCAATTGATAACGGGGGAATATTGCAGGATCACCCGGTCGGCCTCTAATTCGTCGATGGCCTGGCCCACCTGCTCCAGGGGCGCGCCCGTCATCACGGCAATGCGCTCCAGGGGCGTGCGGCAGTCCTCACAAAGAATTTCCAAAATCTGCATTTTCAGAGATTTCATCGTTCCAATGCTCCTTACTTTGCGGCGGGGATCAGTTCGTCCGCCAGCCGAATAAATTCTTCCACCTGATCGGTATACACCCGGAGGGACGCGCGCCAGAAATCCGCGCTGCGCACGTCGATGCCTACGCTGGCCGCCACATCGGCCACCATGCCTGAGCCGCAGCCGCGAAGCAGCCGGTTATACCTGGGCACAAAGGCAGAGCCCTGGGCCTGATATTGGGCGAACATGCCCGCGCCGAAAAGTTGGCCGAAGGCATAGGGAAAATTATAGAAGGAATAACCGGGCATGTAATAATGGGATTTGCAGGCCCACATGTAGGGATGCCGAACGTCCTTGCTCAGGCCGTCGCCATAGCTTTGCTCCTGCGCGTCCAGCATCAGGGCCTTCAGTTCATCCACCGACAGGGTGTGGTCCTTCCGGCGTTCGATCACTTCGCGCTCAAAGAGGAAGCGGCTGTAGATATCCACGATGCACTGGGTGGTCTCCATCAGATTGCCCTCCAGGAGGGACAGGCGCTGGGCGGGCTCCGCCTGGGCCATGGCCGCGTTGGCCAGCAGCGTTTCATTGAAAATGGAGGCGGTTTCCGCCAGGGGCATGGGCGCGTTGGCCATGCAGGCGGGCAGCCCCGCCATGCAGCGGTTGTGCCAGGCGTGACCAAGCTCATGGGCGATGGTGCTCACATCCGAGAAGGAGCCGGCGAAATTGGTCAGCACCCGGCTCATATCCTGATGATGCAGCTCGGCGCAGAACGCGCCGCCGCCCTTGCCCTCCCGGGGGAATACGTCGATCCAGCGGTTTTCAAAGGCATGATCGATAAAGCGGCCCATATCGGGGGAAAATTTGCTCATTTCCTGAATCAGCTTTTCCCGGGCTTCCTCGATGGAATACGCCTTGGGCGTGTATCCGGCGGGGGAAAGGGGCGCGAACAGATCATAGAAGGGGATGCCGTCCGGATGGCCCAGCAGCGCGCCCTTTTTCCGCAGATATTTACGGAATGCGGGCAGCGCTTCCCGGATGGCGGCAAGCATGGCGTCCAGGGTTTCCTGATCCATATTGGAATTAAACAGCGTCTGGGCCAGAACGGAATCGAAATGCTCCGCTTCGATTTCCGTCAGCGCCTCACCCTTGATGCCGTTCAGGCAGGCGGCCATGGGAATTTCAATCTTGGCGTAGGCGGCCACCTCCGCCTCATAGGCCTCCCGGCGCACGGCGGGATCTGGATCATAGGCCATGCTGCGCACGGCGGAGAGGGGAAGCTGCTGCCCGCGGTAATCCACCTTCAGCGTGGCGTCCAACTTATCCCGCAGGTTGGAAAAGGCGTTGGCGCCGGACAGGGACATTTTCAGCATCCATTCTTCAATTTCCGGGGCCATCAGATGCGCGGCGGCTTCCCGGCTGCGGCGCAGGGAAAAGGCCACGGCTTGCAGCTTTTCGCTTTGCTGAATCAGGCGCTCCAAATCCGAAAGCCCGCCCAGATACCGGGTGTAAGCGGAGGAAAGCAGAGAAAGCCGCACGGAGAAATTCATCAGCCGGTCCATCAGCTGCTGCGCCCGTTCGTTGGCGGCCTCCACAGAAAGGGTCAGGCTGGAGAAGTTGCCCAGCTTGCCTTCCAGGCGGCTGATTTCCTCGAAAATATCCGTCATGCGCTCCAGCGTTTCCAGGGGCGCCGCGCCGGAGGCCAGCGTTTTTTCGCCCTGCTCCGCCGCTTCCTTCAGGGCGGCAAAATCCTTTTCGATTGCGGGGTCGTCAAAATTCTGATATAATACGGTTAAATCCCACGTCCAGTCCATATCGGTTTCCTCCTTGGCAAAATTATTTATTCGCCTCGCGCTGGCGATTGGTAATCGCTTGCAGGCAGGTTTCCTTGCTTTCCTCCAAATGATGCTGCATCAGCGTCATCATGCCGGGCAAATCGCGCTTTTCCAGCAGCTCCACCATTTGGTGATGCTCCTGGTGCGCGTTGGAGCGGCGCACGATGCTGGCGATGGTCATGGCGGAGAAGCGGATAATGTATTCCTCCTGGCTTTCGATCACGCGAAGAATGCGTATTTTATCCGAAAGGTGCTCGATGGTGCCGTGGAAGGCGCGGTTTAGCGTCGCCAGGGCCGCGGCGTCCGCCCGTTCCTGGGCCCCATCCATTTCCGTCAGGATGGCGCGCAGCTTTTGCAGCGCTTCGGGGGTGACGTTTTCAATGACAGAGGGAAGAATCAGCATCATCATCGCGTTTCGGATGGTGAAAATTTCGTCGATATCCTGGATGGTGAAAGCGCGCACCACAACGCCGCGATGCAGCACGTATTCCACCAGGCCGTCCCGCTCCAGCTTACGCAGGGCTTCCCTTAAAGGCGTGCGGCTGATGTGCAGCTGCTCGGCGTAGGCGGTTTCCACGATGCGGGAACCGGCGGGAAGCTGCCCGGTGATGATGGCGTGCTTCAACTGTTCATAGGCGATATCGCGGATGGGCCGGTTTTCCGAGACGACGTCGAAAGGCTGATTAGACATGGAAATTCCCCCTCTGACATGGCTTGCATACATACGGTTAAATGTATACAATGTTATAATACCGTCGATCGATTTTGATGTCAAGTATTCTATATTTTTTTGTCGAAAAACAGCGGCCAGGGGTGTATAATAAGGAAAAGCAAGGAAAGGGGGGAAGCGCGTGCGCTTGCGCGAAGCGACGAAGGCCGGGCGATACCTGCGGGCTGCCTGGGAAGGAATGCTTGGGCTGCTGTATCCCCACGCGGCCAATTGCCTGTGCTGCGGGCATCCGCGCCTGGCGGCGGAAGAGGACTGTCTGTGCCCTACCTGCCGGGAGGCCGTCGCCCGACTGCGCGTGCCTGCTCAGGCGTGCAATCGCTGCCTTTCGCCGGTGAAGAGAAACCAGCGCTGCGCCTTCTGCACTTCCTTCGCCATGCGCAACATTGCGGCGGTTTACGCGCCCTTTCGCTATGCCGCCCAGGTGCGCACGCTGATTCACGCCTTTAAATTCAACGCCTGCGACGAGGCGCTGGCCACCCTCGCCCCCGCCATGGCGGACGCGCTGACCAGCCGGGATTACGATTGCATCGTGCCCGTTCCGCTGCATCCGGCGCGGCTGCGGGCACGGGGTGTGAACCAGGCCCTCCTGCTGGCCAGAGCGCTAGGCGCGGAAACGGGCATTCCCGTTCGCGAACTGCTGCTGCGCACGCGCTTTCAGCGGCCGCAGAGCCGCACGGCCCTGAAAAACAGGCGGGAAAACGTGCGCGGCGCTTTTTCCTGCAAGGCCGGGGCGGAGGGGCTGCGGATTCTGCTGGTGGACGATGTGCGCACCTCTGGCAGCACGGCGGACGCCTGCGCGGCCGCGCTGCTTTCCCGGGGCGCGCGGAGCGTTGGACTTTGCGTTTCCGCCGTGGTTTACAGAAGCGGGAAAAAGAAGAAATCAGCGCCTGCGCCGCTTCGCTTTCCTTTTTAATTAGTTTTCGCTTTTCCTTAAGCACGTCCTATTGTTTACCGTTCGTTAAAACTTTAGCCACATATTCCCGTTATAATCAAAATCGTGGATGAAAGACATCCACCCTCTCTCCCCTTCAAAAAGGCGGGCCCGCGGCTAACTTCCGGCTGCGGGCCTTGCCTTTTTTCGTCCGTGTATCCAAGAAATTCGCGGAAATTTTGTATCCAAGAAATGCGCGGAAATTTTTTGTGGTATTTTTCGCGCGGCTGTGCTATAATAAGCGGCGATTCGAAATGAGGAGGATCAGATAAAAATGGAAACGTGCGAAAAATGCTGCGGTCAGCAGATTCGGCTGAATGTGAATATGATGATGGCGGACGCGCTGGGCGAAAAGGGCGTTCAGCCCGCCCAGGTGGACGCGATGGCCGCCGCTGCGGCCGCCGCCGCGAAGGCCGTGGAGCTGCATCGTGGCACGGGCTGGCTGGGCTGGACAGAGTTGCCCTATAACCAGGATGAAATCGTGCGCGATATCGAGGAAACCGCCGCGGCGGTTCGCAAAGATTTCGAGGCCTTCGTGGTGCTGGGCATCGGCGGCAGCGCCCTGGGCCCCATTGCGGTGCAGCAGGCGCTGAATCATCTGCATTATAACGAATTGCCCGATGGCAAGCGTCCCGGCCCGCGTTTCTATGTGGAAGATAATATCGATCCCGAGCGCATGGCCGCGCTGTTCGATGTGATCGATGTGAAAAAGACCTGCTTTAACATCATCACCAAATCCGGCGCAACGGCGGAAACCATGAGCCAGTATCTCATTCTTTCCGACGCGCTGAAAAAAGCGGTGGGCGAGGGCTGGAACAAGCATATCATCGCCACCACCGATCATGAAAAGGGCAATCTGATTCGCCTGGCCAAGGAAGAGAATTTCAAGCTGTTCTATATCCCCTCCTCTGTGGGCGGCCGCTTCAGCGAGTTGTCTCCCGTGGGCCTGCTGCCCGCCGCCGTGTGCGGCGTCGATATCCGCGCCATGCTCAAGGGCGCCGCGGCCATGGATGCGCGCTGCAAAACGGAAAACGTGTGGCAGAACCCCGCCCTGCTGGAAGCGGTGCTGCAATATATCTGCATGCAGGAGAAGCACGTCAACATTCAGGTGGTGATGCCCTATGCGGACAGCCTGAAATATATGGCCGACTGGTTCTGCCAGCTGTGGGCCGAATCCCTGGGCAAGAACGTGACCCGGGGCGGCAAGCCCTGCCATGTGGGCCAGACGCCCACCAAGGCCCTGGGCGTGACCGATCAGCACAGCCAGCTTCAGCTTTACACCGAGGGCCCCTTTGATAAGGTGGTCACGCTGATGAAGGTGGAAGCTTTCCGGGAAACCACGGAAATTCCCCATGGCTGCCCCGCGTTTTCCGATGTGGCCTTCCTGGGCGGAAAAACTCTGAACCAGCTTATCGAGGCGGAGCGCCAGGGCACGGAATACGCCCTGTATAAGGCGGGCCGTATGAGCCAGACCATCGTGATGCCCGCAGTGAACGCCTATACCATCGGCCAGCTGATTTTCTTCTTTGAAATGGCCACCGCCTACGCGGGCGAGCTGCTCAACATCGACGCTTTTAATCAGCCGGGTGTGGAGGAAAGCAAGATCGCTTCCTACGCCGTGCTGGGCAACACCAATGAAAAATACGCCAAGAAGCGCGAAGAAATGAAGCTGCGCGCCGAGCAGAAGGCGCAGTATACGCTGTAAAAAAAGCGGCTTGCTGGGAAACAGCAGTATTTCTTGCCGATCTGCTTTATCCAATCGCATTTTTTGAAAAAGCGCGGGGAAGACGTTCTTTGGCCCGCAAAGAACGTCTTCCCCGCATTATTTTTATGAATTTCCTGTTCCGGTATTTGCGTTTTTGCGGATTATCCTTTATAATATACGATGCATTACCGCAAGGAGGAAGCCTCTGTGACCGACGAACGTTTAAGCCTGATTCGCAATTTCTGCATTATCGCCCACATCGACCACGGAAAATCCACCCTGGCCGACCGCATTCTGGAAAAAACCGGCGTGTTCGATCAGCGCCAGATGGTGGATCAGATTCTGGATTCCATGGAGCTGGAACGGGAGCGGGGCATCACCATAAAATCCAAGGCCGTCCGGATGCGCTATACCGCCAAGGATGGCAAAACCTATCAATTCAATTTGATCGACACCCCCGGCCATGTGGACTTTTCCTATGAGGTGAGCCGCGCCCTGGCCGCCTGCGAAGGCGCGCTGTTGGTGGTGGACGCTACCCAGGGGGTGGAGGCCCAGACGCTGGCCAACGTGTATATGGCGCTGGAGCATAACCTGGAAATTATTCCCGTAATCAATAAGATCGATCTGCCCAGCGCCCAGCCCGAGGAAACCAAGGCGGAAATTGAGGAGGATATTGGCCTGGACGCCCAGGACGCGCCGCTGATTTCCGCCAAGATGGGCATCGGCATTGAGGACGTGCTGGAAGCCGTGGCGCAGAAAATTCCCGCGCCCCAGGGCGATGCGTCCGCGCCGCTCAAGGCGCTGGTTTTTGACGCGAAATACGATAACTATCGCGGCGCGATCTGCTTTGTGCGCGTGATGGAGGGCAAGGCGTATCCCGGCATGCGTATGCGTATGATGCAAACCGGGGCGGAATTCGACGTGGTGGAGGTGGGCACCTTTTCGCCCTCCTATTCCCCCTGCGAGGCGCTGCTGCCCGGGGATGTGGGCTATATTTCCGCCTCCATTAAGGATGTGCGGGATACTCGGGTGGGCGATACCATCACCGACGCGGCCTTTCCGGCGGCGGAGCCGCTGCCCGGCTACAAGGAAGTGCAGCCCGTGGTGTTCTGCGGCATTTATCCCGCCGACGGCGCGGATTATGATAACCTTAAGGACGCGCTGGAAAAGCTGCGCATGAACGACGCTTCCCTTTCTTTCGAGCCTGAAACCAGCATTGCCCTGGGCTACGGCTTCCGCTGCGGCTTCCTGGGCCTGCTGCACATGGAAATTATTCAGGAACGGCTGGAGCGGGAATTCGATCTGGATCTGGTCACAACCGCCCCCAGCGTTATTTACGAGGTAGTCAAAACCGATCAGAGCGTGGTGCGCATCGATAACCCCACCAATCTGCCATCGCCCAATGAAATTCTTGAAATGCGCGAGCCCTTCTGCCGCGCCACGATTTATACGCCCCAGGAATTCGTGGGCACGCTGATGGATTTATGCCAGGATAAACGGGGCACCTTTATCGATATGCAGTACGAGGGCAAGCGGGTGAAGCTGCTTTACGATGTGCCGCTGAACGAAATGATTTTCGATTTCTTCGATCAATTGAAAAGCCGCAGCAAGGGCTACGCTTCCTACGATTATGAAATCACCGGCTATCAGACCAGCGACCTGGTGAAAATGGATATTCTGCTCAACGGCGATATCTGCGATGCGTTCACCATGATCGTTCATCGCGAAAAGGCCTATGGCCGGGGCCGCGCCATCGCGGAGAAATTAAAGGACGTAATTCCGCGCCAGCAATTCGAAATTCCTATCCAGGCGGCTATCGGCGGGAAAATTATCGCCCGGGAGACGGTGAAGGCCGTGCGTAAGGATGTGCTGGCCAAGTGCTACGGCGGCGATATTACCCGGAAAAAGAAGCTGCTGGAAAAGCAAAAGGAAGGCAAGAAGCGCATGCGCCAGTTCGGCACGGTGGAGCTGCCGGGCGAGGCCTTTATGGCGGTTCTCAAGATGGGGGACGATTGATAATTCTGCGGCAGAGGGGAGAAAAGGCCGCTTTGCCCGGATGAGAAAGGGTCTGCCTTTCGTTATTTATATGCCGTTGCAAAGGAGGGAATTCATGAACGTCGTCGATATCGTCATTCTTGTGGTGCTGGGGGTCAGCGTGGTATACGGGCTGTATCGCGGCTTTGTGCATACGCTGCTGAGCGTTGCCTGCGGGCTGATTTCCGTCGTGGTGGCGCTTTCCTTCGGGCCGAAGCTGTCCGCCGTTATCAGCGGCAGCCAGGGCGTATCCGCTACCTTGGCCACTTATACCGACGCGGTAACGCGGGTGGGGGATTATGATCTGGCCTCCACGCCGGTGGAGCAGATTTCGCAAAGCGGAATTGACCGCGTGCTGGAAAGCGTTTCGCTGCCCAGCTCCATTCAGAATATTTTAAAGGGAAATTTGGAAAACCACGTTTTCGAAGGAACCGGCCTGACCACCGTGAACGACTATGTATCCAATACGGTGGTGGCGGTGGCGGTAAACGTGCTGAGCTTTCTGCTTTGCTTTGCGGGCAGCTATCTTGTGCTTTCCGTGCTCGTCAGCCTGATTCAGCATGTGTTCAGGCTGCCCTTGCTCAAGCAGCTGGATTGGCTGGCGGGAGGGGCCTTCGGCCTGCTTCGGGGCGCGCTGATTCTGTACGTCATGTTTCTGGCGCTGCCCATCCTCAGCACCGTCATTCCGCTGGATTCCTTTAACGAGCTGATCCAGCAGAGCACCCTGGCCCAGGTGTTTGAAAGCGACGGGCTTTTTGCCAGCATCATCTCCGGAAAGTTCTTCTAAGGAAAATATGCCTTTCTTCGCGCCGTCGCCGCCGGGCACGGCGCTTTTTTTGCCGATTTTTTTGCCGAAATAATATAAATTTTATTTCCGCCCGAGCATAAAAGAAAACGAATAAGCACGCCGTGGATAACGCGAAAAAAGAGCGAAACACGCAAATAATTGATGGATTCATCTATTGCCCGCCGCACAGCGCGCCTCTATAATAAAAGCAAATTCACCGGAAAATAAGGAGGAAAAAATGCGCAGAATTGGGCGGCTTCGGCTGCGGTCGTCATTGGAAATCGCCGCATCCCGGGTAAGCATTGGGTTCGAATGCGTGGAGCGGGGTGTGATTAAGCCGGAAAAATGCTATGATCTGTTGGGCGCAAGCGGCGTAAAGCACGCCCGCTGCCAAACGGGCTGGGCCGTTTGTGAAAAGGAAAAGGGTGTGTACGATTTTTCCTGGCTGGACGATATCGTGGATAATCTGCTGTGCCGGGGCGTACAGCCTTGGTTCAACGTGGGGTACGGAAACCCCGTCTATATGGAAAACGCCTCCAACCCTACCGCCGTGGGCTGCGTTCCGCTGCTGTACGGCGAGGCGGTTATGCAGGCCTGGCTTGCGTATGTCCGCGCGCTGGCCCGACATTTTCAGGGCCGGGTTTGCTATTTTGAAATCTGGAACGAGCCCGACATCCCCGCTTTCTGGTATCCTGGCGAGCCTGACGCGGGCCAATACGCTCGCCTGGTGGAAGCCACCGGCGCAGTCATTCGCCAGATTATCCCCGACGCGAAAATCGGGGCCAGCTATGCCAAACGCTGGTGGTCGCCCTATCTAGGAGATTTTGCCCGGGAAATCGCCCCAGGCACGTTGAATTTTTTTTGCTTTCATGCTTATACCATGACCCCGGAGGCGCATTTTCTGGAGGACGTTCAGGGCATCCGGGACGCTTTCGAAATGCAGGGAAAAACAGGAATCGCCCTGTGGCAGGGTGAATCGGGCTATCCCTCCTATTTTCCGCCTAATCACTGGCTGCATCCCAAGGGCCAGGGAAGCGAACGCCAGCAGGCGGTGTGGCAGCTGCGGCGTTTTCTGCTGGACTGCGCCTCGGGCACGGAAATGACCTCCTTTTTCCAAGCGGCGGATATGATGGAGAGGCCCTACGCCATGGCCCGCTCCGTAACCGATCCATATAAGGTGGCCCGTCACGGTATTCTGAACGGGCTGACCTATACGCCTAAAAAATCCTACGACACCATTCGCTGCCTTTCCGTGCTGCTCAGCGGAGAGGTGCGGCCGCTGGCGCGCGCCTTCACGCTTTCCTACACCGAAAGCGCCCATGCGGATTTGACGGCGGTAAAGCTGCCGCTGGAAATCAACGGCAACGCCGTGTACGCCTATTTCCTGCCCACCGATATTGAAGAGGAGGCGGGCATGGAGCACACGGCGGTGCTGGGCCTGAAAGGCACCGAGGCGCTGAAGCGCCCCATGCTTGTCGATCCCTTCCTGAACGAGGCGTATCTGCTGGAAACGGAGGATATTTGCCGGACAGGCGACCGCACGCTTTACCGCCGTCTGCCCATCGGGGAATACCCCGTGCTGCTGTGCGAACACGGGGCCTTCGAAATCGAGGAGTAAAAGTGGAAAGCGGGGGGAAAAAAATAAAAATTTCGCCGCGCTCCATGTCTTTTTCTCTTTTATACATCCCTTTGCAGTTTTCTTGAAGAATGCGGGGGAACCATTTTGATCAGCGCCAGTCCCTTTGGGGCGGTGGGCGAGCGATTCCTCAATTGCCGTCCTCCCCACCCCCTGCTTCCGCTTTTGCGGAGCAGCGCGGGGCGAACGCTCGAAAGAATGGTTCCCTCGCAATATTTTTATCTTGATTCCCGGTTTTTTTGCTTTTTTCTCTTTTCAGCGAGCGCTAAAATGTGGTATACTTAAAAGGTTAAAGGGGGAATGAACAAGCATGCGAAGCATGACCGGATATGGACGGCGCCAGGCGAGCCTGGATGGCCGCGAAATCACGGTTGAAGTTAAAACGGTCAATCATCGTTTTCTGGATGTATCCGTTCGCCTGCCCCGGGCGCTTTCCTTCGCGGAGGACGCGGTGCGCAAGCAGCTGGCGGAAACGCTGCGGCGCGGGCATGCGGATGTGACCGTCGCCTATGAAAATCGCCGGGCGGACGCCCGGGAGGTTCGGGTGGATGAGGCGTTGGCGCGGCAATACGCCGCGGCGCTGAAAAAATTGCAGGCGGCGACGGGGGCACAGGCGGATTGCGGCCTTTCCT
The DNA here is from genome assembly GCA_934667105.1 of uncultured Clostridia bacterium. GTDB lineage: Bacteria > Bacillota > Clostridia > Christensenellales > Aristaeellaceae > RUG563. Next base: position 63,065 of record CAKULG010000003.1, read on the forward strand.
TCATCGCCGCGCAGCCCGACGTGCTGAGCGTGGCGGTTTGCCAGGAGGATGAGGCGGCGGTGCTGGCGCTGCTGCGGGAGGCGCTGGCCTCCGCCCTTTCGGATGTAACCGCCATGCGCGAAAAGGAAGGCGCGGCGCTGGAAAAGGATTTGTCCCTGCATCTTGATTTGCTGGCAGGGCTGCGGGATCAAATCGCCGCGCTGGCCCCCGGGGTGCCGCGCCAGTATCAGGAAAAGCTGCGCCAGCGCCTGGCCGAAATGGGCGTGCCGCCCCTGGATGAGCAGCGTCTGGCCCAGGAAACGGCGCTGGTGGCCGATCGCTGCGCCATCGACGAGGAATTGGCCCGCCTGCTTTCGCACATTCAGCAAATGCGGGATACCCTGCGGGAAACGGGCGAAACGGGCCGCCGGCTGGATTTCCTTATTCAGGAGTTGAACCGCGAGGCGAACACCATCGGCTCCAAGGCGTCGGATGCGGAAATTACCAAGCTGGTCGTCGCCGCCAAGAGCGAAATTGAAAAAATGCGCGAGCAGGTGCAGAACGCGGAGTGATTTTTAATGAAGCTGCTGAATATCGGCTTTGGCAATATGGTATCGGCGGGGCGGCTCATCGCCGTAATCTCGCCGGATTCCGCGCCGGTTAAGCGCATGGTTCAAGAGGCCCGGGACGGCGGGCGGCTGGTGGATGCCACGGCGGGGCGCAGAACGCGGGCGGTGATCCTGATGGACAACGGCCATATCCTGCTTTCCGCCGTGCAGCCCGAAACCATCGCGGGACGGCTGCAAAATGATACGGAAGAGGGGACGAGCAAATGAAGGAAGAAAGAAAGGGCATGCTGCTGGTGATTTCCGGCCCTTCCGGAACGGGAAAGGGAACGATTTGCGAGCGCCTGTTGGCGGACGACCCAACGCTGACCTTCTCTGTCAGCGCCACCACCCGCTATCGCCGGGAAACGGAGATCGACGGCGTGCATTACCATTTTCTCACCGACGCGCAGTATGACGAGCTGCTGGCCCAGGACGCTTTTCTGGAGCACGCCACGGTGCACGGCCATCGCTACGGCACGCTGAAAAAGCAGGTGGAAGAACTGATGGAAAAGGGCCTGAGCGTGGTGCTGGATATCGATCCCCAGGGCGCGAAGGAGGTTATGCGCCAGCGGCCCGACTGCGTTTCCATTTTCATTCTTCCCCCCTCCTACGACGCCCTGCGGGTACGCTTGCATACCCGCAACACCGACGACCCCGTTGAAATTGAGCGCAGGCTGCATAACGCCCACGGCGAAATCGAGCAGATGCACCTGTACCAATACGCGGTGGTGAACGACGATCTGGAGCTTGCCTATCAGCAGGTTTCCGCCATCGTCGCCGCTGAAAAGCAGCGCACCACCCGCTATTTCCCTGTAATTGAGCAACATTAAGGAGGAAAAACGCTATGCCTATCAACAAGCCCGCAATCGACGAACTGTGCAAAAAGGTGGACAGCCGATATACCCTGGTGGTGGAATCCGCCAAGCGCGCCCGGGAACTGGTGGGCGGTTCTCAGCCGCTGATCGATCCCAAGGATAAAAAGCCCGTTTCCATCGCGGTGGATGAAATCAATCGCGGCCTGCTGACCTATCACCGGAATCTGGAAGACGAAGAGGATTGATGCGGCTATGACGCTGGCGGGAAAAAACATTGTGCTGGGCGTGACGGGAGGCATCGCGGCCTATAAGGCCTGCGAACTGGCCTCCCGGCTGCGCAAGGCGGGGGCGCAGGTATACGGAATCATGACGAAAAACGCCTGCGAATTTGTCGCGCCGCTGACGATCGAAACCCTGACCAACCACCCCGTGGCGACGGATACCTTCGCCCGGCCCGAAACCTGGGAAGTGGAGCATGTGACGCTGGCCAAGCGGGCGGAGCTTTTTGTTATCGCCCCGGCCACGGCCAATATTCTGGCCAAAATGGCAGGCGGCATTGCCGACGATATGCTCTCCACCACTCTACTGGCCACCCGTGCGCCGGTGCTTGCGGCCCCGGCCATGAACACCGGCATGTGGGAGCACCCCGCCACTCAGGAAAACGTGCGTGTGCTTCGGGAGCGCGGCGTACATTTCATCGGGCCCGATGGGGGCTTTCTGGCCTGCGGCGATCAGGGCGCGGGCAGAATGAGCGAGCCCGCCGCGATTTTCGCGGCGATCGAGGGGCTGCTTGCTTCCCGACAGGATCTGGCCGGGCTTTCCGTGCTGGTCACGGCGGGGCCCACTCGGGAAATGCTGGATCCCGTGCGCTACATCACCAACCGTTCCAGCGGCAAAATGGGCTATGCCATCGCGGAGGCCGCCGCCCGGCGTGGGGCGAAGGTCACGCTGATTACGGGGCCGGTGAATCTGGCCGCCCCCTCTGGCGTGGAAACTGTGCCCATCCTTTCCACCCAGCAGCTCTACGATGAAATGCTCGCCCGGTGCGGGCAGGCCGACGTGATTATTCAGGCGGCCGCCCCGGCGGATTTCACCCCCGTCCAGGCGGCGGAGCAGAAAATCAAAAAGCAGGCCGGGCAGCCGCTCATGCTGACGCTGCGGGAAACCCCGGACGTGGCGAAGGCCGTGGGCGAAAGAAAAAAAGAAGGGCAGATCTTGGTGGGCTTCGCCGCGGAAACCCAGCGGATGCTGGAAAATGCGGAAAAGAAGCTGCAAAGCAAACGCCTTGATCTTATCGTGGCTAACGATGTGACCGCGCCCGGCGCGGGCTTTGATACGGACACCAATATCGTCACCTTTATCACGCGCGCGGGGCAGGAGAGCCTGCCGCTGATGAGCAAGCGTCAGGTGGCGGATGAGCTTTTAAACCGGATTTTGATGCTGAAGGCGCGCTGAGGCCCAGCGTCTGCGTGCGAAAGGGGGCGATTCGCTTGTATGCGGAGGTGATCGTGGACATCGCGTCCGAGCAGGTGGATCGCGTTTTTACCTATCGCGTGCCGCCCGGAATGGAATTGCTGCCCGGCATGCGGGTGCGGGTGCCCTTCGGCCCCAGGGAGAAAGAGGGCTTCGTTGTCCGGCTGAAAAATTCGCCGGATTACGATGAAAGCAAGATCAAGCCCGTTCTCGCCCCGTTGGAAGATTATCCCGCCCTTTTGCCCCCGCTGATGGCGCTGGCGGAGGAAATTCGGGAAAAGGCGCATTGCCCGCTTTGCGAGGCGCTGCGGCTGATGATTCCCGCCGAGATGCGTGGCGGGCGCGTGAAGGTGAAAACCCGCGCTTTCGCTCAGTTGAATATTCCCCTGGAGCAGACGGAGGAGGCCATCGCCAAGCAGGGCCGCGCCGCCAAGCGCAAGCTGCTGCTGACGCTGCTTTCCGACGGCCAGCCCCACCCGGTGGACGAGCTGCGCGCCATGATAAACGACGTGCGCGCGCCGCTTCAATTCCTTTCCGAAAAGGGGATTATCCGCGTTTTTGAACGAGAAGCGCTGCGCGCTCCCTGCTACGGCCAGCCCATCGAAAGCGTCGATCCTGTGTTGACGGCGGAGCAGCAGGAAACGCTGTCCGAGCTGCTGCCCGCCCTGAAACGCCCCGAAAAGCCTTTTCTGCTCCACGGCGTAACGGGCTCGGGCAAAACCGAGGTCTATATCCGCCTGGTGCGGGAGGCTATCGCCCAGGGCAAGGGCGCGATTATCCTCGTGCCCGAGATCGTGCTCACGCCGCAGATGATCGGCTGGTTTCGTTCCCGGTTCGGGGAAAAAATGGCGGTGCTGCATTCCCGGCTCACGCCGGGGGAACGCTTTGACGAATGGCGGCGCATCCGCCTGGGGGACGCGCGAATTGTCATCGGCGCGCGCTCGGCGGTGTTCGCCCCGGTGGAACGGCTGGGGGCGGTCATCGTGGATGAGGAGCACGAGCAAACCTATCTTTCCGATCGCTTTCCCCAGTATGACGCGCGGGAAATCGCCGCTTCCCGGGGCCGCCGGGAGGGCGCGGTGGTGCTCTTTTCCAGCGCCACGCCCAGTATTTATTCCTATGCCATGGCGCGGCGCGGGGATTATGTGCTGGTGGAAATGCCGCATCGAGTGCTCAATCGCCCGCTGCCCACTGTGCATGTGGTAGATATGCGGGAGGAACTGCGCCTGGGAAACCACAGCATGTTTTCCAATCTGCTGAGCCAGAAATTGGAGGAATGCATCGCCAAGGGACAGCAGGCCATGCTGTTTATCAACCGGCGAGGGTACGCCAGTTCGGTCAGCTGCCGCAAGTGCGGCGCGGTGATCCACTGCGACCGCTGCGACGTATCCATGACTTATCATAGCGTGGATCAAACGCTGCGCTGCCATTATTGCGGCGCGGTGCGCCCGCTGCCCAAGGCCTGTCCGGCCTGCGGCAGCGCCTATATCCGCCCCCTGGGCACGGGCACCCAGCGGGTGGAGGAGGAACTGAACAAGCGCTTCCCCGGGGCGGGGGTTATCCGTATGGATTTGGATACCACATCGGGCCGCAACGCGCATTTTGACCTGGTCAATCGCTTCCGCGCCGGGCAGGCCCGCATTCTGCTGGGCACGCAGATGATCGCCAAGGGGCTGGATTTCCCCAAGGTCACGCTGGTGGGCGCGGTGATGGCGGACATGACGCTGAACTTCCCCGATTACCGCGCACCAGAGCGAACCTTCCAGCTGCTGGTGCAGGTGGCGGGCCGGGCGGGCCGGGGAGAGGATCCCGGCGACGTGGTGATTCAGACCTACCAGCCCGATCATTACGCCATTGCCGGGGCGGCCACGCAGGATTACCGGGCCTTTTTTAATCAGGAATTTGAGCGGCGCAAAAGCGGGCTGTATCCGCCCTTTACCCTCATGGCGCGCTTTCTTTGCGAAGCCAAGGAAATGGAAGCGGCCCGCGCCGCGGCGGAACAGATCAAAAGTCAGATTCTATCGGAATTTTCCCAAAGCCCCCTGAAAAAGCGCATTCTTTTTATCCGGGCCGACGAGGCGCCCATCGCCCGCATTCAGGATTTTTCCCGGGCGCAGGTGCTGCTGAAGCTGCTCAATCATCCGGATACCGATCGCCTGCTGGCCCGGCTTCAGGAATTGGCGGGCGAGGAATACCCGGCGCGCGTTCAATTGGAAATCAATCCCGCGTCGCTTGCATAGGAGGAAATCATGGTTCGAAAAATTATTAAGCTGGGCGATGAAACCCTGCGCAAAATCAGCAAGCCCATGCAGAAATTTGATCTGCGGCTATGGCTGCTGCTGCGCGATATGGCCGATACCATGTATAAGGCGGACGGCGTGGGCCTGGCCGCGCCCCAGGTGGGCATTCTGCGCCGGGTGGTGGTGATCGACGTAGGCCAGGGCCTCATTGAGCTTATCAACCCGGAGATTATCGAAAAATCTGGGGAACAGGCGGGAGCAGAAGGCTGCCTGAGCGTGCCGGGGCGGCAGGGCTATGTGGTGCGCCCCAATCATGTGACGGTGCGCGCCGTGGATCGAAAAGGCAAGCCCTTTGAAATCACCGGGGAGGGGCTGCTGGCCCGGGCGCTGTGCCATGAGATCGACCATCTGGACGGCGTGATGTATGTGGATATTATGGATCATGAGATTTTTGAGGAGGACAAATAATGCGGGTTGTTTTTCTGGGCACGCCCGAATTTGGCGTTCCCTCGCTTCAGGCGCTGGTGGAAGCGGGCTACGAGGTGGTCGGCGTATTCACCCAGCCGGATAAGCCCAGGGGCCGGGGCAACAAGCTGGCCCCCAGCCCGGTGAAGGAATGCGCCCTGGGCTATGGCATTCCCATTTTTCAGCCCAGGAAAATCCGCCTGGAGGGGGTGGAGGATCTGCGTTCGCTGCGCCCCGATCTGTGCGTAACGGCGGCCTTCGGCCAGATTCTCTCTCAAGAAATTCTGGATATTCCCCGGCTGGGCACGGTGAACGTGCACTCCTCGCTGCTGCCCAAATATCGCGGCTCCTGCCCCGTTAATTGGGCGATTATGCAGGGGGAAACCGTGACGGGAATCACCACCATGCTCACTGATAAGGGCTTGGATACCGGCGATATTTTGCTTCAGGAGGAATTGCCCATTCTGCCTGGCGAAACGGCGGGAGAACTGATTCAGCGCATGGCGCCCCTGGGGGCGGCGCTGCTGATTCAAACCATCCGCCTGCTGGAAAAGGGCGAATGCCCCCGCCGCAAGCAGGATGAAAGCCAAATGAGTTATTACCCCATGCTGAATAAGGAAATGGGCGAAGTGGATTGGCGCAGGACGGCTCACGAAATCGTGTGCCAGGCCCGGGGGCTGTCGCCTTGGCCCTGCGCCTACACGGCCATCGGCGGCGAAACGCTGAAGCTGTGGCGGGTGGAGGAGGCGGCGGGTGGTGAAGGCGCGCCCGGCGCGATTCTGTGCGCTGATCCCCGGGAGGGGCTGGTGATTCAGGCGGGCGAACAGGCCGTTCGCGTGCTGGAATTGCAGGCCCAGGGGGGCAAGCGTATGCCTGCCAAGGATTATCTGCGCGGGCATCCACTGAAAGCGTCCGCCTGCGATCAACGGATGGAGGAAAACACCCATGAATGATAAGAACCAGAAATCCCCGCGTCCCTCCGCCGGAAGCGCGGGCGCTTCTTCTGTTTCCCGGCCCGCTTTCAAAAAGCCCTATGATAAGCGCGGCCCTGTATCCGGCGGAAAGCCGCGTTCCGGCCAGGGCCGCCCTTCCGGCCCCCGCCCCCAGGGAAAGCTGCCCCCTCGCGCCAAGCCCCAGCTCACGCCCCGAAGCGACGCGCCCTCCAGCCAGGCCCGCCGGGTTGCGCTGGAAGTGTTTGAGGATGTGGTGCGACGGGATGCTTACGCCGCCCTGGCGCTGGACAGCCGTATGTCCGGCGTGAACCTTTCCCAGCTGGATAAGCGCTTCTGCGCCAGCATTGTATACAGAACGCTGGAAAACCTGATTCGCATCGATTACGCCCTGAGCTTTTTCCTCAAGGATGCGGAGGGAGTGGAGCCGAAGGTGCGGGATATTCTGCGTATCAGCGCCTGCCAGCTTCTGTTTCACGACCGGGTTCCGGATAACGCGGTGGTGGATGAGGCGGTGAAGCTGACCCGCGCCCTGGGGATGGAGGGCCTGACGGGCCTGACCAACGCCGTGCTGCGCGGTCTGGCCCGGGGCAAGGACGAAATCAAATGGCCCGCGCCGGAGGAAGGCGCGCGGTATCTTTCCGTGATGTATTCCGTTCCGCTTTGGTTGGCCGAGCGTTTTCTGGCCGCCTACGGCCCCGAATGCGCGCGGGAAATCTGCGCGTATCGCAGCGAGGCGCATTTCACTACCATCCGCCCCAACCTGACCCGCTTTACGGACGAGCAATTTGAAACGTTGCTGAAGAAAAAGGTATGGGAAACGGAAAAGGGCCCTGTACGCCATTCCTACCGGGTGCGCATGGCGGCGGAAATCACCCGGGACGCGGATTATCTTTCGGGCAATTTCTCCATTCAGGGGGAGGGCAGTATGCTGGCCGCCCAGGCGGTTTGCGCGCGCCCGGGCATGCAGATTTTGGATTGCTGCGCCGCCCCCGGCGGGAAAACCGCCTATCTGGCGGAATGCATGGAGGGCGCGGGCCGCGTATATGCCTGGGATGTGCATGAGCACCGGGTGACGCTGATTCGGGCCATGGCGCGGCGGCTGCGGCTGGAAAACGTGCGGCCCGTGATGCGGGACGCCACCATCCTGAAAGAAGAACTGTGCGCCACCATGGACGCCGTGCTGCTGGACGCACCCTGCTCCGGCCTGGGCGTGATGGATAATAAGCCCGATATTAAATACCGCGCCACCGCGGAATCCGTGGCGGAGTTGACGGATATTCAGAAAAAGCTGCTGGATTGCTGCTGCCAGTATGTGAAGCGCGGCGGCACGCTGGTCTATTCCACTTGCAGTATTCTGCCCGAGGAAAATGAAAAACAGGTTGCGCGGTTCCTGGCCGAGCATCCCGATTTTGAAATCGCGCCGTTGCCCGACGAAATCGACCAGCGCTTCCGCAGCCGCTATACCGCAAACGGCCTGCAATTGCTGCCCCACCGGGACGGCGTGGAGGGCTTCTTTATCGCACGGATGCACAGGGTGAAATAACATGCAGGATTGGATGGGATTATACCCCGAGGAATTGCAGGCGATTCTGGCGGAAATGGGCCAGAAGCCCTTTCGCGCCAAGCAGCTTTTTTCTTGGCTGCATCAGGGGGCGCGCTTTGCCGAAATGACCAATCTTCCCCTTTCCCTGCGGCAAAGCCTGGCGGAAAAGGGGGTGGACCAGCCGGTTTCCATTCGGGAAAAGCGCGTATCCGCCCTGGACGGCACCCAGAAATTCCTCTACGCCCTGGGCGACGGCAACTGCGTGGAGGGCGTGCTGATGCGCTATCACTACGGCTGCACCCTCTGCGTTTCCACCCAGGTGGGCTGCAAGATGGGGTGCCGCTTCTGCGCCAGCACGCTGGACGGCTGCGTGCGTAATCTGACGGCGGGGGAAATTCTGGGCCAGGTGCAATGCGCCAATTCCGTGCTTCAGGGGGAGCGGGTGCATAACATCGTGCTGATGGGCAGCGGCGAACCCCTGGATAATTACGATCAGGTGGTGCGCTTTCTGCGGCTGGTTTCGCATCCGGAGGGGCTGAATATCGGGCTTCGGCATATTTCGCTGAGCACCTGCGGCCTGGTGGACGGAATGCGCCGCTTTGCAAGGGAGGGACTGCCCGTAACGCTGTCGCTGTCCCTTCACGCCCCCAACGACGCCATCCGCCGCCAATTGATGCCCATCGCCAATCGCTATTCTATTGATGAAACGCTGGACGCTTGCCGCGATTATATCCGCCAGACGGGGCGGCGGGTGGTATTTGAATACGCGCTTGTGGACGGCGTGAACGCCGGGATCGAATGCGCGGAGGAACTGGCGGGCAGGCTTCGGGGGATGCAATGCCATGTGAACCTGATTCCGCTGAACACCGTGCCCGAGCGCAAGCTGTACGGCGTGACGGAGGCGCAGGTGAGCGCCTTTTTGCAGGCGCTGGAAAAGCGCCATATTTCCGCCACGCGCCGCCGGGAAATGGGCGATGATATCGAAGGTGCCTGCGGGCAGCTGCGCAAGAAAATTCTGCGGGAGGAAGCAAAGGCATGAGGGTGGCATCCAGAACGGATAAAGGCAAGGTGCGCGCCTCGAATCAGGACGCTTTGCTGCTTCAGCCAGGGGAATTCGGCCTGTACGGCGTGGCGGACGGTATGGGCGGCCATAACGGCGGCGATGTGGCTAGCCGCATGGCCGTGCTGCTGCTGGGGCGCGTATTGGAGGGCGCGAGACCTGATGAAAGCCTGCTGCGGGGCGGCATGGAAGAAGTGAACCAAATGATCTTTGAGGAGCAGCAGAAGGATGCTTCCCTGCGCGGCATGGGCACCACCATGACCGTTCTTTGGGAGGATACGGCGCGCATTCTCATCGGTCATGTGGGGGACAGCCGCGCTTACCGCATGCATCGGGGCCGCTTGGAGCAAATCACGCAGGATCATTCCATGGTGGGCGAATTGGTGCGAAGCGGCCTGCTGAACCCTGAAGAAGCGCTGCGCCATCCCTATCGCAATGTGATTACCCGGGCGCTGGGGACGGGGGCGGAAATAGAAACGGACATTTTAACCCTGGAAAAGCAGCCGGGCGATAAATATCTGCTTTGCTCCGACGGCCTGACGGAATATGTTCGCTGCGAGGAAATGCGGGAAATTCTGCTGCGCACGCCCAACGAAGAGGCGGCGGACAGATTGCTGGAAATGGCGCTGGCGGCGGGCGGGCGCGATAATATTTCCCTGGTCATCGCGGAGGTAACGGCATGATCGGGAAGATGCTGGATAACCGCTACGAGCTGGTGGAATTCATCGGAAACGGCGGCATGGCGCTGGTTTACCGCGCCATCGATCACCGCACGGGCCATTCCGTGGCGGTGAAGATTCTGCGCCCGGAATTTAATCAGGACGCGGAATTCCTGGGCCGCTTTGAGCGCGAGGCCACAACCGCCAGCAGAATGAGCCACCACAATATCGTGAACCTGCTGGACGTGGGCCAGGACGGCGAATACCGCTATCTGGTGATGGAATTCGTCCGGGGAAAAACGCTGAAGGACGTTATTCAGGATCGCGGAGCGCTGGCCCCCGAGGTGGCGGGGCAGATTGCTATTCGCATTCTTTCCGCCCTGCAGCACGCCCACAAAAACGGCATTATCCATCGAGATATAAAGCCCCAGAACATCCTGGTGCATTCCGACGGCCATATTAAGGTGGCGGATTTCGGCATCGCCCGGGTGGCGGGCAGCAGCACCATCAGCCGCTCGGACAGCGTGATGGGCTCGGTGCATTATTTTTCGCCGGAGCAGGCCCGGGGCGAGGAAGTAACCTTCGCCAGCGATTTATACAGCGTGGGCGTGGTGCTTTATGAAATGCTTACAGGCCAGCCGCCCTTTGACGGGGATACGCCCGTGGCCATCGCTTTGCAGCATATCAACGGCAAAGCCCAGCCCATGCACGAGATTAACCCCGCCGTGCCCCCCGCCATGGAGCGCGTGGTGGAAAAGGCCATGGAAAAGCGGCCGGAAAAGCGCTATCAAAGCGCCCTGGAAATGGCCCAGGACCTTCAGCGCGCTTTGCAGGATCCCCAGGGAGACTGGCTGGAAAAAAACACGGAGCAGCCCATTCCCTCCCTGGCGCAGCAGACCGGCAGGCAAAAGCCCTTGCGCAATAAGAAAAAAAGGCCGGGGCTGCTGACCTTCGCCTTAATCGCCTCGGCGGTTATTTTGCTGGGGCTGTTCCACGGGGCGAGTTTTCTCTACGATCAAATCTTCAATATGACGGAAGCGCCGTATCTGCTGGATGAAACGGAAGAAAACGCGCTGCGTATGCTGAGCAAGGCAGGGCTGAAAAGCAGCGTTTCCCGGGCCAGCGATTCGGTGAAGCCCGCGGGAACGGTGATTTTGCAATCCCCCGAATACGGCACGCCCATGCGAAAGAATGAAACGGTGTTTTTAACCATTTCCACCGGGCCCGACGTGCGCCCTGTTCCCAAGGTGACGGAAATGAGCCTGGAGGAAGCCCGTGCGGAAGCGGAAAAGAACGGCTTCTCGCTGCTGGCCCTGCCGGAGCGTCAGCCCTCCGCCCTGCCCTGGGATACGGTGTTGTCCCAGGCTCCCGAGGCGAGGGCGAGCATGCCGAGCGGCACCGTGATTCAGGTAACGCTCAGCGGCGGCGCAGTCACGCTGCCAACCCTGGCGGGCAAAACGCTGGAGGAAGCGCTGCTGCAAATTCAACAGCTGCAATTAACGCTCAAGGAAGTGCGCCGGATTCCCGTAAAGGACGCATCCCAGTTTAACCGCGTGGCCGCCCAGGAATTCAGCGACGGCGTGAGAAGCTATACGCCCGGCGAAATCGCCATGCAGCAAACCCAGGTGACCCTGGCCGTATATGTAGACGCGGACGACGATCAGGACCGGCAAACGGGGGAGGAGAATCCATGAACCAGGGGGTCATCACCCAGGGCCGGGGCGGGCTTTACACCGTGCTGGACGAGCAAGGCCGTCAATTTGTGCTTCGGGCCAAAAAGAAATTCCGCAAGCAAAAGCTCACGCCGCTGGTGGGCGATCAAATTCTTTTCACGCCGGGTGAAATCAGCGATGAGCACGGCTGGATTGAGGAGATTCTCCCTCGAAAAAGCGTTTGCCTTCGCCCGCCCGTGGCCAACGCCACGCTGCTGTGCATTGTGGCCGCCCCCCGGCCGGAGCCGGATTGGCTGCTGATTGATAAGCTGCTCATCTTCGCCCGGAAAAACAGGCTGCGTCCCCTGCTGATTATTAACAAAACGGATTTGGAGCCGGAAAACGAAACGGCGCTGCGGGCCGCTCAGATGTACGCAGGGGCGGAAATGGAAACGCTGAATGTATGCGCCCGGGCAGGCGCGGGGCTGGATGCGCTGCGGGCCCGGCTTGCGGGGGAAACCTGCTGCTTTTCCGGGCAATCGGGCGTGGGAAAATCCACGCTGCTCAACGCGCTTTTTGGCCTGAACCTGGAAACGGGGGACATCAGCCGAAAAATCCAGCGCGGGAAAAATACCACGCGCCACGCGGAATTATTTCGTCTGGACGATACCCAATTGATCGATACGCCGGGCTTCAGCCTGCTGGAAATGGACGATGTTTTCGATCCCGTGCTGCTTCAGGATTATTATCCGGAGTTTACGCCCTACCAAGGGCAATGCCGGTTTCAGCCCTGCTATCACGGCAGCGAACCGGGCTGCGCCGTAACCGCCGCCCGGGACGCGGGGAAAATCCATCCGGAGCGTTTGACTCGGTATCAAATTCTGCTGGCGGATTGCCGCCAGGCATGGAGGGAACGATATGATTGAATTAGCGCCTTCGCTGCTGGCGGCCAATCTGCTGAACCTGGGACAGGACGTTGGACTGATGCTGGAGCGGGATCAGGTGAGCCTGCTGCATTTCGATGTGATGGACGCGCACTTCGTGCCCAATCTTTCCTTCGGCCCCGCCCTTTGCAAGGCCATCCATAAGGCGTATCCGGCCTGCAAATTGGATGTGCACCTGATGATGGATAATCCCGAAAAATATCTGGACGCCTTTGCAAGCGCGGGGGCGTATACCATCACGCTGCATCAGGAGGTGCTGGCGGATATCCCCGCGGCGCTTTCCGCCATTGGGAAAACGGGCGCGCGGCGCGGCCTTTCCGTCAAGCCGGGCACGCCGGTGGAAACGCTGCTGCCTTATCTTGAGATGCTGGATTACATCTTAATTATGACGGTGGAGCCCGGCTTTGGCGGGCAGAAATTTATGCCCGAGCAGGTTGGAAAAATCCGCGCGCTGCGCCAGGCGGGCTTCCAAGGGGATATTTCCGTAGACGGCGGCGTGAACCTGGAAAACGCGCCGCTTCTGGCCGAGGCGGGGGCGAACGTGCTGGTAATGGGCACGGCCTATTTTGGCGCGGCGGATCGAAACGCGGTGGCCCACGCGGTGAGGGCGCTGGCATGAAGCAAAAAAACGCGCGAAACGCGGAATTCCATCATAAAAGAAGCCTGGGGCAGAATTTCCTCACAGATGAAGCGCTGCTAGAACAGCTGGTGGATCTGACGGGGGTGGGCGATGAGGACAGCGTTCTGGAAGTGGGCGCGGGAGCAGGGGATTTAACCCGAGTGTTGGCCCGTCGCTGCAAGCGGGTGACTTCCATCGAGGTGGACGATACGCTTTTGCCCATTTTGCGCACCGTTCTTGCGCCCTATGCCAACGTTCGCCTGGTGCACGGGGACGCGCTGCGGCTGAACCTGCCCGAGCTGACCGCGCCCCTGGGCCCCTTTCATGTGGTGGCCAACATCCCCTATTATTTAACGACGGATTTTATGACGCTGCTGCTTTCCGGCGGCATGCCCCTGCAATCCATCAATGTGATGGTGCAAAAGGAGGCGGCGGAGCGAATCACCGCGCGGCCGGGGGAAGAGGGCTACGGCCCCCTTTCCGTGCGCGCCCAGTATTTTTACGCGCCGCAGATTGCCCTGGATGTGCCCGCCTGCCTGTTCACGCCGCCGCCCAAGGTGGATAGCGCCTTTGTGGTCATGCCGCGGCGGGAAAAGCCCAAGGTGGAGGTTGCGGATGAAACGCTTTTTTTCCGAGTGGCGAACGCTGCCTTCGCCATGCGGCGAAAAACGATGGAAAACAACCTGATCGCATCCTTCCGCATTCCCCGGGATACGGCCCGGCAATGGATGGCGGAATGCGGCCTGGCCGCCGGGGAACGGGGCGAAAACCTTTCCTTGCAGGCCTTCGCCGCCCTGGCCAACGCGGGGCCGCGATTCCTGGGCTGACGCAAAAAAACTGGGAGGGCAGAATGAGGCGAGTTTTCGGGGATACAGATTTTTACGAATCCAAACGGGACGGCATGCTTTCCGCCAGCTGCTTTGAAGGCCGCAATAACGGCTGTCTTCCGCATTTTCATTCCAGTATTGAATTGGTTTATGTGGAAGAGGGGGAATTGACCGCCATTTTGGACGGCCAATCCTATTTGGTTCCGGCGGGGCATTTGCTGCTCACCTCCAGCTACTCCGTTCATGCCTACCGAACGGAGGAAGGAAAGAGCAACCAGGTGGTGGTGCTGATTATCCCGCTAGACAGCGTACCCTCCCTGCAAAAGGCGCTGAATAAGAAAAATTTCCGCAAGGTGGTATACGACGCGCGAAACGATCAGGAAATTTCCACCCTGTTTCCCATGATCGCCAAGCGCTGGGAGGAATACAGCCCGGAAACGGTGAAGGGGTTTTCCTACGCGCTGCTGGGGCTGCTGATTTCCCGGGTGGGGCTGGTGGATCAACCCAGTAACCACCAATCGGGCCTGATGCGCGATGTGCTGATTTTTCTGCAAAATAATTATCAGCAGCCATTGCGGATGGAAAGCCTGGCGCGCCAGTTCGGCTATAGCAAAAGCCGGTTTTCCCGGCTGTTTCATGATAATCTGGGCTGCTCCATGATCGATTATCTGGCGGCGATTCGCTGCCGCCAGGCGGCGCAGCTGCTGCTGGAAAGCAATATGACCATGCTGGATATTGCCCTGGGCGTAGGCTTTGAATGCCTGCGCACGTTCTACCGCGCCTTCAAAAACTGTTATCAGATGACCCCCACCCAGTATGTGAAGGCGCATACGGTATAGCGGGTTTTCGTAAAAACAGAATTTCAAAATGCGCCGCCCTTTGCGAGAATCTTCCCCCAGAGGACGGCGCGTATATATTATCAACGATTTCAGTAAAAAAGCGAAGCTTCTCTGATTGCAGAAAAGCCCCGCTCGCGTATATTCATATTATTTGGTGCCGAACAGCCGGTCGCCCGCATCGCCCAGGCCGGGAATAATATAGCCGTGGTCGTTGAGCTTTTCATCCTGCGCCGCTACATAGATATCCACATCGGGGTGCTCCCGCTGCACCCGGGCAATTCCCTCGGGGGCGGCGATCAGGTTCACCAGGCGGATGTTATGGCAACCGCGCTTCTTAATGAAGGAGATGGCGGCGGAAGCGCTGCCGCCCGTAGCCAGCATGGGATCCAGCACGATCAGTTCCCGGTGCTCGGCGTCCTCGGGCAGCTTGCAATAGTATTCCACCGGCTCCAGCGTCTGGGGATCGCGGTACAAGCCGATGTGACCCACCTTGGCGTTGGGAATCAGCTGCATAATGCCGTCCACCATGCCCAGGCCGGCCCGCAGGATGGGAATGATACCAATGGGCTTGCCCGCCAGCATCTTGGTGTTCATGGTGCAGATGGGCGTTTCAATCTGAACGTCCTCGGTGTGGAGATCACGGGTCACTTCATAAACCATCAGCATGGAGATCTCGTCCAGAAGCTCCCGGAATTCCTTGCACCCGGTATTCTTGTCGCGCATAATGCTCAGCTTGTGCTGGATCAGCGGATGATTGAAAATGTGTACCTTGCTCATTGGAATCATTCCTTTCGTATTGTTTTACTGAGGATGCCCAACCGTACAGCCAGTCGTTATAACCCAGTTTTATATTTTAACCGATTTTTACCCGCTTGGCAAGGGATTTTTTATAAAAAACGGAAAAAGCGCGATTTTCGGCCTGATTTGAAGCCATTGCATAGCCTATTCATCCCCGCTGGCTGTGGGCGCGCCGGATTGCATCGGTTCGCTTGGGAAAACGCAAAAAGCGCTCTTTGGCCCTCAAAGAACGCCCTTCGTATATTTTTTCTCCTTATATCGCGGCGATTTCTTTCTCCGTCCGTTCCATCACTGCGACAACCTGATCGCAGAAAGCGTCGAATTCAGGATCGGGGATTTGATACTGGGGATGCGCCAGCAGATAAGCGATGGATTCAGGCGCGGCCTGATCGAAACGCTTGCGCGCCTGAAAGCCGGGAACCAGGCGCTTGAGTTTCGCATTGTCAAAAATGACGGTGTTGGACTTATCACCCAGCAGTGCGCCCTGGAAATCATAGCGCGCCGTTTTCGCCAGCAGCGTGGAAGGAACATAGCAGGGGCGATACTCCGCCTGAAGCGCCCGGGCGATGATCTGCAAAATTTGGTTCCAGGTGAGCAGCTCCTCCGAGGCGATTTGCACCGCCTCGCCGATGGCGTGCACATTGCCCATCAGGCCCAGGAAGGCCCGGGCGAAATCCTCGCTTGTCATCACGGCCCACAGGGTGTTGCCATCCCCGGGAACGAGAATCTTCTTTCCGGCGCGCATGCGCTGAAGCACCTGCCAGAAGCCGTATTTGCCGTGGACGGGCACGGTGATGCTGCGGGGGGCGAAGGTGTGACTGGGGCGAACGATGGTGACGGGAAAGCCCGCCGCGCGATAGGCCTGCATCAGCACATCCTCGCAGGCCAGCTTCTTTTGGGAATAAATCCAGTAGGGATTGGAAAGCGCGGTGCTTTCCGTGATGATGGGGGAGGGAAGCGGCTTGTGATAAACGGAGGCGGTGCTGATGAAAATATACTGGCCGCATTTTCCCTGGAACAGGCGGATATCCCGCTGGGCCTGTTCGGGCGAAAAGGCGATGAAATCCACCGCCACGTCATAGCGCGCATCGCCCAGCGCCTTCGCCACGGCTTCCTCATCCGCCATATCGGCCACGATTTGCCGCGCCCCGGATACCTCGGAGGGCTTGCTGCCGCGATTGAGCAGGGTTAAATCCCAGCCCTGCTCCACCGCCAGGCGGGAAACGGAGGTGCTGATAATACCGGTGCCGCCGATGAACAATGCCCGCATAGATGAATCCTCCCTTAATTGCCGCATTCAATGCTGATTTCGTTAAAGATTCTGAGTAATTCCTCCATCTTTGTATTATACTTCTCTTCGCCCGTTTTGTCCAGCACCGCCTGCCCCTGATGCATCATAAGCAGGCGATTGCCGTATTCCAGGGCATAGCGCAGATTATGCGTGACCATAATGGCGGTGAGCTTTTTTTCCCGGATGATCTGATCGGTCAGACGCATGATAATATCCGCCGTTTTGGGATCCAGCGCGGCTGTATGCTCGTCCAGAATCAGGAAGGAAAGAGGCGTCATGGTGCTCATCAGCAGGGAAAGCGCCTGGCGCTGGCCGCCCGAAAGACTACCCACCCGCGCTTCCAGCATATCCTCCAGGCCCAGGTTCAGGGGACGAAGCAGCTCCCGGTAATAGGGGATGCGCTTGCGGTCGGTGCCGGGCAGCAGATTGGAGCGCTTGCCTTTATGCTCCGCCAGGGAGAGATTTTCCAAAATGGTCATGCGTCCGCAGGTGCCCATGGAAGGGTTCTGGTACACACGGCCGATGCGGCGGCTGCGGATGTGCTCCTTTTCCCGGGTAATATCCCGGCCGTCCATGGCGATGGTTCCCGCGTCGGGCAAAAGCGAGCCGCAGATGAGATTCAGCAGCGAGGTTTTCCCCGAGCCGTTGGAGCCGATGACGGATACGAACTGGCCGTCGGGAATTTGCAGGGAAAAATCATGAAAGATGGTTTTCTCCCGGACGGTGTGCGGATTATAGGTTTTATCGATATGGGATAAATCAAGCATGCTTTTTCCCTCCCTTCTTTTTCAGCAAGCCGGAGGACAGAATCAGCAGGAACAGCACGGCGGTAATCAGCTTCAGATCGCTGGCCCCCAGGCCGCAGGCAATGGCCAGGGATACGCACATTTTGTAAATCATCGCGCCAATGATCACGGCGGTGGTATCCTTAACATGCTGCGCACGGGCGAAGAGATTCACGCCGATAATCACGCTGGCCAGGCCCAGCACCATGGCCCCCGTGCCCATAGAAATTTCAAACATCCGCTGCTGCTGGCAAAGCACGCCGCCCGAAAGCGCCGCCAGGGCGTTTGCCAGCATCAGGCCCCAGATTTTCACCGTGCCCTTATCCTTCGCCAGCGCCGTGACCACCGTTTCATTGTCGCCCGCGGCCCGCAGCAGAAAGCCCGCGCGGGTTTTGAGGAAGAAATCCAGCAGCAGCTTCACCAGAAGCGCCAGCGCCGCCGCAAGAATCAGCGTGGAAACGGCGCTGGGCAGGCCGTCGGCCACGGGATTATTGCGAAAGAGGGTGACGGCCTTGCGCGGGATGGAAACCAGAGGATTTCCCCCCGTGATGTGCAGATTGATAGAATACAGCGCGGTCATGACGATGATGCCAGAAAACAGATCGCGCACCTTAAATTTAACGTGAATCAGCCCCGTGCAAAGGCCCGCCGCCGCGCCGCACAGCGCCGCCGTCAGCAGCGCCAGCACGGGAGATACCCCCTGCACCACCAGCAGCGAGGAAACCGCCCCGCCCAGGGGGAAGGAGCCGTCCACCGTCAGATCGGGAAAATCCAGAATGGTATAGGTGATTAAAATGCCCAGGGCCAGGATGGCGTAAATGAGCCCCTGCTCCAGCGTGCTGGGCAGGGCGTTGAGAAAATTACCGCCGATGGCGGATAGCGCGTTCAGCATTGCTTGCAATCAACCTTTCTAAAAAAAACGCCGTCGCGCCGGGCAGGGGAAGCCCCTCGCCCGGCGCCGCGTTGGTTATTCGGCCTTGCTCATATCCTGGCCCTTTTCCAGGATGGACGCGGGAATTTCAATATTCATTTCCGCGCAGGCCTCGCTGTTGTAGAACACAGCGCTTTCGGAAATCTTCAGATAGGGGATTTCCTGGGCGTTTTCTCCGTCCAGCACCCGGGCGGCCAGCAGACCGGTGTCATAGCCCAGCTGCACATAATCCAGCCCCACGGCGGCCACACAGCCCAGCGTCACCTGCTCCACCTCGCTGCCGAAAACGGGCTTGCCCGCTTCCGCGCTTTCATCCAGCACCACGTCCAGATACTGCACCACGGTGTTATCCGTCAGCATGCTCAGGCAATCCACCTGGGGCAGCAGTACGGGCAGGGCCAGCGCGATATCCGCGCCGGTGGAAACGCCCTTTTCCACGATTTTAAAGCCGTATTCAGCGGCGGCTTCCTGATATTGCTTCAGCTGCACCTGGCTGTTGGTTTCGCCGATGGTGTAGAGAATGCCGATGGTCTTGGCCTCGGGCAGCAGGGCGCGAATGGCCTCCAATTGGAAGGAAACGGGCAGCAGATCGCTGGAGCCGGTCACGTTACCCTCGCCCAGGCCGTCCTCCCGGGCCAGGCCCGCCTCCACGGGGGCGGAAACGGCGGTGTATACCACGGGCACGCGATCCTCCGCCGCGTTAAAGGCGCAAACCGCCATGGGGGTGGCGATGGCGCAGATCAGATCGTAATCGTTGTTGGTGAAATTGGCGGCGATATTGGCCGCCAGGCTCATATCCGCCTGGGCGTTTTCATATTTGACGGTGAGATTTTCGCCCTCCACATAGCCGCCGGCGGCCAGGCCCTTCAGAAACCCTTCCCGGCAGTTATCCAGCGAGCCATGCACCGCGAACTGAGCGATGGCGACGGTAACATCCTTTTTGCCCTCCGCCAGGGCGCAGCAGCACAGAGAGAGCGCAAGAATCAGGGCGAGCACCAGGAAAATCAGCTTTTTCATGGGGATACCTCCTTCAAAATAGGTGAAATATTTTGATGGGGTTCGCCGAGCCGTGGAAACAAAAACGCCTCAAGCAAATCTGCTTGAGGCGGAAGCTCCGCGGTACCACTCAGCTTGGCCATTCGGCCCACTTGTTCCATATGCCATCACATATGCCGACAGGATAACGGGTACGGTTCCCGTCGCTTCCTACGCAGGGGAGAGCCGGAGCGAAGCCGCCCATGTCTCTTCCTTTCAGAAGCGCCCTCGGAAGCCCATTCAATGCTTTTCCCTGCGCCGCGATTCCACCGCCCGCGGCTCTCTAGAGCAGGAGGAGGAGCATTTACTCTTCTTCCTCGTTGGTTTATGCGTTCATGATATACGCATTTTTCGCTTTTGTCAATCCCTATTTCGTGGAAAAACTGTATTCAGATTGTTTTTAACCCTTGAGGGAGCCGATCATCGCGCCCTGCACGAAATACTTCTGCACGAAGGGATAGGCGATCAGCAGCGGGGCGGAGGCGATGAAGATCAGGCCGTATTTCATGGTGTAGGCCAGGTAGGCGCGCCGGGCCAGGGCCACCACCATTTCCTCGTCCAGCACGTTGGGATCGATGGCGGAGAGGGCGGTTTCATTCATGAGCAGAATGCTGCGCAGCACGATTTGCAGGGGCTGCAGCGCCTGCTTGCTCACATAGATCAACGCCGTGAAATAGCCGTTCCAGTGGCCCACGCTGTAATACAGCGCCATAACGGCGATGATGGGCTTGGCCAGGGGCAGGGCGATGCTGAAAAACGCCCGGAAATCGCTGGCCCCGTCGATGAAGGCCGCCTCGTAGAGATCATTGGGGATGCTGTTTTGGAAGAACACGCGGGTAATCACCAGGTTGTAAATGGAAATGCCGTTCAGGATAATCAGCGTGTACACCTGATCGATAAAGCCCAGATTCTTGATAATCAGATAGGTGGGGATCAGGCCGCCGCTGAAATACATGGTAATCAGGAAGTAAATATTCACCACCTGACGGCCGGGCAGCTCCCGCTTGCTGAGAAAATAGCCCGCGGGAATGGTGAGGAACAGGTTAAACAGCGTGCCCAGCACGGTGTAGATGATGGAATTGCGATAGCCCGCCCAGATGCGCGTTTCGTTGAAGGCCATCTGATAGGATTCCAGAGTAAAGCCCTTGGGCAAGAAGGTCACGTTGCCGTTGATTACCTGATAGGGCTCGGAGAAGGAGGCGATAATTGTGAAATACAGGGGGTACAGCAGAATTACCAGCAGAATCATCAGCAGCGTGATGTTAATCACGTCGAACAGCTTGCCGTCCCGGGGCTTTCCTTTGCTGTTCATGTGCAGCTCGGCTTTGTTTTTGGGCATGGCGGTCATTTTCGCATCCTCCTTTCCTTACCACAGGCTGATTTCCGTCAGCTTGCGGGAGATGAAATTCACAATGAACAGCAGCACCACGTTAATCACCGTGTTGAACAGGCCGATAGCGGCGGAGAAGCTGTATTTGCCGCCCAGCAGGCCCAGATCGTATACGTAAGTGGCGATGATGCGGGAGGTTTCCATATTCAGCGGGTTTTGCAGCAGATAGATTTTTTCAAAGCCCAGGCTCATAATGCTGCCAAAGCGCATGATGAGCAGAATAACGATGGTGGGCAGAATGCAGGGGATGTTCACATGCCAGATGATCTTCATCCGGGTCGCGCCGTCGATCTTGGCGGCCTCGATCAATTCGGGGGATACGCCTGCCAGCGCGGCGATATAGATGATGGAGTTCCAGCCCAACTCCTGCCATACGCCTGACCATACCACGATGGAGGGGAAGGCGGAGGGGATGGTGAGGAAATCCGCCGTGGGCAAGCCGATCATGGCCAGAATGTTGTTCAGCGCGCCGTTTGTGCCGCTGAGAAACAGCGTCAGCATGGAGCAGAGCACCACGGTGGAAATGAAGTGGGGCGCGTAGGAAACAATCTGAATGGTTTTTTTCAATTTAATATTACGCACTTCGTTGAGCATCAGCGCGAAGATAATGGGCAGGGGGAAGGTGAGCAGGGAATAAATGGTGATGGTGAGGGTGTTGCGGATCAGATCCCAGAACAGAGGCAACTCGATAAATTTTTTGAAATATTTCAGCCCCACCCAGGTACTGCCCGTGATGCCCTTGCTGGGCCGGAAATCCCGCAGCGCGATCTGCACGCCGTACATGGGCAGATAATTGAAGATGAAAACATAGATGATGGCGGGCAGCACCAGCACATACATCTGCCACCGGGTGAAAAAGGTGCGCAGCGTCTTTTTCCACGGGGAGCGCCGGTTGACGGCCCGGGCGGTCGTCTTTGCGGTCATGGACATAAACAATTCTCCTCCTTCGCTTTTGTAATAGTATACATAAAAAAACATCCCGGGAAAAGACGAAAAAAATAGACATTTCGTGGTTGATTTCGGACGAATCGGCCGCGTCCTATGGAAATCGCCTCCTTTTTTCCCGAAAACACCGTGGATTGTCCCAAAATTCCGGTTGAATTATCCGGTGGGCAAGGATAAAATGAATACATCCTAAATCTTCAAAGGAGGAAATACCATGACCAAACGTATCCTTTCCCTGGCGCTGGCTTTGGCGATGCTGCTCTCCTGCGGCGCGGCCCTGGCCGAAGGCAAGGACTACACCACTTGGAATCCCGCCTGGGATCTGAGCAAGGTGGAAACCATGTCCTATACCTATTGGGAACCCAACTGGCCCATCGCCGCCGAGGGCGAGAAAATCACCCTGAAGGTGGCCAACACCGTCAGCTCCGCCTATTATAAGGATAAAGAACACAACTGGTTCTGGAATTGGGCCGAAAAGGCCACCGGCATCACCTTCGATGTGATCAACATCACCGACGAAGCCCTCACCGAGCAGAAGAACATGATGTTCGCCTCCAACAATCTGCCCGACGTGATGATCGGCATGTCGCTGACCACGGGCGAGTTGGTGCGCTATGGCATGCAGGAAGAGCAGCTGCTGGACATCACGCCTTATGTCAACGAGGAGACCATGCCCTACCTGACCAAATGGTTCGAGCTGTATCCCAACCTCAAGACCATCTCCACCACTCCCGACGGCAAGATCTACACCCTGCCTTTTACCCAACAGAATTCCGACTACGAAGGCTCCCAGCAGACCGTGATCTATTCCATGGATTGGCTGCGCGAGGTCTATCCCGATCTGCCCGAAGTGCCCAACACCCTGGAAGGCTATAATAATTGGGTGGAAGCCACCAAGGACGTGCTGCCCCACACCCTGGACGAATTCACCGATCTGATGTATAAGTTCAAGGCCAATCATCCCGACAGCTATCCCATCGCCGGCTGCGCTGCCCGTGGCGGCAATATTCTGAGCTATCTGCTCAACGCCTTCGGCTATCTCACCACCTACGATAACAACTATGGCTACAAGGTCGCCCTGCGCAACGGCGAAGTGGTGATTCCCGCTGCCGACGACACCTTCATCGAATTCCTCAAGGTTGCGCATCAGTACTACGTGGACGGCATCTTCAGCAAGGATTTCTTCACCGCCGATAAGCTGTCCACCGAAGCGCAGATCACCGACAACAAATCCGGCTTCATCGCCGAGGGCGGTATCTACGGCATCATGCCCCTGCCCGAGGATTATCACCGCTGGGACGCCATGTATCCCCTCACCAGCCAGTGGAGCGATACGCCCCAGGTGAACGAATCTAACCGGTACGGCGTGGGCGGCTGCGTGCTCTCCGCCAAGTGCGCCAATCCTGAAGCGGCCCTCAAATTCCTGGATTTCTTTTACAGCGATCTGGGCATTTATTACCTCTGGTGCGGCCCCATCTATCATTCTCCCGATACGCTGGGCATGGTGGAAGGCTTCTATTATGAAGACGGCGCGAAGCGCTTCCCCGACGTGCTCAACGGCAGCTTCGAAAACAGCATCTCCTTCGTGAAGGGCATCGGCCTGGGCCAGGCGGGCGCTTTCGGCAACCGCTCCCACTCCATCACCCATCCCGAAAAATACACCACCATGATGCAGACCCTGCAGTGGATCGAGGGCGTGCCCGAGGATCAGATCAACTACACCAAGTGGGCCTACGATCATGGCGATAACTACGGCCGCATCTGCTCCACCGAGCGCGTGCTGCCCTACGTGAAGGACGGCTTCCCCTACATCGTGTATTACGACGCCGACACCCAGGAAGAGATCGATGAGATCGTTCTGCTGCTGGAAGACTATGTGGAATCCTCCGTGGCGAAGTTCATCACCGGCGCCACCGAGGTGACCGAGGAAAACTTCAAGGCCTTCCAGGATGGCTGCAACAAGTATGGCGCCGACCGGCTGCTGGAGATCTATCAGGAAGCCTATCAGAACTATCTGAACGCCGCCAAGTAAGGCAAGGGGCGCTGTAAAAAGCGCATCTGCATTCCCGCCCGCACGGCCCTTCCGCCGTGCGGGCACTTCGCGTTCATTTGAGCGCGGGACGGGGCGTGGGTTGAAATTTGCGGCGATATCGTGTAAAATAGGAACAGAAGAAAAGCGGAGGGGCAAGCATGGGCGTGATTGGAAAGAAAAGCATTCTGAAAAATTATCTGCTGGCCTATGTGGGCGTGGCCGTGGCGGCCTGCGCCGTGTTGGGGCTGGTGCTGCTGAACGTCAGCAGCCGCTATATGGATCAGCAGGAACGGGATGCGATCCAGCAGCGCCTCATCAGCGCCAGCGACGATTTTTGCTATCAGATGGAGCAAATGGAGCAGCTTTCCATTCGGCTGCGCACCAAGGAGCGCTATCAGCCCTTTTACCTGGCGAAAAACGCCTATAACGAATTGGAAATGATTAAGGATTTCGCCCAGTACAGCGGCCTTGTTCCTATCGCGGGGGCGTATTATCTGGCCTACGAGGATACGGCGGTGGTTTTCAGCGCTGACGCGAAGATCGAATACCCCCTGTTCACCCGGCAGTACGCCGATAATACCCCCTATGAAGATTTTATCGCCGCCATGCACGACGGCGCGTGCTTCTGGCGCATTGAAACGGCGGATAAGCACATCATTTTCTATAAGCGCCCCATTTATTTTAACCGCTATTCCCAGAATAGCCAGGCCGATCTGCTGCTTGCCATGAATCAGGCCGCCATGCAGGAGCGCTACGCCAGCCTGTTCAAGCTGGACGAGGGGCTTTCCATCGATGTGGACGGCGTGACCCTGCTGGGGGAAGGCACGGAGCAGGCCGCCATGGCCCATTCCCGCTATCAGGGCGGCGCGCGCGTCACCTTCGCGGTGAAGGCCACCCCCTCCGCTTTTTCCAAGGCGCTGCGGAATATGTTGTATCTGCTCATCGGCCTGTCGATGGCTTTCGCGGCGCTTTCCGCCGTGCTGGCGTATCAGAATTATCTGCCGGTGAAGCGCCTGGCCCAGAAGGTCGGCGGGCAGCGGGCGGGGGAAACCGGCAATGAAATTCAGGCCATCGCCGACGCGGTGGACGATGTGATTCGCCAGAACACCGATTCTGTATCCGCCCTGACGGAGAGCCTGGAAAACATTTCCCGGTTGAAGGAATCGCTGAAGCAGCAGGTGCTGCTGCGGGCGCTCAGCGGCGATTATGATCCCGCCCTAGCCCAGCGTCTGGCGGACGCGGGGCTGGATATGCACGGCGATCACCTGTGCGTGGCCCATATCGCGGATGATCCCGCCATCACCACCGAGGCGCTCAAGCGCCATATCGCCGCCATGTCCGACAGCGACGCGCGGCTGTATCTGGCCCGGCTGGCGGGCCAGCGGGGCTGGGCGCTGCTGATGTGCGCCAAGAATGAGGAAAGCCTGATGGCCGCCTTCGATATGGTCAGCGACGAACTGACCGAATGCTTCCCGCAGATGAATATCCGGATGGGGGAGCCCTGCCAGGAGGTGCAGAAGCTGGCCTTTTCCCTGGCCGTTGCCGAAACCGCCCAGGTGCAGGACAAGCTGCCCGACGGCGAGGAGGAGAAAAAGGTGCTGGCCCGGGCCTGCCGCATGCTGACGGATGGCAATGAAGGCGCGGCCCTGGAAAGCGTGGATCAGCTGGTGGATATTCTGGAACAGGAATACCCCTCCGCCCTGTTCCGCCGCTATCATCTGGTGGAGATCGTGTATCAGATTCTGGAATGCGGAAAAAGCCTGGGCTGTAATTTGGATACGGAGGAGCTTCGCGGCTCGCTCACCTATCTGGATACCGATACCGTGCGCAAGATGCTGGCGGACGTGGTGCGCAGAATCTGCGCCGTCACGCCCCAGGCGGCGGATAAGCTGCCCCCAGCCGCCCGCGCCGTGATGGAATATATCGATCTGCACGCCGCGGATTACGACGTGTGCCTGGATTCTGTGGCCGCGGCCTGCGATATTTCCACCAAGCATGTCAGCCGCATCGCGCGCAGCGCCACGGGCATGAGCTTTAAGGAATATATTTCCAATCGACGCATGCGCAAGGCCAAGCGCCTGCTCAAGGAGGGCCTTTCCTCCACCGATACGGCCAACGCCGTGGGCTATTCGGATGTATCGTATTTCACCAAGGTGTTCCGCACCTACTGCGGCTGCACTCCCGGGCAATACCGGGAGCAGTTTTTCGGCCAGAAGCAGGCGGAGCAATAAGGCTTTTGACGGCCCCTCCTGCGCAGGCGGGCCGCGTTTTTCTATTTTTGTTTAAAGGACGGTGCGCTTCTTATGCGCGGGGAAATGCTGGTGACGGGGCTGCTGGCCCATGTGGACGCGGGAAAAACCACCCTATCGGAGGCCATGCTCTTTTGCGCCGGAAGGCTGCGGCGGCTGGGGCGGGTGGATCACGGGGACGCCTTTCTGGATACCGATCCCCAGGAGCGGGAGCGGGGCATCACCATCTTCTCCAAGCAGGCGGAGCTGACCTGGCAGGGCGCGCCCATCACGCTGCTGGATACCCCGGGGCATGTGGATTTTTCCAGTGAGATGGAGCGCACGCTTCAGGTGCTGGACGCGGCGGTTCTGGTCGTCAGCGGCGCGGACGGCCCTCAGGGGCATACCCGCACTCTGTGGCGGCTGCTGGAAAAATACAAAATTCCTGTTTTCATCTTCGTCAATAAAATGGATCAGCCGGGGGCGGACCGCGCCGCGCTGACGGCGGCCCTCAAGCGGCAGCTTTCGGAGGAATGCGTGGATTTTCTGGCCCCGGACGCGGCGGAGCAGCAGGCTACACTTTCCGAACGGGCGCTGAATTGCTTTCTGGAAACGGGGACGGTGCCGGCAGTGGAAACCGCCCGGCTGATTGCGGCGCGGCAAATGTTTCCCTGTTTTTTCGGCTCCGCCTTGAAAATGGAGGGGGTGGAGCCGCTGCTGGACGCGCTGGCGCGCTTCGCCCCCCGGCCCGAATACCCCGAGGAATTCGGCGCGCGGGTGTATAAGATTGCCCGGGACGCCCAGGGCGCGCGGCTGGCTTATCTGAAAATTACCGGAGGCCGTCTGCGGGTTCGAGACGGCGTGCGCCACAGCGGGCCGGAAAGCGCCGAAGAAAAGGTGAACCAGATCCGCTTTTATTCCGGGGCGAAATACCGCGCCGCCGAGGAAGCGGCGGCGGGGTGCGTCTGTGCCGTGACGGGACTGGACAGCGCCCGGATCGGCCAGGGCCTGGGCGCGGAAAAGGATGCGCCGCCCCCGGTGTTGACCCCCATTTTCACCTATCAGGTGCTGCTGCCCAGGGGGTATGATCCCCATGCCGCGCTGCGCATCCTGCGCCAATTGGAGGAGGAGGATCCGCAGCTGCATGTGGTCTGGCGCGAGCAATACCGGGAATTGCATGTGCAGCTCATGGGCGAAGTGCAATTGGAGGTACTCAGCCGCCTGCTGCGGGAACGCTTTCAATTGGCGGCGGAATTTGGCGAGGGCAGCATTCTGTATCGGGAAACCATTGAAAACAAGGTGGAGGGCGTGGGGCACTACGAGCCCCTGCGCCATTATGCGGAGGTGCATCTGCTGCTGGAGCCAGGGCCCCGGGGCAGCGGGCTGCAATTCTCCTCCGTCTGTCCGGAGGACGCGCTGGAACGAAGCTGGCAGCGGCTGATTCTGACGCACCTGGCGGAGCGGACGCATCCCGGCGTGCTCACCGGCGCGCCCATTACGGACATGAAAATAACCCTGGCGGCGGGGCGCGCACATTTAAAGCACACCGAAGGCGGCGATTTCCGCCAGGCCACTTATCGCGCGGTGCGGCAGGGACTGATGCAGGCCCGAAGCGTGCTGCTGGAGCCCTGGTATGATATTCAATTGGAGCTGCCCAACGAATGCGTGGGCCGCGCCATGAACGATTTGCAGCAGATGGGCGGCAGCTTTTCCCCGCCCACGCCCCAGGGGGAGGAAACGCTGCTGCTGGGCAGCGCCCCCGTTGCCCGGGCGCGGCATTACGCCAAGGAGGTTACGGCGTATACTAAGGGCCGGGGGCACATGCTTTGCAGCCTGCGGGGCTATGAAGCGTGCCAGGAGCAGGAAAAGCGGGTAGCGGCCCTGGGCTATGATCCGGAACGGGATCTTGAAAACCCGGCGGATTCTGTTTTCTGCGCCCACGGGGCGGGCTTTGTGGTGAAATGGAACCAGGTAAAAAATTATATGCATCTGGAAAGCTGCCTGGCCCCCGCGCGGCCCGGGCCGGAGCGTTCCGCCGCTCCCGTCCGGGAGGCGCCGCCCCGCCCGCCCAAGGACGCGCTGGAAGAAGAGCGGGAATTGATGGCGATTTTCGAGCGCGCCTACGGCCCCGTCAAGCCACGCGCCTTTCAGCCCCTTCCCCAAACCACGGCGGAGGCTGTACAGCAGGAAATTCAGCCGCCCGGGCCGGAATTTTTGCTGGTGGATGGATACAATATCCTGTTCGCCTGGGATGAATTAAAGGCGGCAGCCCGGCAGAACCTGGAAGCCGCCCGCAGGCTGCTGATGGACATTCTATGCAATTATAAGGGCGTGCGCGCCTGCGAAGTGATTCTGGTGTTTGATGCATACAAGGTGCGCCATAATCCGGGCACGGTGGAAAAATATCAAAATATCAGCGTGGTGTATACCAAGGAAGCGGAAACGGCGGATAATTACATTGAGAAGACCACCTACGATATTGGGAAAAAATACCGCGTCCGCGTGGCCACCTCCGACGCATTGGAACAGATGATTATATTGGGTCACGGCGCGCTGCGCCTTTCGGCGGCGGAATTCCACCGAGAGGTGGAAGCGGCGCACGTTGAAATCGCCCGGATTATCGCCCAGAACGACGCACGCCAGCTTCCCGGCCGCGCAGTGGAAAAGGCCATGCGCACGGCCTGGGATAAGCGAAAGAATGGATGACGAAAAGTTAGCGCGAGCTGTGAAAAAGAAGAAACGAAAGTTTTTTCTTGCGCACAATATTAGGGCGGAATCATACGTCCGTCAGTCGAAACCTCTTCCAGCGCGTGGGAGAGGTTTTTTAAATTCCGTTCCGCGATTTCCAGAATCACCATTTCCGCCTGCGCCTTGCGCGCCTGGGCCAGCGGCGCGTCATATACCCGGGAGTACGTCATGCGTCCCGTCAGAGTGGCAAGATAGGGAAAAAGGCCCTCGCCAAAGGAATCCCGCAACACCAGCAGCGAAAGCGCGCTTGCGGAGGAAGCGGTCTCGATGCGCAGATCGTTCAAGCTGCGTATCGGGCGCAAGGCGCGATAACTCCTTTCTAATTCCGGCTGCGCGTCCGGCTCCGTTGGATCGCCGCCCGGCTGACACAGCAGCAATAAATCCCCCGCCTGTCCCGGAAGAAAGACGGGCTCCTGGGCAGCGGGCGCTTCCACGCCTGGCAGATATTCCGTTAGCGCCTGATAAACGGCCAAAGCGCCGCGGGCGTTCCAATGGGTGTCCTGCTTAAAGTATACGAGCCCTTTTTCCTTGGCGGCAAGCAAAATTTCCCGCGCATCCAAATAGGGAACGCCCCGTGCGTCCAACGCATTTTGCAGGCGGGAAAGGTCGCTTTCACCGGGGCCGGGAAGCAGCCGGGCAGGCATGTATTCCGGATAAATCGAGTTCTTATTGGGAGCGATCAGCAAAATAAATCCCCTGTTTTCCGCCTGAAACGCCTGATGCAGCCGGGCCAGTCCATCCGCCAGCGCATCCAATTCAGCCTGGGGCAGGGGAGCGGACTGTTGATAATCCGCCAGCGTATCCCCATAAAAGAGAAAATCCTCTCGCCCCGCGATCACCTGATCGCTTCCCGATTCCCCCAATAGGGAGAGAGCCTTAGCGCGAAGCGTAATCAGCAGCGTTTTAAGCGCCAGGCGCTCCTCCACAAAGGAAAGGGGCGCGGAAAGGAAATCCGTCTGCACCACGTCGGCCCGGCGGGCGGGCATATCCACCCGCCAGGGGGCCAGCGCCGCAGGGGCCAGCAGCAAAAGCAGAGCGAGAACGGAAAAAATCTTTTTTCGCATGATTGCTCCTTAAAACTGTGCGTAAAGGAAGGGCGAATAACCTTGCGCAAGCAAATGGGCATAGCAGACGATCAAAAGCAGGAGCAAGGCGGGCACGCGAAGAACAGCCGCCTTTTTCGGCAGCCTGAAAGGAAAAAGCGCCAGGCAGGCCGACGCGGCCAGGGCCAGCAGCGCAGTGGGGGAAAGCAGGGCCAGACATTGCTGCCAGCTGGAGAAATTGCCAGGATGAAATAAGCCCGAAAAGACGCCCGCGAACTGAGGCAGCGACGGGGCTAGAAACAGCATGAATCCAACGGCGGCGACGCACAGCGTATACCCCCTCGCCAAAGGCCGGGGCCAGCGCCCGGGCCGCAGCGCGCCCAGATGCTCCAGCGCGGCGAAGCAGGCGTGCCATAGCCCAAAGAGAAGATAAGGCCAGCTAAAGCCGTGCCACAGCCCCATGGCCAGAAAAACGAGAAAAAGATTGCGCACAGTGCGCGCCTTTCCCCGGCGGCTGCCGCCCAGGGGAATATACAGCGCGTCCCGCAAAAAGCTGGAGAGGGAGATGTGCCAGCGCCGCCAGAAATCCCGCAGGGAACAGGCCTGAAAGGGCTGGCGGAAGTTTTCCGGCAGCGTCACGCCCAGCATTCGCGCTGCGCCCCGGGCTATATCTGTGTAGCCGGAAAAATCAAAATACACAAAAAGCGGCGCGGCAAGAAGCGCCGTCAGGCAGGCAAGGGGATGCGCCCCCGCCTGAAAGCCCCCTTGTGCCAGGGAAAGCAAGTTTTCCGCCAGCAGCAGCTTTTTTCCAAGCCCCAGAATGAGAAGCCGAAGCCCCTCCGCCAGCCCCGCCCAGGAAACGCGGGCCTGGCGCGCCGCTGCGGAAAACGTCGAAAAGCGACAGACCGGCCCTGCCGTCACCTTGGGAAAAAAGGAAAGATACAAAAGCGAATCGCCCAGGCTGCCTGGCGCGTCGCCCCTAAGAATCTCCAGCGCGTAGGCGATTCCTTGAATGGCGATGAAGGAAAAGCCCAGCGGCCAGGGCACGCGCAGCAGCTTCAGGGCAAGCAGTCCGCCCAGCGCCCAAACAACGGCGGCGATCGCGCCCTTTTTGCCCAGCCGCGGCAGCAGTGCCGCGCCCAGCAGCAGGCCCAGGGAAAGCCATCCCCCCTGGGGCAGGGAAAACGCCAGGAAAAGGGCGCTGCAAAGCAGCAGCCAGGCCTGCTTTAGGCGCGTTTTCTGCAAAAGCAAAAGGCCCGCCACGGAAATGGGCAGGAACAGGGAAAGGAAAAACGGTCGTGCCAGCGCCATTTCAGGCCACCGTGTTGCGCAGCAGCATCCAGCTCACCACTGCGTCCGTTTCCAAATTCAGGGTGAAAATCAGCATTGGGCCGTCCTCGCCGTATTGATAGAGCATTTGATCGTAATCCAGAACGTAATTGAGGCCGTAAAGCGCCTCGATCTCGGCCTTTGAAAAGCCGACCTTCGCGCCCCGTGCGGTTTGATAATCGGGCGAAAAAATCAGCATGGATTCCAGCGCGTCGCCGCCCTGAGGGCCGATGGGATAGGAACCCAGCACCAGCGCTTCATTAGAATATTCCTTGTCCTTCCCCGAAAACATGCAGCTATCCGCTTCCAGGCAATCGAAGGCGAGGCCGGATTGGGCGGCAAGAAGCGAGGCGGCGGCCTCCGCATCCTGCCCAAGGTGAATTTCTACGTCCGCTTGCAGGAAAAGAACAAAATCTTTTTCGTCCAGGGGCGCGGCCTCCTCTGCCTGGCAGGGAATGCAGAGCAGCAGGAGCAGCAGAAAAATAATCGCTTTTCTCATTCTTTCGTTACCTCGCTTGATAAGTGATTATTGGGGCAGGGGCGAATTTTCCGGCACGGGGGAAGGCACAGGCGTCGCCGTGGGCGCGGGAGTGGGAGCCAGGCCGCCGTTTACAATGGTCAGCTTGGTTTGATAAGAGGGGCAATTGAAATAGACCCACCGGGCGAAATCAAAGGGGCAGCGAAGGCAGCCGCCTGTAACGGCCTGGCCTGCGTTATGGGCCATGGAATCGATAACGGTGTCTTCGCTTTTCTGCTGGCAGGGCAGGCCGTGAAGATAACGAGCGGCGGTATAGACCACGGTGTGTGGCGTATACGATTGGCTGAAGCGATGCCAGCGCTCCTTTTTGCCCAGAATGAATTCTCCTGAGGGGGTGGGAGTTGTGCGCTTCCCGATGGCGATTTGCGCCTGAGCGGCAATTTCTCCCGTGCGCTGACCCGCTTCATCCAGCACAAAGGCAAAAACCATCCGGGCGGCTTTATCCAGCGCCAGTTCGTAACGGAGCGGCTCCTCGGTACGGGGCATGCCCTCCGTTTCGGCGGTGATCAGGCCGTCCGCCGGGGCGTAACCCGTTAGGGCCGCGTATCCTCGCGCCTGCACCAGCAGATAGCAGCGGTTAAAAGCGGACACGATAACATCCGTCCCAGCCGGAATCAGACCAGATTCTTCTGCTAGAATTTTGTCTGGAAAATTCATTAGATGAATATCATCCAGGGTGGCAACGACGTATTTATCCAGCGGCGCATCAGAGCCGATTAGACGAATGTCTTGCGCGAAAACATACCCGATTCTACCATTATAATTCGCTTGATAAAAGGATTCTGCCGTTCGCTCAATAAACAATTTTGAAGGAGCAGAAATTGGTATGTTTTCTCCGCTTTCATAATAGAATACGGTATCTTTTTTGACGACTGCCGCCGTTCGATTCATAGCCTGTCCCAGACGTAAGGCGCGCAGAGCGCTTTTTTCCGCAAAACCCCATTGCCCCTGTGCTTGAACCAAAAGCCAGCCGTCGACCTGATATGCGGCTGTGCAGAGCGAGGATTGCGGCAGGGAAACGCCGGCCGGCGCAGCGTCCGTCTGCGGGCCCAAGCGCAGGGGCGTTTCGCTTTCTATATAGAATAGCTGGGACGCGCCGCTCGCCAGGGCGTAGGTCTGCACGTCGCAGGCGGCTGCGTAAGCGTCCAATTCTGCCAGATGATAAAAGCCGTGATTAACCCCGTCCAGAAAATAGAGCCGCGCTTGCTCCGGGGCGCTGCGGACGGGCTGGGAAAGAGAAGCGTCGGGGTAGGCGTAAAGCGCCGCCTCCGGCGAAAGCAGCCCCACCCGGACGGATGCGCTGTCGGCGGAAAGCGCGGTTGTTTCGGCAATGGGGACATACCCTTCGCCCGTGCCCCAGGCCAGCTTCCAATAGCCCCGGCAGCGGGCCACGGCCTGGTATACCTGGCGGGGGGCCAGCGTATATACCTCCTGCGCGCCCTTCAGCGGCAGCGCGCGCGCCGCAATTGCGGCGGCGGTGTACACCTCCCGCGGGCTGATGGGCTCCTCGCTGGGCAGGGCCTCCATATCCCGCCGGTGGATATACCCTTCCGTTTCACCGGCGGTTATTTTATAATAGGCGGTTCCCGCCGTGGCGACGACGGTGACGGGCGTTTCGGCGGGCAGCGTTTGCAGGGTGGAAGCTCCCGAAAGGGGCGCGTCCAGCAAATATTTGCGTCCGGCGCAATAGGCGGTAAAGGGGGCGACGGGCGTTTCCTTGGGCATGCTTTTCGCTGATTTATAATATACGTACCCCTGCGCGCCGTTGTATTCCACAGCGGCGTATTTTTCGTTCACCGGCGTAAGATAGACGGGCGTTTCCGGTGGAATGGTCGCTACGGCATGGTCGGACATGGCGGGCGTTTCGCGGATATAGGCGAAGCCCTCAAAATAGCCCCGAAAGGCGTTTTCCTCCTGCGCCGCGCCGGAAGGCGCAAGGCAGCAAAGAAGCAAAAGCAGGGGAAGCCAGGCGGCGGTTTTCTTCATTTGCATGGAAGCTCCTTTTTGCGGATTCTTCTGGAACAATGCGTTGAACGCAAGGAAAATTATACCACGGCGCTTTGCCTGCCTCAAGGGGCGGGCGGCGTTTGTTACATTTCTCCCGGCAATTGTTACAACTGTTCCAGAAAATGTATGATGCGGTCTGCTTTCTGGCATTCTGGCAGAAATCCGCCATTGCGCGGGGCTTTTTTATGCCGCTATAATAAGCCGTCGATATTTTCAAGGCATTCTTACGGACGGAGGCATTGCCCATGCAGAATTCATCCCTGGCCCAGGCCAAGCGGCCCACGCGCTTTCAGCGGCAGCTGCGGCGGGTGCTGGGCTGCTGGCAGCTTTATGTGATGCTGGTGCCCACGCTGGCGTATCTTTTTCTTTTCAATTATATGCCCATTTACGGCGTGCAGATCGCCTTTCGGGATTTCCGCGGCAGCCGGGGCATCTGGGGCAGCCAATGGGTGGGGCTGAAGCATTTTATCCGCTTTATCAATTATCCCAATTTCTGGCCCATTTTACGAAACACATTGGTTATCAGCCTGTATTCCCTGGCAACGTTCCCCTGCTCTGTGATTCTGGCGCTGCTTTTTAATGAAATTGATAATCGTTTTTTCAAGCGCACGGTGCAGATGGTGGCCTACGCGCCGCATTTTATCTCCACGGTGGTGGTCTGCTCCATGCTGACGCTGTTTCTCAACCGCAGCGGCCTGATTAACAATCTTCTGGCGGCGGTGGGCGTGCCCCGGACGGATTATCTGACTTATCCTGAATATTTCGCTTCTATTTATGTGTGGTCCGGCGTGTGGCAGAGCGTGGGCTTCGGCACGGTAATTTACATGTCCGCTCTCTCCAGCGTGCCCGGCGAATTGATCGAGGCGGCTCGCATCGACGGCGCCACCCGCATGCGCATCGTATGGCACATCAATATTCCCACCATTTTGCCCACCATCGTCACCATGCTCATTCTCCGCTGCGGCAGCATTCTGGGCGTGGGCTTTGAAAAGGTGTTCCTGCTGCAAAACTCCCTGAATCTGGACGCTTCTCAGGTGATTTCCACCTATGTATACGATCTGGGCATTCAGCGGGCGCAATACAGCTATTCTTCCGCCATCGGCCTGCTGAACACGGTGGTGAACGTGATTCTGCTGATGATCGTGAACAAAATTTCCCGCAAGGTCACGCAAGTGGGCCTGTGGTGAGAAAGGGGGAAAAGCGCAATGGCCTACGGCATTAAGAAAACCCGGGCGGACCGCGTTTTTGACACGGTGAACGTAATTATCATGATTCTGCTGATGATTATGATGCTCTATCCCATGTATTTCGTCGTTATCGCCTCCGTGTCCGAGCCGAAATTCGTGGCTCAGGGACAGGTGACGCTCTATCCCCGGGGCTTCACCTGGGATAGCTACCGCTATGTGTTCAAAAACAACGAAATCTGGATCGGCTATCGCAACACCATCCTTTACACCGTCCTGGGCACGCTGCGCCAGCTGCTCATGGTGCTGCCCGCCGCCTACGCCATGAGCAAGCGGGAAATGCCCGGGCGGAAATGGATCGCCCTGGCGCTGACGATTCCCATGTATTTTAACGGCGGCATCGTGCCCACCTATTTGCAGGTGCGGGATCTGAAATTGCTCAACAGCTTCTGGACGCTGATCGTGCTGGGAGGCGTGGGCATCAGCCGCCTGATCGTGGCCCGAAATTATTTCGAAACCTCCATTCCAGCGGAAATATACGAATCCGCCCGCATTGACGGCGCTTCGGATTTCGTGTGCTTCTTTTCCATTGCGCTGCCCCTGGCCAAGCCCATCATTGCGGTCATCACGCTCTATTTCGCTGTGGATCGATGGAACGCATTTTTTGAGGCCATGATTTATCTGACCAACAGCAGTCTTTACCCCCTGCAATTGATCCTGCGCAACATCCTCATCGAAAGCCAGAACGCCCTGGCCGCCGCGATTTCGGATATGTTCGCGGGCAGCGCGGATATTGTGGAGGCGGCGGCGCGCCAGGCCTATATCGCCGAGGGCATGAAATACGCGCTGATTTTCATTTCCGCAGCGCCGCTACTGATCGCCTATCCCTTCGTGCAGAAATTCTTCGTCACCGGCACCATGGAAGGCTCGGTGAAAGGATAAAAATATATTGCGGTTTTCACCGCAAATATATATAATTTGAAAGGAGACTTACCCCATGAAGAGAATCGTATCCCTGCTCCTGGCCCTCTGCATGCTGCTGAGCGTGTGCGCGTTCGCGGCCGCGGAGGAGGAAACCAAGTATCCCATTTCCGAGGGCACTTATCCCATCGTGCCCGAGGGAGAAACCGTCACCATCAAAATCGGCGTGACCAAGCATGATTCCATGGGCGGCGATCCCGAAAAGCTGTGGCTGTGGAATTATCTGTCCAAGCTGATGAACATTAAGTTCGAATTCGTTTCCGTGCTGCAGGGCGCGCTCACCGAACGCAAGAACCTCATGTTCGCCGGCAACGCGCTGCCCGACGTGCTTATCGGCTTCAACCTGTCCACCGCCGAGCTGCTCACCTACGGCCAGATGGATAAGCAGCTGCTGCCCCTCAACGATTACCTCAACGACGAATACATGCCCAACCTCATGCAGTGGATGGCCGCCAAGCCCTATCTGAAGGACATCATGACCTGCCTGGACGGCAACGTGTATTCCCTGCCCCGGATCGGCGAGGTGTGCGGCGTGCAGAATCCCAACTCTGTCGGCACCGTTTCCGCCCTGTTCATCAACGATACCTGGATGAAGGAAAACAACAGGGAATACCCCAAGACCGTGGACGAGATGACCGAGCTGATGCGGGCCTATAAGGCGCAGAATCCGGACAGCTATCCCTTCGCCTGCAGCGCCAACGCCAATCCGGGCTTCGGCATGATCCTCAACGCCCTGGGCTATGTAACCTCCGCCGACAATATCTACGGCTACAACGTGACGCTTCGCAACGGCGAAGTGGTGATCCCCTGCTACGACGAGGTGTTCAAGAACTATCTGGAGATCCTGCACACCTGGTATCAGGAAGAGCTGATTTCTCCCGATTATTTCACCCTGGAAAACACCGGCGTGGCCGCGATGGTCAGTGAGGGGAAGGCCCTGTTCTTCAATGGTCATCCCTACACCGCCAACGCCTCCTACGAAGTGTTCAACCAGTGGAAGGGCCTCACGCCCCTGACCAGCGAATGGAACGATACCCCCATCGCCAAGACCACCGTGAGCGATAAGCTGGGCGGCTTTGTGGTGAGCGCCAAGGCGGAGCGGCCGGACGTTATCATGAAGATGGCGGATTGGTTCTATTCTGCGCTGGGCGGCTTCTATCAGTGGTACGGCCCCGCCGCGGACGACGAAGAAATGAAAATGGGCATGGAAGGCGTTATGGGCTGGGTTGTCAACGACGAGGGCGTGGGCTCCTTCGTTTCCGTGAATGAAGGAATCGACGGCAGCAACGCCGCTTACCTCCTGGGCCATATCCAGAGCAACTGGGTCGCCTTCGGCAACAACACGGGCTGGCTGGGCCGCGAGGACGAGGGGCTGACCGATCAGGCCTCCATCCGGCAGTATCTGGCGGGCAAGAAGCCCACCGGCTTCTCCCTGGATCCCACGGTGGGCTATGCCAATGCGGTAAAGACCCTCATCGAGGACGCGCACCTGTATGAATATCTGCATGAAGATTATCCCGCCTACATCTATGTGGACGAGGATACCAACCTCATTATGAACGATCTGCATTCCGTGCTGGATAACTATGTGCAGCAGGAAGTGGCCAAGTTCATCACGGGCCGCCGCTCTCTGGATGAGTTCGACGCCTTTGAGAACGAGCTTAAGAATCTGAACGTGGAAGAGCTGCTGGGCTACTATCAGGCGGCCTACCAGGGCAAGTAATTCTTATTCAGCGCAAATCGTATCCGGGCGCGGGCTGTGCAAACGGCCCGCGCCGTGGATTACCCGAGGGGAAGCGTTCTTCGGGCAGCCCACGGCGCTGTGCGCCGGGCGAGAGGAGGAGGCGGACGCCTGAGGGCGAGGTCCGTCCCCTTAAAAGGAGAAGCATTTTCATGAAAAAGGCCGGAAAGCAAAGCCTGTTGGTGCGCTATCTCACCGCAAATTTATCCCTGGCTATGATCGCCTGCGCCGTGGTGGGCTTTATTCTGTTCAGCTTTGCCATTGACCGGATGAACAAAAATTACGAGCAGGAGATGCTGAACCGCCTGACCCTGGCGGCCCAGGATCTGGAGCGTCAGGAGAAAATTCTCCGGGACGATTCCATGAGCATCCGCTTTGACACGGTGTACCGCCCCTCCTGGTTCAAACGGGACGCAACCTACGAAATCGATCTGGTGGAGGATTTGAAAAAATATCAGGGTACATCCCCCCTGATTCAGGATTTTTTCCTGCTGTACCGGGATAGCGACACGGTGTATATTCCCGGCTATAAAATGGCCTTTTCCCTATATATGAAAAAGCGCGGCGTTACGGAAGAATTGGAGCGGCTGCACCAGCGCCTCGTCCAGGTGCAGGAAAGCGAGTTGCTGGTGCATACGGACGGCAGCGTGTTTTTCTGCTATAATCTGCCCATTACCCGGCAAAACGCCCCGGGGGACGCGGTGCTCGCCTTCTGCCTGGACCGTGATATTCTGCGAAAGCGCCTGGAAACCGTCATGGGCGATTCAGCGGAGGGCATGTACGTCTACTATGAAAACGCGTTAATCAGCGGCGCCTCGGGCCCGTCGCTTTCCGGCCTATCCTTTGAAAACGGGCGCTGCCTGGAAAAGGATTGCCTGGCGGCGCAATCGGAGGATGGAAAATTTACCGTACTGGCCGCTCAGGTGCAAAACGCATCCTACGCCGTGCTGGCGGAGTTTAAAACCGCCTGCCTGGCGGTGTTCGGCGTGTTTTCCTTTGTGATGGTGGCCCTGGCCTGCTGGACGGCATGGCGCAATTGGCGGCCTATCGGAAAGCTGACGCGTCTTTATGCCCCCAACGAGCATGGAAATAAAAATGAATTGGAACAGATCAACCGCCTGATCAGCAGCAACATGCAATCCCGGGAGCAGGCTCAGGAAGCGCTGATGCAGAAAATGGAGGAACTGGAAAGCCAGCGTCTGCGGGTGCGCCGCCAGCTTTTGCTGCTGCTTCTGAGCGGAAACTGGGATATTCCGCAGCAGGAAACCCAGGAAAGCGGCTGCCTGCCCCTGCCGCTGCCCTGTTTTGGGCTGCTGGCGCTGCGGCTGCGCCCTGGAACGGATGAAAACGCCCTGTGCCGCATGATCGAGGAGCTTTCCGACGCGGACATGCTCTTTTACGCCACGCCCCTGCCGGATACCCGGTGCCTGGTGGTGCTGGTGAATTTGGAGGAAAGGGCCGGTCTGGGCCAGGCTGAGGATATGATCGGCGATCTGCGGGAAGCGGGAGGCTTTGATCTGCTGCCGGGAGAGGCCTGCGATCAGCCCGGCGAGCTTTCCAGCGCGCTGGTGCGCGTGTTCACCCAGAACCCCGAAAATCCCCAGGCCATGCGCCACGAAATCGGCTGCGATCAGGCCATCGGCGAGATCGTCGCCTGCATTCGCCAGGGGGAGGGGGCGGAAGCCATGACGCGGCTGGAGCGGCTGCTGCTTTCGCTGCCGGGGGCGTATCCATCGCTGATGATTCGGCGGTATCTTTATGCGGGCATCATCGGCACGCTGCTGGAAGCGGGCCGCCAGGCGGGAATGCCCTCGGAAAACGAGGAACGCATGCCCTCCCTGCTCACCGCTAAGGAGCAGGATTTGCGCCAGGCCACCCTGAAAGCGGCCCAGGCCATTTGCGCCTGGCAGGAAAAGCAGCAGGAGCCGGACGACGGCAAGGAAATGGCCGATCAGGCCGCGCTGGATTATATCGAGAAAAACGCCCTCAATTGGAACTTGACCCTGGAAAGCGCGGCGGAGGCCGTGGGGGTTTCCTCCCGGCAGATCAGCCGCATTCTCCGCCGCCGCAAAAATACCACCTATAAGGAATATGTGACTGCCCTGCGCATGGAAACAGCCAAGCGCCTGCTGGCGGAGGAAAATCTGAGCGTCAGCGAAGTGAGCGAACGGGTGTGCTACGCCAGCGTTTCCTATTTTATCAAGACCTTTCGTCAATATGCGGGCATGACCCCCGCAAATTATAAGATTTTGTTGAAAAACGGCCTGGGGGCCGACGCGGAAGAAAGCGAGGAGAAAACGCGATGAAGATCATGTGCGGCCGTTGGCAGGTGGAATACCGGGAGGGCGGCTTTTTCATCCTGGATCAGGCCGGAGAGGCCGTTTATCAAACCCGGCCCGTTCCCGGCGAAGCCTGCCCGCGCCAGCAGAATGAAAACGAATTTTCCTTCGATTTTTCTGATTCGGAAAACGCATTCCGCGCAACCGTGCGGCGGGAAGACGCGGATTCCTTTTCCCTCACGCTGGAAGGGGCGGGGGCCATGACCCCCTGCGCCTTTCCCGGCCCTTGGATAACGCGGGCGGGCGATCGATTGCTATTTCCCCACGGGGATGGTATCATGGTTCCGGCGGAAACGCCGCCGCCTCTGCCGGAAAAGCTGAATTTTTATTCCGGCAGCCATTTATCCATGGGCCTGTTGGGCCTGCTGCGGGGCGAAGGGGGGCTGCTCGCCGGAATTGAGGAAACGGCGGACGCGGAAATGACCTGGCGGCAAAGCGAGCAGGGGCTTACCGAGGCGCAGACGCGCTTCATTCCTGCCAAGGGAGAATGGCGCTACGCCCGGCGGCTGCGCTTTTTCCTGGCCCGGGAGGACGGCTTTAACCGCCTGTGCCGCGCTTATCGCGCCTGGCGGCAGGAAATGGGCATGGTGGTTCCGCTGGCGCGGAAGGCGGAGCACGCGCCCCGGGTTCGTCAGATGGCGGGCCGGGCGGACGTGTGGATTTTCGACGATCAGAACATGAACCGCCTTTACGGCCGTCCGGTGGGGACGGAGGAAACGCCCCGGGACGTGCGCCGAATCGCGGATGAAATGCTGGCGCTGGGCATGGACCGGGTGCTGTTTAACAGCTTCGAAGGGGAAAGCCGGGCGGACGCGGATTATTTGAAGGCCCGGGGCTTTGAGGTGGGCCGGTATGATATTTACCGGGATGTGATCCCCAAGCCCAACGTGCCCTTTATGCTGCCCTACCGGGTGAAGCGCTCCCGGCACACGGAAGAATGCTGGCCCCAGGATGTGCGCGTGAACGCCCAGGGAAAATACGCCGCCGCCTGGCAGTTGCACGGAACGGACGGCAAAATGTACGATCAGCACGCCGTGTGCGATATTCCCGCCCTGCGAATGACCATGGAGGACGTGCCGCGCTTTATCGAGGAAACAGGCTACACCTCCTGGTTTATCGACGTGGGCACGGGCAGCACCCTGTGCGAATGCTTTGCTCCGCTGCATCCCGCCGATCGCCGTGACGCGATGCGCTATCTGAACGCGCAGAATCAGTTTCTGCTGGATATGGGGCTGATTAACGGCGTGGAGGTGGGCTGCGAGGCCGGGGCAGGAACCTACGTTTTCTCCGAAGGCATGATGAGCCCGCCCTTCTTCCGCGCCCCCGATTCGGGTCGGCGGATGAACACGCTGTATTACGGTCAGGAAATTCCAGAAAATATTCCCAATCAGATGCTTAACCCCCTGCTGCGCGTTCCCCTGTGGCAGATGATCTATCACGATTGCACCATTAACTATTGGTATTGGGGCGACAGCAGCAATTGCTGCCCCGAGCTGATGCGGCGGCGAGATCAATTTAACGCGCTGTACGGGGTTCCGCCCCTTTACTCCCTGAATATGACCCAGTGGGAACGCATGAAGGAAGAAATCGCCGCCTCCTATCGCCGGGCCACGGCGGCGGCCCGGGAAACGGCCTTCTCCGCTATGACGCGGTATGAGCGCCTTTCGCCGGACGGGCTTTTGCAGCGCGCCTGCTTTGAAAACGGCGTGCAGGTGACGGCGAATTTCTCCGATCAGGCGCAGGAGGGCGTGGCCCCGGGCGGCTGCCGCGTGGAGGACGGCCAGGGACGGCTGATCGCGGAATTCTGACAAAAATAATTGAAGGGAATGATATACGCTATGGAAAGAAAAGCGGCGCTGATTACCGGCGCTTCCGGGGGCATTGGCAGCGCCATCGCCCGGGCCATGGCCCAGGCGGGCTATGATATCGGCATCCATTATCGCAGCAGCCGGGAGGAAGCGGAGGCGCTGGCCCGGGAGGCGGAGGCGCTGGGCGTGCGCGCCGCGCTTTTCCAGGGAGACGCGGCGGACGTGGGCCGTATGCGCGCGCTGACGCGGGAATTTGTGGAAACGTTCGGCCGCATCGACGTGCTGGTAAACAACGTGGGGATTACCGTGCTGCGTCCCTTCTTGGAGGCGGATGAGGAACTGGCTGAGCGTCTGTTTACCGTGGATTTTAAAACGCCCTATTTCGTGGCCCAGGAAGCGGCCCGGGCCATGGCGGCGAAAAAAACTCCTGGCTGCATTATCAATATCACCTCTGTGCAGGCCCGTATCAATTTCCCCGAGGCCAGCCTGTACGGCTCCATGAAGGCGGCCATGGTGAAGCTGACCGAGCATATGGCGGTGGAGCTTTCGCAATACGGCATTCGGGTGAACGCCATCGCCCCCGGGTATATCAACACCCAGGATACTCTATCCCCACGCGCGGCTTACATTCAATCCCGCAATCCCCTCCAGCGCTTGGGCAAGGGAGCGGATATCGCCCATATGGCGGTGTTCCTGGCTTCGCCGGAGGGCGGCTATATCAACGGCGCGAATATCGCGGTGGACGGCGGCATGCCCCTGCCCAGCGCGGCGGATAACCTGTATACCCCCCGGGTGATCACCGATAAAATCGGCTGACGAAAGGAAGAATGTAAGATGGATATGAAAATTACGAAGCTGGAATGGTTCAAAATCGGCGTGCCCCGGGACCAGCCGTATCTGGGCGATCCGCAGCCCGGCGATGTGATTACCAAGGGCGGCTGTATCGTGCGGGCAGGCAACAACAGCATTTACAGCTTAAAGGATAACAGCTTGCTGGTAAGAGCCACCTGCGAGGACGGCACGGTGGGCTGGGGAGAATGCGTCACGGTGGTGGCGCCCCAGGTGGCGGAGGCCGTTATTGAGCAGATTTTGGAGCCGCTGGTGGTTGGCAAATGCGCCATGAACGTGGTGCAGATCATGGAGGATCTCTATAACGCCATGCGCGTTCGCGGCTTCTGGGGCGGCTTTTATATGGACGCAATCTGCGCGGTGGATATCGCGCTGTGGGATTTGAAGGCAAAGCTGCTCAAGCTTCCCCTGTGCCAGCTGCTGGGCGGCCAGCGCGCCGACCGGCTGAAGGCCTATGTATCCGGCCTTCCCGCGCCCACGGAGCAGGCTCGCGCCGAAATGGCCAGGCGCTGGCAGGATAAGGGCTTTGACGCGGTGAAGGTGCCGGTGATTATGAACGTGCAGCATCCCGAGCGCGAAATGGAATCCCTGCGCGGCGCGCTGGGGCCCGATGCGAAAATTCTGGTGGATATGCACTGGAAATACACCGCCCAGGAGGCCATCAAGCTCATCGACCGGATGGACGCCTTTGACCTTTATGTGGCGGAAGCGCCCTGCAACGCGGAGGATCTGGAGGGGCAGGAGCAGGTGGCCCGAAGCGTGCGCACCAACGTGGCACTGGGGGAAGAACTGCGCACCGTGTATGAATTCCGGCCCCGCTTTTTGCACCGCTGCATGAACGTCATTCAGCCCGAAATGGGCCGCATGGGCGTGACTCAGTTCTGGAATGTATGCCAGATGGCCCGGGCGTTCCACACCCTGGTAATGCCCCACGGAAGCATCGGCATCGGCATTTTTCTGGCCGCCAGTCTGCATGCCTCCGCCGCGTGCAGCCAGTTTGTGATGCATGAATATCAGCATTCCATCGTGGACAAAAATCTGCGCTATATCAAGGGAAATCTGCGCTGCGAGGAAGGCTTCTTCCATCTGCCCGAAGGCCCGGGCATCGGCGTGGAGCCCACGGAAGAAACGCTGGAAAAATTCAGCTTTTAAAATCAAGGAGGATGAATCGCCATGCTGAAAGGAATCATTCCCATTATCGCCACAACTTTTGCCGCCGATGAAAGCATCGATTACGCTTCCTTCCGCCGGGAACTGCAATATATGAAAAAAGCGGGTTGTCAGGGGGCTACGCTCTTTGGCATCGCGGGGGAATATTATAAGCTGACGGACGCGGAATGCGAAATGCTGATTGATGTGACGGTGGATGAATGCAAACGGTTGAATCTTCCCTCCGTCATTTCCTGCACGCCCCATTCCACCGCCGCCGCCGTGGCCCGGGCCAAGCGCATCGAGGCGGCGGGAGCGGATTGCATGATGCTGCTGCCGCCCTTCTTCCTCAAGCCCGCAGGCAAGGAACTGATGGATCATATCCGCGCCGTCACCCGGGCGGTGAAAATTCCCGTGATGCTGCAATACGCTCCGGAGCAGACGGGCGTTGGCATCCCGCCGGAGCAGCTG
This sequence comes from uncultured Clostridia bacterium, assembly GCA_934667105.1. Taxonomy (GTDB): domain Bacteria; phylum Bacillota; class Clostridia; order Christensenellales; family Aristaeellaceae; genus RUG563. Next base: position 107,363 of record CAKULG010000003.1, read on the forward strand.
GCCGCCCTGGGCCGGGAAATGGAGAATCTGACGTATTTCAAAGTGGAATGCAAGCCTGCCGGGCCCTATATTTCCGCCCTGCGCCGGGACCCCGCCATGCAGGAAAAGGGCGTTTTCTGCGGAAACGCGGGCTATCAGATGCTGGAAACCTTTGACCGCGGGGCCATCGGCGCTATGCCCGGAAGCTCCATGTGCGAGCTGTATCTGAAAATCTACCGGGCGTACATCGAAGGCCGCCGGGAAGAGGCCACGGCACTGCATAATCAGCTGCTGCCCATCCTGAATCACATTCGTCAGAACGTGGAAATGATTATCCATTATGAAAAAGAAATTCTCTTCCGCCGGGGCGTGATCGATTGCCCCTGCTGCCGCAAGCCGGGCTTCGCGGCGGATGCGGAAATGGACGCGCTGTTTGAAAGCTATTTCAAGCAGGTGCTTCCGCTGCTGGAAAATTAAACTGCGCGAATAAGCGAAGGCCGAAGGCTCCACGACGGAGCGCTTCGGCCTTTTCGCGTTTGCGGGGATGTTTATGCAGGGCGTCAACCCTTCTTCGGCGCAAGAAACGCGCGCAGCACCCGCCTTAGCCCGCGGGGCGCGCGAACGCAGATTACATGAATCGCCATGCCGATCCCTCCTTATTTTCGCAGCAGCAAAACGCCAAGCACAATCAGCGTCGCCCCGATTGCGGCAAGCCATGCCCAGCAGGGCACGCAAAACAGAAGCAGAAGCGCCCCGGCCAAAATGAGCGCAATGCCAGCAATGCGCAGGGCAATGCTCTTTCCGCCGGGATAGCATCGGGCGCGAACCTCTCCTTCCTCCGTTCGCCAGGGCATACAAAACCACCTCCGCTCCATGCTATGCAGGATCGAAGGAGGGTATGCTTATATTTTCTGTTACGCCTTGGGCGGCTCGGCGGCGCGATCGCCGATGGGAATGCGCCGCAGGCCGGAGGGCGCACCGGGATGCTCCTTGGGCAGCGTCACGGTCAGCACCCCGTTCTGATAATCCGCCGTGATACGCTCCCGGTCGATGCCGTCCACGTTAAAGCTTCTGGAAACGCGGCCGGATACGCGCTCACTGTAATAGGCGTTTTCATCCTGCCGCTGGGAATGCAGATCAGCGGCGATGGTGAGCCGGTCGTTTTCCAGGGTGAGGGAAATCTGGTCCTCCTTCGCGCCGGGCAATTCCGCTTCCAGCAGATAGCGATCCTTTTCTTCATGAATATCCACCCGGAAGCCCGCGCCGCCCAGCCAATCGCTCATGTTAAAGAAGGAGCGAAAAAAGCGATCCTCCAGCAGGGAAGAATTCTCCGCCAATTCCCGGCGGGAACGAAAGGGAATCATGGTGTACATGGGGAAGCCGCCTCCTTTTTTTCACATTGCGGCGAAAATGGCCGCAAAAATAGCTTTCCACGCCGGGTGGATTTTATGCGGGGAACTGCGGGCATGAAATCGCAACATTTCTGTTAAATAAATGTGGAAATACTTGCGTTTCGGCGGTTTGCGGGGTACAATAAACCAGTATGAGCAAATGGCTTTTTTTGGTTGACGCGGCGCGCGCCTCCTGGCGGGCGCACGGCGCGCCGGAAAGGGTGATGGCGGCTGTATCCGGGGGCGCCGATTCCATGCTGCTGTTAAGGGTGCTGCTGGAATTATCCCGCAGGGAAAAATTGACGCTCTCGGCGGTGCATGTGGATCATGGGCTGCGCCCCGTTTCCGGGCAGGATGCGCAATTTGTGGCGGAAAGCTGCGCGGCGTGGAATATTCCCCTTTTTCTGCGAAGCGTCGCGCTGCGAGGCAGCGGCGAGGAGGAGGCCCGCGCCGCCCGCTATCAGGCGATCGCCGACTGCGCCGTCGGCGCGCGGGCCGAGGCGGTAGCGCTGGCGCATCATCAGCAGGATCAGGCGGAAACCGTGCTGCTGCATCTTTTCCGGGGCAGCGGCGCGCGCGGGCTGGCCGGAATGCGGCCTTGGGCCGCGCTGCCCTTCGCGCAAGGCGCGCCGCCCTTTGCCTGGCGGCCGCTGCTGGATATTCCCCGGGAAACGCTGCGGAAAGCGGCGGAGGAAATTATGCTTTCCTGGCGCGAGGATGAAACAAACGCGCAGAGCACGTATCTGCGCAATTATCTGCGCCATGCGGTTTTTCCCGCCGTTCGCGGCAGGATTCCCCAGGCGGAGGCGGCGATTTGCCGAACGGCGAAAATCCTGGCGGCGGAGGACGACTGCCTCCAGGCACAGGCGCAAGATTTTGCGCGACGCTTTGCGGTGCTTGCGCCCCCGTGCCGATATATGGATTTTCGCGCTTTTACAGGGCTGCATCCCGCGCTGCAAAGGCGGGCGCTGCGTCTGGCCCTTCCGGAGGAGAGCGATTTTGCGCTGATCGAGCGCATCCGCGCCCTCCGGCCCGGAGAAAGCGAGAATTTGCCCCGGGGGGGGCGGCTGCTGGTCACGGAGCGATATTTGCATTTCCTTCCGCCCGTTTCGGAAGCGCCGTCGGCGGGTAAAACGGAAATAGTCCCCTGCCCGGCGGGAGAGACGGGGGACGGCGTTCGCCGTCAGGCGTTCCCCGCAGGCACGCTCCGGGACTGCGCGCTGCGTTTTCGCCAGCCGGGGGATTGCATTCGCCCGCTGGGCGGGCCGGGAGATAAATCCCTCCAGGATTATTTTACCGATCGCAAGGTGCCCCGGCCCTTCCGGGATTATGTGCCTCTGCTGTGCCGGGGAAAGCGCGTGCTCTGGGCCGTTGGCGTGGGCCCGGGGGAGGAAGCGCGGACGGCCCCTGGCGTACCCGCCGAAATGGCCGTCTATACAGGGTTTTTGCCCGGCGAATTTCCGCCTTTATAACAAACGCAAAGGAGATAACGAAAATGGAAGCCAATGCGAAGCTGTATCAGGATCTGGAGCGCGTGCTGCTGACCCGGGATCAAATTCACGAGGCGGTTGTGAAGCTGGGCCGCCAAATTACGGCGGACTACGCTGGCCGCCCGCCCATTATGATTTGTATTTTGAAGGGCGCCGCCATGTTTTTCACCGATCTGCTGCGGGAGATCGATTTGCCCGTGACCACCGAATTCATGGCCATTTCCAGTTATGGCAGCAGCACGAAATCCTCCGGCGTGGTGCGCATTCTCAAGGATCTGGATCGCGATATCGCGGGACGCGATGTGATCGTCGTCGAGGATATTGTGGATAGCGGACTGACGCTTTCTTATCTCAAGGGCGTGCTGGAAACCCGGAAGGCCGCCTCGGTTTCCATCGTCACGCTGCTGGATAAGCCCGCCCGCCGGAGGGTTCCGCTGGAAGTGCAGTATTCCTGCTTCAATATTCCGGACGCCTTTGTGGTGGGCTACGGGCTGGATTATGATGAAAAATACCGGAATCTGCCGGATATCGGCGTGCTGCACCCGAAAATTTACAGCGACGCGGAGTGAAACAATTGTCAATTTAATCGGGAATATGCTATAATACGCTTTGGAAAAATCGCATTGCGATTTTTCGGGCTGGCAGGGCGCTGTAGGCGCCGCGCTGACGGGCGCGTCACGACGCTTACGGGGCCCGCCGAAGGCCGCGTTTGGCGCGAAAGCGCGCGATAGGCCGTTACCCGAGGATTGAGGAGGATTTAGATTTTGAGAAAAGTGTCTCGTGGCCTGCTGGGCTATGCGGTGATGATCGCGGTGTTCATTTTCCTGATCGTCATTCTGTCCAACGGCGTCGGCGGCGTGAGCCGGCGGATTGAATATCCCGAACTGCTGCAAAAAATTGAAAACGAGGAAATCGACCGCGTTTCCATTCGGGGCAATTCCCTGGTGGGCCGCTATAAAAACAGCAAGATTTCCCGCTCTGATTATCCCAGCCGCGCCTATGATTTTGAAACCACCATCGGCCCGGATTTTTACGATACCGTGTGCAAGATGGCGGCCGAGAAAAAGGGCGTGTCCGCCGATACCATCAGTGTGAACGATCTGGGCTTTGAGATTGAATATCTCGCTCCCGTCATCACCCCCTGGTATATCGAAATTCTGCCCTATCTGATTCCCATGCTGCTGCTGGTTGGCATGTGGTGGTATATCATGCGCCAGCAGACGGGCGGCGGCGGCAAGGTGATGAATTTTGGCAAAAGCCGCGCCAGCATGGTGGATCCCAGTAAAAATAAAGTCACCTTCGCGGATGTGGCGGGAGCGGACGAGGAAAAAGAAGAACTGAAAGAGATCGTCGATTTCCTCAAAAACCCCAAACGCTATGTGGATCTGGGCGCGCGCATTCCCAAGGGCGTGCTGCTGGTGGGCCCTCCGGGCACGGGCAAAACGCTGCTGGCCAAGGCTGTGGCGGGGGAGGCCAACGTTCCCTTCTTCTCCATCAGCGGCTCGGATTTCGTTGAAATGTTCGTGGGCGTAGGCGCAAGCCGCGTGCGCGATTTGTTTGAGCAGGCCAAGCGCAACGCCCCCAGCATCGTGTTTATCGATGAAATCGACGCGGTGGGCCGTCATCGCGGCGCGGGCCTGGGCGGTGGCCACGACGAACGGGAGCAGACGCTGAACCAATTGCTGGTGGAAATGGACGGTTTTTCCACCAACGAGGGCGTGATCGTGATGGCCGCCACCAACCGGCGTGATATTCTGGACCCCGCGCTGCTGCGCCCCGGCCGCTTTGACCGGCAGATCACCGTCAATTATCCCGATGTGAACGGCCGCGTGGCGATCCTGAAGGTGCATTCCAAGGGCAAGCCCCTGGCCGCCAATGTGGATTTGGAAAATATCGCCAAGCGCACCCCCTTCGCCACGGGCGCCGATCTGGAAAACGTGATGAACGAAGGCGCGCTGCAGGCTGCCCGGGAAAATAAACAGGAAATTTCCCAGGAGAACCTCGTCGAGGCGGTGGAGCGGATTCAGATGGGTCCCGAAAAGCGCAGCCACAAGGTGCTGGAGGAGGATCGCAAGATCGTCGCCTATCACGAAGCGGGCCATGCCATTGTGGGCCATTACCTGCCCAAGTGCGACGACGTGCATATGATTACCATCGTACCCCGCGGCCAGGCGGGCGGCTTCACGCTGGCGCTGCCCGAAAAGGAATTCGATCATATGAGCCGCTATGGCATGGATGAAAAGATTGCTATGCTGCTGGGCGGCCGCGCGGCGGAAAGCTTGACGCTGGAGGATATTACCACCGGCGCAGCCAGCGATCTGAAGCGCGCCACCGAAATCGCCCGCGCCATGGTGACCAAGTACGGCATGAGCGAAAAGCTGGGTGCGGTCTATCTGGCCAGCGATCAGGAAGTGTTCGTGGGCATGGAATTCGGCCAGAGCCGCGAATACAGCGAGGAAACCTCCGCCATCATTGACGAAGAGGTGCGCAAGCTGCTGTCCGCCGCCTATGACAAGGCCGTAAGCATTCTTCAGGCGCATCTGGATCAGCTGAACGGCCTGGCGAAACTGCTGATCGAAAAAGAAACCGTTTCCCGCGAGGAATTCGTGCAATTCATGCAGCCCGCCCTGGAAGCACCGGCGGAGCCCGCGGAATGAAGCGTCCCGATTTGCATATGCACACAACTGCGTCGGACGGTATTTATACGCCGACGCAATTGGTGCATTTGGCGCACAAGGCGGACATCACCTTTTGCGCCGTGACGGATCACGACACCGTGAGTGGAATTGCCGAAGCGGCGACCGCCGCCCGGGAACGGGGCATGGCCTTTGCTTCCGGCGTGGAGCTGAGCGCCGAGGGCGAAGCGGAGGTGCATATCCTGGGCTATGGGGTTTGCCCGGAGAATCCGGTGCTTCGACGGTTCTTTGCCGGTTTGGAAGAGGAGCGTATTCAGCGCTTTCGAAAAATGGCAGAAAAGCTCCTGGCGCAGGGCCTGCGAATCGACCCGGACGCGGTTATCGCCCAGGGCGGCCCCAGCGTGGGGCGCGTGCATCTGGCCCGGGCGCTTATGCAGGAGGGCTATGTGCAAAGCGTGCAGGAAGCCTTTTCACGCTATTTGGGGCGAAATTGCTCCGCCTATGTGCCCCGCGCACCCCTGGCGGCGACGAAAGCCATCTCGTTTCTGCGTCAGGTGGGGGCAACGCCCGTGTTGGCGCACCCGGGGCTGCTAAAATGGCCCGCAGAGCGTTTCCTGCCCCTTCTTTCCGCTTGGCAGGATGCGGGCTTGCAGGGCCTGGAGGTGTACCATCCCGCCAACGCGCGGCAGTATGCGTGGTATGACCGTCTGGCGAGGAACCGGGGACTGCTGGTGACAGGCGGAAGCGATTATCACGACGGCGCGTCGCATGGCCAATTGGGGGAAACCATTTCTACCTGGCCTTCTGCCTGCGAGGATGCATGGGCGCTGTTTGATACCCTTCGCGAACATTCTTTTTCTTTTTAAAGGAGCTTATTATTTATGTATTATCAGGGATACCGCCCGCCTGCGCAGCCGGTTCAGCCGCCCTCAGGTGGGAAAAAGCCAGATTCGCCCCAGCGCTATCGCCGGAAAAAGCGGCATCCGCTGCTATGGCTGTCCCTGGCCGTGGTAATCGCCGTCGGCGCATGGGCGGCGCAGCGGGTTCAGGCCCGGCAGCAGCTGGAGTCTGAGGTGAACGCCGTATCCCAGGTGTATCTGCAAAATATTTATGTAGATGGAATTCATATCGGCGGCATGACCCCGCAGCAGGCCATCGACGCCGTGGTGGCGGCGGTGAACGAGCGCCAAAGCAGCTGGAGCCTGCGCCTGACCTATCAGGGCACGGAGTTCGCATCCCTGAATTACGCTTCCATGGGCATGACCACGGATATTTCGGAGGTCTATTCCCTGTTGCGTGAGGCCTACGCTCTGGGGCACACAGGCACCACGGAGGCCAAGAAAAAGGATATCGACGCGCTGAAGGCGCAGCCGCGCCAGCTTTACACCTCGCAAAGCGAACTGACGGATGAGAAAATTAGCCAACTGCTGCTGAACATTCAGCAGGTTTTTGAGCGCGCGCCCACCGACGCATACCTCGCTTACTTCTATCCCGATTACGATGATCCATTCGGCATTCAGGCGGAAAGCAGCGGCATGCACCTGGATATTGAGCCGGTGCGCCAACAGATTATGCAAATGGCCGCCGACGGGCAATCGGGCGATTTGGAATTGCAGCCGGATATTCTGGCCCCCGCTGTGACGACGGAGGATATTCGCCGCCAGGTCGCCCTGCGGGCGGAGGCGATTACGCCCGTTTCCAAGCAATCCACCACCGCGCGAACGGATAATATTCGGGTTGCGTTTTCCAAATACAATGGAAAAATCGTGGCGGCGGGGGAATCGATCAGCTTTAATAAAACGGTGGGGTATCGCACGCTGAAAAACGGCTTCCAATACGCCATCGAATACGCCAACGGCTTTTCCGAAATGGGCATTGGCGGCGGCGTGTGTCAGGCCAGCACCACCATCTACTTGGCAGCGCTGCGCTCAGAAATGGAAATCGTGGAGCGAGAATCCCATGCCGACCAGGTGAGCTATACAACCTTCGGCCAGGACGCGACGGTGAGTTATGTAAGGGGCGGCAGCAATATTGATTTTGTGTTTAAAAACACCAGCGACGGCCCGATTTATATCACCGCTCATGTGGAGGCGAGCGGGAAAAATTCCTATCAATGCGTGGTGCGTATTTACGGCCAATCCATGGGAGAGAACGTCTCCTACAAGCTGCGCACGCAAACGGTGGAAACGCTGCCCGCCCCTGTCACGGCGGAATATCGCCAGGATACCAAGGGCGAGTATGTAACCTACAAGGATGAAGAACCCTACCTTTACCGCAAGGCGCGGGACGGCTTCGTGAACGAAACCTATTTGCAGCGCTGGGAAAACGGTAATCTGGTATCCGAAACGCTGGTGAGCCGCGATACCTGCAAGGCCCGCTCCACCGTATACCTGACGGGGACAAAAAATCGGTAAAAGCGCGAAAAACGAAAAAAAACCAGGCCTGCCTTCGGACAAACAATTTTGCCGAAATGCAGGCCTGGTTTTCTGCGCTTTTTTAGGCGTTAATCCTTGGGCTGGGGCCGGAAGCAAAGCGCGGCCAGAAAACCAAAGAGGATGGCAGCCGCCACGCCCCCCGCCGTGGCGGTAAGGCCGCCGGTAAAGGCGCCGATCAAGCCGCTTTCCTGAACGCCCTGAATCGCCCCCTGGGCCAGCGCATGGCCAAAACCGGTGAGCGGCACGGTGGCTCCCGCCCCGGCAAAGCGCGCCAGCGGCCCATACAGCCCCGCCGCGCTGAGCACAACGCCCGCCGTGATATAAGAAACCAATATGCGCGCAGGGGTGAGCTTCGTGCGCAAAATAAGCGCCTCGCCAATCACGCATAAAAGCCCGCCCACCAGAAACACCTTGAGATACATCAGCATTTTTCTGTGCCTCCCTCCAATACGACGGCATGCGCCACGCCGGGAATGGTTTCGCCCTGCTGGTTGGTTGTGGGGCTGAGCAGCGCCCCTGTCGCCATAAAAAGCACGCGCTTCCATTCGCCCTTGCGCAGCTTGGGCAGAATATAGGCGCTCAGCGTAGTGGCGGAGCAGCCGCAGCCGCTTCCGCCCGCGTGCACCCGATCCTCTGGATCGAATATTTTCAAGCCGCAATCCATGTATCGTTCCTCGTCCAGGGGATAATCGTTTTTTTGCAGCAGTTCTTGCAAAATTCGACTGCCCACCAGCCCCAAATCCCCGGTGATGATCTGATCGTAATCCGACGGGGTGCGGCCCGTATCCCGAAAATGTGCGATCAGCGTATCCACCGCCGCAGGGGCCATGGCCGCCCCCATATTATTCGCGTCGCTTACCCCCATATCCACAACCCGCCCGGCGGTGGCCAGGGCGATTCGCGCCCAGGAATTTCCCTGCTCGCCCAGCAGGCAAACGCCCGCACCCGTCACCGTCCACTGGGCGGCGGGGGTGCGCTGGTTGCCGTATTCCAGAGGAAAGCGATACTGCCGCTCCGCCGTGCAGAAATGGCTTCCTGCGGCGCAGAGCACGGGAGAGGCGTACCCGCCGTCCACCAGAATGGCTCCCAGCAGCAGCGATTCCGCCATGGTGGAGCACGCGCCGTAAATTCCCAGGAAGGGGATGGAAAGCTCGCGGGCAGTCAGGGATACCGCCATGATCTGGTTCAGCAGATCGCCGCCCAGCAAGGCCTGCACGTCTGTCGGCGCCAGGCGCGCCTTGCCCAGGCAGCGGTTGCACGCCTCCTGCATCATGGCCTGCTCTGCTTGCTCATAGCTGCTTTTGCCGTAAAGAGCGTCGGGCAAAACAAAATCAAATTGATTTCCTAGCGGCCCTTTGCCTTCCTTGGGGCCTACCACGGCTGCACTGGCCAAAATGCGGGGGGATCGGGAAAAGCCGATGGTCTGGCTTCCGATTCGGTGCTGCGGCATATTTTTCCTCCTTTACCAGCGAATGAAATAGTAAAGCACGCCCACGATTACGGAACTGGAAATGCCGAAAACCAGCACAGGCCCCGCAATGGTGAACAGTCGTGCGCCCGTTCCCATCACCCAGCCCTCGGGCTTAAATTCCATGGCTGGGGACACCATGGCGTTGGCAAAGCCGGTAATAGGCACAAGTGTTCCCGCACCGGCGTATTGGGCGATTTGATCGAATACGCCGACACCCGTGAGGATTGCCGTGATAAACACCAGCGACACGGAGCCCAGCGTCAGGGCGGCCCCCGAGGTGAGCCCCAGCCAAGCGGCCCCAATATCGGCCACCGCCTGGCCCAGCATACAAATCACGCCGCCCACCCAGAAGGCCCGCAAGCACCCGCGGCCGAGTTGTGATTTGGGCGTAAGCCTGCGTACCAGCGCAGCATAATTTTCCAAGGCCGCCTGCCGGGCGGACTGCTTATTCTTTTCCATGCTCGTTCTCCTTTTCATGCCGTAATAGAGGAAGCGCAGGCGCGGGCCGCGTGCGGATCTCCCGCATGCCAGGCCGCGGAAGAAAATTCAGGGGGTGAGGGAATTCGGCGTTCTTCTGCATTTTTTATCACACTCCCATTAGCCCAGCCAGCACGGCGCCCGCCGCCTTGCCAATGGCCAGCGCGGCCGCCGCATAGCGCATATCGGCGGTGATGCTCAGGCGATCGAACAGCACGGGAACCACCTCCACAGCCTCCACCAGCGCGGCCGCCAACATGCCCACAAACACGCCGCCTATAGCCATGGCCCCAACGCCACAGGCAAGGGGAAGCGCTCCGCACAGATTCAGCGCGCCCAGCGTGGCTCCGCATGCCAGCGCCACTGCACATAGGCGCATGCTTTTCACTTGCAGCAGATCCGCCGCGCGCATGGGCAATTGCAGCATCATCCAAAGGGGCGCGACGCAAAGCCCCAGCGTCACGCCGCCAAACAGCCCGATCAACGTTTCGATCATGGCGTTTTCCCCGTGGCCTGCTCGGCGGATTGGCGGTATTCCGCCAGCTTAATTTCCAGGGGCGACACCGTGCCCTTGCGCCCCAGCAGCGCGTAAAACAGCGCCACGCCGAAGAAAATGCCCACCGCATAAGGAACGGTAATCAGCCATTGATTTTCTACCTCGCGGCCCGTTACCAGGCGAAACAGCCCCTGCTGCGCATCCAGCATATTCACATCGGCGTGAAACCAGGTGATCGCCAGCGCGCTGCCCACCAGCAGCAGCACAAAGGCCGCGGCGGCGCGAAGCGGGCGCGTTCGGTTTCTTTGCCTTTGAGGCACGACATGCACAAAGCATTCGGGCGGCCCCAGCATGGAAATTTCCGGGCATTGCGCAAGCGCGGCCTGCACCACCGCCGCAGCGGGCAGCTTCCACACACCGGGTGTGGCCGCGCAAGTCACGGGCATCTCCATCAGCTTTTCTCCTTCTGTGCCTACCGCGTCCGCCACATGGCGAATCAGAAGCTGTTCTCCCGGCGAAAGCAGCGCCCGGGCTTTTAATTGCAGATAGACCATTTTTACTCACCTCGCTTTTCCTTGAGGTAGTATGCGGCGAAAGAAAGAAAAATATAAATGCAAAATACCAATATTGCGCAAAAAGCACGCAAAAAAGCCCCCATCTATCGGACACGGTGCATGCACGCGATAGGGGAGGCTTTTATGCGAGAATGATGGCTGTTGAAAAGCGCCTTTAAATGCTATTTTCCGCGATGCGCCCGATGGCGCTTTCCATGGCGCTCCACTGGTTTTCCATTTCCGAAACCAGCTTAAACTGGGTGCGGCAGCGATCCAGGTTATGTCCTTCCCGGTGCACGCGGAAATAGGTATCGCCCGCGAGGTAATCCGTCAGGAAGCGAACGCCGCATTCCAGCGTCATCAGCTTCGCCCCCAGGGGCAGCGTCTTGATTTCTGCAGGGGTAAGGGCCTTTCCGCAGGCGGAAAGAAATCCCTGGGCGTAAGCCTCGAACAGGGGCATGGAGAAGCGCACCTTGGAAAGGTCGCGCTCGTCCTCGGCGGCGGTATTTGCGCCAAAGCGAATGGAATCGCCGAAATCGTTTCCCGCCAGGCCGGGCATGACGGTATCCAGATCGATAACGCACAGCGGCGTGCGGGTTTTCGCGTCCAGCATCACGTTATTAAGCTTGGTATCGTTGTGGGTGACACGAAGGGGCAGTTCGCCCCGGGCCAGCATGCCCACCATTTTTCCCGCTTCCTGCTCCCGGGCTAGGACGAAATCAATCTCCTGCCGACATCCGTCCGCCCGGCCCAGCGCGTCTTTTTCCAGCGCTTCATGAAACTGGCGATAGCGGTCGGGGGTGTCGTGGAAATGCGGAATGGTTTCCACCAACGTCTGGGCGGGGAAATCCGCCAACTGCCGCTGAAAATCGCCGAAAGCCACGGCGCTCTGATAGAAATCTGCTGGAGAATCCACATGATCCAGACACAGGCTGTCCTGCACAAATTCGTATACCCGCCAATAGTCGCCACCGGTTTTGGCATAGTTCGCGCCGTTCTTGGCCTTCACCAGGGTGAGCACCCGGCGGTGATCGGGGGTGCGCTGATAAAGATAATCGGAAACTGCGGCAATATTGCGCATCAGCCCGTCTACATCCTTAAAAATATGGTGGTTGATCTTTTGCAGAATATAGGCGTGGGGCGCGTCGGTTTTCAGCAGGTAAGTTTCATTGATATGGCCGCTTCCATGAGGCGTGCAGGATACGGGCGCGCCATCCAGCGCGAACTCAAAGGCTGCTTGCAGCATGGCTCAATCCCTCCACAGTGCGTCCGGATACAGGCCCGCCTGCTTCATGGCGGCGATGGCGGCCTTCACCTTGGGCATATCTTCATGGTAGGTAATGCCGTACCATTTTTCATGGGTAGGCAGCACCTGTACGCGAACCTTTCCTTCGTTAATCAGCTGATTGGGAATCAAGGGCAGGAAATATTCGCATTTCAGCGGGTTCTTGGGCAGATTTTCCGCCAGGAAAGCGGGAAAACGCCCTTCGATTTCATCCAGCACGTCCGTGGTGAAGCCCCACAAATTCATGGAAACGATGGTGCCCGCAGGGAGGAAGGTGAAGGTTTTTCCATCGTCCTCGGTAAAAGCGGCGCCGCCTTGGCGAGGCTCGATGTGGGTGTGCTCCACGATGCCGGTCAGATATTTCCCGCTTTCATTCATGGCGCAAACGCCCCGGGCCACATGGCCGTTTTCCGTCAGCGTGTTTTCCACCCGGTAGCCCACCATGGCGTACTCCCGGCCTGTATGCTCCGCAATCAGAAAATCGTGAATGGTCTGGAATGCGGAAGCGCCGTAGAAATCATCCGCGTTGATTACGCAGAAGGGCGAATCGATCAGCGGCTTCGCGCAGAGCACCGCGTGGGCGGTGCCCCAGGGCTTCACCCGGCCTTCGGGAATAGAAAAGCCTTCGGGCAGAACGTCGGGCCGTTGATGGGCGAAGATAAGCTTCGCCTTGCTGCCCACGCGGCTTCCCACGGTTTCCCGAAACAGCGCTTCGTTTTCCGGCTTCACGATGCAGATGATCTCGTCAAAGCCCGCGCGCAGCGCGTCGTAGATGGAGTAATCAATGATGAACTGGCCCTGCGGATCCACAGGATCCATTTGCTTCAGCCCGCCGTACCGGCTTCCCAGGCCCGCAGCCATAATAACCAACTGCGTTTTCTTCATAAATTCAGCCTCCCCTCAGTTTTCATTGGATTATTTGAAAACGAAAAGTTTTTCAGCACGCAGTACAGTATACCGCATTTTTTCCAATTCGTCTACAATAAATCTTGCATTTTCTTTCATTATGATTCAAGAAAACGCAATAATTCGGGCTGAAATGTGCGCGAGGAACGTTTCGTCGTGCTCAACAAGCAGCATTGTTGGGCGGAATCGCGCAATCAACCGCTCCAGCTGCACGCGGGACATCACGTCGATATAGTTCAGCGGCTCATCCCACACATAGAGATGCGCCTGCTGGCACAGACTGCCCGCGATGAGCACCTTTTTTATTTGCCCCGCGCTGTAGGCGGACATATCCTTTTCAAATTGCTCCCGAGAAAAATCCAGCTTGCGCAGAATGACCTTGAACAGCGTTTCATCCAGTCCTCTTTCTTCAATGAAACCCTTCAGCGGGCCGGATAGCGCCGCGTTTTGCGGCACATAGGAAATGCGCAGACCGCTGGCCAGGCGAATTTCGCCGCCGGTAGGGGAGAGCTCGCCGTTCAGCAGCCGGAGCACGCTGGTTTTTCCGCAGCCGTTTTTGCCCGTCAGGGCTGCAATTTCACCCTGATGCAGGGAGAAATTCACGCCGGTCAGAATGGCGCGCCGGTCGTAGGCCAGGGAAACATTCCGGAAAGTAACCAGCGTATCGGAAAAATGGGGGAGAGAGGAGAGCTTCAAATCCTCCGCCTGTTCGATATTTTTCAGCAGTCCCTCTTTTTCTTCCAGCGCGCGGGCGCGCCGGGTTTCCACCGCCTTACTGTGGCGCATCATTTTCGCCGCCTTCGCGCCGATCGCCCCGCGATCACAGGGACCGAGGCCGATTTTCGTCGCCTCCACAGCGTCCGACCATTGGGCCATTCGCTGGGCCGCCTCCCGCATTTTCTTAATATCCTTTTTCAGCCGTTCGTTTTCTTCCAGTTCAAATTGATCCTGCCGCCGCTTATTTTCCTCCCAGGAGGAAAAGTTTCCTTTTTGCACCTCAATATTCGCCTTGTTCAGAGCCAGAATATGATCCACGCAGCCGTCCAGAAAAGCGCGGTCATGGGATACCAGAATAAATCCCTTTTTCTGGTTCAGATACCGGCTGACGCATCGCCGTCCGGCCATATCCAGATGGTTTGTAGGCTCGTCGATTAAGAGAAAGCGATGCTCCCGCGCAAACAGCAGTGCCAGGAGCACGCGGGTCTTTTCGCCGCCGGAAAGCAAGGCGTAGGGCTGCGAGAGCAGCCGCTCCTCCATATCCAGCGAAAAAAATTCCCGCAAAAAGCGCCAGCTTTCCTCCGAACCAATATATTCCTCCGCCAACTCCAGGGGCGTTTTTTCCGGCGCGGTGACGGAAAGCGGAAAGTAATCAAAGGGCACGCTGCATGCAATCGCGCCGTGATTGGGAAGCGAACCCATCAGCAGGCGTAAAAAGGTGGTTTTTCCCCGTCCGTTTCGGCCGATAAAGCCCAGCTTCCAATCGGTGTCCACCTGAAAGGATACGTCGTCAAAGATCACGTCTGCGCTGCCCGGATAGGCGAACGTTAAATGAGAAACCTGAATTTTTGCCATACGTCCATTTCCTCCGCAAAAGACCGCAGGCAAAAAAGGTTTCTTCCGCCAACGCAAAAAAGAACGACGCTTTATTGCATTATTTTTACGGCTAGAGGGGGAAAACGCTTTCATGCCTGCCAAGGCGCGCGAAAAAAGCGCCTTTTGATAAACAGCAGCACATTACTTGCGCATCCTTCCACCCCTTTCTTTTGTTTTGAGTATACACCCGCTCGCCGGAAAATGCAACCCTCAGAGCGCACTTTTTATCTTTGACGCGGTTATTTTATGGCTTTTTCCCATTGACATAGGAACGATAAACCGCCACTACCTTACCCACAATATTCACCGAGCGGCTGTAGAAGGGCTGCATACGGGGATTCTCAGGCTGAAGGCGGATACGATCAGGCTCCTTAAAATAGCGCTTGCAGGTGGCCTCGCCTTCGATCATGGCGATGATAATTTCGCCGTTCTGGGCGGTGCGCTGCCGGCGAACCACCACGAAATCGCCGTTCATGATGCCCGCCATAATCATACTTTCGCCCCGGATTTCCAGCACGAAATGTTCCCCGCGGCCCACGATGGTATCCGGCAGGGTGACGAAGCCGTCGGCGTTTTCCTCCGCCAGAATGGGCGTGCCTGCGGCCACCTTGCCAAGGATGGGCAGCTTTTCCATCACCGGCTTATCATCGCGCACAATATCGATGGTGCGCGGCTTCATGGCTTCCCGGTGCAGCAGGCCTTTTTTTTCCAGGCGCGTTAAATGGCCATGCACAGTGGAAGTGGATTTCAGATCCACCGCCTGGCCGATTTCCCGCACGGAAGGGGGATAGCCATTGACATCAACATAATTTTCGATATAATCAAGTATGCGTTGTTGAGTATCGCCATGGGGACGTCTCGGCATCACGCAGCACATCCATTTCATGAAAGATCATTTTTATTATAGCAGGCAAACGTTTGTTTGGCAAGGGCCGCAAACGTCTGTTCCGCCAAAAAAGGCGGAGGATAAAAGGTATGAAGCAATGCGTGTTGTACGATCGGGAATGCATCGAATGCGGCGAATGCGATCGGTGCGACCTGGATCCTGATAAAATCTGCAATAACTGCATGCGCTGCATTAACGGCGAGGAAAAGGATTACCGAGCCATTTTGATTCAGGGCGTGGACGCGCCCAAGGCGCTTTCGGAGGACAGCCCAATCAAAAAGCAAAAAAACTAATCGTTTTTCTGCTCCGTTTCGGGCAGCATAATACGGCGGGCCGCTTCGCGCTTATGGGCGTCCGTCATGGCGGCGTAATGCTTGCGGGTGGTGTTCACATCCGAATGGCCCAGCACGTCCGCCACCAGATAAATATCGCCCGTTTCCTGATAAAGATTGGTGCCGAAGGTGCTGCGCAGCTTGTGGGGGCTGATGCGTTTTTTCAGGGGTGCGGCGATCTGGGCGTATTTTTTCACCAGGTTCTGCACCGCGCGCTGGGTGATGCGCCGTTTTTGCAAGGAAAGAAACAGCGCTTCCTCATGGCCATCCAGCGGAACGATTTGCTGCCGCTCCTGCAAGTATTCTTGCAGCGCGTCTGCCACCTGATCGGGAAAATACAGAATGCTTTGATCGCCGCCTTTGCGGGTGACGACGAAGGCCTTCAGCTCCAAATCAATATCCGAAAGGTTCAGGCCCACGCACTCGCTGACGCGGATGCCTGTGCCCAGAAAAAGCAGCAGCAGGGCTTTATCCCGCGTTCCGGTAAATTTCAGCAGCTTTTGCTGGCGATCGGTCAGGCCTTCGCCGGTAAGCACGGTATCAAGCATTTTCTGCATTTCATCCGCTTCCAGGCGCAAAATGGGCTTTTCATGCAGCTTGGGCAGCTCGATCAGCGTGACGATATTCGCTTCCACATGACCGTTTTTGAAAAGATAATCAAAAAGCGAACGCAGAGAGCACAGCTTGCGCATAATGCCCAGTTCGTGATTTTGCACCAGGTGCGATTCGCCGTTTTCCGGATCGGTTACATAGTATTGGCTCAGATAATCCTGATAACCTTCAATATCTCGCAGCTTGATTTTCGCCAGGTCCTCATCCTGCATTCGCCGAGGCTCCGTATCGGCGAAAAGGGGATTTTCGCTGACGAGATATTGGAAAAAAAGCCTGAAATCATAGGCGTAGGCGAGGCGGGTCAAGGTGCTGGTGATTTGGGCGATGGAACGAAAAAAATCCGTGCAGACCATGGGCAATTCCTTTTCCAGCAGCCGCAGCCGTTCCAGCCGCTGCGCGTCCATCTGCGTTTTATAGGGTGAATCGGCCATTTTCATTCCTCGATTTCTAAGATATAGCGCATGGCAGCGCGATGAGAAAACGCGTCCGCCAATAAATAGAAAATTGAGCGGTTCCATCGCTTGGGAGCCCTGCATCCAGGAATAGCATACCGTAATTCGTTTGTTTTGTCAATACTATTCGTAAAAGTTTTCTTTTACGAATAGTATTGCTGATAGGGACAGGTAAGCCTATTTCCGCAGCCTCCCCCGTTCGACAAGCACTTCCGCAACAAAACCGCCCGGCTCCGGTCTGACGGCAAAATATTTATTATTTCTTTTGCCTGGTATTTTTTCCATTTTCTAAACGTTTTTGCCAAAATAATTCTGATATGTACGAAATTGTGCCAATAAAACGTCTATATAGTAGGATGAAAAATGCTCATCGCTATGTATGAAAGGAAGAACGTTCATGAGGCACGATTCGCATCAGGATTATCCCGGTTCGCTCCGCGTGAGAAAAAGCCGTCTCTCCCCCGCGCGGTTTCTGCTGCTGGCGTTTGCCGGGCTTTTTCTGGCCGCATGGCTGCTTTTGCCGCTGTTTACCCCTGATGATACGAGCATTCCCCAAAACGCGCATGCTATTCCCATGCTGAACGAAAACCCCAAAGCGCAGAACGCGCGAACGCTTCTACCTTCCCCTGCGCAGACGGCGCGCAGCCTTGCCTCCGCCGGCGGCGCGCCTTCCGCCGCTCCTACGCATACAGCTGAAGAAACGCCCGCCGCCGTTTTGCTGGTAAACGCCCAGAACCCGCTTCCCGCCGACTATCGGCCGGAGGGCCTGGTGCTGCTCAACGAGATAGAAACCGAGCTGTTTTCGGTAAAAAATGCGGGTACCTATGCTTCGCGCACAGCATTGGAAGCGCTGACGCGCATGCTTCAAGCCGCCCATCAGGATGGGCTGAAAGCCTGGCAAATCAGCGAAGCGTATCGCTCGATTGCCGATCAGCAGAAAATCTGGGATGCAAAATATAAAAAATATCGGGAAGTGAACGGCCTGTCCGAGAAAAAGGCGCTTCAGGCCGTGGCGCGGCGGGTGGCTAAGCCGGGATGCAGCGAGCATCACACCGGCCTGGCGCTGGATATAACCGTTCCCGGCGAATCCTTCCGGCTGACCAAGCAGGCGAAATGGCTGGCGGCGCATTGCCATGAATACGGCTTTGTGATTCGATACACTGAAGAAAAGGAACGCATCACGGGCATCACGGCGGAGCCCTGGCATATTCGTTATGTGGGGCTTGAGGCGGCGGAAATCATGACGCGGGAAAATCTCTGCCTGGAAGAATACGTTCAAAAGTATCAATAACAAAAAAGGCGGGAAAGTCCGCTGATTTCCTTATTTCCCGCTCTCCCATATGCTTTTATGAAAGAGATGCATGGGAACATTCCTTGGCTATCAAAGAATGCTCCCATGCTAAGGTTCACTTTTTCTCATAGATAATAGGCACGGATACGCTGGGCGTCTGCGCGCCGCTCGGCACGAAGGAAATTCGTCCCTCCCGCAGCTGAATTTCCCCGCTGGAGCCGCGCACCGCACCCTTTTCCAAAATCAGCACGGCCAACTTGGCGTTCAGCGTGGGGCCGCCGCCCCGGGTTAGGCAATCCTTCCACAGGGTGAAGCGGCAGCCCTCCCGCCAGGCGGTGCAGCCGAAGGCCTTTTCGTTTTCCTGCACGGGCTTGCCGCACAAGGGGCATTTTGCGCCCTCCACCGTGCGCGTATTTTTGCTGCGGGCGCTTTTTCCCCTTCGGCGCATTTCCTCCGGGAATGTCGCTTCCGTTTTTGTGCTGCGGGCGTAATCAATCAGGAAATTGGTCAGGCCGCGAATGCCCTGCATGAAGCGCTCGGTATCTCGTTTTTCCCGGGCGATTTCATCCAGCGCCAGTTCCCAACGCCCCGTGGTTTCCGGGGAGGCGATTTCATCCGGCGCGATGCCGATTAAGGAAACGCCCTTCTCCGTGGCCGAAATGGCGCGCCCCTTTCGCGCGGCGTAGCCCACTTGAATCAGCCGCTCGATAATGGCCGCCCGAGTTGCGGGCGTGCCCAGGCCGGAGCCCTTCATTTGCTCCCGCAGTTTTTCATCCTCCAATTCGCGGCCCGCATTTTCCATGGAGGCCAGCAGCGAGGCGTCCGTATGCGGCGCGGGGGGCTTGGTGGCGTCTTTTTTGATGGAGGCCTTCTGCACCTGCCGCTCCTCCCCCGCTTGCAGAGCGGGCAGCGCGTCCTCCTCCTTTTCATCGGAAGGGTAAACGGCTTTCCAGCCGTTATTCCGCACCACCCGGCCCGTGGATTTGAAGGCATGGCCCTCTGATTCGGTGACGACGCGAATCGCATCGTATTCATGGGCGGGATAAAAGGCGGCGATCGCCCGGCGGGCAATCATATCGAACAGCTTCGCCGCGTCGGGAGGCAGCTTATCCAGGGGCGCGGTTTGGGGCGTGGGGATGAGGGCGTGATGATCGGATACCTTGGAATTATCAAAAATGCGCTTGGAAAAGGGCAGCTTTCCCCCTTCGCCCCAGGGAATATTTTTTACAAATTCCTGATAAGGCCCGGGCAGCTTTTGCAGCGTTTGCTTAGCCCGGGGCAGCATATCCATGGGCAGATAGCGGCTGTCCGTGCGGGGATAGGTGACGGCTTTCCATTTTTCATATAGCTCCTGAGCCAGCTTCAATGTTTTATCGGCGGTGAAGCCCAGCTTTCTGTTCGCATCCCTTTGCAAGGAGGTTAAATCGTACAGTTGGGGCGGCAGCTCCTTTTTGGGCTCTGCCGTCGCGCTTTTCACCCGGGCGGCTTTCCCGCGAACGGCCCGGGCGATTTTTTCCGCCGTTTCCTTATCGGAAATCCGGCTCGCCTTTTTTTCATCCTCGATTTTTTCATCGAACCACTGCCCGGAATAATCGCCGAAGCTGGCGGTGAGGGTGTAATATTCCTCGGGCTTAAAATTGGCGATTTCATGAAAGCGCTTTACCAGGATGGCCAGCGTGGGCGTTTGCACGCGGCCGATAGAAAGCAGCGCGCCAAAACGCAGGGTAAAGGCCCGACTGGCGTTCATCCCCACCAGCCAATCCGCCTGGGCGCGGCACTGGGCGCTGCGATACAGCCCGTCGTAGGCCTGGGAGGGCTTCAAGGCGGAAAAGCCCTCCTTGATGGCCTCGTCCGTCATGGAGGAAATCCACAGCCGCTCCACCGGCTTTTTGCATTTCGCCTGGTTATAAATCAAGCGGAAGATCAATTCGCCCTCCCGCCCCGCGTCCGTGGCGCAGATCAGCCCTTCCGTTTCCGGGCTGTTTATCAGCTTTTTAATCACGGAAAACTGCGATTTTGTTTTGCTGATTACCTTGGTGGGAATTTCAGAAGGTAAAATGGGCAAATCATCCATGCGCCATTTTTTATATTTTTCGTCGATTTCATCCGGCTCGCACAGGGTGACAAGATGGCCCACCGCCCAGGTGACGATATACCGTTCGCCCCGGAGGAAGCCCTCTCCCCTTTCGCCGCATTTTAACACGCGGGCAATATCGCGCCCCACGCTGGGCTTCTCCGCCACAATTACGATCATGCCGTCCTTCCTCGCTTTCCGTTTCTATCATACCATAAACCGGCAGAAAAGAAAAGATCGGGAAAGCGGCGCGGTTTTCGAAAAAATGGCGCGTTTTCCAGGCATTGGCGCGGGCTAGGGCATGGACAAAACCCCCGGAATATGATACACTGCCATTGGTTACGAAAGTATTACGGCGATACGGGAGAGGTGCGACCGAATGAAGGGGAAAAATAGGCCCAAGAGCGTTTTGATTTTCTTATGCTGCGCCGCTTTATTGCTGGGAAGCGTTTCGGGCGCTTGGGCGGAGGGGGCGCTTCTTTCCGCGCCGCTTTCCGCCGGAAATACGCAAAGCGGCATGGTGCGGGTGTGCTTAAGCTCACTGGGAAATCCCTCGCTTTTGCAATTGACGGTACAGGGGGTCTATTCCGTGAACGGCTCTGCAAGCCGCGTTCTTTCCAGCGGCGCTTCGGCCACCGTGCGCTTTAATTCCACCACCGGCAAGCTGACCCTGACCGCCGGGGGAACAACCACCGATATGGGGGGCGGCTTTCAGCTGCGCCGTCATCAGAGCAGCGTCGAGAGCGGCATAAAAATCGCTCAGGGCCGGGTTTCGAAAAATCTTTACCCGGCGGATTTCACCTTTACCGTCCGCTCGGGTTCCAGCGGATACAAGCTGTATACCGTCGCCTCCGTTTTTATCGAGGATTATCTTTACGGCGTGCTGCCCTATGAAATGGGCAATTCCTCCGGTCTGGAAGCGCTGAAGGCCCAGGCGGTAGCCGCGCGCACCTATACCATGCGCGCCATGAGCGCAGGGGCTTCCCGGCTGTACGACGTGGTGGACACCACATCCGACCAGGTGTATTCCGGCACCCCCTCGGGCAACGCCAATTGCCGCGCCGCCGTGGACGCGACCAAGGGAATCGTGCTGAAAAACGGCGACGCTTTTACCGCCACCTATTACACCGCCTCCAACGGCGGCCAGACCGAATCCATCAAAAATGCCTGGGGCTCCAATTCTTACAGCTATTTGCAGGTGAAGGATGATCCATATGATTTGAATAACCCGGATTCCCGCAAGAAATCCTTTTTTGTTCGCGCCTCCGGAACCCAGGATAACGCGAAGCTAGCTTCTCTGCTTTCCCAGAAGGCGGCGGCCGCCTTTGGCAGCGGCGCGAAGGTGACGGGCGTAACCCAGGTTTACGCGCATACGCCCAAATATCCTGAGCCCAGCCGCCTTTACACCAAGCTCACCTTCCAGGTTGATTACACCCAGGGCGGACAGACGGGCCAGGGCGCGCTGACCTTTGATATTTTCAGCGAGTTGGAAACGCCTCTGGGCATGAGCATTAACGGCGGCGCGAACGAATTATGGTCGGTGGAGCAGGCCGTGGGCGGCTACCGGGTGTACGCCCGGCGCTATGGCCACGGCCTGGGCATGAGCCAGCGCGGCGCAATGTATATGGCGCAGTTGGGTTATACCTACGATCAAATTCTCGCCTTTTATTTTGAGGGCTGCACCCGGGTGCAGTACACCTTTACCCGTACCATTCTAAGCGCCCCCTCCGGCGGCGGAAGCCAGGAAGAAACTGTCGCCGAAACGCCCGCCCCCATCGATCCCCCTCAAACCACCGTTACGCCGGGGGGCGATTCCGCCCTGCAGGCCCGGGTAACGACGGCGCAGGGATCGCTGAATCTGCGCCTCTCCCCCGCCACAAACGCCCGCGTGCTCTGCACCATCCCGCAATACATGGTGATCGCACTGACGGCCCATGGCGAAACATGGAGCAAAACGAGCTACAACGGGCATACGGGCTACGTGATGACCAAGTTCCTGACGCTGCTTTCCGCCCCAACTGCCACGGAAACTCCCGCGCCCACTGGCGCGCCCGATCAGCCCGCCGCGCCCCGCTACGCCCGGGTGACGACGCGGCAGGGTTCGCTGAATCTGCGGGCCACCCAGGGCGGCCGTGTGCTGCGGACAATCCCGCAGAACGAGCTGGTGCTTCTTGAGGAGGAAGGAAGCGTTTGGTGCAAGGTAACTTACGGCGGCTACACGGGCTTTGTGATGCGGGAATTTTTAACGCTGCTGGACGCGCAGCCGGCGCAATCCCCCCTGCCCAGCGCTTCGCCTACGCCCGGCCAAGGCGCGCTGCGCTACGCCCGGGTCACCACGGTGCAGGGCTCGCTGAATCTGCGCGCCGCGCCGCAGAAAAACGCCGACGTGCTGCGCACCATCCCGCAATACGCTGAAATTGAAATTACCCAGTATGGCGCCGTCTGGTGTAAAACCAGCTATGGCGGCACGGCGGGCTATGTGATGACCAGCTTTTTAACCTTTATCGCTCAGCCCTCCGGCCCGGCGGAAACGCCCGCGCCCACTGGTGCGCCACCCAGCGCGGCGGGCAGCCCCGCCCAGGTGCAGGCGCCCTTGGGCGTGGTTTCCCTGCGCTCCCTCCCCCAGGCGGACGGGCCCGTGCTGATGGGCATCGCCCACCAAGAATACGTGATGCTGCTGCAATATGGGGAAAGCTGGTGCTATGTGGTTTATAACGGCGCATACGGCTATTTGCCCACCGCCTCGCTGACGCTGACGGGCGGCGTGCCCAATCCCACCGCCGCCCCCGTCCCCACGGCGCAGCCCGGCCTTCTTTCCCAGCAGGCGCGGGTGACGACACAGAGCGGTTCGCTGAATCTGCGGGCGGCTGCCCGGAAAAATGCAACCGTGCTGCGCACCATTCCGCAGTATGCACTTGTGACCGTGGAGGAGCGCGGGAACGCCTGGTGCCGCATCGTCTATGCCGGAACAGGCGGCTATGTGATGACGCAGTTCTTAACCTTCCTATCGTCGGAAGAGAGCGCTTCCCCAACGGCCACTCCCGCCCCTGCCGCCACTCAGCCGCCGCGCCAGTCCAGCCAACAGGAATTGGACGCGCAACGCGACGCAACCCTGCAGGCGCTGCCCGCCGCCATCCTGGGACGCGCCATGCCGCCGGAGGGAAGCGTGCTCTTCCTCCGGGCGGGCTGCGCCGAAGGGGCCAGCATAACGGCCCAGATTTCCCGGCTGGATTATGTAATTATCACCGCCACGGGCAATACCTGGTGCGCCGTTGAATACGAGGGCCGCAGCGGCTATTGCCTGCGCGCGCAATTGGAGTTTTGAAGGCCATGACGGAAATAAACCCGCCGCTTCTTGCGGATGAACGAATCGACGATCTGCAATTCAAGGGCCTGTGTATCATTCAATCGCCCCGCGCCTTTCGTTTTAGCATGGATTCCGTGCTGCTGGCGGATTTTGCAAAGGCGCGCCCGGGCATGCGCGTTTGCGATTTGGGCACGGGAACGGGCATCCTCCCCCTGCTTTTGCTGGGCCGGGCGGAGCGCATTACCTGCGACGCGCTGGAATTGCAGCCCGACGCGGCGGAGCGGGCGGAAAGAACGATGCGCCTCAACGGGGTGGAGGATTCCATTCGCGTTTTATGCCAGGACCTTCGCCAAGTTCGCCAGGCGCTCCCCCACGCAGCCTATGATCTGGTGATCTGCAATCCGCCCTACAGCGCCGCGCCTGCCTCCTTGCCCAGCCCCAATCCCGCCCTTTGTGCTGCCCGGCAGGAGGCGGCCTGCACGCTGCCAGATGTGGCCGCAGCCGCCGCGTGGCTGCTGAAGGGCCGCGGGCGCTTTGTGTTTATGCTTCCCGCGGCCCGGCTTTCGGATATTTATTCCGTGCTTCCGCGCTTCCGCCTGGAGCCAAAGCGTATTCGCTTTGTTCACAGCATGGCGGAAAGGCCTGCCCGCCTCGTTTTGATGGAGGCGCAGATGGAGGTACGCCCCGGCGTGCAGATTGAGCCGCCGCTGATCGTACATCATCCCGACGGCAGCGATACAGAGGAACTGCGGCGAATATATCATCGCGCATAGCCTTTGGAATGCCCGCCTTGTCTTCCGGCGAAGCGGCAAAATGATTTTCTGCTTTCAAGCCCATAGCCAATCGGCTTCCCCGGAAAATGACACGAGGGAATCGCTCTTTGACTGCAAAGAACGATTCCCTCGCGATATAATTTAATTTCTTCGGCGCTATCAGCCGTTTTTGCCGATAACGCCCTTTTTGAGAATCACATTGGCGTACAGTGCCGTTTCCCCCGTCTGCACCACGGCGAAGGCTTCCCGGGCGCGGTCATAATAGGCAAAGCGTTCATTGTATTCCACCGCCGTGCCCGGAGCGTGACGCTCCACCACCGCCTGAATCTCTTCCCAAATGGGCGGCTGGGGATCGCCGGGAACGGTCTGCATCAGCACGACGGGGGCCTTTACATAGGTGTCCAGCGGCAGCAGGCGCAGCACCGCGTCCAGCATATCCGGGATGGATACGCCGTCGCAGCGTACGACGCGCTTGCCGTTGGCGGCGGCGGGGAAGTTCGCGTCGCTGAGGACGATTTCGTCGCCATGGCCCATTTCAGCCAGAATTTTCAGCAGTTCAGGGGGAATCAGCGGGGAGATTCCTTTCAGCATTGAAAATGCCTCCTTTTGCGATTTTGTTTTTTAATTCCATGCGCCGACCGGATTTCCTGCCTGCGGCGCATTTTTTTGTTTTTCGTCCTCGTCCGTCTTGTCAGGGCGTTTTCTGGCTGGTATAATCAGGCGAAGGAGTTGAACGGTATGGATTTTTTTGCAACGGCTGCCTTTGGGCTGGAAGGCCTGGTTAAAAGAGAACTGCACGGCTTGCGGCTGAACGCCGCCTGCGAAACGGGCGGCGTGCGTTTCCAGGCAAGTCCCGCTCAGGCGTTCGCCGCAAACCTGTGGTTGCGCACGGCGGATCGCGTGCTGCTGATCGCGGGCGAAGGGCATGTGGAGAGCTTTGAAGATCTTTTTCAGCTGACGCTGAGCATTCCATGGGAGGATTTTCTGCCCAAGGATGCGAAATTCCCCGTGTCTGGGAAATGCGCCCGCAGCCAGCTGATGAGCGTGCGGGATTGCCAAGCCATTGTGAAAAAGGCCGTTGTGGAGCGTTTAAAGCGCCATTATAAAACCGCTTGGTTTCAGGAAAACGGCGCGGAATACCCCATCGACGTATCCATCCATGAAAACCGGGCGCGGATTGCCCTGGATACCAGCGGCGCAGCCCTGAACCGCCGAGGCTATCGCACCTGGAACGGCGAAGCGCCTCTGCGGGAAACGCTGGCGGCAGCGCTGGTGATGCTCTCTCCCTGGAAGGCGGAGGAGCCGCTTTACGACCCCTGCTGCGGCACGGGCACGTTGCTCATCGAGGCGGCGTATCTCCGCGCCCAGCGCGCCCCGGGGCTGACCCGCAGCTTTGCCTGCGAGCAATGGCCGCTTTTTCCCAAGGCGGCGCTGGACGAAATTCGCCGCGAGGCAGAAACGCGCTTTGAGCCCGCGCGCATCGGCGCGATTTGCGGCAGCGATATCGATCCGCAGGCGCTGGAATTATGCAAGCGGCATGTGAAACAGGCGGGCCTGGGCGGCCGCATAACGGTTTCCCAGCGGGATTTGCGCAGCCTGTGTCTGGAGGGGCGCGCGCCGTTTTTCCTGCTCAATCCTCCTTACGGGGAGCGCTTGGCGGATCGCCGCTCCTGCGAGGGCCTCTATCGAGAACTGCGAATGCTCTGGGATCGCCACCCCGGAAGCGGTATGGGCGTAATCACGGCGCATACCGGGTTTGAGCGTTGCTTCGGCCGCCGGGCGGAGCAGAAACGCAGGCTGTATAACGGACGGCTGGAATGCGAATTTTATCTTTATCCTTCCACCGGCTCCTCCCGCAGCCAGCGCACCGGCCCCAGCAGCCCGGAGGGCGAAAGCTGCATGAAGGAAGAAAAGCGATCCTCGATGGCGTAAGCCAGAGAATTGGCGATAAAGATTTCCAGCGTGTTTTCTCCAATTTTCAGCGCATCCTCCACCCGGAAGATATACGGCGGGCAGACGCGTCGGCCCAGATCATGGCCGTTCAGGATAAGGCGCGCAGTTTCTCCAACCGTCCCCAAGGCTAGGGCGGCAAGCCCCTTTGTATCCTCCAGCATGAATTTTGCCCGGTAGCGAATCACGCCGGAAAATTCCGGCCTGCATTCCGGGGCGGTGATGGAGCGCAGCGTTGGGAACACGCCGAGAGGCTTGAATTCTTTCTCGTTGTAGGAACGAAGCGATACCTCGTATTCGCAGGGAAGCGGACGATCGGCGGAAAAACGTGTGCGCGCCTTTCCTTCGGGCAGTTCCCCTCCCTGCACAAGAAGTACAGATTGATACGGCGAAAGCGCAAGGGCAATTTCGCCGTTTTTTGTATGCCCGCGCCGCACCTCCTTTGTCAGCGCGTCCACCAGCGCGTAATCGCCGGGCAGCCCCGTTCGAACCGTGCCCTGGAAGGTATGCGCGGGCGATTCGTTGAACAGCATCGTCCACACGCCCGCATCCCGCTCCAGCCGCAAGCAGCGCATTTCCTTATAGGCGGGGGCAAATTGAAGCTTTCCCGCTCCCTGCTGCCGCAGATACGTCGAAAGTTCGGACAGCGCCGCTGTCTGGAAGCGATTAAGCCACGCGCTTTCCGCCGTGCGCACGGTGAGCACCCGCGCCCCCGCCTTTTCCAGGGCGGCTATTTGTTCCAGAACCGCCTGGGGCCAGCGCTCGCCGTCCGGGATCAGCAGCCAATCGTGGCTATGCCCGTTGATGACGAGCTTATTTCCTTCGACCCGCGCATGCAGAAGATAATCCGTCGAAACGATATGATAGGACAATTGATCGTCCGAAAGCGCCTTGGCCACGCGCTGACAATTCAGAAAGCGTCCGCCCGCCCACTCCGCCTCCGCCTGATAGAGCACCGCCGCATCCATGGCGTAAACGCCGCCTGAGAGCAAATGACTCATCCGGTTGACATAGCGCATCAGCACGCCAAAATCAGGAAACTGAGGGTTATTTCCCAGGGCGTAAAAATGCGGCGGGCAATCCGCATCCGGAAAATCCGGAGAAAAGGCGTGAGGAACAAAATGATTCACGCCGCGCACCAACAGAAAATCCATCAGCCATTTCATCAGCGGCACGCCCTCGCCCCAGCCGTAGGCCCCGAACACTTCGCACATGGCGCGGCCCTGCTTAAGCGGCTCCAAATGCGCGGCGGAGGCGGCCAGCTGCCCCAGGAGGCTAAAATAAAATTCGCCGTCCGCTTTGGGGGAACCGGACGCCGTATGAAAGCAATCGCCCATGCCCGGCATAATCTGGTGCAGCACGATGTCGATCCCCGCCATATCCTGTCCTTCCAGGGCGCGGAAATAGTGGCCCGCGCTGAAGCCCATTTTCGTATGGGCGTTGTTATCCTCGATGATATGGCCGATATACTGCACGCCGTGCGCCCGGCACCAGTTTCCCAGCTTATAGGAGAAATTTTCGCGCCACAGGCCCGTAACCGCATTCATATACGCCGTGCGAAGCGCGCCCGTGCGTTCGTCGGGAATCTCATGCAGCAGGCAGGGCAAAAGCGGCCAGGGATCGAAGCCCAATTCCGCCTGCATGCGAGGAATGATTTCTTCGCTCCAGGGCAGCGCCAAATCGGGCTGGCCCACGCCGAAGCTGAACATATCCGGCTGGCCGTAATGATTGGGGTTAAAAAAGGCGTTGTGCAGCGCCGGTTCATCGGAGAAAAAGCCCGCGATGGTGCCGCCAAAATAGGCGGAAAAATGTTGATAATGGGGTTCGTAAACTGCTTCGACCAGCGTATCCACCGATTGCGCGTCGATCGGATGAAAATAATTTTCATAGCCGTGCCGCGCGCCCTCCCGGGTTTTATACAAGGCGCAGACACGCCAGCGCCCGTCCGGGATATTCCAGTATAGGAAACGCCCGCGAATATGAGCGGTCAGTTCCACGGCGCAGGAAAAATTCAGGCTGTCGTCGTCGCCGCCGTAGGGATACGCGAACACACGCAACAGCTCCCGCTCCGCGCTGGCCGGGCGCAGTGGAATCGTTTGCGCTTCTGCGGGGCCCAGCACATCCGTTCGTTCGATTTTCAGGTGCCATTTCCGGCGCTCGGGATATTTCCGGGCGATGAACCCGGCGCATTCCCCGGTGGGAAAATGGCGATCATCCAAAATCCAGACCTTCATGCCCCGCTTTTTCGCTTCTTCCAGAATCAGCGCCATATCCTGCCACCAGTTCTCCTGAACGAAGCCCTCATGGGTGCGTGATTCCACGCAGAACGCGCCGATTCCCGCCTGGTGAATTTTCTCGATCAGCTGGGGCCAAAGAGCGCGCTTGCCGTCGCGCATCCATAAAAAAGGAAGCAAGTAATTATCTCCGCGATCCTCCATGGCCGCCTGAAAACGATTTTCCATTTTTACCCTCCCTTTAATGAGAAGACGGCCGCCCCGCCCGGGGAAGCCGCCCTGTGAAAACGCCTTACGCGCGTTCCGCGCCAATGGCCTGCAAAAACTGCTTGGCAATGTACATGCAGCCCGTCTGGTTCGGGTGAACACGGTCCCAGGCGATATTGGTGGAATGCATGTGCTGGAACAGACGATCCCAACCCGCCTGCAAATCCACGAAAGTCAGATGATATTTATCCGCCAGCTTCCGCACCACCGCGCCGTATTCGTCCATGCGGGCGCGCATGGGATCTTGGCGGTTAGGCTCCATATAATAGGGGGTCATAAGAATCATGCCCTTCACCTGGGGCAGCGTGTGCTCAATCAGGCGGGCATAGGTTTCCTCGTATTCCTGCAAAGATACATGGGTTTCGGGCATCTGCGGGCAATCGAATTGCCGCCACACATCGTTAATGCCAATCAGCACGCTGACCCACTGGGGCTTTAAATCCATTACATCCGTCTGCCACCGCGCGTCCAAGTCGCGCACCTGGTTGCCGCTGACGCCCATATTAATTACCCGGAGATGCAGTTCGGGATACATGCAATTGAGCAGCGCCCCCGCGCAGGCAACATAGCTGTGGCCCAGGGCGTTGAACAGGCCCTCGCCCACCGGGCGCTTGCGCTCATAATCCGAAATAGAATCGCCGATAAAGAGAAGCGTGTCGTTTTTTTCCAGCAGCATATTCGTTTTCCATCCTTTCAAGGCGTTTTGTGTTATTATACATCGAAACGCACCTTTTCGCAACCGTGTATTTCCGCCCTCCGGCCTGCCGTTTTTTCTTGTCATTTTTCGGGAAAAACGTTATAATAGAAGGGCTTAAACCACAGCCGCACGAAAGGGAGGACGAACGCGCCGTGAATTTACCGCAGCTATTGGAAAAGCTGAAGAACAGCCCTGGCTTTATGGAAAACGTGACGGCCTGGCGCACCGTTCCCCCCCGGGAAGCAGCCTACGCCCCCTGGCCGGATGGCATGGACCCGCGGCTGCCCGCAGCGCTGAATCGCCACGGCATTCAGAAATTATACACGCATCAGGCCGCCTGCTTTGAAATGGCGCGCCAGGGCAAGGATTTTGTGGTGGTCACGCCCACGGCCTCGGGCAAGACGCTGTGCTATAATCTGCCCGTGCTGGCGGAAATTCTAAAAAACCCGGATGCGCGGGCGCTGTACCTTTTCCCCACCAAGGCCCTCTCCGCCGATCAGGTCAGCGAGCTGTACGAATTGATCGAGGAAATCGGCGCGGATATTAAAACCTACACCTACGACGGCGATACCCCTGCCGCCGCCCGTCGGGCCGTGCGCCAGGCGGGGCATGTGGTGGTCACCAATCCGGATATGCTGCACAGCGGCATTCTGCCCCAGCACACCAAATGGGTGAAGCTGTTCGAAAATCTGCAATATATTGTGATCGATGAAATTCACACCTACCGCGGCATCTTCGGCAGCAACCTGGCCAACGTGCTGCGGCGGCTGATGCGGCTGTGTGAATTTTACGGCAGCCATCCGCGCTTCATCCTTTGCAGCGCCACCATCCAGAACCCCCGGGAGCTGGCGGAAACGCTGATTGGCCGCCCGGTGGAACTGATCGATCAAAACGGCGCGCCTGCCGGGGAAAAGCATTATATTTTCTATAATCCCCCTGTGGTGAACGCGCAGCTGGGTATCCGAAAGGGCGTGCTGCCCGAAACGCGGCGCATCGCATCTCTGCTGGTGCAAAACGGGGTGCAGAGCATCGTTTTCGCCAAAAGTCGACTGCAGGTAGAGGTGCTCACCCGGCAGCTTAAAGAACTGGTTTCCGATCCTATCGGCAATTCCGGCAAGGTGCGGGGCTATCGCGGGGGTTATCTGCCCAGCGAACGCCGTGAAATTGAAAAGGGCCTGCGGGGGGGCAATATTCAGGCGGTGATATCCACCAACGCGCTGGAATTAGGCATTGACATCGGCTCGCTGGAGGCCTGCGTGCTGTGCGGCTATCCCGGCACCATCGCCAGCACCTGGCAGCAATCGGGCCGCGCCGGGCGGCGGCATGGGGTGGCAGTAACTATCATGGTGGCTTCCTCCGCCGCGCTGGATCAATTTATCGTTTCGCATCCCGATTATTTCTTCACCCAGCCTGCGGAAAACGCCCTGCTGAACCCGGATAACCTGTATATCCTCATGAGCCATTTCAAATGCGCCGCCTATGAATTGCCCTTTAAAGACGGCGAAACGCTGGGCAACGCGGCGGGCGGCGATGAAATGCTGGATTACCTGTGCGAAAATAACATTCTGCGTCATGTGGGCGGCGCGTATCATTGGATGGCCGAGGAATTCCCCGCCAGCGAAATGAGCCTGCGCACCGCCATGACGGAAAACTTTCTCATCATGGATACAACCGATCCCGCTCATCCGCGCATGGTTGGCGAAATGGATCGCTTTACGGCGCCCATGCTGCTGCATGAAAATGCGATCTATATGCATGAGGGCATCACTTACCAGGTGGAAAAGCTGGATTTTGAGGCGTGCAAGGCCTTTATCCGCAAGGTGAACGTGGATTATTACACCGACGCGGATCTGAATGTGAGCCTGAGCCTGTTGGATATTGAAAAAGAAGAGGAAAACGCGGCGCTGGGCGAAGTGAAGGTGACGGCGCTTGTGAAAATCTTCAAGAAAATGCGCTTTGATACCAACGAAAACGTGGGCTTCGGCCCCGTTCGCCTGCCCGAAACCGAAATGCACACCACCGCTGCCTGGCGCACCATCCCCGATCGCATCGCGGAAAAATACGCCAAGGACGATTTGCAAAGCGGCATGCTGGGAATCGCCAATTTGCTGCGTATTTTGGCGCCCCTGTATCTGATGTGCTCTCCCCGGGATGTGGCCGTATGCTACCAGGTGAAATGCCCCTTTACGGAAAAGCCCACGCTGATTCTGTATGATAACTGCCCGGGCGGCGTGGGCCTGGCGGAAAAGGCCTTCCGGATGCGGGATATTCTGCTGACGCACGCCCTCACGCTGCTTTCCGATTGCCCCTGCCCGCAGGGCTGCCCCTCCTGCGTGGGGCCGGTGGGCGAAATCGGGCCTCGAGGAAAGCAAATGGCGAAGGCGCTGCTGGAGGATTTGCTGAAATGACAATTCATGAATTGGTGACGATGCAGCGAGAGGCCTTTGCGCTGAACCATCCCTATCCGGTGGAGGAACGCCAGGAAAGCCTGGAGCGGCTGCAAACGGCCATCCAGGAAAGCGAAAAGGAAATTTGCCAGGCTCTTGAAAAAGACCTGGGAAAGTGCCCCGGCGAAGCGTACATGACCGAAATCGGTATGGTGCTGAGCGAAATTCGCTGCGCCGTGACGCATTTGCAAAAATGGGCCGCGCCCAAACGGGTGCGCACGCCCCTGGCGCAGTTTTGCTCCAAGAGCTATATTCTCAAGGAACCTTACGGCGTCGTGCTGATTATGTCCCCCTGGAATTATCCCTTTCAATTAACGATTTCGCCCTTTGTGGGGGCGCTGGCGGCGGGAAACCACTGCATTCTGAAGCCCAGCGCCCTTTCCCCCGCCACCAGCCAGGTGATTGACCGGCTGATTTCCCGCTGCTTTCCGCCGGAGCGCGCGGCGGTAATTCTGGGCGGGCGCTTGGAAAATCAGGCGCTTTTGGAAGAACGCTTCGATTATATTTTCTTTACAGGCGGCGTGCAGGTGGGCAGGCTGGTGCTGGAAAAGGCGGCGCGGTATATTACCCCCGTCACGCTGGAACTGGGCGGGAAAAGTCCCTGTATTGTGGATGATTCCGCCAATATCCCCGTGGCAGCCCGGCGCATTGCCTTTGGCAAGGCCCTCAATTCGGGGCAGACCTGCGTGGCCCCGGATTATCTGCTGGTGCAGGAGCGCGTGCAGGGGCGGCTGCTGGCTGAAATCAAGCGCTGCTGGGAAGAATTTTACGGCGACGCGCTTTCCAGCCCGCAATGGACCCGCATGATCAATGAAAAGCATTACAACCGCGTGATGGCGCTGATGGCGGGGGAAAAAATCTATTGCGGCGGGCGCGGGGACGGGCAGAGAATCGCCCCCACGCTGCTGACCCAGGTTTCCTGGGATGCGCCCATCATGCAGGAGGAAATTTTCGGCCCCGTGCTGCCGGTGATTTCCTTTGAGCGGTTGGAGGATGTGATTCCCCTGATTAACAGCCGGGAAAAGCCCCTGGCCCTGTATCTGTTCACTCGCCGCGCTTCCGCAGAGGAAATGATTCTCAGCCGAGTCCCCTTCGGCGGCGGCTGCATCAACGATACCATTATCCATCTGGCCAGCGACCGGCTTCCCTTCGGCGGCGTTGGGCAAAGCGGCATGGGCAGCTATCACGG
Source organism: uncultured Clostridia bacterium (assembly GCA_934667105.1). Classification (GTDB taxonomy): domain Bacteria; phylum Bacillota; class Clostridia; order Christensenellales; family Aristaeellaceae; genus RUG563. Next base: position 140,587 of record CAKULG010000003.1, read on the forward strand.
GAAAAAATCCTTCGATACCTTCACTCACGAAAAATCCATCGTGGCCAAGCGAAATTGGCCGGATATCCCCGTGCGCTACGCGCCCTTTACCCCAAAGAAGCTGGCGCTGATAAAAAAAATGATGAAGTAAGCGAGGAAACGCCTATGCCCTCCCTGGAAGCCTATAAACGAACGCTGGATTATTCCTATGCCCCCGGCATATTCCCCGCCATGGAGGCCCTGAAAAAGCGCCCCGAATGGGTGCGTCGGCTGCTGCTTTCCTCCCGGGCGGAGGGAAGCGAGGGATGCGAAAAATTGCTGAACCTGGCGGAGCAAAGCCATATCCGCGTCGAAATCGCCGATAAAGCGTTGGCGCGGATTTCGGGCAAGGATAATTGCTTTGCCGCGGCTGTTTTCGAAAAGCACCCGGCGACGCTGGGCGGCGGCGATCACATCGTGCTGCATCATATCGCGGATGCAGGAAATTTGGGCACCATCCTGCGCGCCGCGCTGGGCTTTGGATGGCGGGACGTGGCCATTATCCGCCCGGCGACGGATGCGTATGACCCCCATGTGATTCGCGCCAGCATGGGCGCGCTGTTCTCCCTGCGGGTGCGGGAATATGCGGATTTCGCGGATTACCGCCGGGAATTTCCCACGCACACGCCCTACCCCTTCATGCTGGACAGTTCCTGCCTGCTTTCGGAGGCGACGAAAAACACTCAGCGCCCCTGTGCGCTGATCTTTGGCAATGAGGGCGCGGGCCTGCCCCCCGAATTCGCATCCCTGGGCCAGCCCGTGCGCATTCCCCACAGCCAGGAAATCGATTCCCTGAATTTATCCGTGGCGGCGGCTATCGGCATGTACGCATTTGGAAAATAATAAAGGAGGTTCATTTTTATGACGGATCAAGAAATGATTTCGGCGCAGGTGACGAAGGCGCTGCTGGATTTAAAGGTGGCCGGTAAATTAAAGCCCGGGGCGCAAATCGTGGTAGGCTGCTCCACCAGCGAAATCGCTGGCGGGCGCATCGGCAAGGCCAGCGTGCCCCAAATTGGGGAATGGGTGGCGGCGGCGGTGCTTAAATTTTGCGACTCTATGGGCTTTACCCCTATTTTTCAGTGCTGCGAGCATTTGAACCGCGCCCTTGTGCTCCCACGGGAAGCGGCGGAAAAGCACGGCTATACCCAGGTGTGCGCCGTACCCCAGCCCAAGGCAGGTGGCAGCGTTCCTGCTGCGGCATGGAAAATGATGAATGACCCCTGCCTGGTCATGGGCGTTCAGGCGGACGCGGGTCTGGATATTGGCGACACGCTGATCGGCATGCACCTGCGGCCCGTGGCCGTTCCCTTCCGGGGCGAGATCACTCAGGTGGGCCATGCCCATGTGGTGGCCGCTTTCTGCCGCCTGCCTTATATTGGGGGCGAACGGGCCGTTTACGCCTAACATTCAATTTCGAGCAGGCCGTAAATATAATTTACGATTCAGCAAGACCGCTTCGATGGAATGAAGCGGTCTTGTTTGCGTTCGTATGCTTTTTATTTCCCCAGATGCTCGAAAAAATCATTTGCCCCGGTATCCGCCCCGACGGTGGAAAAGAACAGGCCGAAAAGCGCGTTATTATATGGGCCGGAATCCTTTACGGCATATTTCCCCCCGTTATACTGGGTGCGATGCTTTTTAAAGGCTTCGCAAGCTACGTCGAAGGCCGTTTTTCCGTCAAAGGCGGAGAGCGGCTGCCGCCAATCAAACTGAATCTGCCCCAGATCGCCTTGGTAAAGGTGCAGATACGCCTTTTGCGGCTGCCAGGAGCCATAGGCCTCCGCCAGTTCCGGGAATGCCGTCGCATCCGCCGAAAGCGCGATGCACTGCCGCATCGCCCAGGCGCAGGCCATGTGGGCGGGATGGCCGTATTCGCCCTTTATATCATGGGTCACGGCCACGTCGGGCCGGTATTTCCGCAGCAGCTCCACCACATAGCGCTGAAGCGCTTCCTCACCCCAGGCCGTCAGGCATTTTTTCATAGAAGCGGGATACACATCCGCAAATTCATCCCGAGGCATTTCTGGATATTCCCGTATGCCGCAATGCCACAGACCGTCCAACAACTCGCTTTTCCGGCTGGCGGGCATGCATGCGGTGTAGGCCACCATCACCTTTTTCCCCATCTGTCCGCGATAATAGGGGATCACGCCGCCCATAAAAAGCAGTTCGTCGTCCGGATGGGCCACCAGCACCAGCAGATCGGCCTTGCCTTCAAAGGGCTGCCACACCTGCACCCAATCGGGCAGCGCGCCTGCGGAAAGGGCGTGAATCTCATTGATGCACATTTCTATGTCGGAAATATTCCGCAGCCGAAAATGCGTCAGTCCCTGTTCAAAGGGAACATATTGGTGATAATATTTTACCGCCGGGGCTTGGAGGATGCATTGCCATTCCCCCTGTTCGTCCGGCGTCTCGATCACCCAATCGCACAGCTGCTCCGCCCATTTAATATACAGGCCGAAGCAAGGCTCTTCCTCCGGCGTTTGAATCTCAATCCAGCCCTGCTCTCCGCTGGGCCAATAGGTCATATAAGAATTATCCGTCAGCCGGTTTCGCGCGCTGCGATTATAGGAGAGCCAGATGTGGCAGCGGCTGATGACGTCCTGCGCCTCCGTTTCCGCCTGCGTCCCGCCCGGCAAAAGCATGGCGAGAAGCGCAAGCAGAAACAGGAGGAATCTTTGGTGTTTACGCATTTTTTACCGCCTTAGCGCATGTATTGCAGATATTTTTCCGCCTTTCGTCCCACTACGGCATAGGCCCGCGGGCCGGTTAAAATTCTGTCCGCCGCGTTTTTCACATCTTCCGGCGTTACGCTTTCGATGGCGCGAATGGTTTCCTCCGCCGGAATGGTGCGCCCCAGCAGTATTTGATGATGACCCAGCGCGCTCATACGGTTATAGGCGCTTTCCAGCCCCAGGATAAAGCTGCCCTTCAGCTGCGCCTTGGCCTGAGAGAATTCTTTTTCCGTCACGCCATTTTCCAGCAGCTTCTGAATTTCCGTGTCGATCTGCTCCAGCACCGCCTTGGCGTGCTTGGGCGAAGTGGCGGCGTAAACGGTGAATTCGCCGCAATAGGGGTAATTGGAAAGGCCGGAATACACGGTGTAGGCCATGCCCATTTCCTCACGGATGCGCTGGAAAAGCCTGGAGGAGTTGCCCCCGCCTAGAATACTATTCAGCACCGTGGCGGGATACACATCCGCGCTGCCCATGGGCGTGCCGCGGAAGGAAAGGCACAGGTGTACCTGCTCCGTATCCTTATCCCGGAACAGTTTTTTCTGCTCCGGAATGGCGACGGCCTGCGGAAAGGCCTCTCCCGCCGCACCTTGCCACGCGCCGAATTTTTCTTCGATCAATGCCTTCGCCCGCTCCGGCGTCACATTTCCCGCAATGGCCACCACAGCGTTCTGCGGGCCGTAATGCCGGGCACGAAAAGCGCGTAGATCCTCCGCCCGATAAGCGGCAACTCGGTCGGACGGGCCCAGAATCGTCTGCCCCAGGGGCTGGCCGGGGAACACCGCGTCCGCCAGCACGTCGAAAACCACGTCCTCGGGCGAATCCTCCACCATGGAGATTTCTTCCAGAATAACGCCCCGTTCCTTATCCATTTCCTGCTGATCCAGGCTGGGGTTACACACAATATCCGCCAGAATATCCGCCGCTTTTGGCAAATCCTCGTCGATCACCTTGGCATAATAATTGGTGCAGAGCTTGCTGGTGGCGGCGTTAAGCATGCCGCCGATGGCATCCATTTCTTCGGCAATCTGCCGGGCGCTGCGGCTGGGCGTGCCCTTAAAGGCCATATGTTCCATAAAATGGGAAAGACCGTTTTCCTCCGGCGCTTCCAGCATGGAGCCTGCCTTCACCCACACGCCGATAGATGCAGAGCGCAGATAGGGCATGGACTCCACCAGCAGCGTCAAGCCGTTTTGCAGCACAATTTTCTCCATTTTGATACACCTCTGAATTCGAAAACAAGGGGGAAACTTTATTAGCTTCCCCCTTGCCTGTATTCTTTATCCTCTTCTATTTCCGTCCGGACGGCCATCCCGCCGCGGCGGGCGCACTCCGGCAGGGGCGGAGCGGGTAAAGTTCGGGTTGTCATAGGTGATATCGTTACGAATCAGGTTGATCCGGCCCTGAGAATCAATCTCGCAAACCTTCACTTCCAGCTCGTCGCCGATGTTGACTACGTCCTCCACCTTTTCCACGCGCTTGTTATCCAGCTTGGAAATATGAATCATGCCGTCCTTGCCGCCCGCCAGCTCCACGAAAGCGCCAAAGTTCATGATCCGAACCACCTTGCCCGTGAACACATCGCCCACTTCGATATCCTTGGCAATGCCCAGGATCAGGTTCTTGGCCTTATCCGCCGCCGCCTGATCGGAGGTGGCGATAAAGACGCGGCCGTCGTCCTCGATATCGATCTTCACGCCGGTTTCCGCGATGATCTTGTTGATCATCTTGCCGCCGGGCCCGATGACTTCGCGAATCTTTTCGGGGTTGATGGTGAACTGAATGATCTTGGGCGCGTACTTGGACAGATTTTGCCGGGGCTGACCGATGCATTCAAGCATCAGGCCCAGGATGTGCAGCCGTCCCTTGAGGGCCTGGTTCAGCGCGCGGGAAAGAATCTCGCGGTTGATGCCTTTGATCTTAATATCCATCTGGATGGCGGTGATGCCGTTCATGGTGCCGGCCACCTTGAAATCCATATCGCCCAGGAAATCTTCCAGGCCCTGAATATCGGTGAGCACCTCGATCTTGCCCGTTTCCGCATCCTGAATCAGGCCCATGGCCACGCCGGCCACCGGCGCATGAATGGGTACGCCCGCATCCATCAGGGACAGCGTGCTGCCGCAGACGGAAGCCATGGAGGAAGAGCCGTTGCTGCCCAGGATTTCGGATACCAGGCGCAGGGCATAGGGGAATTCCGCTTCGGAGGGAATCACAGGCAGCAGCGCCCGTTCCGCCAGCGCGCCATGGCCGATTTCGCGGCGGTTGGGGCTGCGCAGGCGGCCCGCCTCGCCGGTGGCGTAGGAGGGCATATTATACTGGTGCATATAGCGCTTGCTTTCCTCATTGGAAAGGCCGTCCAGCTGCTGCGCTTCGGAAACCATGCCCAGGGTGGTGATGGTCAGGGCCTGGGTTTCGCCGCGGGTGAACACGGCGCTGCCATGGGTGCGGGGCAGCACGCCCACTTCGCACCAGATGGGGCGCACCTCGGTGACCTTACGGCCGTCGGGACGAATGCCTTCGTCCAGGATGCGGCGGCGCATCACTTCTTTATTCAGATAGTACAGCGCGTCGGCCACTTCGCTTTCCCGGCCGGGGAAGATTTCGGCAAAGTGCGCGGCCACATCGGCGGATACTTCCGCTTCACGGGCCTGGCGCTCCTTGCGCACGAAGGTGGAATAGACGTACTTGCACTTGTCGTAAGCATATTCGCGAACGGCGGCCTTAATATCCTCGCCGGTGGTGACCAGCGGGAATTCGCTCTTTTCCTTGCCGATTTCCGCAGTGATCTTCTCCTGGAAGGCAACCAACTCTTTAATGCTCTCGTGGGCGAAGAGGATGGCGTCCATCATGGCGTCCTCGCTCACTTCCTTAGCGCCAGCTTCCACCATCATGATGGCGTCCTTGGTGCCGGCCACGGTCACGTGCATATCGGAGGCGGCGCTCTGGGCCTCGTTGGGGTTAATGACGAATTCGCCGTTCACCCGGCCCACCACAACGGCGGCGGTGGGACCGCCCCAAGGAATATTGCTGATGCACAGCGCGATGGAGGAGCCCAGCATCGCGGGGAATTCAGGCGGGGTGTCAGGATCCACAGACAGAGTCTGGGCCACCACCTGCACGTCGTTGCGCATGCCCTTGGGGAACAGGGGACGCAGGGGGCGATCGATGAGGCGGCAGGTCAGGGTCGCCTTTTCGGTGGGGCGGCCCTCGCGCTTAATAAAGCCGCCGGGAATCTTGCCAACGGCGTATTGTTTTTCTTCAAAATCCACGGTCAGCGGGAAGAAATCCACGCCCTCCCGAGGCTTGTCCGACGCGGTGGCGTTCACCAACACCACGGTATCGCCATAGCGAACCACGGCGGAGCCGCCCGCCTGCTGGGCATACTTGCCGAATTCCAGGGTCAGCGTCCGGCCGGCAAATTCCATTGAGTAAGCCTTGTAATCCATTTTCTCTTCTTCTCCTCACACACACACTTTCCTCCGGGCCCCTGCCCAAAGGAAGAAGCAAAAGGCTATCGGCAGAAAAGCATCCTGCCGATAGCCCCATTGCGCATTATTTACGCAGACCCAGCTTGGCAATCAGTTCACGATAGCGCTCGATGTCCGTCTTCTTGAGGTATTCCAGCAGACCGCGGCGCTGACCAACCATCAGCAGCAGGCCACGACGGGAATGGTGATCCTTCTTGTTCAGCTTGAGGTGCTCGTTGAGGTGATTGATCCGCTCGGTGAGCAGCGCAACCTGAACTTCAGGAGAGCCGGTATCGCCTTCGTGGCGGGCGTAGGTTTGCATAATCTGAGCCTTGAGTTCCTTTTCCATGGTATATCCTCCTTTTGGGGTGTGGCCGCCCCTGCTTCAATCGCCGCATGCTCAGGGAAGCGTTGGAGTATCGCTGGCCCGAGGATACGGTTCTAAAAACCACGCCCTCTATTTTATCATGAACGGCGCGATTTGTAAATATTCCCGCCGATTTTTTCTATTATTATTTTTGCTTTGGGAATGCTTTTTTGAACGTTGTAGCTTTTCGCCGCCCCCGTCGTTCGTCCCATCGCTTCTTTTCCTGGTCGCAACAGGCGTTTGCATCGCGCCTTCTGAAAAAAAGCGGGAAATATACGCGCAAAGAAAAGGGCGAGGGAGGCGTTTTGCAAGCGCCTCCCCCGCCGGATGTTCGGGGTTATTCCGCCTTCTTGGGCTCGCGGTTGAAGATCACGTTCACCAGAATGCCCACGATCAGCGCGGCCGCGATGGAGCTGATTTCGATCTTGCCGAAGTTCAGCGTCAGGCCGCCGATGCCGCACACCAGGATGGCCGCCACCACAAACAGGTTCCGATGCTCGCCAAGATCCACGGGCTGGAGCATCTTCAGGCCGGATACGGCGATGAAGCCGTACAGCGCGATGCACACGCCGCCCACGATGCAGGAGGGGATGGAGTTGACGAAGCAAACGAAGGGATCGAAGAAGGACAGGATGATGCAGTAGACCGCCGCCAGCGCAATGGTAGAGACGGAGGCATTGCCCGTGATGGCCACGCAGCCCACCGATTCGCCGTAGGTGGTGTTGGGGCAGCCGCCGAAGAAAGCGCCCACTACGGAGCCTACGCCGTCACCCAGCAGGGTGCGGTCCAGGCCGGGATCGGTGATGAGATCGCGGTTGATGATGGAAGACAGGTTCTTATGATCGGCGATATGCTCGGCCAGGGTCACGAAGGCAACCGGGGCAAAAAGCAGGAAAATGCTGGCCACGTCCGCCGGGCTGGTAACGGTGTTGGGCGCGTCGGGATACGCGCCGAAGATGCCCAGGAAGGTGAAGCGGGGCAGCTTGAACAGCTGCATATTCTCAAAGGCTGCCAGGTTCACCAGCTGCAGCGTCTCGCATCCGGTGGCGCGGCCGATGAAGGTCAGCGCCAGGGCCACGATGTAAGCGCCCAGAATACCGATGATGAAGGGAATCATTTTCATGCCCTTCGTGCCCTTGATGGAGGCGTAGGCGGTGATGAAGAAGGCGATGAGGCCCACCAGGATGGCCACCAGGTTGTAATTCGCGGCGGAAACGGCGATGTTTTGCAGGTTATTCATGGCGCTGCCGCACAAGCTCAGGCCGATGAGGGCCACGGTGGGGCCGATCACCACGGGGGGCAGCAGCTTATTCACCCAGGCGGAGCCCGTCTTCTTCACAATGAGGGCGATGACCACGTACACCAGGCCCGCAAAGACCGCGCCCAGGAAGATGCCCAGGAAGCCGAAGGACAGCGCGCCGCTCAGCGGGGCGATAAAGGCGAAGGAGCTACCCAGGAACACCGGGCTCTTTTTCCGGGTGGCGATGAAGATGTAGAACAGCGTGCCGAAGCCCGCGCCGCACAGCGCGGCAGGCTGGCTCATGTACAGGCCGGAGCCATCCACCAGAATGGGCACCAGCAGGGTGGCGGCCATAATGGCCAGAAGCTGTTGGAAGGCGTAGATCAGGTTCTTTTTGATTGGCGGCTTGTCGGAAATGTCGTACACCAGTTTCATGCGGAATTCCCCCCATCCAATTTTTTGAACCAGCGCAGATGCGCCGCACCTCCAAGGCGAAAAAAGGAGCCTTGCCGCAGCGCAGCAAGACCCCTTTACACGTTCGCAAACGTGCATGTAGCAAAATCGTTTCCTCTCTTGCCGGTCTCTCTGTACCGCCTTAAAGATGAACCACTGTTTATTATATACATTTTTCGGCGTTTGTCAAGCCGAAAAATCTACTTTTTTCGCGCGCGGGGAAATTGTCCTCCCCGAAGAAATACGATACATATTCTTTTTAAAGCGCGTAAATACCCTCGCCCTTGGGGCCGGGATCGCGGATCCATGCGCCGGCGGTGAAATCAGGCACAGGCACAGGCATGCCGCCCATGGCGACGGATTGCTCCGTCAAGGGGGTGATGCACATCAGCGTGGCCGTATCGTATACGTCCAGCGGCGCGGGGGTGTGATTCTGTACGCTTTCCACAAAAGCGCGCAGCACCAGGTAATCCATGCCGCCATGGCCGCCCCGGGCGCCGAATTCGTCATAGGCCTGCCACAAGGGATGGCGATACTGCTTCATCCAGCGCTCGTCGCTCTCCCAGGAATGGCTCCAATCCCCTTCCTTATGGGGCGTGCAGCCTTCGATGAAAATAGAGCGGTTATCCTCCATCCAAATGCCCTTGGTGCCCCGCACCACGCCACCCCGGGAATAAGGCCGCGGCAGGGTGCAATCGTGGGAAAGCACGATGGTTTGACCCTGAGCGCAGGAAATGAGAGTGGTCACAATATCCCCCTCCGCCACGGCGGCGTTGGCCAGGGGGGAATCCGCCCGGTTCTCTTGCAGCCACAGGTGCAGGCCCTTGGGGGCGCTGGCCATGGCGCAGAGAGAAAGCATGCGGTTGCCCCGGCCCAGGCGCAAGTACTGGGCGATGGGGCCCAGCTCGTGGGTGGGATACAATTCGCCGTTGCGATGCAGGAAATTTTCCAAGCGGTAATGCCGTTCCACATCCCCTGTGCCAATTTCATCCCGCAGGTCATGGGCATACGCGCCCTGACAATGTACGATTTCGCCGAACACGCCCTGATGGATCATGTTCAGCAGCGTCATTTCTTCCGCGCCATAGCAGCAGTTTTCCAGCAGCATGCATTTCCGGCCCGTTTCCTCCGCCGTGTGCACCAGCCGCCAGCAGTCGTCAATCGACGCAGCGCCGCCCACCTCCATGGCCACTTCCTTGCCCGCCTTCATGGCCTCGATGGCGATAGGAATATGGGAAAGCCAATCCGTAAAAATGAACACGGCCTCGATCTCAGGCATTTTCAGCATTTCATGATAATCCCGCATGCCAATCGCACCCTTGGCGATTTTCAGCCCGTCCTGAAGCCGGTCCTCATACAATTCGCAAACCGCGGCCACCCGCACGTCCGTCATATTGCAGACCGTCTGCAATTGACCGATTCCCCGGTGCCCCACGCCGATAACGCCCACTGTCAGTAGGCGGCCCTGTTCCACGATCTCCATAGTGCTCCCTCCAATTTTGCAACATTTTGCAAATATCGACATAGTATTCGCCGATATTTTGCAATCTCCTTCTTTATTGAAAATTATTTTTCCTGACGCTGCTCCGTTTTCGCCCGACGGTATTGCAGGGGAGAAAGGCCAAATTGCTGCTTGAAGGCCCGACTCATGTGAAACTCATCGCAGAAGCCGAACTCCGCCGCGATTTCCGCCAGCCGCAGCTCGGGCTCCACTTCCAGCTGCAACGCGATCATTTCCAGCTTGCGCTTGCGCTGATAGGCGTAAAAGGGCATGCCTACGCTGCGGCGCATGGCGTTTTCCAGGGTTTTCGTGCTGACGAAGAGCATTTCCGCCGCCTCCCCTGCTTTAAAGCGCTTATGAGGCATGGCGTTGAGCAGCTGCATCGCCTGCTGGGCGATATCCGCGCCGCCCTGCTCCTGTTTTTCCCAGTTTTCCACCAGCTCCAGAATCAGCAAGTCGAACAGCGCGGACATTTTCTCTTGCCGGTAGGGGCTTTCGCCCCAAAACGCGGCGACGATCTCCTCAAAAATGCTCTTCACCCGGGGCGCGCCCCGCATGCGCAGCAGCGTCGGCAGCCGCACCCCCTCCCCCGCCTGATCGCCGGGGGCGCAGGTGGCGTGAATGCAGAAGGTTTTTGTGCCGGGGGCGCAGGGCTGCCGGGTGTAGTGCCGCCGCCCGGCGGCGAGAAGCAGCACGTCTCCCTTTTCCATGGGGTAATCAATTTCGCTTTCTGTAAAGCACCAGCCGCCTTCCTCCAGATACACCAAATCGTGGTATTTCATCACGCGGTCTAGATACAGCACGTCGGTGGGCGCTTTGTAATAATGGGAATTCGCCGCCGCGATTCGATGGGGAGCCGACAGATCAAAATGCAGGGCCATCGGTTTTTCCTTCCCTTTTTTTCATGCTTTCTGCTGATTTTAACATCCCCTTTTCCGCCGGGATATGGTATGCTATAAAAAAGGGGATCGCTCCCGCATCATAGCACATTTCCCACGAATAATCAATGCCTGCAGGGGCGTTGAGGCGGGAAACACGCAGAAAAGCGAGAAGACGCGGAGTGCATTCCCTTTCCCGATAATTCATGAAAAGGAAGGTACATGAAAATGCATGCTGTTTTACGCGGCGCGGATGGAAAATGCGTTTGGAGCCAAGTGGCGGATCCCGTTCTGCGGGAGGACGAGGTGCTGCTGGAGGTGCATGCCGCCGCCCTGAACCGGGCGGATTTGCTGCAACGGGCGGGCCAGTATCCCCCGCCTCCCGGCTGGCCCGATTGGTATGGACTGGAGGCTGCGGGCGTTGTGCGCGCCATGGGCGAAAAGGCAAAGCGAGAAGGCAAATGGCATGTCGGCGATAAGGCCTGCGCGCTGCTGGGCGGCGGCGGCTACGCCGAATATGTGGCGGCGCCCGCGGAAATGCTGATGCCCATTCCCCAGGGCCTGAGCATGATTGAGGCCGCGGCGCTGCCCGAGGTATACGGCGCATCCTATCTTTTCTTGTTTTTAGAGGGCGGGCTAAAGGCGGGCGACACGCTGCTTGTGCAGGCGGGGGCCAGCGGCCTGGCCAGCGTGCTGATTCCCATGGGCAAGGCCTTTGGCGCTCGGGTGATTACCACCGTGCTCACGGATGAAATCGCCGCCTCCATCGCGCATCTGCCCGCCGACCGGGTGATCGTCACAGGGAGAGAAAGCCTGGCGGACGCGCTGAAGGCAGAAATGGAGGCCGGTCACCCCGTGGATATTGCGGTTGACTGCCTGGGCGGGGAGACGGTGGGCCAGTGCCTGCCTTATATGAATCGGGGCGGACGCTGGATTATGATCGCCACCCTGGCGGGGGACGTATCCCCCATTGATCTGCGGATGCTCTATGTGCGGGGTGTTCGCCTTATCGGCACCACGCTGCGCAGCCGCTCCGCCGAAGAAAAGGGGCGTATCCTTTCGGATATGGTGCGCATTCTTTGGCCCAAGATCGAAAGCGGCGAAATTCGCCCCACCATTTTCAAGGTGTTCCCCATTGAGCAGGCGGAGGAAGCGCAGCAGCTGATGGCCGCAGGCAAAAGCGTGGGCAAAATCGTGCTGACGGTTCGGTAACCCTCGGGAAAGCGATTGCCGGGAACACGTTCTAAAGCAATGGCGGAGGAGATATTCTTTGATCCGCAAAGAATACCTCCCCCGCATTATTTTCTTTTATGCCGCGCGCTTATTCGGCGGTAAGGTCGGTGTAATACGCCTGGGCCTGATCGATGATTTCCTGCAGGCCATGGGGCTTAAGAGCGTCATAGCCGGCGAAGAACGCCTCCACGGTGATCTTGCCGGTGACGCAGTTGGCGTACAGCTCGTCGATCTTGGGCAGGATATCCGCGCTGTATTCGGCCATGGCGGGGGTGTTCAGCTGGGTGGGCATGGTGTAATAGTATTCGGTGTTGATAACGGTGCCCTTATACATGCTCTGGGTGGCCGCGTTCATTTCGGATACATCCTTGCCGCCCGTGAGAATCTGATCGTACTGTTCGCCGGACCAATAGCCGGGGAACAGCTGGCAGATCAAACCGGCATAGCGGGCCTGGGTGAAGGAAGGATCGCTGAGAATCTGCTCGTTGAGCACGGGCTTGCCGTCCACCATGGTGTGATGGATGCCCTCGATGCCGTAGTTGGTCAGGAAGATGCCCTCGTCGGAATACATGAAATCAATCAGCCGCAGCATCGCGTCCAGCTTGGCGGGATCCTTCTCCACCTGATAGCCGATCCCGAAGGAAGTACCGGGCAGGTTGCGGGCGGGAATCAGCTGGGCCTCGCCCTTGATGGGGGTGGTGGGCTGCAGGCTCACCTCGGGCACGGTTTCGGCCAGAACGGTATTGGTGTTCTGGGGCCGGGAGATCCACTGATAGCCGCTGAAGGCGGTATTGGAATTGAACATGGTGGCGATATCTTTGGTCGTGTGGGTGAACAGCTCGGCGTCGATCAGCTTCTCCTGATAGAGCGTCACCATCAGCTCCAGGAATTCACGGAAATGCTCGTTTTCGTACACCAGGCTGTAATGGCCCTCGTCGTCATAATACCAGCGGCCGTTGTTCTTCACGCCAAAGCTCTGCAGCAGGGTGAAGCCCCGGGCGGCGTTGAAGGTGGTGGTGTCGATGAAGGGAATTTCATCGTTGGGATCGCCGTTCTTGTTGGCGTCGTTATCGCGGATGCTCTTCCACACGGTAATCCACTCGTCCATCGTTTCGGGAACCTTTTCAATGCCCAGGTTATCCAGCCAGTCCTGGCGATACACCATGGTGTAGGCGGGGCTGTAGGCCGTCAGCTGGCTGATGTGGTACAGCTTGCCGTCCTCCAGATAGCGCTGAGAGGCTTCCACTGCCTGGGGCAGCCAGCGCATGTAATTGGGAATGCGATCCAGATAGGGATCCAGCGCCATGATCGCGCCCTCGCTTACATAGGTATCCATGTTGGTGAGGGTGAACATGTCGGGCAGCTTATTTTCCACCAGCAGCGTGGAATACTTTTCCGCCGCGCCTTCGTTGGAAATCCAGTTGATGTTCAGCTTCACGTTGCAGGCCTTCTCGATGGCCTCCCAAACGCTCATATCGCGGTTGGGATCGCCATGGTTGTAGGTGGAGGCGGTTTGAAGGATCATGTTCAGGGTGACGGGCTCCTCCGCCAGAGCGGGCAGCGCGCAGCAGGCCAGCAGCAGCACAATCGCCAACGCCAGGGAAACCAGTTTCTTCATGTTTGTTTCCTCCTTTTTTATTGCATACGGCCTTTCGCCGCAGGGTAACGAAAACAGGAAGATTATTCCTTCACCGAGCCGATCATCGTGCCTTTCACGAAATAACGCTGCAGGAAGGGATAAACGATCAGCATGGGCACCATGGCCACCACGATGGTGGCGTTCCGAATCTGCTCGGGAATCAGATTAGCAGCGTCGTCGCTGCCCGTGATGCCGTACATTTCGGCATTGGTGGACAGCACCACGTCCCGCAGCACCACCTGCAGGGTGTATTGGCTGTAATCCTTCAAATAAATCACGGGGTTGGCAAAGGCATTCCAGTGGCCCACCAGGGTCCACAGGCCGATCGTGGCCAGGGTGGCTTTAGCCAGGGGCGTGACGATCTGAACCAGGATGCGGAAATCGTTAGCGCCGTCCAACTGGGCGGATTCAATCAGCGAGGCGGGGATGCCGTGATACGCGCTGCGCAGCACCACGATGTTATACGCCCCCAGCAGGCTCAGCACGATCAGCGACCACAGAGAGCCCACCAGCCCCAGCCTGCTCATTACCAGGAAGGTGGGGATCATGCCGCCGCCAAACCACATGGTGAGCATAATCATGAAGGTATAGAGCCTTTTGCCGTAAAACCTTGCAAAGGCCAGGGGATACGCCGCCAGGCTGGTGAAAATCAGGGTGAGCAGCGTGCCCACCACCGAAACGAAAATGGAATTGGCGAAGGAACGCCACAGGGAATAGCTGGTCAGCACCGTCTTATAGGATTGCGTCTGGAAGCCCTTGGGATAGAAGGTGACAGCGCCGCTGTATACATAGGAGTCCTTGCTGAGAGAAACGGAAACAACGTTCAGCACCGGGTAGAGAATCGCCAGACAGAAAAGCACCATGCACAGCGTGTTGACGACGGTGAAGGCGATATCGCCCTTTGCGCGCTTGATGCGGGTGGGCTTGAAGCCCGGCTTGGCGGTAACGGACATGCGCTTTTTCCTCCTTTCTTAGAACAGGCTGCTGTCGGACAGCTTGCGGCTGGTGAAATTCGCCATCAGAACCAGCAGCAGGCTGATGACCGCGTTAAACAGGCCGATGGCCGTGGAACGGGAATAGTCGTTGCGCTGCAAGCCCAGCTTATACACATAGGTGGAGATGACCTCGGATTTGGAAATATTCAGGGAGTTCTGCATCAGGAAGGGCTTTTCGAAGCCCAGGCTCATAATCGAACCCACGCGCATAATCAGCAGGATCACAATGGTTTCCCGGATGCCGGGCAGCGATACATGCCACATCTGCCGGAAGCGCCCCGCGCCGTCCGCCCGGGCGGCCTCGTATAATTCGGGGTTGATGCCCGCAAGGGCGGAAATATAGATGATCGCGTTCCAGCCCGTGCCCTGCCACACACCCGAAATGATGGACAGCGGCCGGAACCATCCAGGCTCGCCCATGAAATAGACGGTGTTCAGGCCCAGGCCGCGCAGGGCGGCGTTCACCGCGCCCGTCTGCACGGAAAGCAGCGTGTTCATCATGGATACCACCACCACCGTGGACAGGAAATGCGGCAGATAGCTGATAGTCTGCACGGTGCGCTTGAATTTCTGATTGCGGATTTCATTGAGAAACAGCGCGAACACGATGGGCAGCGGGAAGGTGAACAGCATGGATTCCAGATTCAGAATCACCGTGTTTCCTACCACCTGGCTGAAATTTAGGCCAGTAACAAACTGCTGGAAATGCTTCAGGCCCACGAACTTGCTGCCCGAAAAGCCGCGCAGCAGCTTGTAATCGTAGAAAGCGATGCGCAGCCAATACATGGGCACATAGCGAATGACGATAAAATAGGCGATGATGGGCAGAATCATCAGATAGATGAACCGGTTCTTCCAGATTTTCCTTCCCACATACCGCCGCCCCTCGGGCGTTAAAAGGGAGTGATTGGGACGCTTTGCGCCGACTGAGTGCATGCTCTCATTCCTTTCTTCGCTGTTCTATTTGTATTATATACGCTTGCTTCTCACTTTCAAAGTGCTAAAATTCATGGAAAATTCTTTAAAATTTAGCCCGTTTATTGCCTTTTCTATTTCTTCGCGCTTTTCATCCTTTCTATGAAATCATCCTGCGAAATCGGATACATGCAGATGCACTTCGCGATTCTTCTTTGTTTTTCGCGCGCACAGCCTATTCATTTCATGTATCATGCGGTCATTGTACAGCCGTTTCAACGGAATGGAAATACTGTTTTCCATCATTTATTTATATAAAACGATCATTCACATTGACGCAGGCCGCCTTCCCATGCTATACTTTGAGAAAAAAGAAGGGGGCAGGGCTATGCGGCGCATCGCGTTTTCGGCATTGCAGCCGGAGGAGGTGCAGCTTCGCCTGCGTATCGCCTTTGAGTATCAGCCGCGCATTCTTAAAAATCACATTTCCTGGCGCATCTGCAATTCGCTGATGTATTTGGCCAGCGGGCAGTATGAATACGCCTGGAACGGCCAGCGCATTCGCATGGAGGGCGGCTGCTTATATTACCTGCCCCATGGCTGCGCCTATGATTACCAGGTGGTTTCCGACAAGGCCCACGCCTTTCAGTTGGAATTTACATTGCAGGATCAGAAAACGGGGGATTTTTTAATCCTGAGCGACAGACCGTGCGTGCTGATGCCGCAAATTACGGATGAAGCGCGGATGCTGATGCAATCCATCTGCCAGGCCGCGCCCATCCCCCACGCCTCCGCCAGGCTGCGGGCCCATGGGGATTGCTTTCGCCTGCTGGGGCTCATCAGCGCCTCGGAGGAAAAAAGCAGTGCGCCCGTATATCCTAAAATTTCCCCCGCCATCGAATACATCGAGCGTCATTTTGCCCAGAAAATCAGCACCCAGGATCTGCTGAACTGCTGCTATCTCAGCGAGGCGCATATGCGGCGGCTTTTCTTTGCCGCCAAGGGGATGTCCCCCCCATCAGTATCACGCCATGCTGCGCATGAACGCCGCTTGTGAAATGCTGAAGCATTCCAATGCCCGCATCGGGGAAATCGCCTTCGCTCTGGGCTTTGAATCCGTTTACACTTTCAGCCAAATTTTCAAGCGGGAAACAGGCATGTCGCCCCGGCAATACCAGCTTGCTCACGGCGCGGAGGAGAGAGACGGAAAATAAATAATGCGGGGAAACCGCTCTTGGCACGCCAAAGAACGATTCTACCGCATCCCTTTCAGAAAGGCTGATCGGGTAAATGCAGAAAGAAAATGAAAAAGCTGCTTGTTTTTCCACGGCAATGGAAATTTAAGCGGCTTTCCCAAACAAATGCTATTTTATCCTTTTAAACGAAATCTTCCGTGTAAATCAGTCGACCCCCTTTGGTTGGCGGAGAAGCAAACGGCATTCTTTTCTTTTACTCATACCCATACAGCTTTCTTGGAGAGGGTGCGGGGGAACCGTTCTTTGGCTTTCAAAGAATGGTTCCCCCCGCATATTATTATCCCCCATATTTTCTTACATTTTTTCAATTACCCGGGTCAGCAGCGCGGCGAAGGCTCCCCGCACCCGGCGGCCCGTTTCCATAACTTCCTCATGGGCGATAGGCTGATCCAGCACGCCTGCGGCCATGTTCGTGATGCAGCTGACCCCCAGCACCCGCATGCCGCAATGGCGGGCCACGATGGTTTCCGGCACGGTGGACATGCCCACTGCGTCCGCCCCCAGGATGCGCGCCATGCGAATTTCCGCCGGAGTTTCATAGCAGGGGCCGTTCATCCAGCAATATACG
The DNA here is from genome assembly GCA_934667105.1 of uncultured Clostridia bacterium. Classification (GTDB taxonomy): domain Bacteria; phylum Bacillota; class Clostridia; order Christensenellales; family Aristaeellaceae; genus RUG563. The sequence continues at coordinate 157,861 of CAKULG010000003.1, forward strand.
CCCTGAGCCAGGGGGATATTCAGTTCCTTGGCGCAATCCAGCGCCAGCGTCCGCAGCGCGGGATCGTAAGCGTGGGTCATATCGGGGAAACGCGGACCGAAAGCGTCCAGGTTCTCGCCCCGAAGCGGATTCTGGCCGGAAAGATTGATAAAATCCGTCAGTAGCATCAGCGTTCCGGCGGAAAAGGCGGTGTTCACGCCCCCGGCGGCGTTGGTAACGATCAGCGTTTTCACGCCAATTCGCGCCATCACGCGAATAGGAAGGGTAACATCCTGCATGGAGTGTCCCTCATAGCTGTGAAAGCGCCCGCTCATCATCAGCACGCGCTTGCCCGCCAGCTGGCCGCAGATAAATTTCCCCGCATGGCCCTTCACCGTGGCCGTTGGGAAGCCGGGAATTTCTGCATAGGGCAGGGATTTAGCGTTTTCCAGCGCGTCGCCGAAATCGCCCAGGCCGCTGCCCAGAATCACCGCGATTTCCGCCGCGCCCAATGCATCCCGCACACAGCGGGCCGCCTGATCAATGCGTTCCATATAATCCATGGCTTATCCCTCCAATTCCTTCAGATAGGAAACCGCGCCGAAACGCTGGGGCAGCCCCAGATACTCGCTGATGGTGGCCGCGGTATCGGCATAGGTGGCCCTGGTGCCCAGATCGTGCATTCCGCGCAGACGCGGGCTCCAGCAAAGGATGGGCACATACTCTCGGGTATGGTCGGTGCCGGAATAGGTAGGATCGCAGCCGTGATCGGCGGTGATAATCAGCAGATCCTCCGGCCCCAGCAGCGCCTGAATTTCCGGCAGCCGCGCATCGAAATATTCCAGCGCCCCGGCATAACCTTCCACATCCCGGCGATGACCATACTGCATGTCAAAATCCACCAGATTCACAAAAAGCAGGCCCTGGAAGGGGCGGCGCAGATAATCCAGCGTGGCCTCGATGCAGGCGGGATTGCCTGCGGCGTGATTGCTGCCCGTCAGACCGCGATGGGCAAAAATATCCTCAATTTTTCCAACGCCCAGCACGTCCATGCCCGCTTCCTTCACAGCGTCCAGCAGCGTCGGGGCGATAGGCTCCAGAGAGAAATCCCGCCGCCCGGCGGTGCGGGTAAACCGGCCTGCGCCGGCGCCCACAAAGGGCCGGGCGATCACACGGCCCACCGCATGCTCCCCCACCAGCTGTTTCCGGGCGATCTGGCACATTTCGTAAAGCCGGGCTAGGGGAATAATTTCCTCATGCGCGGCGATTTGAAACACGCTGTCGGCAGAGGTGTACACGATGGGATACCCCGTGCGCATGTGCTCCTCCCCCAGTTCATCCAGAATCGCCGTGCCCGAGGCGGGCTTGTTGCCCAGCGTCTTTGTGCCGATGGCTTCCTCAAATGCGCGGATAACCTCCTCCGGGAAGCCGTTGGGATAGGTGGGGAACGGTCGGTTCAGCGTCACCCCCGCCATTTCCCAATGGCCGGTGGTGGTATCCTTGCCCTGGGCCTTTTCCGCCGCGCGGCCAAACGCGCCGCAGCCGTTTTCCTCCGCTTTCAGCCCCAGGCCGGGCAAATGCCCCAGACCCAGCGCCTGCATGTGGGGAATATTCAGGGCGCGATAGGCGGCGATATGCCCCAGGGTGTTAGCCCCGGCATCGCCGAAAGCGGCGGCATCGGGCAGCGCCCCTGCGCCCACGCTGTCCAGTACGATTAAGACAGCTCGTTTCATAAAGCAATTCCTCCTTTATCAGGAAAATTATGGAACAAGCGGCTCCTCCTCCGGCGCCGCAGGCTCGCTTTCGGGCGGCTTGGGCAGATCGCTCAGAGCGGAAAGCCCAAAGTGCGCCAGAAATTTATCGGTGGTGCCGTAAAGAATGGGACGGCCCAGCGCCTCCTTGCGCCCCACCTCCTCGATCAACCCCTTATTGGCCAGGGATTGCACCGAGTAATCGCATTTCACGCCGCGCACCGCCTCGATTTCCAGCTTGGTGACGGGCTGGCGATAGGCCACCACCGCCAGCGTTTCCATGGCGGATTGAGAGAGAGACTGCTTTTGAATAGGCTGGAGCAGCCGCTCCACATACGGGGCGTATTCCGCCCGGGTGGATAATTGAATATGATTGCCAAAGCGTTTCAGGCAGATGCCCCGGCGATGAAAGGAATAATCGCTGTCCAGGGCGTCGATGGCCTGGAGCGTTTCAATTTCCGTCACCTCCAGCGCCCTTTGCAATTCGCCGATTTCCACCGGCTCCCCCGCCACAAAAAGAATGGCCTCGATCACATGGCTCAGTTCAGGCGTATCCATCCGAATCTATTTCTCCCTCCGTTGGGCTGCCCTCACGGGGCTCCAGCAGCATTTCCCCAAACACGCTTTCCTGGGCCACGGCGGCGCGCCCCAGGCGCAATAGCTCCAGCAGCGAAAGGAAAAGCGTTACCACTTCGTCCCGCGTTGGGTGGGGGCTGAATAATTCGTCAAAGCGCACAGGTCCCTGGCGCAAGCGCTTTAAAATGTGGGCGGTGCACCGGGGAATGGTGTATTCATCCCGGATAATGCGCCGGGCCGTGATCGCGGGCGTCTCCTCCTCCTCCGGAATCCGGGCCATCACCCGGGCGAAGGCGGCCAGCAGGCCGTCCAGCGTCAGGCCCGTTAATTCCAGCGTGGGCGGCGGCAGGGGGTATTCCTCCGGCAGCTTTTGATACATCAGCGCCGCGGCCTTTTCAAAGCCCTGCATATCCTGAGCGATTTGCTTGAAGCGCTGATATTCCTCCAATTGGCGAATCAGGGCCTGCTCGGGATCCTCCTCCGTTTCCTCCTTGGGCTTGGGCAGAAGGGAGCGGCTTTTAATTTCCAGCAGCGTGGCCGCCATGGTCAGGAAAGCGCTGGCGTCGTCCATATCCAGATCAGGCGCGTTCTGCACCGACTGAATGTATTGATCCGTCACCTGGGAAACGAATATATCCCGGATGTTGATTTTCGCCTTTCCGATCAAGAAAAGCAGCATATCCAGGGGCCCGTCGAATTGTTTTAAATGCAATGTAAGCGGCATACGTCACCCCAACCCGAAAATCCACAGCAGCGCGTCCAGCACGCCCCCCTGCACGAAAATCAGCGCCTGGCTAATGAAGGAAGAAAAGAAATCCGTGGCAAAGCAAATCACCAGCAGCGCCACCACCAGAATGTTCATCACCTTCTGGGAAATGCGCAGCTTTCCCTTGGCGAAAATATCGTTGGCTACATGATAGCCGTCCAGGGGCGGAACGGGCAGCAGGTTAAACAGGCTCAGGCCCAGATTCACCATGGCAAAATTCATGAAAAAGCGCTGTAAATACAGCAGCCAGGGCACGCGGACATACTGGCTGAATTCCTCGGTGTAATAGCCGTAGCCGTTCCGGGCGTAAAGAAACAACTCCTGCTTTCCTTGAAAAACGGAGGAAAAATTCCAGCCCTCAAAGCTTAGAAAATCCCGAGGCGTCGTCAGTTCCCCCATTTTCCACAATTCAGGCGTGAAAATCAATTGGTTCAGCAGCAGCATCACCAGCATGGCGAAAAGAAACAGCAGAAAATTCATCACAATGCCCGCCAAGGATACCAGCAGATCATCCCGCCGGAAATGCTTAAAATTCCGGGGATTGACGGGTACCGGCTTAGCCCAGCCCACCCCGAAGAGCAGCATGCAAAGCGTGCCGACGGGGTCCAGATGGCGCAGGGGATTAAAGGACAGGCGGCCCAGCATCTGGGCAGTGGGATCGCCGCAGCGCAATGCCACATAGCCGTGGGCCAACTCGTGCAGCGTCAGCGCGATGAGGATAGCGGGAATTTCATAAAGCAGCGCGATCAGCGTGGGGATGGGATCACTTTGCAGCTGGGAGAACAGTCTCAAGGGCGCGTTCCTCTTTTCCTCCATTTATTTCACAAACAAATTATACCGCAAATTCACAAAAAACACAAGCGACCCGCATAGCGGACGCGAGGGAACGCCTTCCAACGGAAAGAACGTTCCCTCGCATTAAAAACCATTCGTTTGTTCTTTTATTTCGCCGCCTGGGCAGCGCCGTCCACGGATAGGCTCTGCGCGTCAAAGGGCAGGAACGTGAAGCGGAAAGCGCGGGGAGCCTTCAGATACAGCCGTTCGCTTTCCAGCGGCTCGGGCCCGCATGAATTGCTGCCCAGGGGGCCCATTGCGCCATCCAGCAGCAGGGTGATTTCCTCCGTGCGTGCAAGCTCGTAGGTATGCTGCGCCTTGGTGAGCATTTCAGGGGTGTAGTGATGCGCGCTGAAGCTGAAGTTCTCGCCCGCCGCCAGCAAGCCGACGCCCCGGGCGTTAAGCAGCGCCGCAAAGGCGGTATCCTCGTGCGCGCCGTTTTCCTGGGGCCGCACATAGGGCTCGTGGGTGGCTTCCACCGTGGTTTCATACCGGCCCAGCAGCACCCCCGTTTTCTTATCAGGATAGCTTTCCTGGGGTCCGCGGCCTTGCCAGATCAGCCGCTCGAATTCGCCCGGCAGCGCCATACGCAGGCCCAGACGCGGCAGATACTCCGCGATTTCCTTCGGCGGCGCGTAGGTGATTTCCAACGCGATTTTGCCCTCGCCAGAAATGGTGTAACGCTGCGTCACCCGAAGCAGCGGCGGCATAACCTTTTCGCCGTACACGCCGGACAGCGTGATTTCCACGCCGTTTTCCGTTTGCTCAGCCTGCATCACATCGTTCCGGCAAAGCAGACGATCCAGCCCCATTTCTTCCCATTTCTTGCCGCATCCGCCCCAACCGTTGTCATTATCGGTGGGCGCGCGCCACAAATTGGCCCGCACGCCGCCGCACAGAAGCTCAACGCCCCGATAGCGCAGCGCGCACAGCCCCTCGCGGTTCCATTCCGCCGCAAATTCGCCGCCGCTCACCCGGTAGCCGCCATGAATCTTTTCCAGTTGCAAAGGGGCTTGCGGCAGATGCAGCCGCAGCCGTTCCCCCCCGCGCAGAAGAGGCAGCTGATCCCGGGCTACGATGTAACCCGCCTTTGCCCAGGACGTATCCGCCTTCAGGGCAAAGACGAAATTCAGCACGGCTCCTTGGGGATATTCGCCCAGATCCAGCGCAAATTCTTCCTCCTGCCCCGGCGCTGCGGCAGTGTTCAGCAGGCCCTGGGTCAGCGTTTTCTCACCGTCCACAACAGCATAGTGCCCCTGCAAATGCGCGAGCGACAAGAAATCATAATAGTTGTGAATCCGCACCCGGCCCGCTTCCTCATCCGCCATTTCCACGCGGACAGGCCGCATCACATGGGCCAGCTCCATCAGGCCGGTATGGGGCGTGCGGTCGGGATAGGTCAGCGCGTCCACGCAGAAGCAACCGTCATGGGGCCATTCCCCAAAATCGCCGCCGTAAGCGTAATAGCGCTGGCCGTTTTCTTCCTTTACCAGACCGTGATCCGCCCATTCCCACACGCAGCCGCCCATCAGGCGGGGATTGTGATAGAATTTCTGCCAGTAGTATTCCACCTGGCCTGGGCCCTGGCCCATGGCATGAACATATTCGCACAGATAGAAGGGCTTATCGGGATATTTCTCCGTCCACTCCTCCATCTTATCGGGATGCTCGTACATCCGGGAGATCACATCCGCCGTTTCGCCTTTTTCATCCCGCTCGTAATGGATGGGCAGGCCGGTGTTCAGCGCGCGTATTTCCCGGGCCATGGCCGCATGGTTGCAGCCGTAGCCCGATTCATTGCCCAGCGACCACATAATAACGCAGGCGTGATTGCGATCCCGCTCCACCATGCGCAGGCCGCGGCTTACAAATTGCTTTTCCCAGATTGGATTCTTCGCAATAAAATCGTAGGATTCGAAGCAGACCACGCCGTGGCATTCTAAATCCGTTTCGTCGATCACATACAGGCCGTATTCATCGCACAGAGAAAGCAGCCGGGGATCATTGGGATAATGGCTGGTGCGGACGGCGTTGACGTTGTGCCGTTTCATCAGCAGAACGTCCCGCAGCATTTCGTTCACCGGGGTGTAATAGCCCAGGGTGGGATGGGTGTCATGGCGGTTTACGCCCTTGATTTTCACGGCCTTCCCGTTCACCAGGAACACGCCCTCCCGGATCTCCACCCGCTTAAAGCCCAGCAGTTGGCGCTCGCACTGACCGGGAATTTCGCACAGCAGCTCGTACAGGCAGGGCGTTTCCGCGCTCCAGGGATGCACCTCCTTTATTTCTCCGGAAATGGAGGCCACGCCGTTTTGCACCGGCTCCTGGCGGGAGAAAATCTCCCGGCCGTTTTTCAGCAGCGTAAAGCGCACGCTATCCACGCCCTGGGCCTTGGCGGCGAAGGTATATTCGCCGTCCCGCAAGTTTTCGGAAAGGCGGGCGCTGACGGTGACGTCGTCAATGCGCTTTTCACCGAAGGAAAGCAGCATCGCGTCCCGAAAAATGCCGCTGAGCCGCCACATATCCTGGTCCTCCAGGTAGGTGCCGTCCGACCATTGCAGCACGACGATGCGCAGACGGTTTTCCCCCGCCGTTACGACGGTAGAAATATCAAATTCAGAGGGCAGATGGGGACACTTGGCAAAGCCGACAAGCTGCCCGTTTACATAAGCGTAATAGCAGGAGCTTACGCCCTCCAGACGCAGCACCGTGCGGCGGCCAGCAAAGGCGGCGGGCAGGGTAAAGGCCCGGTCGTATATGCCGACAGGGGTATCGTCGGGCACAAAGGGCGGATCATAGGGAATGGGGAACCGCACGTTCGTATACTGCGGAGCGCCGTAGCCCTGCAATTGCCAAACGCCGGGCACGTCGATTTTCCCCTGCACGCCCTCTCCCGCTTCGCCGGAAAGCTCCGCCACGTCATGGGGAGATTGATAATAAGTGAAATCCCACCGCCCGTTCAGGGAATAGAAATAAGGAGAAAGCGCCCGCTCCTCCGCCCGGGCGGAAGCCGCGTCGGGATAGGGAACCAGGGTGGTACGCATGGGCAGCCGATATAGATCCGTGCATTGCAGATCTTGATATTCTGTGCGCATAGTGTTTCCCTCCGTTTACCATACGCCGCGAATGGCGGCGTTCATTTTCATTTGTAGTTTAGCATATTTTTCTCTTTTTGTATATGCATTTCTTTAAGAAGAGCAAATTGCTGGGGAACTGTTCTTTGGAAGCCAAAGAACGGTTCCCCAGCGCCTTCTTGAAGGTTATTCGAAAGGAAGAATATAATATCGAACTTGCATCCTCGCCGACGAAAGGATAAATAGGCGTTTGCTTGACAAGAGAGCTCAAGAAAAACATTTTGACGCTTGGTATTATAATTATGTCAATAATAATTCGTTTATTTCTTCCCCACGCAGCGTTTCTTTTTCCAGCAGAGCAGAAGCCAGCGCGTCCAGGGCGGTGCGGTTTGTTTTCAGACAATCCAGCGTTTTTTCGTAGGCCTGGCGCAAAATGCGCTTTTTCTCCGTTTCCTCGTCATCCGTCTCGCCCATGGCCCATTCGCCCGCCATGCGCCCGGAAATTTCTCGGGCCTTTTGCCAATCGTTGGCTGCGCCGGTGGTAATCTGCTCCCGGCCGCCCAGCAATTCCTCCGCCGCGCGCCCTCCCAGGGCAACGCAGAGCATGCCTGTCAGCTCCGCCCGGGTGTAGAGCGTTTTTTCAGGCTGCGCGCTGAGAGAATAGCCTGCCGCGCCTCGGCTGGAGGGCAGGATGGTGACGCGGGTCAACTCCGCCTCAGGCAGCAAAAGCCGCGTCGTTACGGCGTGGCCCGCCTCGTGATACGCCACCCGCCGTTTTTCCTCCGGGGTTAGACGCTGCGGCCGCTCCTCCCCCACCGTTACCGCCAGATACCCTGCTTCCAGGTCCTCCGCCTCAATGGCCTGCCGCCGCGCCCGGGCCGCGCGAATCGCCGCCTCGTTCAGCAGCGCTTCCAGCTGCGCCCCGGAAAAAAGCGCCGTCTGCCGCGCCCAATCCTCCAAGCGAATCTCCGGCTGCAGAGGCTTGTTCCGGGCATGCACCCGTAAAATTTGCAGCCGCTGCGCATAATCGGGTAGCCCCACCTCGATGCGCCGATCAAAGCGCCCTTCCCGCAGCAGCGCCGCGTCCAGGGTATCCGCACGGTTGGTGGCGGCCAGCACGATAATGCCGTCTGCGCCGGAAAAGCCGCTCATTTCGGTAAGCAGGGCGTTCAGGGTCTGCTCTCGTTCGTCGTTGCCGTTATCGCGTTTTTTGCCGATGGCGTCGATTTCATCAATGAAGATCACGCCGCCGCCCGCCTTGCGCGCCTTTTTGAACACCTCCCGCACCCGGGACGCGCCCACGCCTACATACACCTGCACAAAATCCGCCCCGTTCATGGCGAAGAAGGGAGCCTTCGCTTCCCCGGCCAGCGCCCGGGCCAGCAGCGTTTTGCCCGTGCCCGGCGGCCCGTAGAGCAGCACGCCCTTGGGCGGGCGCGCGCCGCATGCGGAAAAGCGTGCGGGCTCCTGCAAAAAAGCCACAAGATCGCGCATGTTTTCCAGCGTTTCAGGGGATACGGCCACATCCGCAAAGGTGGCGGCGGGAATTTCCGCCGGGCCCTGAACCACCGCATAGCGGGCCATGCCCGCCGCGCCGCCCCGCGCCCTGGATAGCAGCAAAAGCAGCAGCCCCGCCGCCGCCAGGCCCCAGGCCGCCCCCGTCCCGGCGGATGCGTCCGTCACCTGAATATCAAGCCGCAAAAGCCGCTCCCGCGCGTCCGTCCCTTTGGGATCGGGGGCGGTGGCTTTTTCGCCGCTTTCCAGCGTCACTTGCCAGAAATCGCCGCCGCTCATGCGCACGCTGTCCACCTGGCCCGCTTCAGCCAGCGCCCAAAATTCACGATAGGACAACCGCCGCGCGCCCTCCCCCTGGGCGGAAAGCAGAGCGACGGCCAGCAGCGCCCCCAGCATAAGAAACACCAAAATTTCTTTCGCCCGCTTTTCTTTCATTCGCTTCTCGCCTCCAATAAATGCCGTATATAGCATGCAGCAAAAACAGTATACAAAGCGCGCTTCATCCCGTCCATGGCAATTTACGGGCATTTGCCGAAAAATGCCAGCTTTACGGAAATGCCTGGCTGGGAACAATGGAGAAGAACGAAAAAAGGAGGCTGCCGAACCATGCGCAAGGGAAAATGGGGCCGGGCTGAAGGAGAGCTGAACCAGGCCGAGGAAAAGGAGCAAGCCCAGGCGCTGCGGGCGCTGGAAGGAAAGAAAAAACGGCATACAGGCCGAAATATTTTGCTTACGCTGGCCGCGCTGCTGGCGGCGGGGGCCGTCGCCTTTTATTTCCTTTTCGGCGTCGCCTCCTGGCAGCGGCTGGATCTGGAAAAGCTGACAAAAATCCCCCAGACCGGGGCGATTTACGATCGCAACGGCGATTTTGCCGCCCGCATCCAAAGCGTGCAGAACCGGGTGAGCGTGCCCCTTTCCAGCGTGCCCACATCGGTGCAGAGCGCCTTTTTGGCGGCGGAGGATCTGCGGTTTTATCAGCATCCCGGCTTTGACGTGGTGCGTATTTTCGGGGCGCTGGTTTCAAATCTGAAAAGCGGCGATTACGCCGAGGGGGCCAGCACCATTACCCAGCAACTGGTGAAGCTGAGCCACCTGAGCGCCCAGAAAACCCTGGCCCGGAAATTCGAGGAAATTTATCTGGCGGTGCAGCTGGAGCATGCCTGCACCAAGGATCAAATTCTTGAAATGTATCTGAATTACATTTATTTCGGCCGCGGAGCCTACGGCATCGAGGCGGCGGCCCAGGCGTATTTCGGCATACCCGCATCCCAGCTTTCCGCCGCTCAGGGAGCCTGCCTGGCGGCCATTATCAAAGCGCCCTCCGCCTATGCCCCCCATCTGCATCCCGAGGCCAATCGCCAGCGGCAAAGCTATATTCTGCGCACCATGCTGGAAAACGATCTGCTCAGCCAAACGGATTACCGTCTGGCCCTGGCGCAGGACGTTACACCCATCCAGCAGGAGACCGCCGCATCCTACGGCTGGTATGTAGACGCTGTGCTGGACGAGGCGGAAAAGCTGCTTTCCATGCAGGGCGAGGCGTTGCTGGGAAGCGGCTATCATATCTACACCGCTCTGGACCCTACACAGCAAAACTTGATTGACGAGCAATTTTTATCCGCCAAGAATTTCCCCGCCGACGCATCCGACGGAACCCAGACCCAGGGAGCCATGGCCAGCGTGGACGTATCCTCCGGCGCGGTACGGGCGCTGGTGGGCGGGCGCAGCTACACCGTGCAGCGCGGCCTGAACCGGGCTACCCAGATGCGCCGTCAGCCCGGCTCCGCCCTCAAGCCCCTGGCGGTATACGCCCCCGCCATCGAGCGCTTCGGCTATATGACCGCCAGCGTGCTGAACGATACGCCCCAGAAGTTCGGCAATTATTCCCCCCGCAACAGCGGCAATCTGTATTACGGCAACGTCACCATCCGTACCGCTCTGAAAAACAGCCTGAATGTGGCCGCCGTATCGCTGCTGAACCAAATCGGCGTGGCCGCCGCCCGGGACTATCTTTCCAAGACGGGCATCGAGCTGGACGACCGGGATTGGAACCTTTCCCTAGCCTTGGGGGCTATGACCTACGGCGTGTCCCCTGTGCAATTGGCCGCCGCCTATGCCCCGTTCGCCAACGGCGGCGTGTTTTACGCACCCTATCTCATCGAACGCATTGAAAGCGCGGCGGGAGACGTGCTCTATCAGCACGAGGCGCAGGGAACCCGCGTGCTTTCTTCCCAAACCGCGTATCTGATGACCAGCCTGCTGCAAACCGTCACCGCCTCGGGAACGGGGGCCAAGCTGTCCCAGGCAGGAACTCCTGTGGCCGGGAAAACGGGCACCGTAAATATGACCGGGGGCGGCAACCGGGATATCTGGATGGCCGCCTACAACCGCGAGCTTTCCACCGCTTTCTGGATGGGCTTTGATAATCCGGACAGCAAGCATAAATTTCAGGGCTGGGTATCCGGGGGCGATTACACCGCCGCCCTGGCGACAAAATTTTTCAAGGGATATTACGCCAACCGAAATAAACCCGCCTTCCGGGAAGCGGAGGGGGTGGTCTGGCTGAAAATCGATAAAAAGGCCATTGAATGGGCGGGCGAACCCATGCTGGCCACGTCCATCACCCCCAAGGCGTATAGCTACGCGGAGGTTTTTCTGGCCAGCAATCAGCCAACGAAAAAATCCAACGTCTGGTCCGCTCCCCGCACGCCCTCCGCCTTTTATGTGACCCACAACAACAGCGGCAATCCCGTTTTGGTCATCACCGCAGCGGACGCGGGCCTTTACCGCATTCAGCGGGACGCGGTGGGCGAATGCATCATTCTCAACGAGCTGTACGGCAGCGCGGGTGAAACTCTCTATTACACCGATACCAAGGCCAAGGTGGGCGTGGTTTACACCTATCGCATTATTCCCATCAATTCCGAACTGCTGCAAAACGGCGTGCTGCTGGAGGGCAAACAGGCGGTGCAGATCGCTCAGGCAAAGGCACCCTCTTCGGGCCGCACCTTGTGGGAGGATATCAGCGGCCTGCTCTTTGGCCGCCGGGACGCGCCTGAAACGGATGCAACGGACGCGCTGTCCCTCTTCTGGCAGTCCGGGGATTGACGGCGATAAAAAAATTGCGGGAGAGGGATTCCCGGACGAGTCAATGAATCCCTCTCCCGCGCCTAATAGGAAAGCCGAAGGAATAAGACGTGGCGTCAGAGAATCGGCTTGTTCCTCCGCCGGACGCAATTTTCTTTTAAAACACGTTTTTGTTTTCTCGATACGTCCGCCAGACGTTTTCAAAGAAATCCGCCTGCGCAGGAAGCGGGCGCACAGGCCGCCAGGCGGCGCGGAATCCGTTTTCCTCCCGGCGCACGGTCTGAATGCGTTCTCCCGTTTCAGGGTCAGCCAAGCGGAAGCGGAAGATTTCCTCCAGTCCCCGGGGTTTTTCTCCCGCCGCGTCGCAATACAGGGCGGAGCCGCGGGTGGCCCCCACGGTCTGATCGAAATCGATCATGGCGGTCAGCACCGCCTGCTGGGTGCGCAAAATATCCAGCAGCTTATAGGCGCGCCACAGGCTTTCCGGCCTGCCCACGCCCGTCTGCTCAGGCAGTGCGGCAAGCCGGGCCGCAATCTCCCGGCGCAGCGCTTCCATTTCCGTTCCGCGCCGGATGGCGCCCCCTGCGTCGCTCATGCGGCGCTGAGCCCGGGCAATTTCCTGCTCCACGTTATCCGGGTTATTCAAAATGCGTTCACAAAACGCCGCGTGCCGCGCCGCGGCCCGATGGACAGTCGCCGCGAAGGCCGCTTCTTCGGGCAGCGTTCTGCCTTTTTCCGCGATATAGGTCGCCGCCCGCAGCGAGCCCACCTGCCCCGCGTTCAGGGCGCTGCCGCCCGGCCGCGTCACCCCGTGGGTGCCCGCGCATTCCCCCACGGCGAACAGTCCCGGCACCGCCGTCTGCCACCATAAATCCACCGCCGTACCGCCGTTATGGTGCTGGGCGCACAGGGCGATTTCCAGCCTTTCCGTTTCCAGATCGCAGCCCTTGCTCCGGTAAAGGGCGATGGCGGGCTGGTTCATTTTTTGCAGCCGCGCATAGGGTGTGCCGAAGCATGCCTCCGCCTTGCGTAGATATTCCGCCGCTTCGGGGGCCAATTTTTCATAATCCAATTGCTCCAGGCCGAAAGGGTTTTGCCGATAATCCAGATACACCCTGCGGCCTCGCAGCACCCGCTCCCGGTAAACCAGCAGATCGATCACCGAAGAGCCGTCCAGCGCTTTACGGCTGTCAAAGGGCCATTGATATCCCTTGAGGAACACCATGGAAAGCGCCGCGTAGGGATTGCCGAAATATTCCAACAAAAATTCCCGCTCCACGCCCTCCGCATCCACCGAAACAAAGCGGGGCAGCACCTGCATATACGTTCCCGATACGTTCCAGCGGGGGGCGATGGATGCCAGACCGAACTGCCATTCCGTCAGGTTCTGGGCCTCGGTCCCCGCCTGGAGCGCCAGGCTGCCGCTGCCCGTATGGCAAGCGGGATACACGCTGTCGGCATAAATGCCCGCAGGCCCGCCCGTGGCCAGAATCACCTGGGCGCAGCGTAAAAACACCGGCTTCCCGCTTTTCTTTTCCAGGCACGCAAGGCCGCAGACCCCCGTTTCGTCCTTGAGGATTTCAACGGCCAGCAGTCCGTCATACACGGGAATTCCCAGCGCCCGCGCCTGCTTTTCCAGCGCCTCGGTCATAAATTTTGAGGTCAGCGGCCCGGCGGAAGTGGCACGCTCGAAGGGATCGTGATCGGTTTTATAGCCCACGTATTCGCCATAGCGATTAACGGGGAATTCCACGCCCAGTTCGCACAAATTGAGGAAGCACCGGGCGGACAGCGCCGCCTCGCACAGGGCGTTGTCCCCGTCCACCGCGCCGCCGGAAAACAGATTTTCCGCCATGCGCCGCACGCTGTCCGGAGAATCGCCGCTGAGACCCAGCTTATAATAGGTTTGCTTATCGCTGCCCGTATTGCGGGAGGTGCCGCAGTTCACCCCCTCGGTGACAAGGGCGACCGCCTTGCCCATGCTCTTCAATCGGCAGGCGGCGTTGTAGCCCGCCGCCCCCGTGCCCACAACGATGGTATCGCACGTTATGATACGATATTGCATACGCCGCTCCTTACACCCCCGCGAAATGCCGATAGTCTCCCAGCGCGCCCTCCCGGGCGGGGCCGAAGCCGGGCACGCCCAGCTCGCTGGGCAGCTTTTCCTCCGCATAGCAGCGGCCAAGCACTGCATCCAGCCCCTCGCAGTATACCAGTTCGCCGTCTTCCTTGATCTTTTCCGCCGGGAAGAAGGGCGTTTCGGGAATCAGCTCTTCAATTTTGTTGATGCACTTGGTATGCTCGCTGGCCGCCTCCGGGCCGCAGAGCACGGGCGTTTTTTCCTGCATAGTGGCGATCATCCAGGCCATTTTCCTAGTCTGATCGGCGTTGGGATCGCCGTAGAGCAGCTGCGTTCCATCTGAAAGCACGCCCCTCATCATGTGCTCGTCCGCCTTGCAGGAAACCGTGCCCTTCTCAAATTCGTAAATAAATTCCGGGTTCCGCGCCCCCGAGCGGGCGATGGGGTGCGCCACCAGATAGAGCATTTCCGTGTCTTCCGCTGTGCGCAGGCGCATGGCGCAGGTATCAAACATTTCGATCTGGTTGGCCCGGTAAGTTTCTACCTTAATTTTCTCCACCCGGGCGCCGCGATCCACCTGATTTCCCGCCACATACAGCATGTTATGCAGGTAATGGGCTGTGGCGTTGGCGGCCACGCTGTCCAGAATCCATTCGCCCCGGGCGTTCTTTTTATGGGCGGCCCAGCCGCTGCCCCGGCGGTAATATTCCCGATTCCGGGGCCAGAGCACGATGGTTTTCATCCGCAGGGGACGGCCGTAGCGGCCCGAGAGCACATCCTGCTTTAAGCGCTGAACCGCCTCGCTGTAGGACCATTGATAGCCGATGGCCAAGCGCTTGTCCGTGCGATCCCGCGCCTCGATCATGCGCTGCACGTCGTCGATCACGGCGCACACGGGCTTTTCGCAAAGCACGTCGCTGCCGTGCTCCATGCAATAAATCGATTGCCCGGCATGCAGCTGAATGGGCGTTGCGATAATCGCCAGGTCGGCCTCCTGCTCCCGGTAAAAATCCTCCACCGTGTCATACAAGGGCACCCCCGCCGCCACAAGCTCGTTATAAACAGGGCTGTTTTTTGCAAAAGGATCCACCCCGCCCACCAGCTTTACCGGCAAATCGCATTGCGGATCCAGCAGTTTTTTCAAATACGTCAGGGCGTAGCCCCCCACCCCCACCATCACTAACCGCACGACGGACTGCATTCCTTTTTCCTTCCCTTCCGCGCCCTTGGGCGCACGCCTGTAGAATTGGAAACGTTAAAAACCGTTTCTTATTATAGCTTTGCGCCTGGAGCGCGTCAAGCCGCCCCGCCGTGCAAAAAACAGACGGTGAGACGCAAAAATCGGATATTTTCTTCAAAACAATTATTTCGCGTCTTTTCCCGCTTCCCGCTTGCATTTTTCAATGGAAAATGGTATCATGAGGGGGACGCGAAAGCGGACATTTTTACGGAGGTGCTTTATTATGGCTTATAAGATCACGGATGCGTGCATCGCTTGCGGCGCTTGCGCGGCGGAATGCCCCGTGGAAGCGATTTCCGAGGGCGACGGCAAGTTCGAAATCGACGCTGAAAAGTGCATTGAGTGCGGCGCTTGCGCGGACACCTGCCCCGTTGGCGCTCCCGAACAGGCCTAATTGCGCATGCCGCTGACAGCGGCAAAAAGCGGCGGAAGTCTTTTGACTCCCGCCGTTTTTTATGCCTTTATTGCTTTCCCAGCTCGTCGGAGCGCCGCCGCGCGGCCAGATAGCCCGCCCGCACGGCCCAGGAAAAGCCCGCCTCTTCCAGGGCGGCGACGCCCGCCTCGGTGGTTCCTTTCTTGGAAGTAATTCGGCGGCGCATTTCCGTGGGGCTCTCGCCGGAGAATGCGATCAGCGCCGCCGCGCCTTCCAGCGTCTGCACCGTCAAGGCGCGGGCGGTTTCGCGGTTCATGCCGTCCGCCGCCGCGCTTTCAATCATCGCTTCGCACAGCAGATAGAAATACGCCGGGCCGCTGCCTGAAAGGGCGGTGACGGCGGAAAGCTGGGCCTCGGGCAGCCGCGCCACGACGCCTAGCGGCGAAAACAGCGCCTGGGCCAGGGCTGCCTCCTCCTCCCCCGCATGTTTTCCCAGGCAATAGGCCGTGGCGCTCTTTTGCACGGAGAGGGCCAGGTTGGGCATGAAGCGAACCACCGCCGCGTTTCCCGTGGCCGCTTCCACTGCGGCGCAGGATACGCCTGCCATAATGGTCAGGTATAATTTATCCGCCGTAAAATACTTGCCATACATCTGACAAGCCTCGGGAAAGGTCTGGGGCTTAACGGCGAAGAAAATCACGTCGGCCTGCCTCAGCCATTCCGGCTCCGCCGCCAGCACGCCGTATTCCCGGCTGAGCCGGGCGCAGGTTTCCGGATCCACAGGGTTCACAACGCCCATATGCTCCGGCGGCACCGTGCCCGAGCGCACCAGCCCGCGAAGCATGGCCTGAGCCATAAAGCCGCTGCCGATAAAGGCGAGGCGAATCGTTTTCACGTCCCATTTCATCTTACATTCCCCCGTTTTAGCCGCGAATTTGTCCATTTCCCCGCACCAGATATTTATAGGAGCACAGTTCCCGCAGGCCCATGGGCCCCCGGGCGTGGAGCTTTTGCGTGGAAATGCCGATTTCCGCCCCAAAGCCGAATTCAAAGCCGTCGGTAAACCGGCTGGATACGTTCCAATTCACAGAGGCCGCGTCGATTTCCCGCAGGAATTTTTCCGCGTTCTCCGCATTTTCAGTGAGAATCACTTCGGTGTGCCCGGTGGAATAGCGCTGAATATGGGCTACGGCCTCCGAAAAGGAATCGCACAGGATAACGGCCATTTCCAGGGAAAGGTATTCCTCCGCGAAATCCTTTTCCTCTGCCGGAAGCGCTTCGGGAATCAGCGCGCAAACCTCCTCCGTTCCGTGCAGCGTCACCCCAGCGGCCAGCAGCGCCTGGCACAGCGCCTGAAAATGCGGAAAGGCGCGATGCACAATCAGCGTTTCCGCCGCATTGCAGACGGCGGGGCGCTGAGTTTTCGCGTTGAGCACAACGGCCTTCGCCATTTCAAAATCCGCGCTTTCATCCACGAAAATATGGCAGTTGCCCACCCCGGTTTCGATGACGGGCACTTTCGCATTCTCCACAACGCTTTCAATGAGCTTGGCCCCGCCCCGGGGAATCAGCACGTCGATATACCCTCGCAGGCTCATCATGGCCTGCACCGCCTCGTGGCCGCCCTCTTCCAGCAGCTGCGCCGCCTGGGCGGGCAGGCCGCTTTCACGCAGCGCCGATTGCATAATCAGCGTCAGACAGCGATTGGAGGAAAGCGCGGAAGCGGAGCCGCGCAGCAAAATGGCGTTGCCCGCTTTCAGCGCCAGCGCCGCCGAATCCACCGTCACGTTGGGGCGCGCCTCATAAATCATGCCGATCACGCCCAGGGGCACGCGCACCTTTTGAATGGACATGCCGTTGGGGCGCGTGGTTTCCTCCAGCTTTTCCCCCGCCGGGTCGGGCAGCGCCGCTACCTGGCGAACGCCCTGGGCCATGGCCTGAACGCGCTTTTCATTCAGGGAAAGCCGATCCAGCATCGCTGCTGAAATCCCCGCCGCCTGCGCCCGGGCGATATCCTCCCGGTTCGCCGCCAATATTTCCGCCTGCCCTGCAAGCAGCGCGTCTGCCATGTTCAGCAGCGCCGCGTTTTTTTCCGCCGTGGCCGCCAGCGCCATTTTCCGCGCGGCTTCCCGGGCTGCCGCCGCCTTTTGCATTAATTCCTGCATGGTTTTTTCTTCCCCTCGCTTTTGCGCCGCTTAATCCTGCGCGTCCACCCAGTTATCCCGATTAATTGCTTCCGCCGCCCCCGCGCAGTCCGTATGGAGCAGCTCGTGCAGCTCCGTCCGGGAATAATTCACCAGCCCCCGTCCCAGATATTCGTGGGTTTCCGTTTTATACACGCACACCACGTCTCCGCGCTTGAAATCCCCCTCCACGGCAACAACGCCCGCCGGAAGCAGGCTTTTTTCCAGCCGCGTAATGGCGTCGGCAGCGCCCTGATCTACATAAATATTCCCAGCGGATCGGGCGTAAAAGGCCAGCCATTGCTGCCGCGTTTTCAGGGAGCGCCGGGCTGTAAACAGCGTGCCAACGCCCTCGCCGCCCACGGCCTTCACCAGCGCGTTTTCCGCCTTGGCGGCTGTGATATACACGGGCACGCCCGCCCGGGTGGCGATTTTCGCGGCGCGAATCTTGGTGGCCATGCCCCCTGTACCGTTCTGGGAAAGAGAGCTGGATGCCGCCGCCTCGATTTCTTTGGTGATTTTCTCCACCCGGTCGATGCGGCGGGCGGTTTTATCCTTGGCGGGGTTGGCGGTATACAGCCCGTCCACATCCGTCAGCAGCACCAGCAGATTGGCGTGAAGCATGGCCGCCAGATACGCTCCCAGGGTGTCGTTATCCCCCAGCTTTAATTCCTCCACCGCCACGGTATCGTTTTCATTCACGATGGGCACCGCGCCTTTTTTCAGCAGCAGCTCCATAGAATTAAAGGCGTTGATATACCGGCGGCGATCGGTAAAATCGCCCCGGGTGAGCAGAAGCTGGGCGCTGACATAGCCCCGCTCGAGCAGATAGCGGGTGTATTCCTCCATCAGCAGCCCCTGGCCCGCCGCGGCGCACGCCTGCTTGGCCGCCACCGACGTGGGGCGGGAGCCGTAACCCAGCCTCCGGAAGCCCGCCGCGATGGAGCCCGAGGTCACCAGCACCACGCTGTGGCCCGCATCCCGCAGATCGGCGATCTGGCCGACAATTCTTTTCACTTTTTCCGGCGAAAGCGTGCCGTCTCCCTCGGTAAGGGAGGAAGTGCCCACCTTGGCGACGATCAATTGTTTATGCATAGCGTTCCTCTTTTTATGCGCTCCCGTCTTTATTTACGGCGGCGCAATGGCCCGAAAAGCCGCGTTTTCCCCTAAGAAACGGTTTTGAGGCCGCATCTTAAATCGGAATTATAGCATTGCGTTTTTTCACTGTCAAGCAAGCCGCCGCCCCAATGCGGCCCGTTTCATAAAAATACAGAAAAAAGTCAGGATATAGGCAAATACGGAAAAACCGCTCTTTGATGCCAAAGAGCGGCCAGACTGTCAAAAAAATATCGAACAAACCTACGGGATGCAATGAAGGGCGGCCAGCCCTTCATTCTTTTATCCGCAGAACCGCCTTTTAATATTCGTTTCATTCCGTCACGCGGGTGATGCGAAGCGAAATGCAATCCATATCGCCCTTCAGGGGCAGCTGAATGCCTGCGTGCATCAGGCCCTCGCCCGTGCGAACGCCCATGCCCTCCACCGCGTAGCGGGCTCGGGGATCCAAGCCGTAAAGGCGGATGCGTTTGGTGGCCGCCCGGCAGAATTGCATACTCTGGCCGAAGGCGAACACAGCCGCCTCGCTCTGATCGGGCAGGGCGTATTCGAACACAGCGTAGGGCTCCTCCCAGGCGGAAGCCAGGCGATACACCTCGCCCAGCTGCGCGATATGCCGCAGCTCCTTGTGGCGCTTCACCAACGCGGCAATTTCATCCAGTTCTTCTTCGCTGACGGCGGCCAGATTTTCCCCAATGGCCAGGGACCCCATCATGGCCACGGTCGCCTGGAATTTTGTGGTGGACCGCCGCCCGTTCATATAGGCGGGATAAAATTTCGCAATGTGGCAGCCTCCCCCCGCGAATTTGGACAGCATGAAATAGGTGAAGCCCTCGTGGATTTTCAGCAGATCCAGGGGATCCTGATTATCGCTGCGGTTGATGCGGCCCGAGAACGCCGTCATTGCCAAATCCACCCGGGTGCCGCCCCCCGCGCAGTTTTCAATCAGGATATTGGGAAAGCGCGCCGCCAGGGCGTTATAGAATTTATATAGATTCTGCACATAGCGGACGTAGATGGTTTTCTGCTCCGGCAGAGGCATCAGCGTGCTGCCGATCTCTGTCACCCAGCGGTTCAAATCCATCTTGAAATAATCCAACTGGCAAATTTCCACCAGGCGAATCACCTTTTCCAGAATGTCCTGCCACACCTCGTCCAGCGCAAAATTGAGGAACACCCGGCCCACGGTGTTCACATCCACCGGCCGCCCGGGATAGCGCAGCACCCAATCCGGGTGCTCCCGCATCAATTTGCTGTCCACATGCGCGATTTCCGGCTCCAGCCACAGGCCGAATTGCATTCCCTTTTCATGCACCGCCCGGGCGATATTCACAAGCCGCCCCGGGAAACGATCGGGATTGATGTTCCAATCCCCCATGCCCAATTGATAAAAATCCCCCTGGCCGGACCAGCCCGCGTCGATAATAAAGGCCTCCGCCCCCACGCGCGCCGCCTTTTCCACAATGCCCATCACCTTTTCCTCGTTCACCGCGCCCATAAAGGTGCCGTAGGTGTTGATGATAACGGGCATAACGCGCTCCGCGTCCACAGGGCGCATCAGATATTTCCGCTGATAGCGGTGCAGCAGGCGGCTGCCGCCGCCAAAGCCCGCCCGGGAAATGCCCCCGGTAAAGACGGGGGTTTCAAAGCTTTCGCCGGGCCGGAGGGGATAGGCAAAATCAAAATCGCTCACGCCGCCGGTGACGGACAAATCGTTTTGCTCGTCCACCTCTACATAAAAGCGGAAATTGCCGCTCCATTGCAGCGTGCCGAAATACACAAGCCCCGCGTTTTCCGATGCGTTTTCATCGGGATCCAGCATGAAAAGGGGCGCGGCGGTGGGACCGGAACGCAGCGTTTTCGTTTCCAGCAGCACCGTGCCCTGGGCGAGCGTTTGGCGGTGCAGCTGATATTCCTTCGCCCAGGCCCCCGCCAGGCTGGTGAGGCGATAGCTGCCCGTCTGCGGAAAGCGCCAAAGGGCGGAAAAAGCGTTTTCCAGCGTCAGCGCGTCCGTGCCGCGATTGGTCAGCACGGCGTTGCGATCGATAATATCCAGTTCGGGCCGCAGGACGTAGCGCAGCTCCGCCTCCAGGCCCAGGGGATCGCGCAGAAAAATGGAAAGCCGATCCCCCTCCATGCTGTGGCGCGCATAGCGCAGCGGGGTATTCCGGGTGCCGTCGGCATAAGTCGCCTTCACGGCGTGCATGTTGAAATATCCTTCGCCCCAGCCGGGATATTCCTGCCACCAATGCGGGCCGCCGCCGCCGTGGGCATAGCGCGCCTGTTTTTCCTCCAAGGTGGGCAGATCCTGAAGGCAGCCGATCTTTTCCCCCCAATAGAGGTGGCACAGGCGGCCGTCCGGCTGAAGCTGCATGGCGTAGGCGGTGTGTTCCGTTTCCAGCAGAAAAATCTTGGATGCTTCGTCAAAGCGAATCACTTTTGTTTCCTCCCCTTATTGCGCGTTCACCAGCTTCTTCCATTCGCCGGGGGTCACGCCAACATATTGCTTAAAGCATTTAATGAAATGCGAAATATCGCAATAGCCCACCTTCTCCGCCGTTTCGGCGATGGAAAGATTTTCATCCCGCAGAATTTTCTTGGCTTCCTCCATGCGCAGCTGCACCAGGTATTCTTTAAACGTCATATTGATTTCCCCGCGCAGCAGCCGGGCCACCTGCTTGGTGGAGATGCCCAGCGCCTCGGCGGTGGAGGCCAGGCAGATTTTCGCATCCAGGCAGTTTTTCCGCACATATTCGGAAACCTCGCCGCCCATGCAGGCTTCCCGTTCAGGCGGCGCGGCCTGAACGGCGGCGCAAAGGCTGCGCACAAGCTGGCGCATATTTTCCGCCAGCGTTTCGGGATCTGCGTTTCCCGGGGGCACTTCCCGCACCGCGATCACGCCCCGGCGAATCGCCTCATGATACAGGCGCTGGTAGAGGACGTTCAGAATATAAATGCGCAGAATATAGGAGGGGTAGCGCCGCTCCGTCTGCAAAAGCAGCGCGTCCAGCAGTGCCAGTGCCTGCTGCATCGCCCCCGTTTCAGTAAGCGAAAGCACCTGACGCAGCCCCAGATCCTCCTCGTTTTCCGCCGTTTCCGCGTTTCCCGCTGGCAGACGGATGGAGGGTTGATTGAGGGCCTCTATGGCGGCGGCGGCAATCTGATCCAGCGAAACGCAGGCGCGGCCTACCTGCACCCGCGCCCGCAGGCCACGGCTGAGCAGCGTATCCCCCAGCAGTTCCACAATATCCTGGCACTGCTCCTCTTCTTCAAAGCTCAGCAGCGCCGCGTATTCGTGGCCCGATTGCAGTTCGGCCATATACAGGGTGTATTCCTCGTCGGAAAAGCCCTCCACATCCTTGAGCAGATCCGTCGTGTTGCCGCCCTCCTCGAGATGGATGAACAGCACCGCGTACATGCCGTGATCCAGCCGATAGCCCATTTCCTGAATCTGGCGGGAAACCACGGGGCTCTCGTTGCCGGAAATCAGCATCATCACCATCTGCTGCTTCAGATAGGCGCGCTGAAGGTTCATAATTTCAAGCTGCTTATCCAATTGCTTGCGGGAAAGGAAGGCGTTTTCCGTGGCCTCGTGCAGCAGCGTCTCGATGGTTTTCAATTCGTTGCTGGGGCCTGGAAAATGTCCGCGGGGGGGGGACGATTGTACATACTGATGATACAAGCGAAGAATCGGACGGCTATTTTTCCAGGCGGCCCACACGGCCAGCGCCATGCCCGCCAGCGCCACCCCCGCGATAATCACCGTCAGCATGCGATAAAACGCGCCCAGAGAATCGCCGCTTTCAAAGCTGTCCTCATCCAGGGTCAAGGTCAGCTTGCCGCCCGTGCCCATGCCGCGCAGCGGGTTTTCGATGGCGGCGGAGAGAATTTCCCACCCGTTATAGGAAAGGGCGTATGGCACGCTTTGCGCCTGGCCTGTCATAAGCGCTATATCCTGAGCGATCTGCTGGCGCTTGACGACGAACAGCAGCAGGCAATTTTCCTTCTGCGTCGCCCCCGCGCCGTAGGTCAGCGGCAGGCAGGCGAGCAGCGTATCCGGCCTGCTTTCAGGCACGGTAAAGGCTACGCCCTGCCGTCCCGCCTGCCGCCCCAGGGAAAGCAGCTCCGCTTCTTCCATTTTCATCACGCGCTGAAGGAAAACCTCGGGGGTATAGGTGTTTTTCGCGCCGAACACCCGGCCCATGCCCAGATACCAGAGGTAATATTCATGCACCCAGGGGGAATAATCCGCGAACCGGGAAAAGGCGTTGAGAAGCTCCCAATCGTTATAATGATTCTGGGCCAGATAGAAGGGCAGATACTGGCTGTCCGTCTGCACTTTCAGGCGAATATCCTCCATAACGGCGAATTGCCGCTCGAGATAATCGGCGGCCATGACGGCGCGGCTGCGATACACGCTTCGCTCGCTTTTTTTCAGTTCCCGGGCGGAAAGCGCCATCAGCGCCGCGCCCAGCGCAAGGCAGACAATCAGCACCACCATCAGATAGGAAGCCGCGTATTGCCTGAACAGTTTTCCGGAGCGAGCCTTCTTCATCGCCGCAAAACCCCTGTTCTCTTTAGAATGAATTGTTCCGCCTGAAAAGACAAATTTTTTCTGAACACAGGGGCGCCTCCGTTTTCAGGGGGCGCCCCCGCATTTTCAATTATGACGGGCCCAATTACTGCAGATTCGCCTTATATTCATTATAGGCGGTGAGATAGCAATTGTAAAGGGTTTCAATGCCCATGCCTTTCAGCTCCGCCTGGAAAGCGTCCCATTCGTTCAGGTCGCGCTTGCCGGTGATGAACTTCGCCACTTCGGATTCCACGGATTTATCGATAATCAGGTGCAGATCGTCGATTTCCAGGGTGGTATCCTCATCGAAGAACACGACGTGGGGCGTGGAATCGATGCGGTAGGGCTCCTGCGCTGTCTTGAGGGAGCGCATATGCCAGCCGTTGCCCCAATCGGGATCGTAGCCGTAGGGCACCAGGGATTTATTATAGAACCAGTTGCGCATTTCGGGCCGGTTGGTCACGCCGTTCTTGAAGGCTTCGGTTTCCTCGGAGGGGTTGGAGCGATTGCCGAAGGTGGTCCAGCCGCCGGCATGGCCGCGCATCATCACCTGAGAATCGATCTTGTTGCCATCCTTGTCATACCAGGAAGCGGCGCCCTTTTCATCCGCGATGTAGCCGCCGATGAGGCCGAGGGTATCGGCGGAGGTGCTGGCCGGGCCGCACCAGAGATACATGCCGCCCAGATCGGAATAGAAGAAATCCAGGTAGCGGCAGATCATTTCCGCCTTTTCGGGGGTCACGTCCGCGCTGAGATACACGGTGCCGTGCTGGAACTTCTGGGCGGTGCCCACGCGCGGGGTGGTCTGATACTGGCTGGTGAGGGGCTTGGAGTTGGTCCAGCGGTGCAGCTTGGTAATATCGCGCATATACTGCCAGCCGGAACCGCCCAGCGCGGCGAAGGCTTCGTTATCCACCCCGGCCAGCACCTGGGTTTCGCCGATGGTGAAGAATTCGGGATCGAGGATGCCGTCCACATACAGCTGATGCATCAGGGTGAGGAATTCCTTATACCGCTCGGTCATGATGGGGAGCACCATTTCTTTTTCATCGCCGGTGTACATTTCAGCGGCGTACACGCCCAGGCCGCCCTTGCCGCCCTGCTGCGCGCCCGTACCGCTCATGGCCCAGACGAAGCCGAAGGCGTTCAGCATGGGAACCAGGGAATTGCCGTATTCATAGCTGCCGCCGAAGGGATACAGCTCGGGGTGGCGCTCCTTGATCTTGTAGAGATACGCCACGAATTCATCCAGAGTTTCGGGCGCGTCGCCGTAGGTGTAGCCCGCCTCCGCCAGGTAATCCGTCTGCAGGCCGATGGTGCAGCCGGGATCGGAGAGGATGTAGAGATCCACATAGCCGGGCAGGGTGTAAATCGCGCCGTCGGGGGTGGTGGCGTAGGCCAGGCCCTCGGGATGACGGCGGTTCCAATCGCACAGATTGGGCATGATTTCGGGGGTGATGTAGGGCTTCAGATCCAGCAGCAGGCCCTCGCCCATGCCGTAGCGAATGATTTCGGAATCGGTCAGGGGAATGTCGAACATCAGATCGCGCAGATCATTGCTGGCGAACATCATGCCCTTGCGCTCGTCGATGGCGGAGGAGAGAATCTGCTCCACCTGGAATTTGATGCCGGAGGCCTGCTCGGAAAAATTCCAGAACCACATATCTTCGGGGTTCAGGCCGTAGGTTTCATCGCGCTTGGTGTAAACGGAAACGGTGACGGAGCCGTCCTTGACCAGGGGCCAATCCACGTAATCCGTATGGTCGTTCCATTCGGCCAGGGCGGGCACGCAGGAGGCCATCATCACGACGGCCAGCAGCAGACAGAGAATTTTGCGCATGTTTTTTGCTCCTTTCATATTGAGGATATTTTGTAAAACGGCTTGCGCTGCCGCTTTGACCAAGAGAGAATCAGCCCTTTACCGCGCCGATCATCATGCCCTTGACGAAATATTTCTGCACGAAGGGATAGGCGATCAGCAGCGGCGCGGAGGCGACGATAATCAGAGCGTATTTCATGGCCTCGGCCATATACGCCCGGCGGGCGAACTGGGCCAGTGTTTCGGGATCATAGGAGGAGGTGTCCACGCCCTTTAGGGAATTGGAGGCCTCCAACAGGATGGAGCGCAGAATCATCTGCAGGGGCATATAATCGTTCTTGGTAACGTAGACCAGGGCATTGAAATAATTGTTCCACCGGGCCACAGCGAAAAACAGCGACATGACCGCCAGAATAGAGCCCGCCAGCGGCAACGCGATGGTGAAGAAGGTGCGGAATTCGTTTGCGCCGTCGATGCGGGCGGATTCGTAAAGTTCCTCGGGGATGGTGGTTTCAAAATACACCCGGGAAACGATCATATTGTACACGGAGGATGCGCCGATGAAAATCAGGGTGTACCATTGATTCACCACGCCCAGTTGCTTCATAGTCAGATAGGTGGGGATGAGGCCGCCAGAAAAATACATGGGAATGAGGAAATAGATGTTGAAGAAGCGCCGCCCGGGCAGGCGCCGTTTGCTCAGGGCGTAGGCGGAGGGAATGGTGAGGCACAGGCTGAACAGCGTGCCCACGGTGGAATAAAAGAGGGTGTTGCGATAGCCCAGCCAGATGCGCGGCTCCTTAAACACCTCCTGGTACGGCTCCCAGGTGAAGCCTTGAGGGAACAGATACACTTCGCCCCGGGCCACGGCGTAAGGATCGGAAACAGAGGCGCACAGCACGAAATACAGGGGGTACAGGCAAATGAACAGCAGCAGCAGATTCAGCACCACGTTGAACGTATCGAAAACCACGTCCGCTCGGGTGCGCTTTATCACGGTTAATTTTGTCGCGGCGGATTTCATGTTCGCTTCCTCCTTTCTTACCACAGCGAGGTATCCGACAGCCTGCGGGAAATGGTGTTTACAATCACCAGCAGCGTCACGTTTACCAGCGTGTTAAACAGGCCGATGGCGGTGGAATAGCTGTATTGGCCGCCCAGCAGGCCCAACTCGTAGGTATAGGTGGATATGATCTGGGAAGCGTCCAGGTTCAGGGGGTTTTGCAGTAGGTATACCTTTTCAAAGCCCACTGAAAGGATGCTGCCGCAGCGCATAATCAGCATGATGACCACGGTTGGCAGAATGGAGGGGATGTTGATATGCCAGATGATCTGCATCCGGTTCGCGCCGTCGATATAGGCGGCCTCGTGCAGCTCCGGGCTCACGCCCGCCAGGGTGGCCAGATAGATGATGGTGCCCCAGCCCAGGCCCTGCCACACGTCGCTCCACACATAGATATGGGGGAACGCTCCCGCGTTGCCCAGGAAATCCACCCGTTCGCCTCCCAGCATGGCGATGATGTTGTTAAACAAGCCGGTGCTCTGATTGAGGAACAGATTCAGCATGGCGCAGATAACCACCGTGGAAATGAAATGCGGGGCATAGGTAATCATCTGCACCGTCTTTTTGAATTTCACGCTGCGCAGCTCGTTAATCAGCAGCGCTGCCAGGATGGAAAGCGGGAAGGTGGCCAGGGAGTAAAGCGAAATGACCAGCGTGTTTTTAATGATGCGCCAGCAATGCGGATAGCTGAAAAACTTCTGGAACCATTTCAGGCCAACCCAGGCGCTGTTCCAGAAGCCCAGCTTGGGCTTAAAATTGCGGAAAGCGATTTGCAGGCCGTACATGGGCAGATAGTTAAATAGGAAAATGTGCACCACCGCGGGAAGCAGCAGAACGTAAATCTGCCAATAATCCTTCAGGCGATGGGCCAGGGGCTTGCGCCGGTAACGGATCACCTTGCTGGCGTTGCTTTGCAGCATAGCTTTTCTCCCTTTCCTGTTCTGTTTGTGGGTTTTGAATTGAATGATATTATTATAAGCCGCACATTAGCCGAATTAAATAGGCAAAACAGGACTTTTCATCCTGTTTTCTGGACACTCCGTCCGCTTTCGTCCCAAATAGCGCATGCCGTTCCATTTTTCCATATTCTCATTTTTATCTTTATATTCTATAATAGTATACGATTTCGCCCGTGCGATGACGGAGGAGGAAAATTGTATGCCCCAGGAAATTTTGCTTCATGATTTTACGGTTCTCGCCGGAAAAATGGAAAACGCGCTGCTTTTGCCCGATGCGAAGGGGGAAATTTATTTAAGCGCGCCCCTGCCCCAGGGCTGGAGCGCTCTGGAAACCGCGGCGGTGTGCCTGCGGGGCGACGCGCAGCGGCGGCTGCGGGTGCGGCTGGGGCTGGCCGCCGGGCCGGAGGAAAAGCCGCTGCTGGAAATGCATTATCATCTGCTGCCCTGCTGCCGGGTGCAGGTTCCTTTCCCCATCGGGCCCAAGGCGCTGGCCATGGACGCGGCGTTTCTGCCGCCCTGGCCGGGGGTGTTTAAGGGCGGCATGGGCGGTCGCGCCGTTCGGGCGGAGGAAGTATCCCATATCACGCTGTGCATCGCCGGGGACGGCCTGCGCGCCGTGGCCCTGGAAAAAATCGCCTTTGTCAACGGCTGGCAGCCCCAGAATGTGGAGGGCGCGCCGCTGGTGGACGCGCTGGGCCAGAAAAAAGCGGGAAATTGGCCAGGAAAAACCAAGGATCTGGACGAACTGAAGGATTATTTAATGAAGGAATTGGCCTGGGCCCAAACGCATAACCGCTATCCCGAGGGCTGGTCAAAATGGGGCGGTTGGCTGGAAAAACGCTTTGAAGCCACGGGCTTTTTTCACAGCGTTCACGACGGCCGCCGCTGGTGGCTGGCGGATCCGGACGGCTACGCTTTCTTTTCCAACGGCATGTGCTATGGCAACCGCACGGGCATTTACGGCATGGCCGATCACCTGGAGCAGCTGCACGATTGGGTTCCGCCTCGGGAGGGGCTGCTTTCCCACGCCCGCACCACGGGCGATCAGATTCCCCAATATGTGGTGCGCAACGGGCGAAGGGGCGCGGAAAAGCGCGAGCTGATCAATTTTCCCCGGGCGAACATGATGCGTGTGTTCGGGGAGGGCTGGCTGGACGCCTGGATCGCCATCAACGCCGCCCGGATGCGCGCCTGGGGCGTGAACACCATCGGCGTGGGCGTGAACGATTATGGGGACGAGCCCACCCGGGAATTTTTGCAAAAAGCGAAAATTCCCTATGTGATTACGTTTAAGTTCTTCCCGCTGACCCAGGAGCGCATTTTTCGGGATTTTCCCGATGTATTCAGCGAGGAATACGCCCGCCTGGCCGCTGAAATGGCAGTGCGGGAATTGAGCGCCGTGAAGGACGACCCCTATCTCATCGGCTATTTCGTCACCAACGAGCCCGAATGGCTGTTCTACGCGGATGTGAATCTGTGCTGGCAGCTGCTGCATAAGCCGGGCTGCGTTGCTTCCCGGCGCAGGCTTATCGAATTCCTGCAGGGGCGCTACGGCTCCGTCGATGCGCTGAACGCCGTCTGGGGCACGGCGCTGCACGGCTGGGACGCGCTGCTCTCTCCCCTGGAAAAGCGGCCCGATACCCCCGCCGCTCAAGCGGATTTCCAGGCCTTCCATCTGCAATTGGTAGACGCTTACGGCAAAATCATCAGCGAGGCGCTCAAGGAGGTGGATCCCCATCACCTAAACCTGGGCATGCGCTATGCCGGAGCGGTGGGCGAGCAGGTGAAAAAAATCGTATCCGGCCCGCTGAATTATTTCGATGTGTTTTCCTTTAATCGCTACGGCGCGGAGCCCGTCACCCCGGCCCGGGATGTGGGGCGGGAAGTGAATATGCCCATGATGGTGGGCGAATGGCATATCGGCGCGCAGGAGGGCGGCCTGGATTCCTGGGGTATCTATTATACCGATACCCAGGCGCGCCGCGCCCAGGCCATCGCCTATTATCTGGAGCAAAGCACCCAGGAACCGCACCTGACGGGCGTTCATTATTTCGAATACGGCGATCAGCCCTATCTGGGCCGCTTTGACGGCGAATGCTATCAGATCGGCCTGATCGACGTATGCAACCGGCCGTACCCCCTGACGGCGAAGGCCTTTGCGGATTTCGCTCAAAGGATGTATCCCCTGTTGGACGGGCGGGAAAAGCCGGTGCATACGCGCGTTGAAATTCACAATATCGGCTGAGCAAGGAGGGCGCTTTTATGAACGATCAATTATATTTCACCCACCCCCACGCCGCCCCGGGCTATCGCGATCTGCGCCCCTGGCAGGACGATCGCTCCGTGCTGACCAATCCCCATAAGGGCTGGTATTTCCATTTTGCGGATAACGGGCTGCGTTTCCCCCGCTACCGGGATACCATCCGCCCTGGGGACGATCTTCGAAGCGTGCCGGGAATCAATCATCTGTATCTGCGCTTTGATTGGAGCGATATTGAGGAGACGGAGGGCGTTTTCCGCTGGAATAAAATCGACGCGATTTTAAATGAGTGGGGCGCGAAGGGCTATCGATTTTCCATGCGGCTGTGCACCTACGAGGCCAACCGCCCCATGATTACCCATGCCACGCCCAAATGGGTGTTCGATCAGGGCGCGAAGAGCTACCGCCGGGATTACGAAGCGCCTCCATGGATTCTGGATGCGGGCCTGGGCGAGCCGGGAAAGCAGTATTACTGCGTCGAGCCCGATTACGGCGATCCCGTGTATCTGGAAAAGCTGGAAAAGCTCATGGAAGCCTACGGCAAAAAATACAACGGCCATCCACTGATCGATTTTGTGGACGTTGGCACCTTCGGCACCTGGGGCGAAGGCCATACGAGCACCGGCTCTTGCAAAACGTATCCCTTCTCCGTGCTCAAGCGGCATGTGGATATGCATTTGCGCAATTTTCCGGATACCTTCGTGCTGATAAACGACGATATGATAAAGCACGCCGGCCAGACCAGCGAAGCGGACGCGCAGCGCCTGGCGGCCTATTGCGCAGGCCATGTTATGGGCATGCGGGATGATTCGTTGTACGTTTCCAGCTATTGCAAGCAATACGGCTGCGATATGCTGGCCATTCCCACCGCGTTCGAGCTCTTCTGGCGGCGGGGGCCTGTTGATTTGGAAAGCGGCCACCAGGCGCATGTGCAGGCGGACGGGGTGATGGAGGGCGGCTTCCGTCTGCTGGAAGCCATGCGCCGCACCCACGCCACCTATGCCGGTTTCCATGGGGACGCCTACGCCTGGTACGCCCGGCACGCGGGTTTCCACGATTACGCCGCCAACCGCCTGGGGTATTGGTATTTCGTGGAGGGTTACTCCCTTCCAGAGTTGGCGCAGGGGCTTAACGCCCGCCTGACGCTCTATATCAGCAACCGCGGCTTCGCCCCCGCCTATCATCGCTACGCGCTGCGCGTTATCGCCCGGGCGGAGGGAGGCGAGGAAACGCTGCTGAATGAAAACGGCGCGGATAACCGCCGCTGGATGTGCGGCGAAACCGCCGAGGAATGCCTTTTGCTGAAAACGGCGGCGCTGAATCCCGGACGCTATCAGCTGGGCTTGGGCCTGTTTCACGGTGATCGCCCCGTACTGCTGGGCATGAAGGCGGAGCGGCGGATGCCAGGCGGCCATTACCTGCTGGGCGAAATAGAAATTCAATAGGCCTATTTATCGATAGAAAGGAAGGCACGAAAAATGAGCGATATTCGCATCGAGGATTTCACCATGCCCGCCGCCTCGGTGGGCCCCCGCAATCCCCTGCCCGATCTGAAAACCGTTCAATATGTGCACAGCGGCGTGACGGTGGGCCCCCATGTGACGGCGGCGGAGAAAAGCCGCATCGGCTACGGCATGGTGCAGAGCATCCTGCCCTATCAATTGCAGGACGGCTATGACCGACGGCAAATTCCGCGCTCCTTCCGGGCGGTAACGCTGGAAAATGAAACGCTGCGGGCCACCTTCCTGCCCGAGGTGGGCGGGCGGCTCTGGTCGCTTTATCATAAGGGCGAGGGGCGCGAATTGCTGCATGTGAACCCCGTGTTTCAGCCCTGCCACCTGGCGCTGCGCAACGCCTGGTTTTCCGGCGGCGTGGAATGGAACGTGGGGATCAAGGGCCATAACCCCTACACCTGCGATCCCCTCCACGCTGAAATCGTGGAATACGAGGGGCTGAAGGCGCTGCGCATGTATGAATACGAGCGTATCCGCCGCTGCGTTTACTGCATCGAGGCCTGTCTGCCCGACGGCGCGCCCGCGCTGTATGTGAAAGTGCGCATCGAAAACGCCGCCGGGGAAGAAACGCCCATGTACTGGTGGAGCAATATCGCCGTGGACGAAACGGCGAACACCCGGGTTATCGCCCCGGCGGACGAAGCGCTGGAATGCTTTTACAGCGGCAGCAGCTATTATCTGGATAAGGTATCCATGCCTCTGCGGGAGGGCGTGGATCGCTCTTACCCCGCGCGGCTGAATATCTCCACTGATTTTTTCTATTGCGTGCCCGAGGAAAATAAAAAATGGATCTGCGCCGTGGAGCAGGACGGTAAGGGCCTCTTCGAGGCCTCCACCGACAATCTATGGGGTAAAAAGGTGTTCCAATGGGGCATGACGGCGGGAGGGCGCCATTGGCAGGAATTTCTCTCCCGCCCCGGCAGCGCCTATCTGGAAATTCAGGCGGGCCTGGCCCGGACGCAGCTGGAGCATATTCCCATGCAGGCGGGAGAAGCATGGGAATTCATGGAGGCCTACGGCATGGTATCCGCCGGAGAGGGAGGCCGTTCTCCCGATTGGCATGCCGCCCAGGCCGCGGCGGAGAAAGGCATTTTCGCCATCCTGGGCCAAGCGACCCCGGATAAAATGCTGAGGGATCCCCGCTGGCAAGCGCTCAGCCGGACACAGGGCACGCCGGTGACGCTGGGCTCGGGCTGGGGCGCGCTGGAAAATCGCCGCCGCCGGGCCAACGGCCAGCCGCCGCTCAGTCCCGTCTACGCCTTTTCCGAGGCCAGCCTGGGCGAGGAGCAGGCGGATTGGCTGCGCCTGCTGGAAAGCGGCGCGTTTCCCCAGCGCCCCGTGCAGGACGCGCCCCGCAGCTTCATGGCGGATAAAGCCTGGCTGCCCCTGCTGGAAAAAGCGCA
Organism: uncultured Clostridia bacterium; assembly: GCA_934667105.1. Lineage (GTDB taxonomy): Bacteria > Bacillota > Clostridia > Christensenellales > Aristaeellaceae > RUG563. The sequence goes on from CAKULG010000003.1 coordinate 190,029, forward strand.
GGATTGGTTCGGCGCGCTGCAATACGGCGTGGCGCTGTACGCCCAGGGCGACGCCGAGGGCGCGGAGCGGGCCTTCCGCCGCTCCTTCCAATTGCGAGAAAACGGCTGGGCCTGTCGGAATATCGCCCAGCTCGAAAAGCTGAAGAGGCGCTATGACGAAGCGGAAGGCTGGCTGCAAAAGGCGGCGGCGCTGCTTCCCGGGGAGCGGCACATTGCGGGCGAATACGCCGCGCTGCTTAACGATTGCGGCCGCAGCCAGCAGTTTCTTTCGCTGTACGACGCATTGCCCCAGGCCGTGCGCGAGCATCCGCGCCTGGTTTTGCAAAAGATCATCGCCCTGTGCCGCACAGGCTGCTGCCAGGAGGCCCGGCGCATGCTGGAAGCGGGCCTGACGCTGCCGGATATTCGGGAAGGCGAAGCGTCCCTGGCCGCCGTATGGGAGGAAATTCAGGCCGCCTGCGAAAAGCAGGGCGCGGGCCGCAAGCCCCTGCCCTACGCCCTGGATTTTCGAATGCACTAAGAAAAGGAGGACTGCTAAAATGAGCAACCGCGTTCAAAATCCCTGGCTTCCCCTGGAAGCCGTCGAACGAGCGGGGGATGTTTCCGTGGCCGTGTGGGGCCGTGTGTATCGCCAGAAAAATACCGTGTTTCCCTCCTTCCTTTCCACCCAGGGCCGCGAATTGCTCTACGCCCCCATCCGTCTGGCGGGCGAGGCCAACGGTCAGCCGATTTGCTGGGAGGACGAAGGCTGTTACCTTCTTTCGCATTCCGACGGCGAGGCCATCGTCAACGGCTACGCCCAAAGTCAGTGCCTTATCGCCAATTCCTCCTTCAGAGTGGAATACGATGGCGGCGCGCGGTGGGATATCCGCGTGCTGCCCCGGGGGCTGACGGTGCCCCAGATATTCGGCCTGGAAAAATGCACGGTTCCCGGCTGGAATCTCACCCGTCTTTCGCTGCAAATTCCCCTGCGCAAGGAATATACCACGCTTTATAACACCTGGCGCAACTGCTGGAACGGCCAAAATGGCGTGACTGCGCGTCCTTCCGGCGCGCCCCTTCCGGAAAACGACGCGCTGCCTGCAGGTGGAATTTGCGCTCCCTTCCTGCCCGCGCTCTGGCTGGGGGATGAAAAAACAGGGCTGCAAATCGTGTGGGAAAGCGATGAATCCATCCTTTTGCAGGATCAAAGCCGCGCGGTGGAAATTCTAGATCAAGGCGATCATTGGCTTTTGCAATATAATTTACTGGACGCGCTGCCCCCCGCCTGGGAAAGCCCCGACGCCAATGTGCCCGCTCTTTGCTTCTCCCTGGGCCTGATCGCCACGCCCGTTAAGCCCATAAGCACCGATTATCTGCGCTGGCGCGCCGTGCATATCGATTGCTTCACGAAAATTAAAGAAGATTATCTGCCCTTCCTCACCGGACCCGTGGACGATGATAATCCAGAATCGGTGATTGACCGGCTGACCCGCGCGGGAGTAAACCTGCTGATTCTGCACGAAAAATGGAACACGATGCAGAACGATTGGCGCGTTCCGGAAAAGCGTGCAGAGGAAATGCATCAATTGGTGCGCCTGTGCCATCAAAGGGGCATTCGCGTTATTCCTTATTTCGGCTATGAAATCACCTCCTCCATGCCGGAATACAACGAGATGCGCCAGGATGTGCAAGGTCTCGTTCCCGGTCAGCGGGAAAATGCCAGCGGCTGGTATCGCGTGCCCTATCAACGAGCCTCCCCCGTATGCTATCGCAGCGCCTGGGCGGAGCGGTTTTTAAAGGGCGTTATAGAATGCCTGGATACGTTTCATTTCGACGGCGTATATCTGGACGGCACCACGAATCCTCGTGGCTGCGCCAACGCCCGCCACGGTTGCGGCTATACCGACGCGGCGGGTGCGCGCCGCGCCACCTATCCTATTTTCGCGGTGCGCGAGCTGATGCAGCGGATCTACCGTGCGGTGCATGCCCGGGGCGGAATCGTCAATCCCCATCCTGACGGAGCAACCATTCCTTTTATCAACGGCTTTTCCGATTTGCTTTGGGATGGCGAACATCTGCAAACCCGTATCCGGGACGAGGGACTGAGCACATTCTCCCTGCCCTATTTCCGGGCGGAATATCTGGGAACGAATCTGGGCGTTCCGGTGCAGTTCATTGTATACGAATTTCCCGGGGTATGGTCGTTCGATATGGCGCTGAGCATTTCCATGCTGCACGGGATATACCCCAGGCCCAATTCCATCGGCCACCCGTTGGATGTGATGGAGCGGATCTGGGCGATTACGGGCGCGTTCGGCATCGCGGAGGCGCAATTCACCGGCTATTGGGAAAACGCCGGGCTGGCGCAGAGCGACGATATGCGCTGCAAAGCGAGCTTCTATTCCCGGAAGCAGGCGGACGGCACGCTGCGTGTGCTGCTGATTGCATCTAACCCCACGGCGGATTGCAGCGCCTGCGTCCTGACGCTACGTCCCCAAGCGCTGCAAATGGCGCGGCTTGCCAGCGTATATGATTTCCAGACGAAGAAATATTTACCCCCCGAGGGAGTGCTTCGTCTTTCTCTGGGGGCATATCATTACGCGCTGTATGAAATCGTTCTGATGCCCGAAGAAAATGAATAAGGGAGGTTCCTATGCGTCAAGTTACGGTGGAGCGTTTGGGTCTTGGCGACCATGACGAAATGCTGGATATGCTCAACCGCGTATTCGCGGAGCATAACAACAATCCTGCCTTCCGATTTCAGGAAGTGCTGCCCAAAATGGCCCGCCCTACGGAGGAAAACATGCGCCGCCATTTCGCCGTTCGCGAAAACGGACGCATCGTGGCGGCGCTGGGGGTATACCCGCTGCCCACGGTCATCGCGGGGGAACGCTTTCTTTTTTCCACGGTGGGCAACGTGGGCACGCTGCCCGAGGCCCGCGGCAAAGGGTATATGACGCTGCTGTTGGCCGAGGCTATGGAGGAGCTTTCACGCATCGGCGCGGACGCTTCACGCCTGGGCGGCAAGCAGGAGCGCTACGCCCGGTACGGCTATTTTCCTTGCGGCACGGCGTATCGTTTTTTGCTGCCGCGCCAAAGGGAGACGCCGCCCGCAGGCGTTTCGCTGCGCTCCATCGAAAAAGGCGATACGGCCGCGCTGGAATTTTGCGCCGCGCTCTATCGGCGCAACAGCTTTCGCGTGGAGCGAACCACGCCGGAGGATTTTTACGAAACCCTGACCGCCTTTAAATGCCGTCCCCTTTTAGCGCTGGACGGCGCGGAAAATCCCGTGGGCTACGCCGCGCTTTCGGAAAACGGGCGGGAAGTCAGCGAGCTGGACGCGGACGGCCTGGAAAATTTTAAGGGGCTTGTCCAGGCGCTCTGCGCGCAGGGGGAGATAACGGCGGTGCTGCCTCTGGGCAAGCGAGAGGAAGCCGCGTATCTCCAAAGCCTTTGCTTAGATCGCGCCTGCTTCTCCCCCAGCCTTTTCTACATCCGGAATTGGCCGGGCATTCTGAATGCGCTGCTGCGCTGGAAAGCGTCCCAGTGCGCGCTGCCCGACGCATCTGAAACGCTGACCATTGCAGGCTGCGGCACGTTCACTTTGGAATGCAGCGGCGGCAAGACCCGGTGCATTCCCTCCTCCGCCCAAGCACAGCGCGTGCTCACGCCCAAGGAAGCGGCCCAAGCGCTGTTGGGGCCCTGCCCCGAAGGCGAAGATGCACCAACGCTTTTCCCCTTGCCTCTCACCTGGCGTGGGCAGGATCGCGTGTAGCCCACAAAGAAGCGTAGAAACCGTTTGGGGCAAACCAAAGAACGGTTTTTCTCACATTCCAAACGCTGTACGGGCAAATTGGAAAAATGCGAAGTCTCCCGGCTTTTCCGCTAACAATAGAAAATTGTATAAGCGCCTCTGCCGGGCGCACAAAAAACGGAGCAGAAACGCAAACGAGTAAATCCATTTGCGTTTCTGCCCCGCATTTTTTTGCTTTTTCTTATTTCGCGTCCTGCATAAAGGCGGCGTAGGCCTTCACGGCCTCGAACAGATCCGCCTTATTGATGATCTCCTGGGGCGCGTGCATAGAAAGCACAGGCACGCCGCTATCGATCACTTCCATGCCGTACAGCGCGCAGATATAGGCGATGGTGCCGCCGCCGCCCACGTCCACCTTGCCCAGCTCCGCCGTCTGCCAGGAAATCTGGTGATCGTCCATAATTTTGCGCAGGCGGCCGATGAATTCAGCGTTGGCGTCGTTGGAGCCGGATTTGCCGCGAGCGCCGGTAAATTTGTTATAGCACACGCCATAGCCCATCAGCGCCGCGTTTTTCTTTTCAAAGGCCGCGCCGTACAGGGGGTCGTAGCCCGCGCTCACATCGCAGGAGAGCATGCGGCTGGCGGCCAGCGCCCGGCGCAGAATCAGATCGCTGTAATCTCCCGTCAGCGCCAGCAGCTCGGCCACTGCGTTTTCAAAATAATGCGCGCGCATGCCCGTGGCGCCCACGCTGCCGATTTCTTCTTTATCCGCCAGCAGGCAGCAGCAGGTGCTTTCCGGGGCCTCCCGCAGGGAAAGAATCGCTTCCAGGGCCGCGAAAGCGCACACCCGGTCGTCGTGGCCGTAGCCCAGAATCATGCTGCGGTCCAGGCCGAAATCCCGCGCCTTTTCGGCGGGCACCGCCTCGATTTCGGCGGAGATCATATCATCCTCTTCCAAGCCGTATTTTTCTTTCAGCAGTTGCAGCAGCGCCGCCTTCACCGGCTCCTTTTCCGCGCCCGCCAGGGGACGGCCGCACAGGATAATATCCAAATCCTCGCCGCCCACCGCATCGGCGGCCTTCTTGCCCATCTGATCCCCGGCCAGGTGAATCAGCAAATCGGAAATGCCAACAACGGGGTCGTCCTCATTTTCACCGATGCAAAGCCGCAGAAGCTGGCCGTCCTTTTTCGCAACCACGCCGTGCAGCGCCAGGGGCCGCGCCACCCACTGATATTTCTTGATGCCGCCGTAATAATGGGTATCCGCATAAGCCAGATCGGTGTCTTCATAGAAGGGGTTCTGCTTCAGATCGATCCGCGGGGAATCGATATGCGCGCCCACGATATTCAGCCCCGCTTCCAGGGGCCGCTTGCCCATGTGGAACAGCATAATCGCTTTGCCCATGCAATTCACATACACCTTATCACCGGGGACAAGGCGCGTCTTCTTTGCGATAGCATCCTTGAGATCGATATATCCAGCCTTTTCAGCCAGCGCTACCGTTTGACTCACGCACTCCCGTTCGGTTTTTCCATCGTTTAAAAAGCCCCGGTATTTTTTGCTGATTTCCTCCAGCGCGCATAGCGCTTGCTCGTCGTATTTTTTCCAGGCGTTTTCCCGTGCCATACAAGTTTCCTCCCATCAGAAAAATTGCGCATTCAGTTTATCACTTTTTTCCCGGAATGGCAAGAAGCGCGCGGGACATATAATGGAATATTTTGTATCCGCGTCAAACATAGGTTACACAAAGCACAGAGAGCACAGTCAAGGGAAAGGTGGAGATTTGCGAAGCAAA